>NZ_MVOC01000053.1 GCF_002043095.1 Mycobacterium sp. AT1 | reverse complement strand
GCACGCAACACCATCACGTCCTCCTTGCTGGTCGACGACCGGCGCTCGGGGAGCTCCGCCACGGCGACCGCGGCGCGAAGCTCGCTCTGACGCACCGCGTCCCGCAGATCGCCCGCGCTGCGGAACCCCATCTCCTCCACCACGTACGGCGTCGGATTGTGCAGCAGCGACCACCCCGGCTCACGGCCTCGCTGGGCCATCCGTGCCTGCGCCGCTGCGGCTTTGGCCTTGGCTTCGGGGCTTTCGGCGGCCAACCTCAGCTCCAGAGTCAACGTGGCCAACTCTGCTTGGCGGTCGGTCAGTTCGCCGGTGAACTCGAACGGGGCCGGTGGATGGGCCAGCAGGTCGGCCAGCTCCGCGCGGTCCTGGTCCAGCTCGCTGGTCAACGTGGCCTGCAGGCGTGGCAGGTCCAGGTACAAGTTCTCCACCCGGGTGAGAAGTCCACGGGACTTGGCGCCGGAAGCCTCTGCGGTGGTGGCCAGCAGGTCGTCCTTCTTCACTTCGGTGATGCGCGAGGACGTCGCGAGGCGCAGCAGCAGCGAGTCATGGGTGAGGTCGCGGGCCGCCAGCACGTCCACCCCGTCCACCGTCACGCCGAGGTGGCTGTACTGCGAGGCGCCTCGGTCGCGTCCGTCGGTGAAGGCACGGCGGCAGGCGCCAGCCAACCGTTCGGAGATGACGCCCTTGTCCGTGGCGGCCACGCCGCCCACGACGACAGCCGGAGCCTCCTTGGCGGCCGCGTGGGTGGCCACCCGTGCGGCTATCGGCGCCAATTCGGCGAGTTGGCGTTCCTTGCGTGGAATGGTGCGCTCGTGGGTTTCGACCAGCCAGTCACGGCGGCGGACGGCTTCGTGGTGGGCGCGTTCCAAGGCCTGTAGACGCCGCACCTGGTCGTCGAGCTCGACCTGGCGTAGATAGCGCGGATCACCGGTGGCCAGTGCCTTTGTCTCGGCTGCGGCGGCACCGATGTCCCCGCCGGAGAGGTCCTCGATCTCGGTGTCGCCCACCTCGTTGCGGCGTACCTGATCGATGAACAGCGACTTGGCTTGCACCTTCTGCCACATGACGGTGTCGTAGGTACCTTCGGTGACGTAGGTGCGGATCTCGACCCCGTCGAGATTCTGGTTGCCCTGGCGCAGGATTCGGCCTTCGCGTTGCTCCAGATCCGCTGGGCGCCAGGGGACGTCGACATGATCGAGCGCGGCCAGCCGGGTCTGAATGTTCCAGCCGGTGCCCATCTTCTCGGTGCTGCCGATCAGCACGGCGACCTCGCCGTTGATGCATTGATCGCGCAGCAGACCCACCTCGTGGGGCTTGCGCGCCTCGTGGACGAACCGGATCTTCTCTGCCGGCATGCCGCGGGCCACCAGCTCGTCCTTGATCGCGGCGTAGATGGTGAACTGCTCGGGATCGGTCGACGGCGTCCCTCGATCGCAGAACGCGACCTGCAGACTGCCGCGATTGGGCATCACCTCACCGGTCTGCGGATGGCGGTACTCCCGATCCTCGGTGGCCCGGTAGGTCCGCATCATGGCCTCGGCGACCGCCGCGGCCCGGCTGGCGGTCGGCGCGTCCAGATGCGCCAGGCGGGGGTCCAACGAGGCGTTGCGGCCGTCGTTGGCGATCTTGAGGATGTTGTCGCGCTGAGGTGCCTTGGCGTCGAGATGATCGGCCCGGTAGCCCAGGTCGGCGATGAAGTCGACGACCTCGATGTCGTGTTGCAGCACGATCGTCTGGCGTTGTCCGCCGATCAGCGTCGGCAGCTCGACTGGCACCTGGTCACGGGTGACGACGTCGGAGTACACCGACGACAGTGCCAGCAGTTCGGGCAGGTTGGTGAACTTGCCGACTCGCGTGACCGGACGCAGCTTCGTGCCGGTGGCGTTCACCTCCACCGTCGTGTGCGTGGCGGTGAACGCAGCCCCCCAGTCCCCGAGGTCGGCCACTCCGGCGGCTTCCAGCAGGTCGGGGCGCAAATATGTTTGCATGACCCACAATTCGCCCAATGAGTTGGCGATCGGGGTTCCGGTGGCGAGGGTGGCGACCCGCTCGACGACGCGGTGCGCCGGAATGCCGGCCGCCTTGGCCTCCTCGCGCCGCCGGTCGCGCAACACCCGCAGCTTCAGGGCCAGGTCCTCGGCGCGTTCGGAGGAGTTCGTGCAGTTCAGCTCCGGGATGTTGCAGACACGCTGCAGATTCTTGTAATAGTGGGCCTCGTCAACGAAAAGGTAGTCTGCACCGCTATTTTCAAAGTTCAGCCCGGTGTCCTTGGCGTCCTGAGCCGTCAGGCGCTCCAGGCGTTCCTTCGTCGACTTGAGGGACCGCTCGATGGCCTTCTTGGACCGGTCGCTGTCGGCTTGTTCGAGCTGAGTACGCAACGTGTCGAGCTGATCGTCGATGTAATCGGCGCGAATGCGATCTGAGACTTTGATTTTGGTGAAAGCGGACTCGGGAATGATCACGATGTCCCAGTCGCTGGCTGCGGACTGGGCGATCAAACGGCGCCGGCCCTCGGCGGTGGTCGCGGCCGATCCGAGCAAGACGTTGGCCGCCGGATACCACTGCTTGGCCTCCCGGCCCACCTGGTCGATGATCGAATTCGGCACGACGATCCAGGGCTGGCGCACTAGTCCCAACCGCTTGAGTTCCATCGCCCCCATGACCATGGTCCCCGTCTTCCCAGAACCGACGACATGGTCGAGAAGTGTTGTGGGCTCGGAGATTATCCTCGCGACGGCATTGCGCTGATAGAAGTGCGGCACGAACCGATCCGACAGCCCCGGCAACGACAGGTGCGACCCGTCGTAACGCGGAGCCCTCAAGGAATTGAAACGCCGGTTGTATTCGGCCACGAGGGGTTCACGGCGGGCTTCGTCGGCGAACACCCACCGGCTGAATTCCTCGCTGATCTTGGTTGCCTTCGCCTGCGCGGCGAAGGTGGCCTCCACGTCGAGCACACCCGTGTCGTCGGTGACGACGACGCTGCGCGAATTGCATACCGCCTCAAGCAGACTGACCGCGTCGGACCCCTTGCGTGGCAAGCCCCACGTTTCGGTCATGAGACGGCCGAAACGGTGATACGACGGTACGTCGACCACCCAACGACCGCCGACGTGGTCGACGGTGGCCGACTTGAGGCCGAAGGTCTCCGTGGCGAACTGGGCGACGACATCGGTGGGAATCCAGGGCGCGCCCGGGCGCACCCTGATCTCTTCGGCGGTGCGGTCGACGGGCATCACCTCGCGCAGCGCCGCCACGTAGTCGTCGTAGACCGGGTTGGTGTGCGACGCCGCGAGGGCCGCGGCCAGCTTCTGTCGCACGTTGCCCGACAGCGCCACCGTGGCCGGAACCAGCTCGGCGGGGTCGTCGAGGTCGGGATAGACCAAGCCGGCCAACAGATTGCGAGCCGTGGCGGTGTCGACGTCGAGCAAACCTGCAATCAAATCCAGGTCGACGCGACGTGCCCGGTCCAGGCTCATCGCCAGGGCTTCCTCCGGGCCGGCGGCGCTGAGCTGTTCCACGCGCGCGGACACCAGATCGGTGGAGAAGATTTCGGCTTTGCGCGCCTGGCCGGTGGCTTCGTCGAAGATCTCCAGCGAGGACACCACCGCCCAGCCGGGATCGTGGCGCATGCCGCCTTCGAGGTGTCGTCGCTTCTTGTGGGGCGCGGAGGTCTTCCAGGCGTCGGTGTCCCATTTGGCGAGCAGCTCAGGGGGCACCGGGCCGCGGTAGGGCTGCCCGGGTTCCCCTTCCGTGGCGCGCCACTTCGCCTCTTCGGCAGCGACCTTCTCGTCGTGGCGCTCCTGGGTCACCTCCTTGGGCCGTACCCAGCTGAACCGGTTGACCGGACCGTGGCGGCGCACGTAGGAGTCGTAGAGATGATTCAGATGGCCACGCAGCTGATCGCGTTCGGCGACGGGACGCCCGTCGCGCTGAGAGACGATGAGGCTGTTGGCGGCGTCGCGGAGCGCGATCAACTCCCGCGTCTCGGGGATCAGCGTCTTGGGGGTGTCGTGGATTTCCCAGCTGTGGCCCGACCAATATTCGATGCGCTGGGTCTCGGCGCTGTAGCGCAACGTGAACAACCCGGTCTGCTCGCCCTGGTGGGCGGCCACGATCAGTCCCGGGTCGAAGCTCTGCGGGGACACCACCGTCAGGTCCTCGGCCGTGGCGGTCAGCCCCGCTCCGCGCGTCAGCGCCGCGTCGACCATCGAGCCCAGGCGGGCCGACACCTGGGCGGCGAGCTCAGCGCCCGTGCTGCCCTCGACGCGCAGATTTGGGCTGCCGTGCAGACCGTGACCAACCTCCATCCTGCCCAAGACGTGGTGCGGGTTTTCGTGGAAGTACGCGTTGACCGCGATGGGGGCGGCGGTGTCGGCGTCGGCACCGTCGATTGCAATGCGAGCGGTGTCCAGCCAGAGCGGGCGCTCAGCGCGCAGGTCGACCGGCTCAGTGCGCCGGCGCAACACCAGCAGATCGGTCACCACCTCGGTGCCCGCCACCCGGCTGAACGCACGCGACGGCAACCGCAACGCCCCGATCAGCTCGCCGCGTTCGGCGATGTCGCGTCGAGCGGCATCCGAGGCCGAATCCATCGTGTACCGGCTGGTGAGGACCGCGACGTACCCGCCGGGTGCGGTCAAGGCCAACGACTTGTTGATGAAGTGGTTGTGGATCGAGTGCCGGGCAGCGTTGTGCGCGGGGTCGTGGACCACGAACCGGCCGAACGGCACGTTGCCCACCGTGGCGGCGAAGCTGTTCTCCGGGACCCGGGTGGTCTCGAAGCCCTCGTTGCGGATCTGCGCCGAGGGATAGAGCGCCGCGGCGATCGCGGCGGTGATCGGATCGTTCTCGACGCCGACCATCACTGCGTCGGCGGGGGCATGCCCGATGAAGTGGCCGCTCCCACAGCCAGGTTCGAGCACCCGCCCGCCTCGGAAACCTGCGCGGCGCAACCCCTCCCAGATCGCGGCGACGACCGCCGGATCGGTGTAGTGGGCGTTGAGGATCGACGCCTCGGCCTGGCGATACTGATCACGGGGCAGAAGCTCGCGCAGACGGTCCCGTTCGGGAGCGAAGCCCTCGTTGCGGGTGTCGAAGACCTCCGGGACCGCCCCCCACCCCGACCACGCCGCCAAGACGCGCTGCTCGGCCGGGGTGGCAGGCCGCTCGGCTGCCTGCAACCGCGTCACCAGCTCCAAGGCCGCGATGTTGGCCCGCGCGCGCGCCTTGGGCCCCGACGGCACCAACACCTCGGTGCTGGCCGGGAAGTCCGCCGAGCTGCCCAGCTCTGATTCCACGTCGACCGACTCGGGTAGTACCGGTGCCCGCGGCGGTGTCGGAGCGGGCAGGTCAGCGCCGCCGGGGTCGACGACACGAGGGTCGGTGGGCTGGTCCGGCTCGTCGAACAGCGAGCCTTGCGCCTCTAGCGGGCGGGCAGCCCGTCGTCGCGCAGATCCTGGAACACTAGCTGCGCCAGTTCCTCGGTCAGCGGGTCGTGGGCCTGGCGGGGCAGCGGCAGCTGGTCCTCGGCTCGCGCGGCCAGAAGATACCCCGCCTTGATCCGGAACACGGCCGAAAACTGCGGGGCCGGCCACAGACTGGCCACCAGCTCCTCCAGCTCCTCGGTCGGCTCTGTGCGGTGCTGCGTGTGTGTCCAGCGCTGCGTCCACGGCAGCGTCTCGGTGGAGCTCGGCAGGTCGAGGTCCCCGCTGGGCGTCTCCGGCGGCGGGATCAGCTCGTAGAGCTGCTGGGACAGCACGATCTCCTTCGCCGAGAGCATCGCGGTGTTGAGCAGCCCGACCTTGGTCAGGTAGTCCGGATGCTCGCCGTGGCTGGTCGTCCACTCCTGGACGGCCTGCTCCCCCAGCTCCGCCGCCAGCTCCGCGACTTGGCGGCTCAGTGTGGCCGCGGTCTTGTCCAGGAAGGACTGCCGTTGCGCCGGGGTCCACTCGGCCGGCAGGCTCAGATGCTCGCGGTAGACCTCGGCCACGGTCTGGGCGATCTCGGGACTGGTCACCGCCACCCTCCTCGTCGAAGAGGCTGAACAAATCCGGCTGTTCAGCGTCTTTGCGTTTGCGGGCCATATTGTCCTCACCGTGTCGTCGGGGCGGCGTAAGGGGGCCGTGTTGGGCCCGTGGGTCGTCATGCGAGCGTCAGCGCGTCGAGGGCCGTCACGAGCAGCGAGTCACGCTGCACGGGCGAAAGGCCGGCCACGTTGAGCAGCAGCCCGTCGCCCAGCAAGCGGTGAGGGCAGCGATCTGCCACGCTCCCCCACCGTGATTCGAGGTCGTGGTCGGACTCCGAGGAGGTCCCGACCAGCAGGTCGCGGACCGCGGCCAGATCGGCGAACCCAGCGTTGGCATGCGCAGTTGTCAGCAGGACGGCCGCCAACGGAGAGGTCGCGTAGGACCTCCAGAGGGCGGCGTCCCCTCGGCGTGCGGCCAGGAGACGGTCTGCCACGGCGAGAGCCTCTGCGGCTGTTCGAATTTCGACGATCATTGTGCGTGACCCTTCCGGTCTATGGGGCTAGCCCGGCGGTGGTCGAACCGACGCCGGGAGTGGGGCCGGACGGGAACGTCGTCATCAGGTCTCCCGCCATGGAAATCAGGCCGCCGACGACTTGGCCCACCATCCAGACCGTGCCGAGCAGGGCCAGAATCAACCCGCTGAGCCACGGGCCGCGCCGCGGTGTCACCGTGCCTCCGTGAACGGCGGCGAGGGCTGATTGCCTGCGCAGGCTGACCACGGCAGCAGTGCCAGGACCAGCGTCCAGCCGACGTCGGCGAACTGGCGGTCGTCGAGCCGTGCGACGGACCGCAAGCTGTCGTGGAGCTGTCGATCGTGCTCGACGTACCGGGCCGCGCGGACCCAGTGCGCTCGGTGGGCCAGTCCGCGCAGGATCCAGTCGACCCTTTCGCTGACATCGTGGCGGCTCGCGGTGTAGAGCCACCCGGCGAGCGGTGCGGCGGCCACGGGTCTCCACTGCTGCCAGACACCGCTGTCCCACTTCTCGAGGACGACTTCGGCGAGGCGATGTGCCTGCCCTACAGAGTCGATCCGCGCGAGGCGGTCCTCGATCGTTGCCGGTGTCGGTACGTCCGCCAGTGCGGCGGGGGCGGTGACAGTGGCGGTGACGGTGCTGGGCATCGTGTGTGACCTCGGTGTTGGGGGTGGGCACTCTGGAGAGCACAGCTCCCAGAGCGGACGGGTCCCGGCGGCGTTGGTGCTCCGACGCACCAACCCCTTGTGCTCCAGCGCAACCAAGGACGCGTAGACCTGCTCGATGACGACGTGCTGGCCGCTGGTGTCAGGGTGGTTGAGCGCGTCGCGCACCGCGGCCGTCGACGACGTGTCGTTGCAGGCGAGAACCTCCAGGACGAGAGCCTGCAGCGCCGCCCTCTCGGCAGGACGCCGCGCGTTCGGCGACACCGGAGAGCACGGCTGGGCCCGTGACGCCGCGGTCATCGCGGTCCCCTGCTCGCCTCGACCGCTTGATGATGACGCTCGGTGATCTGCGTCCACACCGAACCACGGTGCGAGGAGGCAGCGGTTCCGGCCGACGCGGTGCGCCGAGCTTGCTCGTCGAGCAGCCGGGTGAAGTCCGACCAGTCCTCCAACTCGGTTTCGATTCCCGGTGTCCCGCGCAGGACCAGCCTGGCGCGGTTCCTGTTGGTGGGGAGGAGTCGGCGATAGTCCAGCGTGCTGTCGGTGTTCGACGAAAGCGTTTTCGACCCGCTCGCTTGATCGAACGATTCTTGCCGGCGGGTGGTGAGCAGACTCCACTCCTCGGCTCGGCGCAGAATCTCCATCTCCGGGGCGCCGAACAGGATCAGCACGGCGGGAAAGATGTCGCGCAGCTCGTTGGCGTACGCGCTGCCGTACACGGTGTCGAACTGGCTGGACGCCTGCACTGCCAGAAGCAGATTCACGCCAAGTCCGCGACCCTCACCCACATGGCGTCGTAGCGCGGGCATCGGGGCGACGTTGGCGGCCTCGTCGATCACGATAAGCAGTCGGTGGCTCATCTCCTTGCGGGCGGTCTTGGCCCGCCACAGCTTCACCAGGTTCTCCAGCAGGGTGACCGCGGCTCCGGCGATGGCGCCCTCCGGAGAGGACAGGACGTAGAGCGTGGCCGTGGGATCGTCGAGGAAGTCGGCGGTGAACGGCTCGGGCTGATTCCCGCGCAACGACAGGCGCATCCACGGCATCACCGCCTTGCGCATGGTCAACGCGATGCTGTCGCGTTGCTTGGGATCCATGTCCAAGGTGCGGCGCAGCGCGTTGTAGAACAGCGGATAGTTGTCCACCGCCATCGCCGCCAACTGCCAGCCCGGCTCCACGGGGAGCTTTTCGTCGTCCCACTCCATGTTGTCGACGGCCAGCAGTACCCAGTCCATCCCCTTCTCGTTCTGCGAGGCGGCGAACAGCATTGCGGCCAAGGGGCCTTCGGTGTTGGACTCCCAGATCCCGGCGTCGGAGACCGAGTCCGCGCCGGACCCCATGCCCACGGCCGACATCTGCATCATCGTGTTGGCCGCGGTCACCGCCTGGTCGGGGGTGCTGATCATCTTCGTGGGATCGAATGACATTGCAGTGACACCCGGGTAGGTGGCGTCGTAGTCGGGTCGTAGGTCGATCAGCGCGTGCGGGCCGTATCGGCGTTGCGCGACAAGCTGAAACAGGTCGTCCTTGGAGCTGACGACGACGGCCGGTCCTCGCCACAGCACCGCTGCGGGCGCCAAGACGCTGCGCGTCTTGCCGGTTCCGGTCGGTGCGGACACCAGCACCATCGGGCCGGACTCGGCGACGGCACGGGCGTTGGTGTCCTTGTTGCGGACGAAGCCGCAGAACGGCGTAGGGGGTGGTTTGTAGGTCATCGGTCCTCCCTCGTGGGGCGTTCACGCGCGAACGGGGTGCGTTCGCCGAGCGGCGGAGCGGGGAAGGTGTCGAAGATCTCCGGCATCGGCAGGGCGTCGACCTCGAACCCGAAGTCGACGCTTTCCACAGCCGCCGGTGGGCGCATCGGCCACCAGTCGCGGGACCCGTCCACGGCCAGCCAGCCGTCGAGGATGCCGTAAACGCCGGCGGTGAGCGCTGTCGCCGGCAGCTGACCCAGCAGCCACGGGACGAGCACGGTGTGGGTCAGCGTGGGGCCCGGTTCGTAGAGCAGGACGACGGGGAGACCGGTGATGACAGCGGCCCACATGAAGGCCGCCACGGGGTAGGAGCGCAGCGACTCGGGAATTAGCTGTACCACCGTCTTGTGCACCCAGCGGCCAACGGGCCAGCCCAGCGGGGCCAGGACCGCGGCGACCGCGACGATAGCCATGTCCACACCGGCGTACGGCGTTTTCACCGGACGCATCAAAAGCGGATGAATTACGTCGTCATCGGCAGCGTCAACCCGCGCTCCGCTCAATTCTTGCGCGCGGTCGCGAATTTGTCGGGCCAGAATTTCGGCCCGTCTCTTCTGGAATATGAAAGTGTGTTGATGCCGGGCGATCCACTTGCGGCGGAGTTCGTCGAACCGGTCAGCTGGCGTTGACATCGAGCACCTCCGCCGCCGTGTGCTCAGTACCAGAGTAGAAGCGCTCCAACCCTTGTGCGACGCCCAAGAGAAACTCGCGCAACTCCTTGGCGGTGCGCCCGACACCGGAGGATTCGCCCCGGGCAAGCTCCTGGTCGATCCGTGACGCAACGGCCGTGACCTCATGGGTTATCGAGATTGCGGGGGCACCGCCAGACATGATGTGGTGCGCCGATCCCGCCTTCCACCCCAGCGCCAACTCCAGTCGGGCCAGTGTGCGCTCGGTGGGCTGCCGGCCGCCGGCGATGGCCTTATACACCGTGGACGGCGACGGGCCGCCCTGGGTGGCCAAGTCCTCCCGCGTCCAACGCAATTGCGCCAGTCGCTGCTCCAGGAAAAACAGCAGACGACCTGTTCCGTCCTTTGGTATTGCGCTCACAAAACAGACGCTAACAATCCCGGAAACCTTTTAGCTATGGACGTAGAAAGCGAGTGTCTGCCGCCTTTACGCTCGTTCTAAGACCTCAAAGGAGCCTTCATGACCATCACGACATCAGACCGTGAGACCATCCCGTCCGATCCACGACCGATGCGGCCTGGCCGCACACGACGTGCCGCTCGGATGGTTTGCTATGTCGTCGCCCCCGGCGCGACGCGTGCGGCGGTGGCGCGATGACGAGCGCCACCGGAGCCAGTCGGTACAGCGACACAGAACGTGTCCTCGCCTACATCGACGGGGACGGGGCGTCCCCGATCGGCGTCGTCGCCGAGTCCACCGCCCCAGGAAAGGTCGAAAACCTCCATTCCGACGGCGACCTCAGGCCTGCGGCCCGACCGGAGAACGACCGGGGTGCGGCGTCGGAATGGACCGCTCCCGCGCCGCCTGACGTCGCGCCACCGGCGGCGGACGAGCCCGACGTCGGGAACGACCCGGATGCCGCTTACGACTCCTACCCCGACGTCACCTATGACCCCGACGCCGGACACGACCCCCGTTACTCTGACGACGCGGGCTATGACCCGGACGCCGACTATGGCCCGGACGCGGGCTACGACGCGGGCGCGGGCTACGACCCGGACGCCGGCTACGACCCGGACGCCGGCTACGACCCGGACGCGGGCTACGACCCCGATGCCGACTTCAGCGTTGACGTCGTCGCGGGTGAGGGGGCCCAGGCGGCTCCCCCAGGGGATGACTTAGACGAACCCCACGGCGACGTCGAAACAGATTCACGGCCAGCGCGTTTCAGCAAGCCCATCGTCATCGGGTTCGCCGGGGCCGTCGCCGTGGTGACCGTCGGGCTGGCAGCGGCCATGATCGGCATGCAGTCCGACCCTGCGCCGGGGCCCACCCCGTCCAACCAGTCCTCCGTGGTCGCCGTCGCACCGCCCCCCGCGCCGGCCGCAGCGCCGGTCAACGACCCCACCCAGGACGTGCCGATTCCGTTCCAGGCCTCCTCGCCGTGTCCGCAGGCCGGGTCCGCTTCGGCGCAGAACGTCGCCAGCGACGACCCGACACGGGCGTGGGTGTGCATGCGCGATTCCGACGGACAAGTCCTGACCTTGGACCTCGGCAAGCCGATGAAGGTCACGGCCATCTCGATCACGCCAGGCTGGGTCGGCACCGACACCAGCGGCGCAGATCAATGGATGGCCCACCGCGTCGTCACCCGCGTGCAATGGATCCTCATCAACGGCGCCGACCGCACCGTCGTCACCCAAGACACCAAGAACGCTCACGGCCCGGTCGTACAACCCATGCCGTCCAACGGTCCCGACCAAGGAGTGCTCGCCTCACAGATCCAAATGATCGTGCTGCAGACCTCACGCCCACCCGCCGACACCCCGGCACCCGACACGCCAGGAGCGCCACCCCCGGGCGGAGGGCTGCTCGACGGTGTCTTCGGCGCGCCCGTTGCCGGGGCGGAGCCCAGCGCCGCGCCCAGTCAAGACCCTAACTTCGGGACCACCGACACCGCCGGGTCCGACCCCGTCGACAACACCGTCGCGGTGTCCTCCATCAAGATCCTCGGCCACCCCCCACTGTGAGAAAGGCCCCAACCATCATGTCCACGCCACCAAGCATGTTGACCAACACCTGGCGTCGGCGCCTCGATACCGGCGGCTCCACGATCCGAAAGACGCTGGCGGCCATCGCCTTCGGCGCTTGCACCATCGTCGCGCTGAGCACCATCTGGGGATGGATCACCGACGAACCCCTCGACGTCGACGGTCCCGCCCGGGCCGCGGTGAACCGCACCGACTACGTCGGCGGGTACGCCACCAACTGCGTGCGCCTGCTGCTGACCGTCACCGAAGCGCAGCGCTCAGCGCTCAACTCCTGCTGGGCGCCAGAGGAGCTGCGCTCGCTGCCCACGACTCCACCGGTCGTGGTCGACTCCACCGTCATCGCCAAGATCGTGCGCACCGCGACCTACAGCGACGTCGAACAGTGGCAGGTCGTCGTGCGCGTCAACCAACGCGCCTACGACAGCGCCACCCCCGAAACCACGCTGCGCCAAGTCAACGTCTTGTTCAGCAAGTACGGGTTGCGGGCGTCCGGACTGCTGGCCACGGTCAACGAAGGCGGGGCCGGCGCGACCTTGCCCCTGGGCTACTCGGCCTCCCTACCCGTCGGAGCGTCCGACGACAAGGGCCGCAACCGCCCCACCGGAAACCCGCTCTCCGACACCGTGACCGGCTTCCTGAACAGCTACCTGACCCCCGTGGGGGGCCTGGAGCGCTACGTCGCCGCCGACTCCGGCATCACCGCCGCCAGCACCTGCCAACGGGTCCTGATGACCACCCTGGCCGCCACTCGCATGGTCGACCCCGGCCAACAGGCCCCCCCAGACGGCACCACCGTGCAGGTGCTGGCGACCGTCTCCGAGCTCACCAACCGCTACGCCCCGCAGACCGAGCAGTACCCGCTGACCCTGACCTTGCGGTCGGGCAGTTGGAGCGTCACCCGCATCGACCCCGGCCCGCTGCTCAACGGCACCGCACAACTCGTTCCCGTGGCAGCCAGCCCCGGACAACCCGCCCGATAACCCACCACAGAAAAAGGAAACGACATGACTCAGCTCCCCGACACCCGCATCCTGGCCGTCGCCGACCTCGTCCAAGGCACCCAAGGCCTGTACACGTTCATGGTCGTCATCCTGGCGATTCTGTTCCTGCTCGCCGGCGGTGCCCGAGGGTTGGCCGCCTTCGGCGGTGGCCGCATCGGATCGGCGATCGGGTGGGTGGCCGCCGGCATCATCTGCGCCGTCGTCATCGGCAGCGCCTACGCCATCTACGTCTCGGCCAAGCAGACCGTCGACACCCGCACCGGCGTCACCTCCGGGCAGTTCGGCTGATCATGGGAGACACCGCGCAACTGTTCACCGGGGTGCACGACACCCCCGTCTACACCAACGTCCTGTTCGACAAGCCGCTGCGCGTCTGGGTGGCCGTCCCCGCGGTCGTGGGCACGGTCGTCACCGTGCTGCTCACCGTGCTCAACCTGTCCTCGGGCCATGCGCTGGGCATCCTGATCGTCGGGGTGGCCCTCACGGCGGCACTGACGGGCCTCGGCGCGATGGTCCCCCGTACGCGTCCGAGCATGGCGTTTCGCCTGCGGGCACTCAGAGCAGCGGCCCGACCAGCCGTCTGCACCAGCACCGACACCGCAATCCTGGCGCGGCCCGAACTGGTCGACAATCTGTGGTTCGGTGTCGGTGGATCGGTCTACGCGGGGTTCCTGCTGGCCGGGTTGCCCTACCACTTGAAGTCGACTCGCGGAAAGACCGCCGTGGCCGACCTGCACATGCTGCTGGGACGCGAACTCCCCGCCGACAGTTGGCTCTTCGGCCTCGGCGTCGCCCAAGACCACCGCCAACTGTTGCGGGCCATGGTGCACGGCTACCGCGAGCGCACCGACTGGGTGGCCAGCTGCGCCCAGGTCGCCGACCAGCTCGCCGCCGAAGACCCCAAGACACGGCTGTTCTGGTTGATGGTGCCGGTCGACGCGGGCCGCGCCGGACACAACGTCGTCGGGCAGGCCACCAAGCTCAAGGACTGGATTGCCGGACGCGACAAGGACTCCGACTCCTCGCTACGCGCCTACACCGAGCTGGCCTACGACATCGCCAACTCGTTGCCACCGGAATTCTCACCGGTGCCGGTCACGCCGACCATGTCGGCGTGGTTCTGGCGCCACAACGCCTGGCTGGGAACCTATACCGATCCGCTGCCGCGGCGCAGCCCCGTCGGCACGGCCAGCATCCGCGCCGATCAGCTGCCAATCGCGGCATTCGACGAAGGAGACCAGCAGCACCGCCCGCAACGGCCCGGCATCTTCAACGCGCTGCCGTCCTGGAAGAAGTACGTCCGGGTGTCGTCCGCCGGCGACGGACCCGTAAGCCCCGACAGCTATCAGGCGATCCTGCCCGTGGTGGACGCCCCCGAGGGCGGCATCGTGTTCCCGGGATCGGAATTCCTCTCCGCGCTCGACGATCTCGACACCGGCGCGGTGTTCGACTTCGCCATCAACCTGACCGCCCGACCGCGGGAGATGGAGTTCCGGCGCAACGACCGCGCGCGCGGCAACATCGACGACCAGTACGACCACCGCGGCGACGTCCGCAACGGCTACACCGAGCTGCAATCCACCGAACGCAAGATCGCCGAATACAACCGACTGCTGTCGGCCAACATCGACGAGCAACCCATGACGGCCTCGTTCTTCGTCCACGTCGGCGCGGCCGACGCGCCCACCCTCGACCACAGCATCAAGCGTCTGCGTGAAGAGATGACCCAGTCCGGCCAGATCGTCGTGCGTCACTACCGTGGAGCCCACACCCGGCTGTGGTCGGTGTTCAACCCCGGTGTGCCCCAGCACAAGAGCGGAGCCGACCAGTTCGACCACGCCACCACTGCCACCAAGTGGTCACGGTTCGTGCCTCTGATCTCGGCCCAGCTGGGCAACGCGACCGGCATGCTGCTCGGCTTCAACAAGAGCAACGCCAACAACAGCGCCGTGCTGTTGGACCTGCCCGCCGCCGCCCGCCGCAACCACAACCCCTGCCTGGTCTGCGCTGGCGCCCCCGGCTACGGCAAGTCCTACACCGCCAAACGGGTCGTGAAAGCCGAGCTCCAGCGCGGCGCCCAAGCGTTCATCGTCGAACCCGACGAGTACGGCGAGTGGGCAACCGCGTTGGCCGACGTGCCCAACAAGGCCGTGATCGACATGGCCGGTGGAGACTTCGGGTGCGACGCATTGCGGATCTTCCCCGACCGGGTCGCCGGCTCCTACTGGCTCGACTACATGATCCCCATGCTGGGCCTGGACGTGCGCAGCGTCGCCGTCGGCCGACTGCGCACCCTGCTGACCCCTCCCGCGCGCCGAACTCTGAAGATCACCAGCACCGCCGCCCTGATGAGCTACATCCGCGGGATCCAAGCTCCCGTGGGTGAAGCCGACACCCGACCCGCGCCGGTCGCGCAGCTGGCCGAGGACCTGCGTCCGGTGCTGCTGGCGCTGGAGTCGTGGGCCACCTACGAATTCACCAAGGCCATCTTCGACGACTCACTCCCGGTCCCCGACCTCACTGCGCTGGACGTCACCATCTGGCAGACCGGCAGTCTCGATCTTCCCGACGCCGAAGAGATGTCCAGTCCCCACCTCTACGCGGCCCTAAGCGACCGCCAGCGCGCCTCCATCGCCATTTACGGCATGTTGGTGCGGCTGGCGCGGGTGAGCTTCTTCAACAACACCGACCGCTTCGGTCTCCTCGTCCTGGAAGAGGCTGGCCCCCTGCTGAATTCGCGTACCGGAGCCCGCGACGCGCACCTCATCAGCCGCCGTGCCCGCAAGCACTACACCGGGATGATCATCATCACCCAGAACCCGGTGAAGGACCTCGCGCTGATGGGCGACGAATTCGTCACCCAACAGGTCATCGTGCCCTTCGAGAAAGAGGGCATCGCCCGAGCCGTCGCCGCAAGTGTGGGCCTGCCCCTGCAGGAATACCCCGAGTTCCAAGACTTCTTCCTGGCCAAGGCCGCCCCCAGCCAGATGCGGGACCCCACCGCCTTCGACGAAGACCTCACCGAGGAAGGGACCCTCTCCCAGGGCCGTGGCGACCTGGAGGGGCGGGCGTTCTTCGTCGACGAATTCGGCCGTCTCGGGTCGATCCGCGTCGCCCGCGAACCCGACGAAGCCCTGCACCGGGCCTACGACACCACACCAGGACAAGGAGCGGCGTGATGACCGTTGCAGCCCTGCCCCTTCGCGCTCCCCTGCGCCACGTCGTGGCCGAGCGGTGCGGCTACGAATTGGCCATCCACCCACGCCTGCGCCGTATCCTGCTGATCTGGGCCGTGACCCACACGCTGGCACTCTGGGCGCTGGCCGCCGCGCCGCGTGCCACGGCCGCCACCATGGGGGCCGCGCTGAACTGGACCGGCATCACCGACAGCTACGGCGTGCCGGTCGGCGCGTACTTCCTGTCCACCGTCGACACCATGGAAGCCCTCACCGAAGGCGGACCCGACGTCAGCGTGGTCGACCCCGGCTCCTGGATGCGCTGGGGCGCACACGCCATCACCACCGGCCTCACCCACGAGACCGTCGCCAGTTGGGTCCAAGCCCAAGCCTCGGTCTACATCTTCCTGCTCGCCGGCGTCCTGTGGCTCCTCAAATTCGCCATGTCGAGTACATGGCTGTACTGGCTGGCCACCTGGTTCAAGCCCATCCTCGAAGCGCTTCGGCAACTGCTCGTCGACCTGCACGTCTTCCCGATTTGCCTCGCCCTGGGAATCGGCGTCGGCGGCTTCCACATCCTCTGGCACGGTCGGCGCGGCCACGGAACCTCGATCATCCTCAGCGCATTCGCGATCGGCATGATCGGCCTCTGGCTCACCCGCGACCCTCTCGGTGAACTGACCGGCAACGACGGCCTGCTCAACCAAGCCAGGACACTTGGCTTCAGCGTCGCCCAAGCAGCCACCAACAACGGCCCCATCGCCACCGGCGGCGCCACCGGGCAGCTCAGCCACCTCACCGGCGTGCTGGCCGACGCTCTCCTACGAGCGCCCCTGCAGCTCTGGAACTTCGGGACCACCGTCGACTCCATCGGCAGCTGCGGCCACGACTGGTCGGCGGCCATCATGAGCGGCGTGCGGGACGCCCCGGCACACGCCATGCAATCCTGCGGTGCCCCCCAAGCCCTGCACTACGCCCAGACCATCGACGGCAGCGTGTTCGCCCTCGGCATCGGGTTCTGTCTGCTGGGCCTGGTCTTCGCCGTCTTCGTGCTCTACATCACCTACAGCTACATCATGGTCTGTGGGGCGGCGCTGCTCAACGCCGTCATGGCCATCTTCGCCGTGGGACCGGCGATGATCCACGGGGCCCCGCGACGGCGGGCACGTCGCCGGCTCGAACAGTTCTTCCGTCACGCCTTCCTGGTGTTCGTCTACGTGCTCTACACCTGCATCGCAGCGATGCTCATCCTCAAAACCGTTGCGCCGGGCGGACTTGCGTCCCAAGTGGGTATGACGAGCCCGGTCGCCATGCTGGTCCTCGTGGCCCTGTGGTCAGCGGTGGCCACCGGTGTCTTCTGGTACCTCAAACGCGAGATACTGCACGACCACACCCGCCAGGACCTCACCCATTCCGTCCAACGGGCCGTTCATCTGGGGAGGACCGGGTACCAGCGCGGCCAAGCCAAGGCGGCCCAGGGGCGCGACCTCGCCGACAAGACCCGCGAACGGTTCTCGCGCACATCAGATTCGGAGAGCAACACCGGTAGTGACGCATACACCCACGCCCCGGTCACCGGACGCCCTGCAGCCGGCCAACCCGGCCTTGCCACGACGAAGCTCGCCCCACCCCCCGCCGCCGCGTCGAGCGGCGCATCGGCCGGACGCGCCGCGACGGCCGGCGGAGCCTTCGGTGGTGCAACGGCCGGTGCCGCCGAGGCCGGTGCCGCGGTCCTCGCACCCGAGGTCGTGCTCCCCGCCGCGGCAATGGCCAGCGTCGGCTCCAAAGCGCGGGGCCACGCTACGAGCGGTATGTCCGGCAACCAGCCCACCAGCGACGCGCACCCCCGGCGCGACGCCCGCACTACCACCGGTGCGCCGCCCACGCCGACGCGGCCACTGCCGCGTCAGTCCGGAAGTGCCGGGGCGCGTCCGCAGCTCCCCGCGCCAACCAGTCCAGGTTCGCGCGGGCCCCAAGGACGCCCGGCGCGCCCGCCCGTCCACACCCAGGACGGCCCCGATCCCGTACCCGGAAGGAACCCTCGATGACCGCACCAGCACCAGTCGCGGCCACCGTGGTGCACGGCGCGGCGATGTCGACGAACCTATCGCTGGCCGCCGCGCGGGCGGACCTGCACCAGGCGGCTGCGGCCCAGGACGACCACCGCCGCACGCAATATGCGCGCTCGGCTCGTGACCACGCATCCAGCGTGTTGACCTCGCCGGGTTGTTCACCGCGCGAGCGCGAATACGCGGAGCTCTACTTCGCCCAGGCGCACGCCATCGTTGAAGGCGACGAATCAGTGCCTGGCCGTTAGCAACTGCTACGGCGCGCGGCGTTTCCCCGGGATGAAGCGCGGGGCCGGCGACGGGTCCCCCAGACTCAGAGAGTCGTCGAGCCGCGGACTTCGTAGTCGAAGTCGAGCGCATTCACGCCCCGTGGTTCGCCTTCGGTCCTCTTGATGAGCAGGTACCCGTTAGGGCTTCGCATGCAAGCGATGCGGCCTGTCGGCATCGGGGTGTAATAGTTCTCGAAGTGAAGAGCTGACGGGTCATCGATCTGCGCGAATTCGGTGGCATGTGGGACCACGGCCACGTTGTTCTTGTGGTCGTAAACGTAGCCCTGGTCAGCGTGAATCACGAAGTCGCCTATGGATGTTTCGACGGTGTAGCTCCCGCCGTTGAGTCTGTGATCAAACCTGATCGAACCGCGGTCCCCTGATGCCCTCTTGTACCGAGCGAGGAATGTGGCGTTGTCGACCGCGATCTCGTCCCGAAGATCCGCCGGGAAATCCCGCACCGTGATGCCAGCGTCGGTCAGGATCTTCCAACCTTCGCGGTAGATGACAGGGTTCGGATCATAGATTCCGATGTGCACCTCGCCGACGTTCGCCTCCACCAGGCGGCGTGCGCACGGGGTCTTCGTAGCGCCGCGCCTGGAACACGGCTCGAGCGTGGAGAAGACGACTGCCCCCTTGAGGAGTTCAGGCTCCGAAATGGCTCTCAGCACGTCGAACTCTGCGTGATGCGTGGGGTTCGTCATACCGCGGTATCCGGAGCCGATCACCTCGCCGTCTTTCACCACCACTGCTCCGACGCGGGGTATCCGCGGATCTCCTTGGGTCTCGGTGTTCTTGCCGAGGTCGACCGCCATTCGCATCCAACCGCGAATCTCCGTGTCGTCATACATGATTGGCCATCCTAGAGCGCATAGAAGGTGGGGCAGCCTCGCACGCAGGCCGACTACTCTGCCGGCGACCGTCCGGATTCAGCGTCGGACACCGCGGCGGCGACACCCTCGGCGACGTCTTCGGCGATGAGCTGCTGGAAGGGCAGGAGCTGGGCCTCGGTCAGCAGGTCGTCCTGGGCGAGAAGTGCGTCGAGGTCCTCGTTGTCGACGCGGTTGTTGCGGTGATCGCGCGCCTTTTCGATGATGTTGCGCACAAACCCCGCGTTACCCAGCCAATCGGTTCCGCGGATGACGTCTCCGTCGGGAGACCTGTTCTCTTGCAGGTAGTACCGCTCGTAGACCGGCCGCAGCGTCGCCTCCACGTCGGCGGAGAGGACGTCCTGATATTCGGCGGCCATCAGCTCGGTGAGCTGCCACAGTTCCGTGGGCGTGTAGGACTCGAAGCGGATCACCGTCGGGAAGCGCCGTCGCAGGCCCTGATTGGCCGTCAACATGCGGTCCATCGCGTTCGGATAACCCGCGCCAAAGACCACCAGATCGGCGCGGTCGTTCTCCAGATACGGCAGCAAGGTCTCTAAAATCGCGGTGCCGTAGGCGTCGCCACCGGAATAGCCGGTCTCGTAGAGGTTGTGCATCTCGTCGATGAACAGCGACCCGCCCATCGCGGACTCGATCTCGGCTTCGGTGTTCTTCTCCGCATCGCCCATGTGCCGACCGAGGAGCTTGGAACGTCGGGTCTCGACGACTCCTGGATGACGCAAGACGCCGAGTCCGCAGAGCTGCTTGGCCAGTGAGCGCGCCACCGTCGTCTTACCGGTCCCCGGGGGCCCCAGGAGCAGCGTGTGGCGCGAGCTGACAGGCACCGGCAGGCCGGCCTTGGCGCGCAGCTGGTTGACCTTGGTGGTGGAGCGAATCCGCTTGACTTCGCGTTTGGCGGCCTCCATCCCGAGCATCGCGTTGAGCTCGGCGTCGCCCTCGGCCAGCAGCTTGTTCGCTTCAACCGAATGCTTCGCCGCCTCTGCCGCCTCCTTCGACGGGGCGCTGTCGGGATCCCACGGGTCGGTGCGTGTCTCGATGGCTTCGGGGCTGGTGAGGACGAGGCGAATCGTCTGGTCGTCCAAGGCCTTGCGCGCCGGGGCGAACTGAGCGTCGCGTGAGTAAGCGCGCCGCAGTAGCTGATTGGCGTCATCAGCCTTGTCGAGGTGGCGCAGGCACATCGCCTGGGTGTAGAGCGCCACGGTGCTCGCCGCAGGCGCCAGGTCGCTGTTGACCGCCTCTTGGGCGCGGCGGAATGCGTCCTCGAAGACCCCGAGGGACGCCAGGGCGGTGGCCGACATCGCCGCGGCCGCCACCCCGTAGATCGGCAACCGCCACACCTTGTCGACGGGGAACGCGGTCAGCACGTCGGGCCAGCGTTTGGCCTCGAACTGCAACAGCCCACGGGCGTAGGCGTGGGAGTCGGCGTCGAACGGATCGGTGGGGCTTGCCTCCGACAGGAGGGTGTTGGCCTCTGGGAAACGCTTCTCGCGGATCAGCGCCACGGCCAGCGCCGACCGCAGCGCGTCGCGCGAGGTGATCTCCAGGCGAAGGAACAGCCCGTCGGAGACCATGGGCCGAAATGCCGTCCCGCGCAGATTGAGTCGAAGGATTTCCCAGCCGTAGGACTCGCGCGCCTCCCAGGCCGAACGGACGACCTCGACGCTGTCGTCGCCGGCGACGATCCGGGCCAGCCACGCGTCGCAGATGCCGGGGTCCAGCGCGGTGGCCTTGCGGAACTGCTCGGCCGCCACGGCCGGGTTGTGCTTGGCCATCACGCCTTCGACGTTGATCCCGGAGGCCAGCAGCCCTCGGGTCATCGCCGTGCGTGCCGCATCGGTGGCCTGCATGCTGGTCATTGCCGAAGTATCCCCTTTCCAGAGACGGCGGTCTCGTTCGCCCGATCAGGCCACGCGCCGGGAGCTGGCGGCGATGTCGTTGCGTTCCTTGGTCACGTCGATGTGCAGGCGATACCGGAACTCGGCGGTGCGGATGACTGCGGTGTCGCGGGAATCCTGCTCCAGGTGTACGTCGGCGACACTGGCCGTTCCCCGCTCCACCGCGCGCACGGTGACCGCGGCGCTCGGGTGGGTGGTAGGGGCGCCGTAGTGGTCGTAGACCACCATCATGGAGCGGCCCCGATCGGGCAGCTCGGCGGGCATTTCCCGCACGATCCGCAGGCCGGCGGCCTGCGCGCTGCGCCATTGCTGCGGGCGGCCCGTGACCACCGCGACGCGGTACCCGGTCGCGGCCGCGCGTTGAGCGATCTGCAGCAGCAGCGCCAGCTCCCCGGCAACGGTCACCAAGGCTTGCTTGCCGGGGCGGGCGTTGCCCAGGGGAACCAACATCGGGTGGTGCTTGGCGGTGGTGCCGATCAGGATGCCCGTCGCGCCGATGGGGGCGCGCAACCTCTCCTCCGGCCCCATCTGCCGGTGCGGCAGCTGCAGGGTCGGCACGGCGGGCTCCAGCAGCGTTGCCCGCAGCGCGAGTTCTTGCTGTCCGGACAGCGGATTGAGTCCCCGCAGCGGGGCCTCGGTGAGCTTTCCTGCCGTGGAATACCGCACCAAAGCGCCGACGGTCACCGATCCGTCGCCGCCCGGGCGGAGCTGAATCGTCGTCATCGTGGCGTCGGTGTCGGGAGCCCACACATGGTCCAGCGTGGCGGTGGTGATGTCCGACGGAGAGAGCCAGTAGCTGGTCACCACACCCCCGGGATGGACGAGGCCCGACCACTGGGCCGTCGCCCCGTTGGTCAACGGGCCCGCAATCGCCGCGTCCAGCTCGTCGAGTTCGGCGACGTCGACCAGACGGGCCGGGCAGCCATGTGCGCCCAGTTCGACGGCCAGCCGCCGCGCACAGGCCAGCAGCGTCGCCGCCACCGAGTCCCGCGCGGCGATCGCGCCGAGGTTGTCTCGGCTGCGCATCCGCAGAACGCACCAGGTGCTGCGTTCACCTACCGCGCCGTAGTCGGCGATGACCCGCGAGTAGGTCGCGGCATAGTGATGGTGCTCGTCACCGGCGCGGCGGCGCCCGACGCTGTAGATGTCGATCCCGGCCAGGGACACGTCGAACTGCCGCACCGCGCGTGCGACGACGTCGACGGGAAGCAGCGTTCCGGACTGGACCTGGTGGTGGTCCAGCACGGAGGGAGTGTGAGACGCGCCGTCCACGGCGACCACCGCGAGAGCCTCGAATTCGTCGCCGCGGATGGCGGCTTCCTCGGTGGTCCACCGCAGCCGGTGCGAGGACACCGGGGCCACCACCGCGGCCGTGGCCCGGCGTTTGGTCAACCGGTGACGGGCCAGCGCTCCCACCGTCTGGTGACGCCAGGTCACGAGCAGGGCGGCGTCGACGAGAACCGCCACCACGATCGGGACGGCCAGCGCGACGGGCCCGTGCCACAGGTGGGTGCCCAGCGCCAAGAGACCCACCGTGGTGACGAACGCGACGATCACGCGCCACCAGGTGACTCTGAGCCCAACGGGAAACGTCGACTTCACTGTGCCCCCTTGTTGCGGACGATGGCCGCGAGTCCGACGGCCGCGGCCGCCAACAGCGCCACCGTGCCGATGCCGGTAAGCGCGATCCACACCGGCTTCATGTCACGCTCGGGATGCGGGGGCGGAAGCACCAGCGGCTCGGCGATGCGGTCCGGTGGCCGTGGGTCCCCGTCGGGTAGGTCGTAGGTCAGCGCGGCCACCGGGTCGACGATCCCGTACCCCACCTGATTGTCGACGCCGCGGGCCGGCGGCCGGGCGGTGCGGATCAGTCTGTTGACGATTTGATGTGAGGTCAGCGTCGGAAACTTCTGCCGCACCAGAGCGGCCACCCCGGAGACCACGGCCGCCGAGAACGACGTCCCGCTTGGGGACACCAGCTGCTTGTCCTGGCCCTCCACGGCATTCATCAGACCGTCGTCCCGCGCGGACAAACTCTCGATGTTGGTCCCGGGTGCGGCGATCGACACCCACGGTCCGGCCACGCTCAGGTCGGTGAGCGGATTGCCGTCGGCGTCCACGGCGCCGACGGTCAGGACGTAGTCGGAGAACCATGCCGGGGTGACGACTGTGCCCACCCCCTGCCAGTCGCGTGGATCGTTGGGGTGAAGTGGGTTGTAGATGGGGTTCTGCTTGCAGTCCTTGTTGGTCGTGTTGCCCGCCGCGGCGACGATCACCGCATCCTTGTCGACCGCGGCGTAGCGAATCGCAGCCCCCAGGGCACGCTGATCGATCACGTCCAACGCGCTCATGCAAGACACCTCGGAGATGTTGATGACCTTGGCTCCCAGGTTCGCGGCGTGCACGATGGCCCGGGCCATCGACTCGATGTCCCCCGCCTTGCGCCGGGTGGCCGGATCTTCGTTGCCGAAGGAGTTCTCCGGGCTGAACGTGATCGACGACTGGCGGATCGACAGGATCTGCACGTCCGGTGCGATCCCGGTAAAAGCGTCCGCCGGTGGAATGTTCGGGGCCGGTGGCGGCGGTGGCGGCGGATCGTCGAGAGGCAGTGGACCGCGAAAGTCGACCGGGGTGACTTGTAGCGCACCCCCGCCGCTGTGATGCCAGGCCGCCGGAGGCGCGTCTGGCGGTGGCGGCGGTGGCGGTGGCGGCACCTGCACGATCACCGTCGTCGGGGCCGGCGGCGGCGGGGGTGGCGGGGGTGCCTCCGAGGTCGGCACCGTGTCGGGTCGGCGTGTTTCCCGTGCCGGCGGCAAAGGTGTCTTGCCGTCAGCCGGTGCGGCACCGATGATCGACGCCACCATCGTGCCGTGGGCGTCGCAGTCCTGGAGCCCGTCACCGTCAGAGACGTAGTCGCCGCCACCGACGAGATTGGGCAGGCGAGGATGGGGGTTGACGCCGGTGTCAATGACCGCAACGGTCACGCCGGCGCCGCGGCCGTACTGCCACGCCTCGGGCAGGTTCAGCATGTCCAGGTAGCGCGGCTGAACGCGGTAGTCGGTGCCGGGCAGGGTGCCCACCCGGGGGCAGTACGCGCCCTGCCTCATCGGTTCGGGTGGGGTGGGCGGACCATCCGGCGGTACCGCCGCGGGATCGATGCTCGGCGGATCAACCGCTCCCGCCACCGGCGCCGCGCTCAGTGCCGGCCCGAGGGCCAACAGTGCCACGGCCATCGCGCTCATGGCGGTGCGCATCGCGGCAGCGCTGCTCACGAGCGGTACCGGATCGCCGAGAACACACCCATCAGCCAGAACGTCAACGGGAACGGTGCGACGAGCAGCAGGTAGCCAACCCACTCGACGAGCTGCTTGAACAGCGGGCTGTAGACGCGGGTCGGGATGACCGACGCCAAGGCCAGGCCGCCAGCGGTGATCGCGAGCATCGCCGCGCACCCGATCAACAGGGCAGCCGGTGACCACAATCCCACCGCGTAGCGGATCGGGACGGCCAGGCCGATAGCGACCGCCATCACCGCCAGCAGCGTCGACTGCCGGCGGTCGGTGTAGGAGCGGGCGTGCAACAAGATCGCCCCGGCGCTCGTGGCGGCGACCACCAAGGGCAGCCAGCGCCGATCGGTGTGAGGGTCGCACAGTCCGGTGGCGCTGACCACCAGCAGAATCCCGAAACCGGCAAGCAAGCCGGTCAAGTAGCTGTGCGCCCGGTCCGACGAAATGATGACGTTGCGCACCGATTCCGGGCCCTCCAGCGTCGGGGCCCGGCCACTGGGCACGACGACTGCGCTGGGCAGATCGGGGCGGGTCTCGAAGATCCACCGGCCGCTCGCCGAGGGGAACACCGGCAGTCGCAGCTTGGCCAGCATTCGGGAGAAGCCGGGCGTCAGCTTGATGCAGACGATCGACACCACCAGAACGGTGCCGAGGAGGGTGACCGCAGAGGTCACCAGGAGCATGCGGGCCACGCCCCCGGCGAGGGTGGCGGCGCTGATCACGACAACCGCCGTGCACAGCGCGATGTGACGGCCGGTGAAACGCACGACGAGCAACGCGGCAGCCAACATGATCGCCGCCCCCAGGCCGGTGTGCACGGCGCCCAGAGACCCGGGGATGGCCAGTGCCGCGGCGAGGGCGGTCGTGGCTGCGGCCACCAGGAGGAACGTGTCGGCGACGAACAGCTCGGAGCGCAGGGCCTCGGCATGGTCGGGCTCGAGGTGGTGGACGTCGCCGGCCGTACGTCGGTTGCGCGCCGCCCTGAGCTGCGTGACCGCCGCGGCGATCAGCAGCACCAGCGCGCACACCCCTGCTGCCGCGCTGGCCGTCCAGTCGTCATGGCCGTAGCGCCACCGCAGCAGCAGTGCGTCGATCATCGCCACCGAGACGGCCAACAACGTCACCGCCACACGCGCGGCCCACGACGGACTCACCGCGGGCCAGCGCTTGCGGAGCTCGGCGGGAATGGCGCTGGTGACGTGTTCGATCACCGGGACCCGCGTCTCGGTGTCGTCGACGAACCGCAGCCACAGCATGGACCCGTCCAGAACGCCCTGCTCGCTCAGCGAACGCTTGGGTTTGAGGGGTGTGCCGTCGACCCAGCACAGCGCCCACCGACCCCGGGCCGCCGCGCCGTCTCCGGAGCGGTGCGACAGACGCTGCTTGCCAATCTCGCTGAGACGATTGCTGAGAAGGTCGACGATGGCCGGGGTCTGCACGCCGATGGCGGCGGCAGCGTCCAGACGCATGCCGATCTGCACGTCGTCGACCATGACGGCCACCAGCACCTGGCGCAGCTGCTGGTGTTCTTCGCCCACCGCGGCCGCGGCCGGCGCATCGCGCAGCGCAGTCACCGTATCGCCGTTCGACCGGTTCGGAATCCCTGCGCCAGCCATGCCGCGAGCTCGCGGTAGGCGTATTGCGTGCCGCCCCGCAGCGCGTCGAAGTCGAGCTGCGGGCTGTCCCGGAGATGCTCGTCCCACGGGATCGTGGTCACCCCGCCTACCCGTTGGCCGATCGTCTCGCGGACCTTGGCCATGAAGTCCTTATCGGCGCAGTTGTAGACGTCGTTGAGGACCAGCGCCGACCGCTGCAGCAGGGCCTGGTACTCACTGCGTGCGGCCAGCCACTTGATGGTGGTCTCGGCGGCGGCGGCGCCGTCGTAGTTCATGGTGCCCACGATCACCAGCGCGTCGACGCTGGAGAAGATGGCCTTCATCACCGGATGCTCGATCTCGGGTCCGCAGTCGATGATCGACAGTTGGTAGAACCGTCGCACGCGACCGAGCAATGCGTCGAAGGCGTTCGGCGTCAGGTCGAAGGGGTTGGCCACGTTCTGATTGGCGCCCAGCACCTCCAGGCCCGGCTTGTTCTTGCCGGTGTAATGACGCGCCATCGGGTACGTCTGAAGGTTGTTGTCGGCCAGGAAGTCTCGGATCGAGGCCGTGGCCGTCGGGTCGATGACGCGTCCAAGCCCCCCGTAGGTGGGATTGGCGTCGATCGCGATGACCGGCTCGGTGCGGTACGTGGCGAAGGCGGTGCCCAGGCCCGCGGTGGTCCGTGTCTTTCCGACACCGCCCCGCACGCACACCACTCCGATCGAGTAGTTGCCCGGGATGTTGGTCTTGATCATGTCGATCTGGTCGCGCAGGCGCAGTTCGGCGGGGCCGGCCCCCAAATTGATCGTCTTGCCTGACCCGACGTAAACGGTTTTGCGCCAACCCATTTCGGGCGGCAACTTGCGCTGGGCCACGACGTCCTCGGCGCGAAGGGCCGGTGCGTTGCCCGTGGAGTCGGCGAAGCTGGACCCGCTGGCGTCCCAGGTCGGCTGGTGGTCGTGTCGCGCAACCTCATACCCCGGCGAGGACTGCGGCCGAGAGACCGCGGGCGGTTGACCTGCGAACGGCTGCCCCGAGGGGCGGTGCGACTGTGCCAGGCCGCGGGAGAAGTCGTGACCCTCATGGGGCGCGGCCTGCATCGGCCCGGAGTTCTCCGAGAAACCGGCGGTGAACGGGCGCGGCGGCACGGGGGCCTGCGGACGCGTGACCTCGGCGGAGTGGTCGGCATCGCTGCTGGCGTGGCGGGCCACCGGATCGCCGAAATCCGAGCCAGGTGCGGCTTGGAACGAACCCGTCGAAGACTGGCATTGATCATCCGGGCGCGCAGAGGGCGCCGGCAGGCCCGGCCGACGAGGCTCGAACACCGTGGTCCTGGTGGTGGCCTCCCAGTCAGGCACCGGGCGAGCCGGTGGAACCACCGGTTCTGACACCGATGGCTGGGCCGGCGCTTGCGGTTCAGCGCCGACGTCGGGCTCGTGGTCGAGGCTCCGACTGGGTGGGCCGTCGTCGGCGTCCTGTTCGTTCAGGTACCGCGCGGCGAAGTCCGGGTCCATGCTCATATAACCACCCCAATGGTTTTGACAAGTCGTGATGTTCCAATTTTAGGGCCGCGAAATACCGGTTAACTACGCCCAAGCGAGAAAGTTCGGTACAACCGTTGCCACCGTGGCGCGCAATCTAGGAAAACCGTTGATGGCTCTCCCAGTCCCGCACGTTCACACTGCTCAGAACGGTCTGAATACCTTGCAGGATCTGGCCGGCGGAACCCGGAGCAACGACCATCCAGTCCTGGGTGGACCCCCGCGCAGCCAACATTTGATACAGCGTCACCCGCCCAGACTCGGTGTCGCGGATGTCGATCGAGGTGGTGCTGTTGATGCGGCGCGCATCGCTGAACGCCCGGGCATACAGCACGGCCTCGATGACCGGCTCGTCCAGCAGCACACCCAGCTCACTCACCGCGGACGCTGGAATGCCCAGCGTGCGAAGCGGCAGGTCCCGCTGCGGTTCCTCCGGCGCCTCCGCACGTTGTGCCGCCGCGGTCAACATGTCCTCATACGGAAGATTCATCGCCGCGATGCGCGACGGACCGACCGGGTGCAAGGCGTTGAGCTGCTCGACGAGGACTTCGGCGAGCCACGCCGCCGAACCGCCGTCGACTGACACGTCGTCGATGGTGATGTCCTCACCGGCGCGTGCCGCGGAGACCCAACGGCCGTCGCGACGGGCCAGCACGATCTGGAGCTGATTGTCCGGGATGTCGCGTCGCCACGTCGTCGGGTCGGTGACGTCGATGCGTCCCTTCCACGAAATTGGGCCGCGGGCAATGAGAATGGCCACTTCGACGTCGGGGCTCGCCAATACCTGCATTCGCGCGGCCACCTCGGGGATCACGTGCCCGTCGGCGCCCACCACACCTGCGTCCTGTAGCTGTTCGATCCGTGGATCTCCGGAGAACCACGTACTGTCCCTCGGTGCCCCGTAGGGCACGGTGCTCAGTTCCGGTGCCACGGTGGAGATGTCTAGCATGGCTTGAAGCATCCACATACCGTGGAGGTTGACCGTCACGTCGGCGACGGGATTGCTGCTTCGGGCGTCGATCATCGGGTCCTTCTCGTCGAGTGGGTTTGTCGGGGGGCGAAACTGAAAGCGACGGCACCCTCGGTGGAGGGTGCCGCCGCGAATTCTCAGACGGTCCGGTCGATTCGAGCGGCACCGCCGCTGGGGGGTGTCGTGGTCGCCCGCACCCGTCGTTCAGGTGCGGGCCGGCACCCCGTCGTCGTCGCTCAGACCGACCAGGTACCGGCGACACCCTGGTCGCCTGCACTGGTGTTGTGACCGGCGGTTTGCACCTTGCCGCCATGCTGGTCAAGCTCTTGGAAGATCACCGCGAAGTTGCGGTTGAGTTCGGAGACGAACTCCTGGAACCCGGAGCTGCCGACGCCGCCCCAGAACTCGGCGGCCTCGTTGAGGTTCTTGAGGATCGCCTGATGCTCGTTCTCCAGCGATGCGGCTTGGGCCTTCAGGAGCGCGCCGTGCGCGTCGACGTCGGCGTATCCGTACTTGATGTTGCTCATGTCGTGAGTGTCCTTGTCTCAGAGAAGTGTTGGAAGAGGAGCCGGTCAGGATTTCAGCGACGCGGCGTTGGCGTGTTCCTGCTGTTCGTACTTGTCGGCCGAGTGGCTGAGATTCTCACTGACGAACGTCATCTGGTTCTCGATGTTGCGGAACGCCCGGTGCAGCTCCTCCATGGTGCCGAGCGACGTGGTCTGGGCGTCGCCGGTCCACGAGCTGTTGATCTGCTCCGCCGCGGAGTACGCCTTCTGGGCGTCGGCGTGAATGGTGGTGGCGTGGTTGGAGAAACGGCCGGAGTAGTCGCGCATCGCGGCCGGGTCGGTCATAAAGGACATCTGTTTGCTCCTGATTACTCGGTGTGAATGCTGGGCATTTTGCCGGACTCGTTTATCGTGTCCCGCGGGCGCGGTGTACAGCAACGCGCCAAGAAAGATTCATGAATTGAGTTGCCGACCCCCTTCGATATCCGGCCGCGAGCGAGTCAACGGGGCCTGGGCAGCACCCGTACGGGTGCGCCGTAGGACGGGCCGTCGCCCGACGAGTTGTCGCGGCCGTGCATCGCCGCCATGGGGGCTCCCGCGCCGCCCGTGCCGCCCGCGCCAACGCCACTGGCCGTTGCGGGTGCCGCTCCACTGGCACCCGCCCCGCCGGTGGAGGAGATGGGAGCAGCGCTGGAGCCATTGGATTGGGTGCCAGCGGCCCACGTCGCGGGAACCGACAAGCCGCCCAGGCTGCCGGCGCGGCCCAGCCCGGCCGACAATGCTCCTGCGCCCCCGGCCCCGAAACCGCCGCCGCCCATGCCGCCGCCGGCGCCGGTCAACGACGACAACGCGGTCGTCGCCGCGCCCGCACCCCCGATGCCGCCCATACCGGGGTTGCTGAACATGCTCATGAAGGGGCTCAGCAGGGACTGAAAACCGCCGAGACTCTGCAGTGGGTTGCCCATGCCGCCCATCAGCGGTTGGGCCAACCCTTGCAGCGCTTGGGGTACGGCGCTCATGAACTGGGGGGCCATCGTCATGATGGAGGAGCCGGTGTCGCCGCCCATACCGGCCGCCGACTGACCCGCAGTCGCCGCGTTCTGCCCTGCCTGCCCGGCCGCGGTGCCACCGGCCTGCGCGACCGCGGCGGCCTGGCTGGCGAAGCCAGCGGGGTTGACTGTCGGCGTCGGGGGGATGAACGGGATCAGCGACCCGGTGATCCCGGCGGCGTCAGCGCTGAACCCGTACATCACCGAGGCGTCCTGGGACCACATTTCGTCGTACTGGCCGACACATGCGGCGATGGCGCCGGAGTTCACACCCATGAAGTTGGACGCGACGAGCGCCTCCAACAGGTTGCGGTTGGCTTCGATGACCGGCGGCGGCACCACCCCGGCGTGCGCGGCCTCGACGGCCAAGGCGGCCTGCTCGGCAGCCAGCGCCGTCTCCTGTGCTTGTGACGCGGCCTGAAAGAGCCAACGGACGTTCTCAGCCCCGCCGGTCGCCATCAGCGCCGACGTCGGACCCTGAAAACCCCCGGCCAACAGCGCCATGATCGCCGAGTGCAGGGCCGCGGCGTTGCTGGACAGATTGGCCGCCAATGACTGCCACGCCGTCGCCGCAGCAGTCAACGGCGCAGACTGCGGACCCGCGTAGGCGCGGGCGGAGTTGAGCTCCGGGGGTAGGGCTCCGTACTCAATCATGGAACCGGATGATCCTTTCGCCGTGGAAACGGCTGGGATAGAGCACCTTGTGGAGCGTGGGGTACAGCACCTCGTGGAGCGAGACGGGGGACGCCGCTGTCGCCATCAGCGGTGCCGTTCCCGGGTGACCGGGTCCGTCGCCGCCGGTGTGGGGGTGAACCGCATTCACGACGAGGGGTGGCCTGGTGGTGCGGCGCTACAGCGCCGCGGCGGCGTTGAAGGCCTCGGTCGCGGCGTAGGTCGCCCCGGAGGTGCCCAGCGCGGTGGCAAACAACTCGTGCCACGCCGAGGCCATCCCCGCCATCGCCTGGTACAGCGAGCCGTGAGTGCCGAATGCGGCCGAAAGCAGCAGCGCCGTCTCGTTGGCCTGCGCGGGCATGACGGCCGTCGTCGGGGCCGCCGCCGCCCCGTTGCCACTCGTGAAGGCCGACGTCAGGGCGGTCAACGTACCGGCTGTACCGCCCATTTCCAAAGGATCAACACTGACAAACATTCGACATTCCTCCCGGGGTCGCCTGGGTGTTCCAATACGAGTGTAATGGCCACAAGGGGGTACTGCGGTGCGCCAAAATCATTTCTCGGAATCCGCCGGCAAAACGTGCCCAACTTGAACGTATCGTCCCGATTCGCCGGTACTCATCAGGAATCCGCGGCCAGGGACCATCGGATGCCCCTTCCACCGACCGCGCACGTAGCCCTCCTCGCCGTCGGAATCCATGACCAGAAGCGGCGCATTGGATTGCAGCATGGTCCCCAACAACGGGTCGGCACGACCGCCTCCTGCCCACCCACCGAATCGCCGCGCGTACACCACGCGCAGGCCGACGTCGGCCGCCGCGTTGGCGCTGGGCACCAGCTCCCGCAGCGGAGCGTCGAACCCCGCGGGCAGCCTGTCGGCGTCGTCGACGATCAGGAAGATCTCCGGTCCCGTCCAGCGCTGCGCCAGGCTCGCGTCGACGTCGAGCCCCGCCTCGGGTAGCCGGGCAGTGAGGATCTGGTTCAGTTGCGACGCCCACGGGCCGACCTCGTCGTTGCGGTAGGTGAAGCGCTCCAGGTAGTCCTTGTCCAACACGCGAAGCAGTTCGCGGCGCGGGTTGACCAGCCACACCTGCGCACGGGGGCGGGTGTCGCGCGGGTCGGGCACGGCCGCAGTGGCTCCCGGTGCGTAGACCCGCCTGATTTCGTGCATGACTGCCCTCAGCGCGGTCGTCCGACCGCAGTCCTCGCGGCCGGTGACGACCAGGAACGGCGAATCCTCGCCCAACCCGACCAGCTGGTCGCGCTCGTCGAGCGCCCAGGCCATGCCGGGGTGTCGCTCGCGTACGGCACGACCCTGCAGATCCGACAGCGTGATCTCGGCGGGCAGCTGACGGACCCGCGGTGCCGGTCGGTACTTGCCGGCGACCCGGCGCACCGCCTCGACGACGCTGTCGGACTTGACGACTGAATCTGGTGTGCCGCGCAGCGCCGGGCGGGCGATCAGGGTGTGCAGACCCTCCTCTTCCGCGCCCAGACGTACGTAGTTCTGCGCCACCATGCCGCGCCCAGGCTTGCCCGAGGGAACGGCGTCGGTCAGCTTGCCTCGAAGCAGCTTGGCGTCCTCGGGACCTTGCAGTTTCAGCTCGACCCGCTGAGGCCACGAGCCGCGCATCCGTGGCGGCAGGTCGATGTCGCGGGTGACCGAGATGATCACGTGGATGCCGAAGCTGCTGCCCTCCCCGACCAGCTTCTGAATCTGCGCGGACAGCAGATCCTTGTTCCGGATGTTGGACGCCTCGGCCGTCAGCGCCGCGAAGTTGTCGACCACCAGATACACGTCCCCGAACGGGTCGTCGGGGACAGCGCCCGGAGCACCGCCGAACTTGCGGTCGCGCAGGTCTTGCATCGAGCTGATCCCACAGGCCGGGAAGCTGCGCTGCCGGCGCTCCAGCAGCTCCAACATCTCGGAAATGGTGCGGCGGATCCCGTCCTCGTCCAGGATGCCGGCGACCCCGCCGACGTGCGGCAGCCCGGCGACTGTCTCCAACGCCGTCGAGGACAACGCCAAGACATAGAACTGCACCTGCTCGGGGGTGTGGGTCATCGCGGCGGCGCAGATCGCCGTCTGTAGCGCGGTGGTCTTGCCGGCCTGTCGCACGCCGACGATCAACTGGTTTGCGCCGTCGCCGACGGTGTTGAGCAGCAACGGATGCTGATCCTGTTTGAACGGGCGGTCCACGATGCCGATGGGGAACACCAAATTGGGTGTGGCGGCGTAGTTTTCGTCCCAACGCCGACCCAAGTACATGTTCACGATGTCGTCGAGGGGACGCGGCACGTCCAAGGGTGGCTGCCACAGCACCTGGGGTTGGAAGTCGCGCATCCGCAGCTGGTCGAGGACGACCGCACCGACCTTGGGCTTGCGCAAGGCGTCGTCCTCGTCGTCTTCTTCCTCGACCGATTCGGTCGGTGCCTCGACCTGCACCGGTGCGACGTTGCTCAGATGCTCGGGAAGGGGAACCCAGGAGGTGGTGAACAGTTGCGGTTCGAGGTAGCTGTCCGACGAGGTCGCTTCGACGACGTCGTCGCTGTCGACGCCGGGCCGGCGGTAGTCCCGCCACAGTGATTCGGCCCGAAAACGGATTAGCTCATCGGCCGAACCGGTGCGCATGTAACCGACACCCACCTCGCGCGGCAGGTTCACCGCCTGCGGAACACCGGCTGCTGACGCGCTGGCGGACGTGTTCTGCCGCAACACGATTCGGTAGCCGACATTCTCGAGCAGCTTCTCCGCGCGGGCGTCGATGTCCTGGCTGGCCAGCAGCATGTGCACCCACAACGACCGGCCCTGCCGTCCGATCTGGTCGAGCACGTCGGGCAGATCCGGCTTGATCCGGAACGCTTCCTTGAACTCGTCGAGCACCACCAGCAGGCGTGGAAGGGGTGTCAAGGCTTCCCCTCGCAGCAGACGTTCGGAGCGAATCTGGTTGTACTCATACGCATCATCGGCGCCCACGGAGTTGCAGACCTGCTTGCGGCGCTGAATCTCGCCCCACATGGCGGAGATGAAGCGGTCCATCAGCACCTGGTCGTCTTCGAGGTCGGTGATGATGTGTGGCACGTGCGGGGTGCCCTCGAACGGCTTGACGCCGGCACCGCCCTTGCAGTCGGCGAGGATCATCTGCAGGTTCTCCGGCGGATGGCCGAGCATCGCCGCCAGGATCAGCGTGCGGATCGCAGTCGTCTTTCCCGAGCCCGTGGTTCCCGACATGACCCCGTGTGGCCCGTCGCCGCCCTGGTTCATGTCCTTCATGTCCACGAACAGCAGCTCGCCGTTGTCGGCGCGCGCGGCGAACGGGATCATCAGGTTGTCCACGGAGTTGATGTCGCTGTGCGAGGACCACAAGGCGTCGAGGTCGATAGCCGCGGCATCGGTCACCCCGTAGTAGGACAAGATGTCGCGGGGCCGCTGAAAGTCGCCGATGTCGTCGCCGATGTCCTCGTAGGGTTCAGCGATCCGGGAGCGCGCGATCTGCTGGGCGAGCTGTTCGGCTTCAAATCGCTCCAGCTGATCGGCCACCGCTAAGAACTGAAAGCCCTCCCCGGAGTCCGGCACCCACGTTCCGTCGCGGGGAACGGCGTCGACGACTCCGTCATCCGACAGCCGTAACGTCCGCACCCCGCGGTCGTCTTGGCAGGCCGGCACCCCGCCTCGGACGTCGAAGAACGTCCAGCCCTGCACACCGGTCGAGGTCATCACCGAATACCAGGCCCCCGGCGCGACGTCGCTGATCACCACGGTGTGGGGCATGGGGGCCACCGGGTCGCGGCCCGCGCCGTGACGCGGAACGAACGCCCCACCGCGCCGCACGGCCTCGGTGAACTGGCTGCGGGCGAAGTCGCCCACCGTGGTGTAAACCATCCGGGCGGGTCCAGCGCCGTCCTCCTGACGCGGATTACCGTTGTGCGGAAGCCATTTCACCCACTCCCATTCCTCGGGGTCATCGGTGACGACGACGAGCTGCAGATGATCGGGCCCGTGGGAGAACACGAGCTGCGCGATGATCGCCCGCATCAGCGCCAGTGCCCCGTCGCGCTCACCGACGATGCGGTAACCCGGCTCCACCAGCAACGAGATCAACGCCGGGGTTCCGTAGGCCACGCTCTGATACCGCACGAACTCCTGCAGTGCCTTGCCCGTCGCCGGCTCGAGCTCGATCTCGGTCGGCATGTCGTCGGGCTCGTTGAAGGTGATCGCACCACCCTCCACCAGCGAGGTCATGCCGACGCCCACACGCGCGACGCCGAACCACGAGTCCTTGCCGTTCGGGTTGCGCTCCCACATCCGTGGCCCGCCGACTTCGGCGAGCAGGGTGTCCACCGGCGGGTGGTACCAGCGGTAATTGCCGTCGAGCTGATCTGCCGCCCTGGAGACCTGGTCACGCAGCTCGTCGAGCACCAGCAGAAAGCGGGCACGCAGCGCGTCGAGCTTGCCCCGGGTGAGCTTGTTGCCGCCACCGAAGCGGCCCCCGAACAACATGGCACCAACGCCCAGAATGCTGAAGACGGGGAAGATCGCACCGACACCGTTGAACGTCCTCGCCCCGGAGGCGAAGGAAATCACCATCATGCCGACCACCAGGCCGATGACCAGCACGCCGACGACGATGAGCCACGGCGACTTCCCTTCCGGGGGTGGCACCTTGAGCGGTGTGAGGAGCTTGATCGGCTCCGGTGAGAACTTGATGGAATCCGGTGGGGAGGGCTTGGGCCGTACGAATCCCTGCTTCACTTGGGTTGCTCCAATTCTCCAGGACTGAGGTCCCCCGGCAGAGTGTTGTGACGGACCAGGGCGTCGGCCTTGTCCAGGGTGGGTCCGGCGGCGAACAGCCGCAGTACGGCCCAGGGTGCCGGGGTGGGCGGTGTTCCCAGGCCCAGGGCGTCGAGGGTCTGCTTGTCCCTGGTGATGCCGAAGCGGATGCCCGACTCCGAGAGCCACCACACCGACTCCGTGGTCGACGCGGTCGGACCGTTGCCCGTGCTGACGACGAAGTTGGCGTAGTCGGGTCCGAAGTAGACCTGGTCGGCCTGCCCGCCCGTGCTGTCGGACTGCACCAGTTTGACGATCTCCTGGCTGTGCTCAGCTGGTATCGGGATCGTGGCGCCCGACACCACCGAGGTGGTCGTCCGATTTTCGCCAGCACCCTTCTGAGACCACCAGCACGTCGCCGGATTGGCTTGGGTGTCCACTACTTTCAACGGCTCGTCCGGGTAGATCGACGTGTCGATCCGGTTGACGGACGGAAGGTCGGACAACTTCGGGCCGGCGACGACCGGGACCGCCCCCGAGGCGTTGCCGCCGGCGTTTTGAAGGATCTGCGCCACGATGGGCGAGATGGTCTGCATGCCCGACAGGAGCACCACCGAGTAGGTGATGTGGCCTTCGACCTGCGGCGTCGACACCACCGTGCCCACCGGACCTGGCGCGCCGGGGAACGGGGCTGGGTTGCCCATCCCTGGGATGTTGGGCACCGTCAGCGGCGGAGCGACGGGAATCGCGTTGAGGAGGGCTTGGCTCATCGGACGCGCGGCCGCCAGGTCCTCGGCCGTCACCCCCAACGCCAACAGCACCGGACGCTGGCTGGCGTCAACCAGCGAGCGGCGTCCGTCGCGGATGAGCCACACGTCAGCGCCCATCCGCAGCAGCACGCCGTCGGATTTGTCCAACACCCGACGCCGGTCCGACAGATCGGGCTGCCCGTCGATTACCGTCACCGTCACCGGCTCAGGGGCTCCAGCACCGAACGCCTTGGTAACCGCGTCGCACACCAGCCACGACGACCCCGTCGGCGCGGTGGCGTTCATCGTGTTGGGCGCCCCCGCAATCCCGACCATCACACCGCGCGGGCGTGAGTCGATCTCGCTGCGGCGCACCCGAACCGGATTCTCGGCCTGCCCGGCAACCAAGCGGGCCGACGACAAGTTCAGCGCGGGATAGAGGACGCCGCCGACGTTCACGTACAGCTCCCCGCTGTCCTGGTCGGCGATGATCTTCGAGCTGCCGACCGAACCGGCCGGGCGGATGAACGACCAGAACAACGCGCCCAAGCACAGCACTACGACGATCGACAGCCCGCCCAGGATCGCCATCCACTCACGCCGGCCAGGCTCGGCCTCCATCCGCACCTGTCGGCGGGTAAGTCCGAGTGCCGCGCGGCGCGCCAAGAACTGGTGTGCGGTGACCTGCACGCGGGTGGCGTAGCCGAGCCCTCGCCCCAGCCGACTTCGCGAAGCATCCTTGTCGACGGCGTTACCGCGTTCGCCTGCCATCTACTCCGCCCCTGAAATCCCGCCGAGTACGGCGGTTCGGTCAACTTCGGTCACCGATCCAACGTAAACCGGGTGACTTCGCTCTGCGACGCCCGAAGGTTCGCAGTTTCACTGCTCATTCTGCCTGCTCGGGAGAGTGGCCTCGCGCACGAAAAGTGCTCGCCGGCGAACATCGGGTCAGGCGACGACCCGGCGGATCTCCAGATGCCCCCGGGGCAGGCTGGACAGGTGCACGCGGGAGCCGCGGTTGGGAGCCTCGATGACCATGTCGGGTGACACCGCCATGACCACGTGCTCGGGGCGGCCCCGTTGCCAGTTGCACAGAATTAGGTCGCCGGCGCGGATGTTCTCCCGGCTGACGGGCGCACCGGAGTGCACCAGGTCATAGGTGGTGCGCGGAAGGTCCACTCCGACCTGCCGGTACGCCCACTGCACGAGTCCCGAGCAGTCGAACGCGTTGGGCCCCTCGGCGCCCCACACGTACGGCGCACCTTGCTTGGACTTGGCGGCCGCCACCGCTCGGCTGGCGCGGTCGCTGCCGTTGCCGTCCTGCCCGAACAGGCCGGTGGTGAGTTGGTTGG
>NZ_MVOC01000052.1 GCF_002043095.1 Mycobacterium sp. AT1 | reverse complement strand
CTACCCCGACTCGTCCACCTCGCCTGCATCTGGATCGTCGCGATCGCGGTCAACGCGTCGGCGTTCTTCATCATCGCCGCCAACTCCTGGATGCAACACCCCGTTGGCGCCCGCTTCAACCCTGAGACCGGCCGCGCCGAACTGACCAGCATCGTCGCCCTGTTCACCAACAACACTGCCACTGCGGCGTTTTCGCACGCGGTCTTCGGCGCCTTCCTCACCGCGGGAACCTTCGTCGCGGGCGTGTGCTCCTGGTGGCTGGTGCGGGGCCGCGACACCGATGAGGCACGCACGATGTACCGGCCGGCCACCATCCTCGGCTGCCTGGTGACTCTCGCCGCGGCGGGCGGACTGTTCCTGACCGGCGACGCCCAGGGCAAGCTCATGTTTCAGCAGCAGCCCATGAAGATGGCGTCGGCGGAATCGTTGTGCCACACCGAGACCGACCCCGACTTCTCGATCCTCACCGTCGGCACCCACAACAACTGCGACGCCGTCGACCACGTCATCGAGGTGCCCTACGTCCTGCCCTTCCTCGCCGAAGGCCGCTTCGACGGGGTCACGTTGGAGGGCGTGAAGGATTTGCAGGAAAGGTACGAGGCGACCTACGGGCCCGGTGACTACCGACCCAACCTCTTCGTGACGTACTGGTCGTTCCGCGCGATGATCGGATTGCTCGCCGTCCCAGTGCTCTTCGCGATGGTCGCCCTCTGGTCGACTCGCCGCGGACGTCTCCCCCGCCAGCGGTGGTTCGCCACGTTCGCCCTCCTGACGCTGCCGACACCGTTCCTGGCCAACAGTGCCGGCTGGGTGTTCACCGAGATGGGCAGACAGCCGTGGGTGGTGGTGCCCAACCCCACCGGCGACCAGATGATCCGCCTGACGGTCGGCGAGGGCGTCTCGGTTCACTCCGCAGGCATGGTGTTCCTTTCACTTACCGTGTTCACGCTTCTCTACGCCGCGCTTGCCTGCATCTGGTTCTGGTTGATCCGGCGCTACGTCGTCGAGGGCCCCCTGGAGCACGACGCCGAACCGGCGCCGCCCACGCCACCCGGGGACGCCGACGTCGCACCGTTGTCGTTCGCGTACTGACTCGTTCGTGTACTGAGAGGCCGACATGGAACTGCAGGACTTCTGGTTCATGGCACTGGCGGCACTGTTCGTCGGATTCCTTCTGCTCGAGGGCTTCGACTTCGGCGTCGGAATGTTGATGGAGTTCTTCGCGCGCCGCGCTCCCGACGGCCTGAGTGAGCCCCACCGACGCGCGGTGCTCAACACCATCGGCCCGGTCTGGGACGGCAACGAGGTCTGGCTGATCACCGCGGGCGGGGCGATGTTCGCGGCGTTCCCAGAGATGTACGCGACGGTGTTCTCGGGCTTGTACCTGCCGCTGCTGGCCATCCTGGTCTCGATGATCGTCCGCATCTGCGCCATCGAGTGGCGTGGCAAGGTCGACGACCCCAAGTGGCGCAGGTGGGCCGACGTCGCCATCGCCGTCGGCTCCTGGCTGCCCGCCGTGCTGTGGGGTGTCACGTTCGCCCTGCTCGTGCACGGGCTTCCGGTCAACGCGGACAAGCAGATCGAGCTGTCCGTCACCGACCTGCTCAACCCGTTCGTGCTTCTCGGCGGGCTCGCCACCGCGGGACTGTTCGCGTTTCACGGTGCGGTCTTCGTCGCCCTCAAGACCGAGGGTGCGGTGCGCGACGACGCGGTGTTCTTCGCGGCCCGGTTGGCCATTCCCGTGACGCTGGTGGTCGGGGTGTTCGGCGCGTGGACCCAGCTGTCCTACGGCAAGGACTGGACGTGGCTGGTGTTGGGGGTCGCCGTCGTCGCGCAGATCACCGCCGTCATGCTGGTGTGGAGCCGCGGGGGTGACGGCTGGGCCTTCGCCTGCACGGCAACCGTCGTCGTCGCGGTGGTGGTGCTGCTGTTCGGCTCGCTCTACCCGAACCTGGTGCCCTCGACGCTGAACCCGGCGTGGAGCCTCGACATCCACAACGCCTCGTCGTCGCCGTACACGCTGACCGTCATGTCGTGGGCGGCGCTGATCTTCGCGCCACTGGTGATCGGCTACCAGGGGTGGACGTATTGGGTGTTCCGCCAACGCATCTCCGCCGACCGGATTCCGGCGTCGATTGGCTTGAGTCCCAAACGATGAGCCGCCACCTGGTGGCGACGACGAGCTGCGGAGTGGTCATCACCGGCTCGGCGATCGCCGGCGCGGTGGTCCTGGCCCATCTGCTGGCAGGTCTGATCACCGACCCGAACACCCGAACCTTCAACCACTGGTCGGTGTCCCTGTGGGTTCTGGTGGCGCTCTGGACCATTCGGGCGGTCGCGCAGTGGGCGCAGGCTCGAGTCAGTCAACGCGGCGCCACCGAGGCGATCGCCGACCTCAACCGCGAGGTCCTCGCCTTCGTCACCGCCCTCCCACCGCGCGAGCTGGCGGCGCGCCACGACGACGCAGTAGCCCTGACCACCAGGGGCCTCGACGCGTTGCGCCCGTACTACACCCGCTACCTGCCCGCGCTGGTCCAGGCCGCCGTGCTCACTCCCGCCGCGGTGGTGACGATGGCGTGGTACGACGTGCAGGCGGCCGTCGTCGTCTTGATTGCGCTTCCTCTGGTTCCGCTGTTCATGGTGCTCATCGGTCTGGTCACTGCCGACCGTTCCGCCGCGGCCATGACGGCCATGACCGTTCTGCATTCCCGGCTGCTGGACCTCATCACCGGCATCCCCACCCTGCGGGCCCTTGGCCGCGCCGACGGCCCCGAGCGTCGCATCTCCGAACTCGCCGAGGCGCACCGCCGTTCGACCATGGCAACGCTGCGCATTACCTTCCTGTCTTCGCTGGTGTTGGAACTGATCGCCACCCTCGGCGTGGCACTGGTCGCCGTCAGCGTCGGGTTGCGACTGGTCTACGGCGAAGTCGAGCTGGCCGCGGGGCTGACGGTGCTGCTGCTGGCCCCAGAAGTCTTCTGGCCGTTGCGCCGGGTCGGCGCGGAGTTTCACGCCGCACAGGACGGGCGGACGGCCAAGGCGAAGGCCGCCGCGCTGCTCGAGGGTGCCGTGATCCGGCCCGAGGGAAGGCGCCCGCCGACGGGCACCACGATCCACCTTCGCGACGTCAGCGTGACCGCGAGGAACGGCGATGCGCCACACCGGTTGTCGGCCGACGTCGTCCCGGGGTCGATCACGGTCCTGACCGGGCCGAACGGGGCGGGCAAGTCCACCGCATTGCACGCCATCCTGGGTCTCGTCGCGCCGACGTCGGGTCACGTGCGGGTCGGCGACGACGACGTCACCGATCTGGACCTCCGGCAATGGTGGAACCTCGTCGCCTGGCTGCCGCAACGGCCGGCGCTGGTCCCGGGCACCGTGCTCGAGAACCTCGAACTACTCGGGCCCATCGCCGACGTCGACGACGCCTGCCGCAGAGCCGGTTTCGACGACGTCGTCGCCGCACTCCCGAACGGGCTGGCCACCGTCATCGGCCGGGACGGCACCGGGCTGTCGCTGGGCCAGCGTCAAAGACTCGGCCTTGCCCGGGCGTTCGGTGCCCGGCGGCCCATCCTCCTGCTCGACGAACCGACGGCCCATCTCGACGAAGAGCGCGAACGGTTCGTCCTCCAGTCGATCCGGGACGTCGCACACGAGGGCGCCGCCGTACTGGTCGTCGGCCACCGAGACGCGGTCCGCGCCGTCGGCGACCACCTCGTCACCGTCGGAGGTGAGACCCATGCCGTCGCGTGACCCCCTGCTCTCGGGGTTCGCGCTGCTGCGCCCCCGCCTTCGGCGCCTGGCGATGGCCACGACGTTCGGCGTGCTGGCCCTCGGCAGCGCGCTGGCGCTCGCGGGCGTCTCCGCTTGGCTCATCGCCAGGGCCTGGCAGATGCCGCCGATCCTGGACCTGTCCGTTGCGGTCGTCGCCGTGCGGGCCCTCGGCATCTCCCGGGGTGTCCTCGGCTACTGCGAGCGACTTGCGTCCCACGACACGGCCCTGCGCGCTGCCGGCACCGCGCGGGCCGGGCTGTACCGTGCCTTGGCCCACGGGCCGGCCGACACCGTGATGCGACTTCCGGAGGGAGACATCGCTTCCCGCGTTGGCGACTCGGTCGACGAATTGTCCGACGTCCTGGTCCGCGCCGTGCTCCCGATGGCCGTGGCCGCGATCCTCTCGGGGGCCTCCGTCGTCGCCGTCGCGCTCATCTCACCGACCGTCGCCGCCGTGCTGTTGGCCTGTCTTCTGGTGGCCGGCGTCGTCGCCCCGTGGCTGTCCGCCAGGGCTGCCGCCTCCGCCGAAATTGTTGCCGTACAGCACCATTCGGGCCGGGACACCGCGACGATGCTGGCGGTCGACCACGCCCCAGAACTTCGGGTGGCCGGCCGTCTCGACGAGGTCGTCGCCGACGCCTCCCGCCGGCAACGAGAGTGGGGAGCCGCCGCCGACCGCGCGGCAGTGCCCGCCGCCTTCGGCGCGGCAGCGCCCATCGCCGCGACGGCCGTCAGCGTGCTCGCCGCCGTCCTGGTCGCGATCACCCTCGCACCCCAGGTGGCACCCACCACGCTGGCGATCCTCGTACTGCTGCCCCTCTCGGCGTTCGAGGCGACCGCGGCACTTCCCGCGGCCGCCGTCCAACTCACCAGGGCCCGCATCGCGGCCAGGCGCCTACTCGACCTGACCGCCCCCGACCCAGCCGCGAGGAGCCGACCCGCCCTCCGGACGCCCAACCTTCAGGCGGGCGACCGGGTCGCCGTCGTCGGCGACAGTGGGAGCGGTAAGACGACGACCCTGATGGCGATCGCCGCCGAGCACCAAAACCCCTTCACCGCAGGCTTCTTCCCCGAGGACGCGCATCTGTTCGACACGACCGTCCGCGACAACCTGCTGGTGGCCCGCGGCGACGCCACCGACGACGAGCTGCAAACCGCCCTGTACGCCGTCGGCTTGGGTGACTGGGTGGACGGCCTTCCCGACGGGTTGGCCACGATCCTCACCGGTGGGGCGGCGGCGGTCTCCGCCGGGCAGCGACGGCGCCTGCTGCTCGCCCGTGCGCTCCTCTGCGACCTGCCCGTCATCCTGCTCGACGAGCCGACCGAACACCTCGACGCCGCCGACGCCGACCGGCTCCTGCGCGAACTGCTGGCACCCGACGGGCTCTTCGACCCCACCCGCACCGTCGTCGTCGCCACACATCACCTGCCCCGCGGTGTGACCTGCCCGGTGCTCTACCCTCGGCAGACATGACGGGCCCCAGAAACGGAACAGGCACCGCCGCGCTCGCCGTCGCGGTTGCCGGCGTGGTCCTGTGCTGGTCGGTCGTCGGCGGCATCGCCTGCGGTGTGGTCGCCGTCGTCCTCGGCCTGGTCGGCCGCGGTCGCGCGAAGCGCAACGAGGCCGACAACGGTGCCGTGGCGGCCGCGGGAATGGCGCTCGGCGTGGTCGCGGCCGTCGCCTCGGTGGCTTTCGCCGTCGTCTGGGCGTTCGCGTGGCGCGACTCCGGCGGCGCCGACTACCTGGACTGCGTGACCAAGGCAGGCAACGACCAGGCCGCGGCGAAGGCCTGTACTGACAAGTGGCTCAACGACGTTCAGGGACGCTTCGACATCAGTCCGAAGCCGACCCGGGGAAGTACTTGACGATCCCCTCCTGGACCACGGTGGCCAGGACCTGGCCGTCGCGGTCGAAGAAGTGACCGTTGCCGAGCCCGCGGGACTCCGCTGCCACGGGTGACGTCGTCGAGTACAGCACCCACTCGTCGAAGCGCACCGGACGGTGAAACCACACCGAGTGGTTCATCGTGACGGCGAAGATGCGGTCGAAACCCCACGACAACCCGTGCGTGGTGATGATGGAGTCCAGCACCGTGGTGTCCGACGAATAGACCAGGGCGGCGGCATGGATCACCGGGTCGTCGGGCATCGGGCCCCGCGCCGTCAGCCACACCCTGTTGTGGGCGAGCTGCTCCCCCTTGCCCCGCATCACCCACGCGGGATCGTTGGTGTAGCGCCATTCGATCGGTTTCAGCGCCGCCACGAAGAGCGGCACCGTCTCCTCGAAACCGACCAGCAGGTCCTCGATGCTCGGCACCGACAGGGGCTCGGGAACCTCAGGTGCCACGACCCCGTGCTCGAGGCCGCGACCACCGGCCAGATGCGACACCAGGGCCGAGGCCAACAGCACGTCACCCTGTCGCACGTCGACACGGCGATTGGCGAACCGACGCTCGTCGCGCAGTCGCACGACGTGAAACTCGAGGTCGCGTTCCGGGTCGCCGCCCGCGATGAAGTGGACCGACAGTGCGCTCGGCGGCAGATCGTGTTTCAGCGTGCGGCTGGCCGCGACGAAGGCCTGCGCCATCATCTGCCCGCCGAACGTCCGGATCGGGTTCTTGCTGGGGTGTGAACCGGTGAACAGATCGTCGTCGACGCGGTTCAGGTCCAGAACGGCCAGCAGCTCTTCGAGATCGGAAGTCACTGCTGGCCGTTCCTCCTGGCGCTAGTGGTCGTCCTCGCCGATTCGGTGGACGTGAATCATGTTGGTCGAGCCTACTGTGCCGGGAGGGGCGCCAGCGACGATGACCACGAGGTCACCCCGCTTGTACCGGCCCAGCGCCAGCAGGGACTCGTCGACCTGACGGATCATGCCGTCGGTGGTCTGGATGTGGGGAACGATGAACGTCTCGGTGCCCCAGGTCAGCGCGAGCTGGCTGCGGACCTCGGGCAGAGGCGTGAACGCCAGCAACGGCAGCGGGGTGTGCAGCCGAGCGAGCCGCTTGAGCGTGTCACCGGATTGGGTGAACGCGACCAACGCCTTCGCGTCGAGCCGTTCACCGATGTCGCGGGCGGCGTAGGAGATCACGCCGCGCTTGGTGCGGGGCACGTGGGTCAGCGGCGGGGCGGCGGTCGAGTTCTCCTCGACCGCGGTGATGATGCGGGCCATCGTCTTGACGGCCTCGAGCGGGTACTTGCCCACCGAGGTCTCACCCGACAGCATCACGGCGTCGGCGCCGTCCAACACGGCGTTGGCCACGTCGGATGCCTCGGCGCGCGTCGGGCGGGAGTTCTCGATCATCGACTCGAGCATCTGCGTTGCGACGATGACGGGCTTGGCGTTCTCGCGCGCCATCTGAATGGTGCGCTTCTGCACCAGCGGCACTTCCTCCAGCGGCAGCTCGACGCCTAGGTCACCGCGGGCGACCATGATGGCGTCGAACGCCAGCACGATGGCCTCGAGGTTCTCGATCGCCTCGGGCTTCTCCAGCTTCGCGATCACCGGCACCCGGCGACCCATCTGGTCCATTATTTCGTGGACCAGCTCGATGTCGGCGGGCGAGCGGACGAACGACAACGCGACCAGGTCGACGCCCAGGCTCATCGCGAACTTGAGGTCGTCGATGTCCTTCTCCGACATCGCAGGCACCGAGACGTTCATGCCGGGAAGTGACAGGCCCTTGTTGTTGCTGATCTTGCCGCCCTCGGTGACGATGCACACGACGTCGTTGCCGTCGATCTCGCTGACGGTCAGGCCGATGTTGCCGTCGTCGACCAGCAGGCGGTCGCCGACGGCCGCGTCCTTGGCGAGCTCCTTGTAGGTGGTCGACACCCGGTCGTGGGTGCCCTCGATCTCGTCGACGGTGATTCGCACGGTCTCACCGGCGACCCACACCGTCGGTCCGTCGGCGAACCGGCCGAGCCGGATCTTGGGGCCCTGCAGGTCGGCGAGGATGCCCACCGCCCGCCCTGTCGAGTCGGAGGCTGCGCGAACCCGTTTGTAGGCGATTTCGTGGTCGGCATGGTCACCGTGGCTGAAATTCAGCCGCGCGACATCCATGCCCACCTCGACGAGCGCCTTGATCTGCTCCTCCGAAGAGGATGCCGGGCCCAACGTACAGACGATCTTTCCGCGTCTAGTCACGTTGACTCAATATAGTCGTGATCGATTCAGATGACGATTCAGACGGCGGCTAGCGGGAGCGCACCCGGCCTGACCGGGGCCGGAAGATCCGACTCACCCATCAGGAATGCGTCCACGGCGTGCGCCGCGCTGCGTCCCTCGGCGATCGCCCACACGATCAGCGACGCGCCGCGGTGGGCGTCGCCGCACACGAAGACCCCCGGCGCGTCGGTCTGCCAATCCGACCCACACGACAGCGCGCCGCGGCCGTTGAGCTGCAGGCCGAGCTCGTCGAGCAGTGCCATGTGCTCAACGCCTTCGAACCCGATCGCCAACAGCGCGAGCTCGCAGGGCAACTCGATCTCCGCGCCCACCGGGGTGATCTGGCGCCGGCCGTCGGCGCCGCGTTCAACCTTGACCTCCGCGATCACCATCGACTTCAGGCGGCCGTCGTCGTCGCCGACGAACCGCTGAACCGCGACCTCGTACCGGCGTGCGCCGCCCTCGGCGTGCGCGGGAGACGTCCGCAGCACCAACGGCCACGTCGGCCACGGCGAGCGGGTGTCGTCGCGTTGCTCAGGCGGCTCCGCGTTGTAGTCCAATTGCGTGACCGACGCCGCCCCCTGTCGGTGGGCGGTCCCAAGGCAGTCCGCCCCGGTGTCTCCCCCGCCGATGATCACGACGTGCTTGCCCACCGCCGAGATGGGCGACGGTCCGTCGCCCTCGCATTCCCTGTTCGCGGGCACCAGGTGTTCCATCGCGAGGTGCACACCGGCGAGCTCACGGCCTTCGACCTGGTTGTCCCGCGACCGCAACGCGCCGACGGCCAGCACCACCGCGTCGTGCTGGCGTCGCAGCCGTACGACGGACAGGTCGACGCCGACCTCGCAGTCGGTGACGAAACGCGTTCCCTCGGCCCGCATCTGCGCCAGCCTCTGGTCGAGCCCCGACTTCTCCAGCTTGTATTCCGGGATGCCGTAGCGAAGCAATCCCCCGATGCGATCGTCACGCTCGTACACCGTGACGTTGTGGCCCGCGCGGGTGAGTTGTTGGGCGGCAGCCAGTCCCGCCGGTCCGGAGCCGACGACGGCGACCCCCTTGCCCGTCGAGATGGCCGCCGGTTGCGGCTCGACGGTGCCGTCCATCCACGCCTGGTCCACGATCGACTGCTCGATGCGCTTGATCGTCACCGCACCGCCGGTCTGGTCCTCGGCGATCGACAGCACGCACGCCGACTCGCACGGCGCCGGACAGAGTCGGCCGGTGAACTCCGGGAAGTTGTTGGTCGCGTGGAGGCGGTCGCTGGCTGCGTCCCAGCGGCCACGCCGAACCAGGTCGTTCCACTCCGGAATCAGATTCCCGAGCGGACAGCCCGCAGATCCGGAGTGGCAGAACGGGATTCCGCAGTCCATGCAACGTCGAGCCTGCTGTGAGACCTCGCCCGCACGCTGGTGCGGATCCTGGCGCTCGTACACCTCGTGCCAGTCCCCGACCCGCTCGTCGACCGGCCGCTTGGCCGCCTCGACCTTCGGCACCTTCAGGAACCCGGTGGGATCAGCCACGTGTCGCCTCCATGATCGCGGTGTTCACGTCTCGGCCCTCCGCCTTGGCCATCCGCGTGGCGAACCGCACCTTCTCGTAGTCGGTTGGCATGATCTTGGTGAATTGGGCACTGCGCCTCGGCCAATCGGACAACAGTGATCGCGCCACCGTGCTGCCGGTGTAACCCTCGTACCGTGCAACGACGTCGTGCAGCCAGGTCAGGTCTTCGGCTTCGAGGCGCTGCAGCAGCACCATGTCGGGGTTGACCTTCGCGGGGTCAAGACCCAGCACGTAGGCGATGCCGCCCGACATGCCGGCCGCCATGTTGCGACCCGTCGGGCCCAGCACCACGACGCGCCCGCCGGTCATGTACTCACACGCGTGGTCGCCGACGCCCTCGACCACGGCCAACGCGCCGGAGTTCCTCGCGCAGAAGCGTTCCCCGACCCGGCCGCGGAGGAACACCTCACCCGACGTCGCGCCGAAGAGCAGGGTGTTGCCTGCGATCACGTTGTCCTCGGGCAGGAACAACACGTCGTCGTCGGGCCTGACGACGACACGACCGCCCGAAAGTCCCTTGCCCACGTAGTCGTTGGCGTCACCGATGAGGTCCAGCGTGATGCCAGGCGGCAGGAAGGCCCCGATCGACTGGCCCGCCGAGCCGGTGAGCGTGATGTGAATGGTGTCGTCGGGCAACCCCTGGGCACCGTAGCGGCGGGTCACCTCGGAACCGAGAAGGGTGCCCACCGTGCGGTTGACGTTGCGGATCGGGAGCTCGAGCCGCACGGGATGCGCGTCCTCGAGCGCCCCCTCGGCCAGCGCGATGATCGTCTGGTCGAGGGCATGTTCCAGGGCGTGGTCCTGCTCACGGAGCTTGCGCCGCTGCGTCAGTTTGGCACCATGCGCGTCCGTGGGCACCGCGAAGATCGGCGACAGGTCGAGGCCCTGACTCTTCCAGTGCGCGATTCCCGGTGCGGTGTCCAGTGTCTCGGCCTGCCCGACGGCTTCGTCGATGCTGCGGAACCCGAGCTCCGCCAGATACTTTCGGATGTCCTCGGCGATGAACCTGAAGAAGTTCTCCACGAACTCGGGCTTGCCGTTGAACCGGGCCCGCAGCTCGGGGTTCTGGGTCGCCACCCCGACGGGGCACGTGTCGAGGTGACAGACACGCATCATGATGCAGCCCGCCACCACCAACGGCGCCGTCGCGAAGCCGTACTCCTCGGCGCCGAGCAACATCGCCACCATGACGTCGCGCGCCGTGCGCATCCCGCCGTCACACTGCACGGTGATCCGGTCCCGCAGCCCGTTCAGGACGAGCGTCTGCTGGGTGTCGGCCAGTCCGATCTCCCACGGCGCGCCGGCGTGCTTGAGCGACGTCAGAGGAGCGGCACCGGTGCCACCGTCGTACCCGGAGATCAGCACGACGTCGGCGTGCGCCTTGGACACACCCGCGGCCACGGTGCCCACCCCGACCGAGCTGACGAGCTTGACGTGAATCCGCGCCTGCGAGTTGGCGTTCTTCAGATCGTGGATGAGCTGGGCGAGGTCTTCGATCGAGTAGATGTCGTGATGCGGCGGGGGTGAGATCAGCCCGACACCCGGAGTCGAGTGACGGGTCTTGGCGATGTTCGGGTACACCTTGTAGCCCGGAAGTTGACCGCCCTCACCGGGTTTGGCGCCCTGGGCCATCTTGATCTGGATGTCGGTGGCGTTGACCAGGTAGTCGCTGGTCACGCCGAAGCGGCCGGACGCGACTTGTTTGACAGCGCTGCGCCGCCGCGGGTCGTACAGCCGGTCTCGATCTTCGCCGCCTTCGCCGCTGTTGGACCGGCCACCGAGCGCGTTCATGGCGATCGCCATCGTCTCGTGGGCCTCGGCGGAGATCGAGCCGTAGCTCATCGCACCGGTGTTGAAGCGGGTGACGATCGACTCGACGGACTCCACCTCGTCGAGCGGCACGGGCTCCCGAAGCCCCTTCTTGAACTGGAACAGGCCGCGCAACGCGCCACCGTCGCGCGCCAACCGGTCGACTTCGTCGGAGTACTGCCGGAATACCTCGTGCTTGCCCGTCCGCGTCGAATGTTGAAGCAGGAAGACGACTTCCGGGGTGAACAGGTGCAGCTCCCCTTCGCGGCGGAACGCATACTCCCCGCCGACCTCGAGGCGGCGGTGCACCCGTTCGGTGGGGTTCTCGGGATAGGCCCTGCGGTGTCGCAGTTTCACCTCTTCGGCGATGACGTCGAGACCGACGCCGCCGAGCTGACTCGGGGTGCCGGTGAGGTACTCGTCGATCACCTCGCGGTTCAGCCCGATCGCCTCGAACGCCTGCGCACCCGTATAGGACGCGACGGTCGAGATGCCCATCTTGCTCATCACCTTCATCACGCCCTTGCCGAGCGCCTTGAGGTAGTTGCGGACGGCCGTCGTCGGTTCGACTCCGGTGAGCTCGCCCTCGCGGATCAGGTCCTCGATGGATTCGAAGGCCAGGTACGGATTCACCGCGGCCGCACCGAAACCGATCAGCATGGCGATGTGGTGAACCTCGCGGGCGTCACCGCTTTCGACCACCAGGGCGACGGTCGTGCGCTCCTTGGTGCGGACCAGGTGGTGATGCACGGCCGACACCGCCAGCAACGACGGGATCGGTGCCTTGGTGTGGTCGGAGTCCCGGTCGGAGATGACGAGCGTCCGGTAGCCCTTCTTGATGGCCTCGCAGGCTCTGATGCGCAGGTCCTCGAGCGCGTCGACCAATCCTTCGCCGCCGCGCTCGACGTCGTAGAGCGCGCGAAGGACCTTGGTCTTGAGGCCCGGGTGCTCGCCGTCGGCGTTGATGTGGACGATCTTGTTGAGTTCGTCGTTGTCCAAGACCGGCCACTTCAGCCCGATCTGACGACAGGACGCAGCCGTCGGATCGAGGAGGTTGTGCTCGGGTCCCATCACCCGCGACATCGAGGTGACGATCTCCTCGCGGATGGCGTCCAGCGGCGGGTTGGTCACCTGAGCGAACAGCTCGACGAAGTAGTCGTAGAGCAGCCGGGAGCGCTGCGACAGCACCGCGGCCGGCGTGTCGGTTCCCATGGAGCCCAACGGTTCTGCCCCCGAGGCCGCCATCGGCGTGAGCATGATCCGCAGCTCCTCCTCGGTGTAGCCGAAGGAGATTTGCCGCCGGACCACCGAGTCGTGATTGGGCTGCACCCGAATCCGTTCCGGCAGCGTCGCGAGATCCAGCAGGCCCGAATGCAGCCACTCGTCGTAGGGCTCCGCGTCGGACAGCCCCTGCTTGATCTCGTCGTCGGAGACGATGCGGGCGGCGGCGGTGTCGATCAGGAACATCTTTCCGGGCTCGAGTCGTCCCCTCGCCACGATCTGGGACGACGGGACGTCCAGCACGCCGCTCTCGCTGGCGAGGATGATCCGGTCGTCGAGGGTCCGCCACCACCGCCCGGGACGTAAACCGTTGCGGTCCAACACGGCACCGACGACGGTGCCGTCGGTGAAGGTCACGCAGGCCGGCCCGTCCCACGGTTCCATGAGGGAGGCGTGAAATTGCCAGAACGCCCGCCGCGCGGGGTCCATGTCGACGTTGTTCTCCCACGCCTCGGGGATCATCATCAGGACGGCATGCGGCAGGCTGCGGCCGCCGAGGTGCAGCAGCTCGAGGACCTGGTCGAAGGACGCCGAATCCGAGGCCTCGGCCGTGCAGATCGGCGACAGCCGTGCCAGGTCGCCCGGGATCTGGGCGCTCGCCAGCATCGCTTCCCGGGCGTGCATGCGGTTGCGGTTGCCGCGAACGGTGTTGATCTCGCCGTTGTGTGCGACGAACCGGAAGGGGTGCGCGAGCGGCCACGACGGGAACGTGTTGGTCGAGAAGCGGCTGTGCACGATGGCGATGGCGCTCTTGCAGCGCTCGTCGCGAAGGTCTGAAAAGAACTGCGGCAGTTGCATCGTCGTCAGCATGCCCTTGTACGCAATGGTCCGGCTCGAGAGCGAGGCGAAGTACACCTCCCCCTGTTCGGCGAGTTTGCGAACCGGGTACACGCGGCGGTCCAGGTCGACGCCGCCGGGCCTGCTGCCGTTGCGCTCGGGTGCGGCGAGGAATAGCTGCGCCATGAACGGCATGCATCCCAGGGCCGTCACACCGATGTCGGCGCCCTCGGGGTCGACCGGAACCGTGCGCCAGCCAAGGACTTCCAGTCCCTCGTCGACGACGATCGACTCGATTCGATGCCGCTCGGCGTCGCGGGCAACGGTGCCTTGCGGGAGGAAGCAGATTCCCGTGGCAAAGGTGTTGGCGCCGTTGGACGTTGGCGCCGGGAGGTTGAAGTCGACGACCTCGGCGAAGAGCTCGACGGGCAGTTGCAGGAGGATTCCGGCACCGTCACCGCTGTTGGGTTCAGCGCCAGCTGCGCCACGGTGTTCGAGGTGCTCCAACGCGGTCAATCCGTCGGCGACGATCGAATGCGACCGGCGGCCCTTGATGTCGGTGACCATCGCTACGCCGCAGGAGTCGGCCTCGTTCTCCGGATCGTAGAGACCCTGGGCTCTTGGCAACGCCGAGAACAACACTCGTAGCACCTCCGCAGTCCGGAAACATTTGGCAGGGACTGCGACGGCCCTCGGCGCGAGTATATCAGCGGCGCTGCGAAGCTACCCGCCAATAAACGTCGGGACCAGCGGGAACCCGGGCAGGTTGCGGACGACCGTCCAGGCCACCGTCGCGAGGACCACGACGACTATTGCGGCGGTGGGCATCAACTTCCTGCCGCTCCGCCAGCGCAGAACCAGCCACAGTGCGAGCAGGGGAAGGGCGACGAGCATGAAGACGTTGTCGGTGACCGCCGCGGCGAGGTCGCCATTCAGCACGTCGTGGGTCATCCGAATCCCGCCGCAGCCGGGGCAGTTCCATCCGGTCAGCAGACGGAAGGGGCACGGGGGGAAACCGAAGCCCGACACATGCGGATCCCGCAGGCCGATGTAGGCGAGCGCGCCGGTGAGGGCCGCCGCGCTGCCGACGGCGGCGTGGGGCGGAATTCTTCGGCGGGTCGTATCGCTGGGTTGCATGTCCAAACCAGCATGCCTGATCGCAGCGCCTGCCGTCACCCCCGTTGGCTCGCCATCTCCGATTAGCATGTGGCTCCGACATATTCGGGCCGATCGGTGCAGTTGTGCACAGTTGCCGATTCATCCCCAGATCGCGCTGGACGTCTTTTCCTCGCCTCCGTCCGCACCTAGAGTCGAATGCATGTTCGAGTCATTGGTGGCCACCACGGCCGGTACCTCGGGTGCCGGTGCGGTGGA
>NZ_MVOC01000051.1 GCF_002043095.1 Mycobacterium sp. AT1 | reverse complement strand
ACCGGCGAGCGCGCTCGCCGCATCGTCGTCGGACAGGTACGACAGGTTGGCGAGGATGTCGTTGACCAGCCTCACCTCGGTGAACTCCGAACTGGACATCAGATCACCCTCAATCCACGAGTTCTGCTGCAGCGCTGATCAATTCAGCGGCACCGGCCGCATCGGTGGACACCACCGACCGCGCCAGGGAGACCTGGACCGCCGTCACCTTGTATTCCGGGCAGTTGGTCGCCCAGTCGGAGTTCTCCGTGGTGAGGACGTTCGTCCCCGAGATCGGATGGTGGAAGGTGGTGTAGACCACGCCCGTCGGCATGCGCTCGGAGAGCTTCGCGTGCAGGGCGGTCTCACCCACCCGACTGGTCAGCGTCACGCGGGAACCGTCGAGGATTCCTCGCACTTCGGCGTCGTGGGGATGAATTTCCAGGACGTCCTCGGCGTGCCAGGCCACGTTGGCAGTGCGGCGGGTCTGCGCACCGACGTTGTACTGACTGAGGATTCGGCCCGTGGTCAAGACCAACGGGTACTTGCGGGTGCTGCGCTCGCTGGTCGGCACGAACGGAGTCGGCACGAATCGGCCGAGGCCCCTCGTGAAGGACTCCGCGTGCATGATCGGCGTACCAAGCGGCGCCTGCTCGTCGCACGGCCACTGGATGCTGCCGACCCGGTCGAGCTTGTCGAACGACACCCCGGCGAACGTCGGTGTCACGGCTGCGATTTCGTCCATGATCTCCGAGGGATGGTCATAGTGCATGGGATAGCCCATGGCGGTGGCAATCTCGCAGACGATCGCCCATTCGTGCTTTCCGTTCTTGGGCTTCATCACCGACCGAACGCGATTGATGCGCCGCTCGGCATTGGTGAAGGTGCCGTCCTTCTCCAGGAACGACGCCCCTGGCAGGAAGACGTGGGCGAACTTCGACGTCTCGTTGAGGAACAGGTCCTGCACGACGACGAGATCCATCGCCCCCAGCGCGGCCGACACGTGGTGAAAGTTCGGATCGGACTGCGCGATGTCCTCACCGTGGACGAACAACGCGCGGAACGTGCCCTCCAGCGCGGAGTCGAACATGTTGGGGATTCGCAGTCCCGGCTCGGCCTGCAGCGTCGTCCCCCACAGGTCCTCGAAGATCTTGCGGGCGGCGTCGTCGGACACGTGCCGGTAGCCCGTGAGTTCGTGTGGGAAGGAACCCATGTCGCACGAACCCTGGACGTTGTTCTGGCCACGCAGCGGGTTGACGCCGACGCCGTCGCGGCCGATGTTGCCGCACGCCATGGCGAGATTGGCCATCCCCATCACCATCGTGGAGCCCTGGCTGTGCTCGGTGACGCCAAGACCGTAGTAGATCGCGCCGTTGCCACCGGTCGCGTACAGCCGTGCAGCGGCGCGCACCTCGGCGGCGGGCACGCCGGTGATGGCTTCGACGGCCTCCGGGCTGTGCTCCTCGCCTGCGATGAACCGCGCCCAGTCGTCGAAGCCTTCGCACCGCGCCGCGACGAAGTCCTGGTCGACGAGACCCTCGGTGACCACGACGTGCGCCATCGCGTTGACGATGGCCACGTTGGTGCCCGGCTGCAGTTGCAGGTGATGGTCGGCGGCGATGTGTGGTGAGCGCACCAGGTCGATGCGCCGTGGGTCGGCCACGATCAGGCGGGCACCCTGACGCAGCCGCTGCTTCATGCGGGAGGCGAACACGGGGTGGCCGTCGGTCGGGTTCGCGCCGATGACCATGATGACGTCGGCGCTGGCGACCGACTTGAAGTCCTGCGTGCCGGCCGACTCCCCGAAGGTCTGCTTGAGCCCGTATCCGGTCGGCGAGTGGCACACCCGCGCGCACGTGTCGACGTTGTTGTTGCCGAACGCCGCGCGCACCATCTTTTGCACGACGTAGACCTCTTCGTTCGTGCAGCGCGACGAGGTGATCGCGCCGATCGACCCCGGCCCGTGGTTGCGTTTCACCTCGAGCATCCCGCGCGCGACGGCGTCGATGGCCTCGTCCCACTCGACCTCCCGCCAGGGATCGGTGATCCTTTCCCTCAGCATGGGTTTGAGGGCCCGGTCGGGGTGCGAGGCGTAGCCGAAGGCGAACCGCCCCTTGACGCAGGAGTGGCCGTCGTTGGCGCCGCCGTCCTTCAGCGGCACCATCCGGACGACCTCGTCGCCCCGCAGTTCGGCCTTGAAGGAGCAGCCCACTCCGCAGTACGCGCACGTGGTCGTCACAGAACGGGTCGGCACGCCCAGCTCGACCACCGACTTCTCCTGCAGGGTCGACGTCGGGCAGGCCTGCACGCAGGCACCGCACGACACACACTCGGAGTCCATGAACGTCTCGCCCGCCCCCGGGGAGACCTTCGAGGCGAATCCGCGGCCCTCGATGGTCAGCGCGAACGTCCCCTGGATCTCGCCGCAGGCCCGCACGCATCTCGAGCAGGAGATGCACTTGGACGGGTCGAAGTCGAAGTACGGGTTGCTGTGGTCGATCTCGGCATCACCGTGATTCGCGCCGTCCTGCCCGTAGCGCACCTGGCGCAGACCGACGACGCCTGCCATGTCCTGCAGCTCGCAGTCACCGTTGGCCGGACACGTCAGGCAGTCCAGCGGGTGATCCGAGATGTAGAGCTCCATGACGCTCTCGCGCAGCTTCGCGACCTTCGGGGTCTGCGTGTGCACGACCATGCCGTCGGCGACCGGGGTGGTGCACGACGCGGGCGTCCCCCGCCGGCCGTCGATCTCGACCAGGCAGAGTCGGCAGGAGCCGAACGCGTCGAGAGAGTCGGTGGCGCACAGCTTCGGCACGTCGATTCCCGCGATGGCGGCCGCCCGCATCACCGAGGTCCCCTCCGGCACCAGCACCCGATGGCCGTCGACCTCGACGCCGACCGTCGCAGGTCCGTCCAATGCCGGCGTGCCGAAGTCACGTTCGGTGTTCAAGCTCATGTCGTGTCCGTCCGTTGGGCCGTGCTCAGCGGTAGTGGCCGCCGAGGTTGGATCCTCGGTTCGAGGAAGTCACCGGCGAAGTGCGCGAGCGCGCTCCGCACCGGCAGTGGGGTGAGACCGCCCATGGCGCACAGGGAGCCGTCGGTCATGACCTCACAGAGGTCTTCGAGCAGCGCCAGATTCTCGTCGGGGTTCTCGCCCGCCACGATGCGGTCGATCACCTCGACCCCGCGCGTCGAGCCGATCCGGCACGGGGTGCACTTGCCGCACGACTCCGCCGCGCAGAACTCCATCGCGAACCGCGCCTGCGCCGCCATGTCGACGGTGTCGTCGAAGACGACCACACCGCCGTGTCCGACCATCGCACCGGCGGCAGCGAATTCCTCGTAGTCCATCCGAAGGCCGAAGTCCGACGGCGGAACGTAGGCGCCGAGCGGGCCGCCGACCTGGACGGCGCGCACGGGACGCCCCGTGCGCGTGCCGCCGCCGTAGTGCTCGACCAACTCGCCGAGGGTGACGCCGAAGGCCTTCTCGACGACACCGCCGCGGCGGATGTTGCCGCCGAGTTGGAATACTTGTGTACCCCTTGACCGTTCGACGCCAAGGCTCTGGAACGCCGCGGCCCCGTCGGCGAGGATCGCGGGCACGCTGGTCAACGTGAGGACGTTGTTGACCAACGTCGGTTGACCGAACAGTCCGTGGATGGCGGGGATCGGCGGCTTTGCGCGGACCTCGCCGCGCTTGCCCTCGAGGCTCTCCAGCATGGAGGTTTCCTCGCCGCAGATGTAGGCGCCGCCGCCAACCCGCACCTGAAGCGAGAAGTTCAGCGAGGTGCCGAGCACGCCGTCACCGAGCCAGCCGTGCCAGGTGGCGATCTCGATCGCGGCGCGCATCGTGGCGACCGCGGCGGGATACTCCGACCGGATGTAGACGAAGCCCTCCGTCGCGCCGACGGCGTGGGCGGCGATCGCCATGCCCTCGATGAGCAGGAACGGATCGCCCTCCATCACCATCCGGTCGGCGAATGTGCCGCTGTCACCTTCGTCGGCGTTGCAGCACACGAACTTCAGCGCCTCGTCGCAGCCGAGGACGGTCTTCCACTTGATCCCGGCCGGGAAGCCCGCGCCGCCGCGGCCGCGTAGACCGGAGGCGGTCATCTCCTCGACGACCTCGTCGGGGGTCATCTCCAGCGCCCGGCGGAGGCCACGGAGGCCGCCGTGCGTGACGAAGTCCTCGGGCGACAGCGGGTCGACGACGCCGACGCGGGCGAAGGTGAGTCTGTCCTGGCTGGTCATCCACGGGAGGTCGTCGACGACGCCGACGCGCGTTGGATGCTCACCGCCACTGAACAAACCCGCGTCGACCAAGCCGTCGACGTCGGCCGCCTCGACGGGCCCGTATCCGATCCGGCCCTCGGGCGTGACCACCTCGATCAGCGGTTCCAGCCAGAGCATCCCGCGAGTTCCGTTGCGCACCAGATGCACCGGCTGTCCGACGCGGGCACCCGCCCTGAGCACGGCCTCGGCGACCTCGTCGGCGCCGACCGACCTGGCTGCCGAGTCACCGGGCACGTACACCGTCACCGACGGCGTCACCGGGCTCACGAGGCCATCGCCGAGTCGATGAGATCGGTCAACTTCGCAGCGTCGACGCGGCCGTGCAGCCGGGCGCCAACCTGCACCGTGGGACCCAGCGCGCAGTTGCCGAGGCAGAACACCTGATCCACCGTCAAGGCACCGTCGCTGCGGGTCTCACCCAGTTCCATTCCGTAGCGGTCGCGCACGTGGTCGACCAGTCGACTGCTGCCGACGGCCTGACACGCCTCCGCGCGGCAAATCTTGACCGTCGTGCGCCCCGCCGGCTCGGCGCGGAAGTCGTGATAGAAGCTGACGACGCCGTGGACGTCGGCGCGCGAGAGGTTGAGTCGTTCGGCGAGCACCGGAACCGCCTCGCGGGGAACACATCCCAGCGCTTCCTGGATCGCGTGCAAGATGGGGAGCAGAGCGCCACGCTGCCCTTCCAGGGCCGCGACGGTGTCGGTGACCACCTCGGCGACGGTGCGGCCGGGCTGCGGTTCGGTCGTGGTCATGCGTGCTCCCAAACGTGTGAGGGGACGGAACGGGATTGCCGCCCCGAATCCGGGGCGGCAATCCTGCGCTCCTAGACGACGATCTTCTTGCGGTGGAACTCCTCGATCGCGTCGGCGTCGTAGCCCAACTGGGTCAACACCTCGTCGGTGTGCTCGCCGAGCAGCGGGGCACCCACGATCTCGGGCTTGAACGACGAGAACTTGATCGGGCTGCCGACGGTGAGGAAGGTGCCGCGGCCCTTCTGGTCCACCTCGACGATGCTTCCGCTCTTGCGCAGCGTCTGGTCGTTGGCGAGGTCCTTCATGGACATCACCGGCGCACACGGCACCTCCCACGCGCGCAGCACGTCGACCGCCTCCCACTTGGTCTTGTCCGCCAGCCACTTCTCGATCTCGCCGAAGATCTCGAAGATCTTGTCCTGGCGGGCACGGGCCGTGCTGTAGCCCTCGTCTTCGACCCATTCCGGGTGCCCGATGGCCTCGGCAGTGCGCTTCCAGTTCTGCTCCTGGATGGTGAAGTAGATGTAGGCGTTGGGGTCGGTCTCCCAGCCCTTGCACTTGACCACCCAGCCGGGCTGGCCGCCGCCGCCTGCGTTGCCGCCGCGAGGTACGGCGTCACTGAACTCACCGTTCGGGTACTGCGGGTACTCCTCGAGGTAGCCAACGGCTTCCAGCCGCTGCTGGTCACGGAGCTTGACCCGGCACAGGTTGAGCACCGAATCCTGCATCGACGCCGAGACCTTCTGCCCCTCGCCGGTCTTGTCGCGCTGGATGATCGCGGCCAAGATGCCGATGAGCAGATGCATGCCGGTGTTGCTGTCACCGAGGGCGGCGCCGCTGACCGTCGGCGGGCCGTCCCAGAAGCCGGTGGTCGACGCAGCACCGCCGGCACACTGGGCGACGTTCTCGTAGACCTTGAGATCGGTGTACGAGGAGTCGTCGTTGAAGCCCTTGACCGAGCCGAAGATCAGGCGTGGGTTCCACTCCTGCAGCTTGTCCCAGGACAGGCCCATCCGGTCCATCGCACCGGGGGCGAAGTTCTCGACCAGCACGTCGGCGCCGCGAACCAGCTTCTCCATCACCTCGAGGCCCTCGGGTGACTTCGTGTCGATCGCCAGCGAACGCTTGTTGCTGTTCAGCATGGTGAAGTACAGGGCGTCCACGTCGGGGATGTCGCGCAACTGATTTCGCGTGACGTCACCTCCGGCGGGTCGTTCGACCTTCAGGACGTCGGCGCCAAACCAGGCCAGCATCTGGGTGCAGGCCGGGCCGGCCTGCACGCCGGTGAAGTCGATCACCTTGATCCCTGCGAGGGGTAGTTCAGTCATGAGACGGTTCCTTTCATCGTGGTGTCCTCGGTTGTGCAGTTCTGTTGGTCGTGCGCGTTGCTCACTTGCCGCTGATGCCCTTGGGATTCAGGTGGGCGATGTTGCCGCTCTCGGTGCCGTCGGAGGGATCGATGACACAGTCGATGAGGGCGGGCCTGCCCGAGGCGAGTGCCTCCCGCAGTGCGGTCTCCACCTCTTCGGGTGTCGTGGCGTGATATCCCTTGCCGCCGAACGCCTTGATCATGTATTCGTGTTGGGCCCGCAAGGCCGTCGGCGCGGGATCGGACGTGGTCGACGGATCGTCGCCCCGGTAGACGCCGCCGTTGTTGAGGATGACCGTCACGATCGGCAGGTTGTAGCGGCAGATCACCTCGAGCTCCATGCCGCTGAAGCCGAAGGCGCTGTCACCCTCGATCGCGACGACCGGCTCACCGCTCTCCACCGCGGCCGCGATGGCGTAACCCATGCCGATGCCCATGACGCCCCACGTCCCGCTGTCAAGCCGATGGCGTGGCACCTGCATGCCAATGGTGTTGCGCGCCAGGTCGAGTGCGTTCGCGCCCTCGTTGACGACGTACACGTGCGGGTTGTCCGCCAGCACGTCGCGGATCGACTGCAGGGCGCCGAGGAACTTCATGGGGTGGGCGGTGAGGGCGGCCTCGAGGCGGCCTGCCATCTTGGCCACGTTCTGCGCCGATTTGGTGGTCAGCTCGTCACGCCACGTCGGCGTCACGCTGATCTGGCCGGGCTTGCTGCGTTCCAGCAGCATGTCGACCACCGACGCGATGTCGCCGACCAACGGCGCCGCGATGGGCTGATTGCTGTCCATCTCCGATGCCGAGATGTCGACCTGGATGAACTTGGCGTCGGCGTTCCACTGCGGTGAATCGCCATGTCCCAGCAGCCAGTTGAGCCGGGCTCCCACCAGCAGCACCACGTCGGCCCGCTTCAGCGCCACCGAGCGGGCGGTCGCCGCGGACTGCGGGTGGTCGTCGGGCAGCAGGCCCTTGGCCATCGACATCGGCACGTACGGGATGCCCGTGCTCTCGACGAACTCGCGGATCTGCTCGTCGGCCTGGGCGTACGCGGCACCCTTGCCGAGCACGATCAGCGGCCGTTCCGCTCCGGCGAGCAGCGAGATGGCCGCGTCGACTGCGTCGACGCCTGGCAGCTGCTTGGGTGCGAGGTCGACGACCTTCCACAGCGTCTTCGCCGCTTCTTGGGCGTCGAGCACCTCACCGAGGACTGCGGCCGGGATGTCCAGGTAGACACCACCGGGGCGGCCGGACGCCGCGGTGCGCAGGGCACGGGCGATGCCGCGGCCGACGTCCTCGGCACGGGACACCCGAAAGGCCGCCTTCGCGAAGAGCCGTGCGGCGGCGAGCTGGTCCATCTCCTCGTAGTCGCCGCGCTGGAGGTCGACCAGGTGACGCTCGCTGGATCCGGAGATCTGGACCATCGGGAAGCAGTTGGTGGTGGCGTTGGCGAGTCCGACGAGGCCGTTGAGGAAGCCGGGCGCCGACACGGTCAGACAGATGCCTGGCTTCTGTGTGAGGAAGCCGGCTGCGGCCGCCGCGTGCGCCGCGTCGCTCTCGTGCCGGAAGCCGATGTAGCGAAGGCCGGACGCCTGGGCCAACCGGGCCAGGTCGGTGATCGGGATACCGACGACTCCGTAGATGGTGTGGACGTCGTTGAGCTTGAGGGCGTCGACGACCAAGTGGATCCCGTCGGTGAGTGCGACCGGCTCGTCGGTACTCGCTACCTCCGCGTCTCGCATGGGAGCGAGGGTCATGATGTGGACCTTCCTGGCGATGGGTGTTTTCCGTTACGTGTCAATACCTTTCACCGCGCCGAGACCGGCGTCCAAGACCTGTCGTCAACCGGCCGATAAACGCCGGTTATCACGACGCGCGCGGTCGACGGCGATCGTCTTGGCACGGTGTCAGGGCCGGCTCAGCCCGGCGACGAGTTCGCGACGCTCCAGACCGAAGGTCTCGTCGAGCCGCGCGCCCGCGATGACGTTGACGAACGCCCGAGCGGCCACCGAGCCGGACCCGGCATGGATGGCGATCGAAATCTGGGCGGTGGCTTCGGGCTCGACGAGCCGGACGGCGCGCGCCGCGCCCGTGGCGGGGATGGCGCGCAGCCACGTGTGGGGCACCACGCTGGCCCAGGCGCCGGTGGCGACGTGGGCGTACAGGGATGCGACGGAGTCGGTTTCGACCTGCGGTGCGGCGACCACACCGTTGGCAGCGAAGGCCTTGTCGATGAACTGGCGAAACCTCATGTGCGGCATCAGGAGTGCCAGCGGGAGCTGCGCAGCCTCGGCCCAGGTGATGGTGTCGTGCCCGGGCGCCAGGTGGTCACCGGAGACCAGGAGCACGTACCGCTCCTGGTACAGCGGCACCACCTCGAGGCCCGACCGGTCGTCGGGGCCGAAGTGGGCGATGGCGGCGTCGAGTTCGAAGTCCCGCAGTTGTCGCAGCAGGTCGGTGGAGGACAACCGCGAACAGATGGTCACCTTGGCCAGCGGGTGCAACCCACAGAACGTGGCCACCGGCTGTGCCGTCGTCGTCGACACGGTGGGTCCGGTGCCAAGGCGCAACGTGCCGGAGATGCCGGTGCGCATCGCCGCGGCCTCTGCCTTGAGGCCGTCGTGCTCGGCCAGGAGGCGCTTGGCCCAGACGACCAGCCGCTCGCCCTCCAGCGTGAGGCCCTCGAAGTTCTGACCTCGGTGAATCAGGGTGACGTTGAGCTCGCGCTCGAGCTTGGCGATCGCGGTGGAGAGCGCCGGCTGCGAGACGTAGCAGGCCTCGGCGGCCCTCGCGAAGTGCCGCTCCCGGGCCACCGTCACGAAGTACTCCAGCTGGCGCAACAGCACTGGCGCTCCCTTGCTACCTCTTCGGCGTGATTGAACTGTGTATGCAGTATGCGTTATTCTGTAGCCCGATGCAACGAATTCGGGCAACACCGACGAAGGGGACCCCGTGAGCGAGAGCAGCAGCACCGTCGACCAGGCCTGGCTCGCAAGTGCGGTGGTGGCCGACTCCCCAGAGGCCATCGTGGTGACCGACCCGCAGGGGCGGATCGACCTGTGGAATGCCGGCGCTGCCAAGATGTTCGGGTATTCGGCAGAGGATGCTCTCGGCGCCAGCCTCGACCTGATCATCCCCGTCAAACTGCGCGACCGGCACTGGCGGGGCTACGAGCACACCATGGAAACCGGTGTCACGAAGTACGGTGACACGCTGCTGGGGGTACCGGCCACCCACCAGGACGGCCGTCAGCTCTCCATCGAGTTCAGCGTGGCCCTCCTGCGCGACGACGCGGGCACCATCGTCGGGATCGCGGCCGTCATGCGTGAGGTGAGCGAGCGTCGGGCGACCGAGAAGGCGTTGCGCGCCAAGCTCGCCGAGGCCGAGCGGACCGTGACGGCCTTGGGCGCCAAGGTAGCCGACCTGACCAACCGCATGACACGTCCGACGATGTCCGTGCAGGGCTGGTCGGAACAGCCCTGCACGACAACGTCATTCGACGCGTAGCACGCGCACCGAGTCGGTGTAGCCAGCCACGCCGCTTCGACTGCCGGAGACCACGACGACGACGTCACCGGAATGGCACACGCCCATGCCGATGAGCGCCCTGCTCACCTCGCCGGGCATCGACTCCGCCACGGCCGACGGAGCGAGCACGGCCGAGGTGATGCCCCAGGAAAATGCCATTCTGGTGCGCACCTCGTCGTCATGGGCGAACGCCAGCAACGGAAGCGGCGACCGCTGCCGCGCCAGGCGCAGGGCGGTGTCACCCGTCCGAGTGAAACAGCACAGGGCCGCCGCCCCAAGGCGCCGCCCGACCTCACAGGCGGCAACGGCGATGGCGTCGCCGAAGACGGCGTCCCCGGTGGCCTCGAACTGACCCTCCGCGACGTCACCACGGCCGACGCCACTCTCGGCGGCCTCGACGATGCGCGCCATGGTCGCCACGGCGTGCGCGGGATGGACGCCGACGCTGGTCTCGGCCGAGAGCATCACCGCGTCCGCGCCGTCGAAGACCGCGTTGGCCACGTCGGACACCTCGGCGCGGGTGGGGCGACGGTCGGAGATCATCGAGTCGAGCATCTGGGTCGCGACGATCACGGGTTTGGCCGCCTGGCGGCACAGGGCGATCGCCCTCCGTTGGACCAGCGGGATCTGCTCGAGCGGCATCTCGACCCCGAGATCGCCCCTGGCGACCATCAGGCCGTCGAACGCCTCGACGATCCCCGCCAGGTCCGACACCGCCTCGGGCTTCTCCAGCTTGGCGATCACCGGCACCCGGCGGCCGACCTCGTCCATGATGGCGTGGGCGAGCTTGACTTCCTCGGGCGCTCGCACGAACGACATCGCCACCATGTCCGCGCCGAGCTCGATGGCAAACTTGAGATCCTCGATGTCCTTGTCCGACAACGGCGGAACGCTGACGTCGACGCCGGGCAGCGAGATGCCCTTGTGATCGCTGACCGGCCCACCGTCGAGCACCTCGCAGGCGATGTCGGGACCGTCGACTCCCACGACGAGCAGATCCACCTTGCCGTCGTCGACGAGCAGGCGGTCCCCGGCCCGCACGTCACCGGACAGTCCCGCGTAGGTCGTCGACACCCGGTCGTGATCGCCGCGGCAGGACTCGGTGGTGATCACCACGCGCTCTCCCGTCGCCCACGTCACCGGACCGTCGGCGAAGCAGCCGAGCCGGATCTTGGGGCCCTGAAGGTCCGCAAGTACGCCGACCACGCGGCCGCGCTCGGTCGCAATCTCGCGCACCATGTCGTAGAGCGCCGAGTGCTCCGCGCGGGTGCTGTGGCTGAAGTTCAGTCGGGCCACGTCCATCCCGGCGTCGACGAGTTCGGTCAGCACCGCCCGGGTCGCGGTGGCCGGACCCAGCGTGCAGACGATCTTTGCGCGACGGTTGGTCATCTTCTTCTCCCTCACTGCAGAACCGGCTGAGTTGCCAGCTCTGGGGTGTTCTCGACCACCGGCGCATCCGGCACGCAGGTGCGTGCCAGCAGGTCGGTGGCGGCATGGATGGTGCGCAGCGTCGGAGCGGCGGCACCCGTCAGGTCGGCCATTTCCACGACCGCGGTGACGATGGCGTCGAGTTCCAGCGGCTTGCCCGCCTCGAGGTCTTGCAGCATCGAGGTCTTGTGGTGGCCGACGTTCTCGGCGCCCCGCAGTCGCTTCTCGATCGAGATGTCTGGCGTGGCACCGACTCTCGCGGCGATGTCGAGCGTCTCCTCCATCAGCTGCACGACGATCTGCCTGGTGCGTGGGTTCTGGCAGATCTCGACCATCGTGGCCCTGGTCAACGCGCTCAACGGGTTGAACGCGACGTTGCCCATCAGCTTGATCCAGATGTCGCTGCGCAGGTCGGCCTCGACGGGGGCCTTCAAGCCGCCGGCGACCATGGCGTCACTCAACGCCTGGCAGCGTGCCGAAATCTCCCCCGACGGCTCGCCGATGGAGAACCGGGTGCCCTCCAGGTGCCGGATCACCCCTGGCGCCTCGATGGTGGTGGCGGGGTACACCACGCAGCCGATCGCCCGCTCGGGCGAGAACACCGCGGTGGTGGCTCCACCAGGGTCGACGGCCTCGACGCGGCGGCCTCGATACGGCCCGGCCAGTTCGTGGAAGTACCACCACGGAATGCCGTTCTGCGCCGCCAGCACCGCAGTGTGCTCTCCAAGAAGGGGATTCACCAACGGCCCGCTGGACGGATAACCGTGCGCCTTGAGGCCGAGGAAGACGTAGTCCACCGGTCCGATGTCGCGAGGGTCGTCGGTCGCGTGCGGGTAGGCCACGAAGTCGCCTCGGTCGCTGAGCACCCGTACCCCGTTGGTGCGCATGGCCTGAAGATGCGCGTTGCGCGCGATCAGATGGACTTCGGCTCCGCCGCGTTGCATGGCGGCGCCCCAGTAGGCGCCGATTGCTCCGGCGCCGACGACTGCAATCCTCACGGGACTCCTTAAATCGTATGGTGTATGCATCTGCCCGTCCGTAGAAATCAAATCCCGTGCTCCGGACGGCCACGCACTCGTACCGATCAATAGTTGCATACAATATGCAGTTGGCCTAGCCTGTTTTTCGACCCGGCTCGTCGCAGCCGTCTACGCCGTCGACCGTTGCCTGGAGCGCCAGGACCACCGTCGGGCAAGAGGAGGATCATGACGCTGATCGGAGTTCCGCGGGAATCGGCCGAGGGTGAGCGCCGCGTCGCGCTCGTGCCCAAGGTGGTCGAGCGGCTGTGTGCCAGCGGTCTCGAGGTCGTCGTGGAGAGCGGTGCCGGGGCGGGAGCCCTGATCGACGACGAGCACTACCTGAATGCCGGAGCGACGATCGGTGACGCCTGGCCCGCCGACGTCGTCGTGAAGGTCAACCCGCCGAACTCCGACGAGGTGACCCGGCTCAAGCCCGGATCGGTGCTGATCGGCTTCCTCGCCCCCCGCACCCGACCCGAACTCGCCGACGAGCTTCGCCTCGCCGACGTCACAGCCTTTGCACTGGAGGCGATTCCGCGCATCTCGCGGGCCCAGGCGATGGACGCGCTGTCCTCGCAGGGCAACGTGGCCGGCTACAAGGCGGTGGTGCTCGCGGCGTCGTTGTCGACGCGGTTCTTCCCGATGCTGACCACCGCTGCGGGCACGGTGAAGCCGACCAGCGCGCTGATCCTCGGTGTCGGGGTGGCGGGGCTGCAGGCGTTGGCGACCGCCAAGCGTCTCGGTGCCAAGACCACCGGTTACGACGTGCGCCCCGAGGTGGCCGACCAGGTCCGCTCGGTTGGCGCGCAGTGGCTCGACCTCGGGATCGACGCGGCGGGTGAGGGCGGGTACGCCCGCGAGTTGACCGAATCCGAGCGCGCCCAACAACAGACGGCGCTGGAACGGGCGATCACCAAGTTCGACGTTGTCATCACGACCGCCCTGGTGCCCGGAAGGCCGGCTCCGCGCCTCGTCACCGCCGCCGCGGTCGAGGGCATGAAGGCGGGCAGCGTCGTGGTGGACCTCGCCGGGGAGACCGGCGGCAACTGCGAGCTCACCGAACCCGGGCAGACGGTAGTCAGGCACGGCGTGACGATCGCCTCGCCGCTGAACCTGCCCGCCACCATGCCCGAGCACGCCAGCGAGCTGTACGCCAAGAACGTCACCTCTCTGCTGGACCTCTTGATCACCGACGGCGCACTCGCGCCGGACTTCGACGACGAGGTCATCGCGGCCTCCTGCATCACCCGGGAGGTGTCGTAAACATGTACGACCAACTATTGGCCAACCTCGCGATCCTGGTGCTCGCCGGGTTCGTGGGATTCGCCGTCATCTCCAAGGTGCCCAACACCTTGCACACGCCGCTGATGTCTGGCACCAACGCCATTCACGGCATCGTGGTGCTCGGCGCGCTGATCGTGCTCGGCGAACTGCCCGCCGACGCGGGTTGGGGAGTGCGGCTCATCGCATTCGTCGCGCTGATCTTCGGCACCCTTAACGTGATCGGCGGCTTCCTCGTCACCGATCGGATGCTGAGCATGTTCAAGGGCCGCAAGCCCGAAGCCGAGAAGGCAGGGGCCGAGCGGTGAACTACCTCGTCAACAGTCTCTACATCGTCGCGTTCGGGCTCTTCATCCTCGGCCTGTCCGGGCTGACCGGTCCCAAGACCGCGGTGCGCGGCAACCTCATCGCCGCGGCAGGCATGGCACTCGCCGTCGTCGCGACGCTGATCAAGGTGCGCGACACCGCCTCGATCAACTGGATCCTCATCGCCGCCGGGTTGATCATCGGGGTGGTGCTCGGGGTCCCGCCCGCCAAGAAGACCAAGATGACCGCGATGCCGCAGCTCGTCGCGCTGTTCAACGGCGTCGGCGGTGGCACCGTCGCCCTCATCGCCTGGGCGGAGTTCATCGAGACCGACGGATTCGGACACTTCGCCCCCGACCAGTCCCCCACCATCGCACTGGTGATCGGCTCACTGTTCGCGGCGATCATCGGCTCGGTGTCGTTCTGGGGGTCGCTCGTCGCGTTCCTGAAACTGCAGGAGTCGATCCCCAAGAACGTCGAGAAGGCACTCGTCCGCTCCGCCAAGCTGTTTCAGGCCTCCAACGCTGTGCTGCTGCTCGCCGCGGTCGCCATGGCGGTGTACATCGGCGTGCACGCCGGCACGGGCAACCCCGGTTGGTCGATCGTCGTCGTGCTGGTGCTCGCCGGAATCATGGGCTTGTTCGTGGTGTTCCCGATCGGTGGCGCAGACATGCCGGTCGTCATCTCATTGCTCAACGCGATGACCGGATTGTCAGCCGCAGCAGCGGGTTTGGCGCTGAACAACACTGCGATGATCGTGGCGGGCATGATCGTCGGCGCCTCGGGTTCGATCCTGACCAACCTGATGGCGGTGGCGATGAACCGGTCGATCCCGGCGATCGTCTTCGGCTCCTTCGGAGCGGGCGGCGATGCGGCCACCGCGGTCGCAGGGGAACAGGGCACCGCCAAGTCGACCTCGGCAGCCGACGCGGCGATCCAGATGGCCTACGCCAACCAGGTCATCGTGGTGCCCGGCTACGGGCTGGCCGTCGCCCAGGCCCAGCACGCCGTCAAGGACATGGCCTCGATCCTGGAGTCCAAGGGCGTCGAGGTGAAGTACGCCATCCACCCCGTCGCCGGCCGCATGCCGGGACACATGAACGTGCTCCTGGCCGAGGCCGACGTCGAATACGACGCGATGAAGGAGATGGACGACGTCAACGGCGAATTCGGCCGCACCGACGTCACTCTCGTCATCGGCGCCAACGACGTCACCAACCCGGCGGCCAGAAACGACCCAAGCTCCCCCATCCACGGCATGCCGATCCTCAACGTCGACCAGTCGCGCTCGGTCATCGTGCTCAAGCGTTCGATGAGCTCGGGGTACGCGGGCATCGAGAACCCGCTGTTCTTCCTCGGCCACACCTCCATGCTCTTCGGCGACGCGAAGAAGTCGGTCAACGCCGTGACCGAGGAACTCAAGGCCCTGTGAGCACGGCCGCCCACCGGCTGCCCGGCAGCGGCTCGGCCGACGATCCCATGGCGACGTCCGCAGTGACGACCGGTCCGATCGCGGGCAGCGCGAAGGGCTATCTCGACCTGGCCGACGTTCGAGGCGGCCGCGTGCCGTACCGCCGGGTGCCGCTCGCCGACGGGCGGCACGTGGATCTCTACGACAGCTCGGGGCCCTACACCGATCCCGACGCGGTGCTCGACGTCGACCGCGGACTGCCACCGCGGCCCGGCGTGACCGGCGGTCTCGGCACGCAACTTCAGCGTGCGAGGGACGGCGTCGTCACCGCCGAGATGGCGTTCGTCGCGGCGCGAGAGGGACTGCGGCCCAGGCTGGTTCGCGACGAGATCGCCGCGGGCCGGGCCGTCATCCCGGCCAACCACCGGCACCCCGAGAGCGAACCGATGATCATCGGCAGGGCGTTCCGGGTGAAGGTCACCGCCAACGTCGGAACGTCGAACCTGGCCTCGGACGACTGCACCCTCGAGGACATGGTGTGGTCCATCAGGTGGGGTGCCGACACCGTCGTGGACCTGTCCACCGGCCGGGACGGGGATCGCATTCTGCGCAACGCGCCCGTCCCCGTCGGTACGGTGCCGCTGCACCAGACGCTGGAGACGGTGCACGGCGATCCGGCCGCGCTGACGTGGGAAGCCTTCCGCGACACCGTCGTCGAACAGGCCGAACGCGGCGTGGACTTCATGACCGTGCACGCCGGTGTGCGGCTGGAGCACGTGCCGCTCACCGCGGGCCGCGTCGCGGGGATCGTCAGCCGCGGCGGCGCGATCATGGCGGCGTGGTGCCTGAGGCGTCGGACCGAGTCCTTCCTGTACACGCACTTCGACGAACTCTGCGACATCATGGCTCACTACGACGTGACGTTGGCCCTCGGCGCCGGCCTGCAACCGGGTTCGATCGCCGATGCCGACGACGCCGCCCAATTCGCCGAGCTCCGCACCATCGGAGGCCTGGCGAAGACGGCGAAGGCCCGCGGGGTGCAGGTGATGGTCGAGGGGCCGGGCCACCTTCCGCTGCACGTGATCGCGGACAACGTGCGCCTGTTGGACCAGTTGTCCCACGGTGCCCCGTCCTACGCCTACGGTCCGCTGACCACCGACGTCGCGCCGGGCCACGACCACATCGCCTCGGCGATCGGAGCCGCGGTCACCGCCCAGGCGGGGACCGCGATGCTGTGCTGCGTCAGCCCGAAGGAGCACCTGGGGGTCCCCGACCGGGCGGGTCTCAAGGAAGCCGTCATCGCCCACAAGATCGCCGCCCACGCCGCGGATCTCGCGAAGGGGCACGCCCAGACCCAGCAGCGCGACGACGCCCTCTCACGGGCGCGCTTCGAGTTCCACTGGTACGACCAGTTCGCGCTGTCGGTGGACCCCGACACCGCCCGCAGGGCCTACGAAGTGTCGAACTCCGTCGGACCCGCCAAGCTCGCCCACTTCTACTCGTTGCGAATCAGCAACGCACTCGGGCACATTGGCGAGCAGTCGACGTAGCGCCGTCAACGCTTGCCGTTGGTGATCGGGTCGAACCGGTTCGCCACCTAGTGCCTGCCCATCACGTGCGGACCCCGCCTCACCGGCACCCCGCTGACGAAGCGCTCCAGCGACAGTGCCGCCACGTCGTCGTCGGGCGCGTCCCCCTCGGCGAGATCGGCCAGGACCTCGCCCATCAGCGCCGAGTACTTGAATCCCTCGCCGGAGTCGCCGCACGCGAACACCACGCCCTCGGGCAGACGGTCGACCACGAAGCTGCCGTCGGGTGAGTCGGTCCAGACGCACACCTGCTCGTCGACCACCGTCGACGGGACCGATGCCAGGCCCTCACATACGAAGTCGCGAATGGCCTTGGTGCGAGCCGGGTCTGGCACTCGATTTTCGTCGGACCGCTGGTAGTCGCGAAGCGGTGTGTCGAGGCCGATCTTGTAGCCGCGGCCGGGCGTCGGCATTCCGTAGACGCCGGGCCGGCGATCGGTCGGCCCGTCGAACAGGCCGGGAAGTGCATCGCTCGAGTGGGGGTCGGCCGCATCGCCGAAGTGCACCACCTGCTCGAGATACGGGTGCAGGTCCACGTCCACGCCGACCCGGCTGAGCAGGGTGGCCGCACCGGGGCCTGGCGCGAGCACCACGACGTCGGCATCGACGAATCGGCCGTCCGAGAAGGAGATCCGGACGCCGGGCGTGCGGGCGTCGACGTCGACGACATCGTGGCCGAACAGCGTTGCGCCACCACGTTCTTGGAACAGCAGCAGCTGAGCGCGCAGCGACGTCTCGGCGAGCACGACCCCTGCCGCCGGTTGCCACACCGCGTCGCGACCGTCGGGCCGCAGTCCGGGAAAGAACCGTCCGACGTCCTCAGCCGTCACCTCGGTGTGCTGGACGTCCTGCGCCGCGAGCGTCCCCAGAAGCGCAGGCAGCGACACGTCGTCGCGCCACACCAGCCCTCGGGTGAGGAACACCTCGGTGTTCGCGCGCTCGGCGAGCCGTCGCATTGCCTCCAATCCGCGACGGGCAAGCCGCACCCGCGCCGGATTGGGGTCGGCGAGTCGCCACAGCCGCGTCGGACCCACCGACGACGACAGCGTGTTGAACGGACCGTGCCGGTCGACGAGCGTGACGTCGTGCCCGCGCCGAGCCATCTCCGCGGCCGCAGGCAAACCCCATGCGCCCGCGCCGACCACGATGCACTTCACTGCTCGAACCGACCCGAGACCAACGATCAGCGCTTCGTGAAGATGATTCTGTGCCAATCCTTTTCGGCCTTGGCGGTGATGTCGCTCATCACGTGCTTGATGGTGAGGTACTCCTCGAAGGAGTAGTCGCTCATGTCCTTGCCGAAGCCGGACGCGCCGACGCCGCCGTGCGGCATCTCGCTGATGATCGGAATGTGGTCGTTGATCCACACGCAGCCGGCCTGGATCTCGCGCGACGCCCGCTGGGCGCGGTAGACGTCGCGGGTCCACGCCGACGCCGCCAGCCCGTACTCGGTGTCGTTGGCCTGCCGAATGCCGTCGTCGTCGTCGGTGAACGGTCGCGCGACCAGGACGGGGCCGAAGATCTCGCTGCGGTACACCTCCGACCGCTCGTCGACGTCGGCGATGAGGGTGGGCCGATAGAACGACCCCGGCAGGTCGGGCGCGCTACCGCCGGTGACGATGCGGCCGCCCTCCGACGTCGCACGCTCGACGATGGCGGCGACCTTCGCCCGGTGCGCCTGGGTGATCAGCGGCCCGAGGTCGGTGTCGGGATCATGCGGATCGCCGACGACGATCTTGCTCATCACTTCGCCGACGCCGGCGACGAAGTCGTCGTAGAGGTCGCGCGCGACGATGGCCCGCGTCGCCGCCGTGCAGTCCTGCCCGGTGTTGATGAGCGACGCGGCGACGGCGCCGTGGATGGCGGCGTCGAGGTCGGCGTCGTCGAACACCAGGAACGGCGCCTTGCCACCGAGCTCGAGTTGGGTGCGGTGCCCGTGCTGGGCGGCAGCCGCCATCACCTTGCGCCCAACGGCCGTCGAGCCGGTGAACGTCACCAGGTCGACGTCACGATGCCCGGCCAACGCCGTGCCGACGTCGTTGCCCGCACCGGTGAGGACGTTGAGCACGCCGTCGGGCAGGCCCGCCTCACTGGCGAGCCGCGCCAGCGTCAACGTGGTCAGCGGCGTCACCTCGGCGGGCTTGATGACCACCGAACAACCGGCGGCCAACGCCGGAATCACCTTCCACACCGCCATCTGCAGCGGATAGTTCCACGGCGTGATCGTGCCGACGACACCGATGGCATCGCGGCGGATGCTCGAGGTGTGGTCGGCGGAGTACTCGGCCGTCGCCTTGCCATCGAGGTGCCGCGCCGCTCCCGCGAAGAAGTCGATGTTGTCCACGCTGCCCGGCACGTCGAAGTCGGTGGCCAGCCTAACCGGTTTGCCGGTCTGACTGACCTCTTCGGCGATCAGCTCGTCGGAGTGCTCGCCTGCAAGACGGGCCAGCGTGGCGAGGACTGCCGACCGTTCGGCTGGGGTCGCAGTCGCCCATCCTGGGAGCGCCGCCCGCGCCGAGGCCACCGCGACGTCGACGTCGTCCGGTGTCGCCAGAGCGCAGTCGGCAACGACGTTCCCAGTCGCCGGGTCGACGATCTGATGCGCCGCGCCGCGGGTGGTCACCTCGGCACCGTCAATCCAGCTGCTCGCGAAGGTCATGCTTTTACGCTAGCCGACCTGCCCCATCCCAGCTACGCATATCCCCCGTGCAAACCGGACGAAACGAACGATTTCAGCGCATTGGTTGCCTCAAACGACGGATTCCGTGCACAATCGTCGTCATGGTCGATAGGGATGCTCAGCCGGGCGTCCAAGCTGTCTCGTTGCGAATCAACCATTCTCGTCCTGGTGCGGCGTTCCAGCTGGACGAACTCTCCAAGGCGATCATCGACAAGCTGCAGCAGGACGGTCGACGGTCCTACGCGGGCATCGGCAAGGCGGTCGGCCTGTCCGAGGCGGCGGTACGCCAACGCGTGCAGCGGATGGTCGACGCCGGCGTCATGCAGATCGTCGCCGTCACCGATCCCATGCAGCTCGGCTTCGCCCGCCAGGCGATGATCGGCATCCGGTGCACCGGCGACACCACGAAGATCGCCGACAAGCTCGCCGCCATCGAATCCGTCGACTACGTGGTGCTCACCGCGGGATCCTTCGACGCCATCGTGGAAGTCGTCTGCGAGGACGACGGTGACCTTCTCGACCTACTCAACACGAAGATCCGGGCCGTACCAGGGGTGATATCCACCGAAACTTTGGTTTACCTCAAACTCGTTAAGCAGCAATACAATTGGGGCACAAGATGACTCTCGTAGAATCAGATCCAACCGTATCCACCGACATGGGCGCCAAGGCCAACCGCCACCTGTGGGGCCACTTCGCCCGCCACGGCGAAGGCATCACCCCGACGATCATCACCCGTGGCGAGGGCGTCAACATCTGGGACAGCAACGGCAACAAGTACATCGACGGCCTGTCCGGGCTGTTCGTGGTGCAGGTCGGCCACGGCCGCGCCGAACTGGCCGAGGCTGCCGCGAAGCAGGCCGAATCGCTGGCGTTCTTCCCGCTGTGGTCCTTCGCCACCCCGCCCGCCATCGAATTGGCCGAGCGCATCGCCAATTACGCACCGGGCGACCTGAACCGGGTGTTCTTCACCACCGGCGGCGGCGAGGCCGTCGAGAGCGCGTGGAAGCTCGCCAAGCAGTTCTTCAAGCTGACCGGCAAGCCGGGCAAGTACAAGGTGATCTCGCGGTCAATCGCGTACCACGGCACGCCGCAGGGTGCGCTGGCCATCACCGGCATCCCGGACTTCAAGGCGCCGTTCGACCCGCCGACCCCCGGCGGCTTCCGGGTGCCCAACACCAACTTCTACCGGGCGCCCGAGCAGTACAGCACCGACCCCAAGGCATGGGGCCGCTACTGCGCCGACCGCATCGCCGAGGCCATCGAGTTCGAAGGCCCCGACACCGTCGCCGCCGTCTTCCTCGAGCCGGTGCAGAACGCCGGTGGCTGCTTCCCGCCGCCGCCCGGATACTTCGAGCGGGTCCGCGAGATCTGCGACGAGTACGACGTGCTGCTGGTCTCCGACGAAGTGATCTGCGCCTACGGCCGGATCGGCTCGATGTTCGCGTGCGACGACTTCGGTTACGTGCCGGACATCATCACCTGCGCCAAGGGGCTGACCTCGGGCTACTCGCCGATCGGCGCGATGATCGCCAGCGACCGGCTGTTCGAGCCGTTCGACGACGGCAAGACCGTCTTCGGGCACGGCTACACCTTCGGCGGGCACCCCGTCTCGTCGGCGGTCGCGTTGGCCAACCTCGACATCTTCGAGCGCGAGGGCATCAACGACCACGTCAAGCAGATGGCGCCGGCGTTCAGGTCCACCCTCGAGAAGCTCCACGACCTGCCGATCGTCGGCGACGTGCGTGGCGAGGGCTTCTTCTACGGCATCGAGCTGGTGAAGGACAAGACCACCAAGGAGACCTTCAACGACGAGGAATGTGAGCGGCTGCTGCGCGGCTTCCTCACCCCGGCGCTGTTCGAGGCCGGGCTGTACTGCCGCGCCGACGATCGCGGCGACCCAGTCGTGCAGTTGGCTCCCCCGCTGATCTGCGGCCAGAAGGAATTCGACGCGATCTACGACATCCTCAGCGACGTCCTGGGGCGTGCCAGCAAGATGATGTAGTGCTTCGCGGACGCAAGGAGCAATCGAGGTGAAGCCGCCGATCGATCCCGTCCGCTGGCAGCCGTCGGCGGCTCGGCGGCTGCCGGCGCCCGACCTCGACCGTTGGCTGACGATCGTTCCTCTGCCGGGCTTGGCCCCCGAGGACGTCGTCGTCGACGGAAGGGGCGGCGTGTACACCGGGGTCGTCGGTGGCGACGTCATCCGCGTCGACGCGGAATCCGGCTCACACGAGGTGGTGGGCAACACCGGTGGGCGACCGCTCGGTCTTGCCGTCGCACGTGACGGTCGGCTGCTGATTTGCGACAGCCATCGCGGACTGTTGGCGATGAACCTCGCCAACGGTGAGATCGAGACGTTGGTCGACTCGTTTGAGGGCCGCCCTCTGACGTTCTGCTCCAACGCGGTCGAGGCGTCGGACGGCTCCGTGTTCTTCACGGAGTCGACCGACCGCTTCGGCTACGAGCACTACAAGGGCGCGGCGCTGGAAGGTCGCGGCTCTGGCTCGCTGTTCCGGCTCGACGTCGACGGCACGGTCACGCGTTTGGTGTCCGGGCTGCACTTCGCGAACGGGGTGACGCTCACCGCGGACGAGTCGGCGGTCGTCTTCGCCGAGACGACTGGCGCGCGGGTGTCGAAGTTCTGGCTCACCGGCCCCGAGGCGGGCACGGTGACGCCGTTGGCCGAGGGGCTGCCCGGGTATCCGGACAACATCTCGACCGGGCCCGACGGCAGCATCTGGGTGGCCATGGTGTCGGACCGCAACGCCATCGTCGAGCGATTGGCGACGAAGGCCCCGATCCTGCGAAAGCTGTTGTGGTACTTGCCCTATGCCTGGCTCCCCGACGTCAAGCCGGTGGTGTGGGTGATCGCCTTCGACCCCGACGACGGCCACGTGCTGACTCAGCTGCACGCCAGCCATTCCGCCTTCGGGTCGACGACGGGCGTCGTCCAGGAGGGCAACCGGGTGTGGCTGGGCGGCATCGGAGCCTCGGCGATCGCCTACTTCGACCTGTCCTGACCGTCGACTGCACGCATGTCGTACGCATCGCCCGAGTAGGTCCGTAAACAAGCGGGCAGTCGGCGGAACATAGAACTCACTGGCCACTCTGGTAACAGCGTGGCAACTCCGAAAACCCAAGGCAGTCGCCTAACCTGCAGACACCATGGCGACGTTCCACACCGTGTCCCGACGCGCTGCCGCGTTGGTAGCCACTCCCCTCCTGGCAGCGTTCTGCCTGCTCGGCAGCCCCGCATTGGCCAACGCCGACGACGCCTGCCCCTACCGGGTGGTGACGCCCCCGGCCGTCGACTCCTCCGAAGTTCCCGAGTCCGGCGACCCGCCAGCGCCCCTGCCCGTACCGGCCAAACCCCTCGGCGGTGACGCACTGTCCGGGTGCGGCATCATCACCGCGCCTGGCACCCCACCCGTCCCCGACGACGTGTCGTCGGAGGCCTGGCTGGTCGCCGACCTCGACAGCGGCGACATCATCGCGGCCAGAGATCCGCACGGCAGGCATCGCCCGGCCAGCATCATCAAGGTTCTGGTGGCGATGCAGGCACTGCGGGAGCTGCCGATCAACAGGCAGGTCATCGGCACCGCGGACGACGCGGCGGCCGAAGGCACCAGGGTCGGCGTCGACCAAGGCGGCAAGTACACGGTCAACGACCTGCTGCACGGACTTCTGATGCACTCGGGCAACGACGCCGCGCACGCGCTCGCCGCCCAGCTCGGCGGCATGGACACCGCGCTGCAGAAGATCAACGACCTGGCGAGCAAGCTCGGCGGTCGCGACACCCGCGCCGCCACCCCGTCGGGCCTCGACGGCCCCGGCATGAGCACCTCGGCCTACGACCTTGGACTGTTCTACCGCTACGCCTGGCAGAACGCCGTGTTCGCCAACGTGGTGGCCACCAAGACGTTCGACTTCCCCGGCCACCCCAACCGCGACGGCGGCGAGGACAGCCCCGGCTACGAGCTGGAGAACGACAACCAGCTGCTCTACAACTACCCCGGCGCCCTCGGCGGCAAGACCGGCTTCACCGACGACGCGGGGCAGACCTTCGTCGGAGCGGCCGAGCGCGACGGACGGCGGCTCGTCGCGATCATGTTGCGCGGCACCCGGATACCCATCGCGCCGTGGGAGCAGGCCGCGCACCTGCTCGACTACGGGTTCGCAACCGATCCGGGCACGAAGGTCGGCTCGCTGATCGATCCAGACCCGTCGTTGGTCGCGCGGGCGGCCAATCCGCTCGGTGACAACGTTCCCGCCCAGGACGTGGCGGCCTCACCCCTGCCGACCGCCGACGCCGTGCCCGTGCGGGTCGGGGTGGGCGTGGTCGGCGCGATCGTCGTATTCGGCCTCATCATGGCCGCCCGTTCGCTCAACCGGCGCCCCACCGACTAGGCGCTAACGCCGCCGCGTCAGCCGGGAAAGACCAAGGGCGCCAAGCGCACCGATCCCTACTGCGGCGACCGCCCCGCGGACGCCGATGCCCTCGTGCATCTCGACCCTGGTGGTGATCTCGGCGGGATCGGGAGGCCCGACCGGCGCCGCCGCCAGGTTGTCCCGTGACGTCGCGGCCCACGCGGTCGCGAAGAGGATCAGGCGAGCGGTGATGTAGGCGAACACCATCAGACCAAGGACGGGACCGAAGGTGGCGCCCGCGGGCCCACGGATCACCGAGGCAAGGTACACCGACGCGACCAACTTGAAGACCTCGAACGCGACGGCCGCCAAAAGCCCAGCCCGCGCGGCGCTGCGCAGGCTGACCGACTCCCGAGGCAGCCGCGCGATGATCCAGGTGAACAACAGCCAGGAGATGCCGAGGGACACGACGAGCGAGGCGATCCGCAACAGGACGCCCAGCCCGGTGAACTCGGGGATGCCGAGGAACTCGACGACGTTGCGCATCACCGTCCTGTTGCCGAGGAGAGACAGCGCGACGGTGACGGCGATGGCCACGAATGCCGACAGCAGCGCCAGCAGGTCGGAGATCTTGGTGCTCAGGAAGCCGGGGGGCTCCCCCCGCTGATGGCCCCACATCTGGCTGAGCGCCTCGCGCAGGTTGGCCATCCAGCCGAGCCCGGCCCACGCCGCGGTGGCCAAGCCGATCACGCCGACCGAGGTACGGGATTCGATCGCCGACTTCATCAGCTCGACGAGCTGCTGCCCGAGGTCGCCGGACACCGACCCGGTGATCTTGCCCTCCACGACGGCCAGGAGGTCCGGTCTGCTGGCCAACACGAAGCCACCCGCGGCGAAGGCGACCATGAGTAGGGGGAACAGCGCGAAGATCGTGAAGTAGGTGATGCCCGCGGCGTAGAAGTCGCCCTTGCTGTCGTCGTAGCGCCCCTGGGCAGCCATGATGCGGTCGAACCAGCGATATCTGGCTCGAAGCCGGTCCAATACGCCTGGCTCGGCCGGTTCGGTCACGCCGGCCTCCTGATGGCCTAGGAACGCTTGCTGAGGAATCCCAGTTGGTCGTATACCCGCGCCAGCATCTTTGCAGACACCTCGTTCGCCCGCGCTGCGCCCGCGGTGAGCGCGGACTCCAATTCGGCCGGGTCGGCCAGCATCTCGTCGACCCTGGCCTTGATGGGCGTGACGAATTCGACGACTGCGTCCGCGGTGTCGGCCTTGAGGTCGCCGTAACCGCGGCCGGCGTAGCCCTCGACGAGCGCGTCGACGTCGGTGCCGGTGACCGCCGACTGGATCGTCAACAGGTTGGACACCCCCGGCTTGGCCTCGCGATCGAAGCGAATCTCACGCTCGCTGTCGGTCACGGCGGACCGAATCTTCTTGGCGGTCTTCTTCGGATCGTCGAGCAGGCTGATCAGTCCCGCGTCGGTGGCGGCCGACTTGCTCATCTTGGCCGTCGGGTCCTGCAGGTCGTAGATCTTGGCGGTCGCCTTCTGGATCATCGGCTCGGGCACCACGAACGTCTTCGGGAAGCGCGCGTTGAACCGCTGTGCCACGTCGCGGGCGAGTTCCAGGTGCTGACGTTGGTCCTCGCCGACGGGCACCAGGTCCGTGGAGTACAGCAGGACGTCCGCCGCCATCAGGACCGGGTAGGTGAACAGACCAACGGTCGTGGCGTCCGCCCCCTCCTTCTGCGACTTGTCCTTGAACTGGGTCATCCGCGACGCCTGCCCGAACCCGGTGAAACAGCCCAGCACCCAAGCCAATTCGGCGTGCGCGGGCACATGACTCTGCAGGAAGACGGTGGACCGGGACGGGTCGATGCCCAGCGCGAGGTACTGCGCGGCGGTCACCAAGGTGCGCTTGCGCAGCAGGGCGGGATCCTGCGCGATCGTGATCGCATGCAGGTCGACGACGCAGAAGTAGGCGTCGTGTCCGTCCTGCAGTCCGATCCACTGGCTGACTGCGCCAAGCGCATTGCCGAGGTGGAGGGAGTCGGACGTGGGCTGCACGCCGGAGAAGACGACGCGCCGATTCGAGTCACTCATGATGGCGTTGATCCTTCCACCCTCGTCATCCCGCGTGATCTTGGGTCAGGCGTACTCGACGGTCACCGGGGCGTGATCGGACCAGCGCAACGCGTAGAGCTCGGCACGCTCCACCCGGGCGGCGACGACCTTCTCGGCCAGCGTCGGGTTGGCCAGCTGATAGTCGATGCGCCACCCCGCGTCGTTGTCGAACGCCTTGCCGCGCCACGACCACCAGCTGTACGGCCCCGCGACGTCGGGATGCATCGCCCGCACCACGTCCACCCATCCCGTGGCCAGCAGATCGGTCACCCATTGCCGTTCGGCGGGCAGGAAGCCGGCCTTCTTCTGATTGGCCTTCCAGGCCTTGATGTCGTTCTCGGTGTGTCCGATGTTCCAGTCGCCGCACACCACGGCGTCGCGTCCTGCGTCGCGCAGGACCTTCATCCGCGCGGCGAGGGCGGCCATGAAGCGTTCCTTCTCCCGCTGCCGCTCGGTCTCCGCCTCGCCGGTGGGGACGTAGATGCTGGCGACGGTGAGATCGGCGGTGTCGACCTCGAGGTAGCGGCCGTGCGCGGCGAACTCGTCGGCCCCGGGACCGATCAGCGCACGGGTTATCGGGTGCCGGCTGAGCACCGCAACACCGTTGCGGCCCTTGAGGTGTGGATCGGCCGACGCCAGATGCCACCCGGCGTCGAGGGCGGGGGCCAGCGCCTTGGCCAGCTGATCGTCGTCGGCGCGGGTCTCCTGCAGACAGATCACGTCGGCCGCGGTCTTCTCGAGCCAGGGCAGGAGGCCGCGATTCTCGGCGGAGCGTTCCTTGACGGCGGCGCGGATGCCGTTGACGTTGACGGTGGTGACGATCACGAGGGACAGACCATAGCCGAGTGCGCCGGGCACGATTCTTGCGGTACCGGCGGTATCACCTTAGTGTCGGCGGCATGACGACCCGTGACCCGATCCACCTCGGCGACTCCGGCGGCGAGCCGATCATGATGCTGCATCCGTTCCTGTGCTCGCAGGCGGTGTGGCAGACGGTCGCCGAACAGCTCGCGGACACCGGCGAATACGAGGTGTTCGCGCCGACGATGGTCGGCCACAACGGAGGCCGCAAGGCCACGTCGTGGGTCATGGGCACCTCCGACCTGGTCGACGACGTGGAACGGCGGATGGACGAGCTGGGCTGGGACACCGCCCACGTCGTCGGCAACTCACTGGGCGGCTGGGTCGCCTTCGAGCTGGAACGACGCGGCCGCGCCAGGTCGTTGACGGCGATCGCACCGGCAGGCGGCTGGTCGCAACACTCGCTCACCAAGTACGAGACCGTGCTGAAGTTCCTGGCCGGTGGGCCCGTGCTGGCCGCGGCGCGCCTGCTGGGGCCCCGGATCCTGGGCCTGCCGTTCGCGCGACGCATCGCGACGCTCGCCGTGAGCGGTCCCGCCGACGGGCCGAGTCACCCCGACCTGGTCAAGCTGATCGACGACGCGACACACTGCACGGCGTACTTCCAGCTCCTGGTCAAGACGCTGCGACTGCCCGGCCTGCTGGAGTTGGCCAACGTCGCGGTTCCCACGCAACTGGTGCTGTGCGAGAAGGACAGGGTCTTCCCCACCCCGCGGGGCAACCGGTACCTGATCGACAACCTGCCGCGCGACACCCGGGTGGTTCGCCTGGATGGCCTCGGCCACATCCCGATGCTCGAGGCGCCGGGTCGAGTCACCGAGCTGATCGCCGACTTCGTCGGATTCCACGCCGAACGCGAACGGCGGATACCGCCGGCGGGCTGAGCCCTCGGGGTTAGGCGAGCGCCTTCTTGAGGTGATCGGCGATGGTGCCGAGGTACTCCTCAGTGGTCTGCCAGCTCTGCTCCGGCCCGATCAGCAGCGCGAGGTCCTTCGTCATGTTGCCACCCTCGACCGTCCCGATCACGACCTCCTCGAGGGTTTCGGCGAACTCGACGACCGCCGGCGTGCCGTCCAACTTGCCCCGGTGGGCCAGCCCCCGGGTCCACGCGAAGATCGAGGCGATCGGGTTGGTCGAGGTCGGCTTGCCCGCCTGGTGCTGCCGGTAGTGCCGGGTGACGGTACCGTGCGCGGCTTCGGCTTCGACGGTCTGCCCGTCAGGGGTCATCAACACCGAGGTCATCAACCCCAGTGAGCCGTAACCCTGTGCGACGGTGTCGGATTGAACGTCGCCGTCATAGTTCTTGCAGGCCCAGACGTACCCGCCCTCCCACTTGAGGCAGGAGGCCACCATGTCGTCGATGAGCCGGTGCTCGTAGGTCAGTCCCTTGGCGTCGAACTCGGCCTTGAACTCCTCGTCGAAGATGCGCTGGAACTCGTCCTTGAACATTCCGTCGTAGCCCTTGAGGATGGTGTTCTTCGTCGACAGGTACACCGGATAACTCTGTTGGAGACCGTATTTGAACGACGACCGAGCAAAGTCCTGGATCGACTTCTTGAAGTTGTACATCCCCATGATGACGCCGCCCTCGTCGGGGATCTGGACCACGTCGTGCACCATCGGCTCACCGCCGTCGGCCGGGGTGAACGTGACCGTGAAGGTACCGGGTCCGTCGACCTTGGTGTTGAAGGCGCGGTACTGGTCACCGAACGCGTGGCGGCCGATGATGATCGGCTTGGTCCAGCCGGGCACTAATCGAGGCACGTTGTGGATCACGATTGGCGCCCGGAAGATGGTGCCACCGAGGATGTTTCGGATGGTGCCGTTGGGCGACGACCACATCTGCTTGAGCCCGAACTCGGAGACCCTGGCCTCGTCGGGCGTGATCGTGGCGCACTTGACCCCGACGTGGTGCCTCTTGATGGCGTTGGCCGCGTCGACGGTTACCTGGTCGTCGGTCGCGTCGCGGTGCTCGATGCCAAGGTCGTAGTACTCGAGGTCGACGTCGAGATACGGAAGGATCAACGTCTGCTTGATCAGCTTCCAGATGATGCGAGTCATCTCGTCGCCGTCGAGTTCTACGACCGTGCCGTCGACCTTGATCTTGGACATGTGAGCCACATTACAAGGACGCCCGCCGGTGGATCAGCCGTGAGCGGACTCCAACGCCTCGTTGAACGTCTTGCTTGGACGCATCACTGCCGTGATCTTCTCGGGATCCGGGTAGTAGTAGCCGCCGATGTCGACCGAATCACCCTGCACGCCATTGAGTTCGGAGACGATGGCCTCCTCGTTGTCGGCCAACGCCTTGGCCAGCGGCGCGAAGTAGGCAGAGAGCTCGGAGTCCTCGGTCTGCGCCGCCAGCTCCTGCGCCCAGTACATGGCGAGGTAGAACTGGCTGCCCCGGTTGTCCAGCTCACCGGTCTTGCGCGACGGATTCTTGTTCTCGTCCAACAGCTTTCCGGTCGCCGAGTCCAGCGTCTTGGCGAGGATCCTGGCCTTCTGGTTGTCCTCCTTGGCGCCAAGGCCGTCGAAGCTGGCGGCCAGCGCGAGGAACTCGCCGAGCGAATCCCAGCGCAGGTGGTTCTCCTCCACCAGCTGGCTGACGTGCTTGGGTGCCGATCCGCCTGCGCCGGTCTCGTACAACCCGCCGCCGGCCATCAGCGGCACGATGGACAGCATCTTGGCGCTGGTGCCCAGTTCCAGGATGGGGAACAGGTCGGTCAGGTAGTCCCGCAGGATGTTACCGGTCGCGGCGATGGTGTCCTGGCCGCGCATGGCCCGCTCGATGGTGTGCCGCATCGCGCGCTCTTGGCTCATGATCGTGATGTCGAGGCCGTCGGTGTCGTGGTCCTTGAGGTACTTGTTGACCAGCGTGCGCAACTCGTTCTCGTGGGGCCGTTCCTGGTCGAGCCAGAACACCACCGGCATGCCGGACTCGCGCGTCCTGGTGACGGCCAGCTTTACCCAGTCGCGGATCGGGGCGTCCTTCACCACCGGCATGCGCCAGATGTCGCCCTCTTCCACGTTCTGCGTGAGCAGCACCTCACCGGTCTCGACGTCGACGATGTCGGCGACGCCGTCCTCGGGAATCTCGAAGGTCTTGTCGTGGCTGCCGTACTCCTCGGCCTTCTGCGCCATCAGGCCGACGTTGGGAACGGTGCCCATCGTCGTGGGGTCGAACTGGCCGTGGGTCTTGCAGAAGTTCACGATCTCCTGGTAGATCCGGGAAAACGTCGACTCGGGGTTGACCGCCTTGGTGTCCTTGAGCTTGCCGTCGGCGCCGTACATCTTGCCGCCGGCGCGGATCATCGCGGGCATGGACGCGTCGACGATCACGTCGCTTGGCGAATGGAAGTTGGTGATGCCCTTCGCCGAGTCGACCATCGCCAGCTCGGGACGGTGCTCGTGACAGGCGTGCAGGTCGCGAATGATCTCTTCGTGCTGCGTCGCGGACAGCGTCTCGATCTTGGCGTAGAGATCGCTCAAACCGTTGTTGACGTTGACGCCCAGCTCGTCGAACAGCTGCTGATGCTTGGCGAACGCGTCCTTGTAGAACACCTTCACCGCGTGCCCGAAGACGATGGGGTGGCTGACCTTCATCATCGTCGCCTTGACGTGCAGCGAGAACATCACGCCGGTCTCGTAGGCGTCCTGCATCTCCGTCTCGAAGAATTCACACAGCGCCTTCTTGCTCATGAACATGCTGTCGATGACGTCGCCCGCGTCGAGCTTCACCTCCGGCTTCAGCACCAGGGTCTCGCCGCCCTTGGTCTTCAGCTCCATCCGCACGGTGTGGGCCTTGTCCAGCGTCAACGACTTCTCACCGTGATAGAAGTCGCCATGCCGCATCGTCGCCACGTGCGTGCGGGACGCCTGCGACCACTTGCCCATGCTGTGCGGGTGCTTGCGGGCGTACTCCTTGACGGCCTTCGGTGCGCGGCGGTCCGAGTTACCCTCGCGCAGTACCGGATTCACCGCGCTGCCGAGACACGTGCCGTAGCGCTGCTTGATCTTCTTCTCTTCGTCGGTCTTCGGCTCGCCCGGGTAGTCCGGGAGGTCGTAGCCCTTGGCCTTGAGCTCCTTGATGGCGGCCAGCAGCTGCGGCACCGAGGCGCTGATGTTCGGAAGCTTGATGATGTTGGTGTCCGAGAGCTGCGTGAGCTTGCCGAGCGCGGCGAGGTTGTCCGGCACCCGCTGCTCTTCGGTCAGGTAGTCGGAGAACTCGGCCAGGATGCGGGCCGCGACGGAGATGTCGCTGGTCTCGACGTCGATGCCGGCGGCGCCCGCGAACGCGCGCACCACGGGAAGGAAGGCGTGCGTCGCCAGCAGCGGCGCCTCGTCGGTCAGGGTGTAGATGATGGTCGGCTGCTCAGTCACTTATCTGTCTCCCGGCGTCACGGTCTATCTGCGTTCAAGGTCATTATCGCGTCGAGTACGAACCTACGCGTAGCTCTCCTGCCACGGATGGCGTGGGTGACTCGGCGAATCATGATCGGTTGACGCTGAGGACAGTTACGCTGCGGCCTCGTGAGGCAAATACTGGCAGCGGGGGCAGCAATCCTGACGATGGTGCTGACGGCCGGCTGCGGCAGTGAACCCGCCGCGCCGACCGAACCCGAGAAGCGCTCGGCATCCCAGGCCGTCGTGATCGTCTCCGGCGGGGACGCGACCAGCCCGTTCACCACCCCGGACCAGGCGTGCGCCACCGGCCTGGCCGCCGGCAACACCGACACCGCCCTGCGTGAACACCTGCTCGAACAGGGCTACACCGTCTTCACCTCACCAGCCATTGCCGGCCGCGGACAGGTGGTCGACCAGACCGGTTTTGGCCCCTTTGGAATCTGCCCGGTCACCCTGCCGGAGAACATGACCGTCGACTCGACGGCCAGCATCGACACCGCCGGTGAACACTTGGCGCGCTTCCTGAACTGGCTGCACACCGAGAAGGGCGTCACCGACGTCGACTTCGTCGCCCATTCGATGGGAGGGCTGTACTCCCGCTCGGCCATCCGCGTGCTGACCAGCACGAACTCGCCCGTGCACGTGCGCTCGCTGACCACCCTCGGCACCCCGTGGCAGGGCAGCTACCTTTCGGACTACGCCAACGGCAACCTGCCCCTAACCGACTGCCTCGGCAACGCGCTCTGCGAGACCGCCATGAAGGGGATGAAGGACGAAGTGCTGCGCCTGATGTCCGGGAGCGGCCGCGAGGTCAATCGGGCCTATCTAATGGGCGACAACGGTTGGAACGAACACCAGTCCGGGGTTCTCCAGGACATTCCCGTCGTCCTGATCGCCGGGAAGCGGTTCACCATGCCCGGCCAGGTCAACCCTGCCGTGTGGCCCAACGACGGATTGGTCGCCCTGTCCAGCGCGCACGCAGTCGACGTCGCCGACTCCGTGCTTCCGCACCGTCGCTGCTACACCGTCGACGACACCCACAGCATCTTCGTCTCCAACGCTGCCAAATTGGAGTGGAACACCGCGATGACCTGGGATCCGCAGGTGCTGGACGTCGTGCACCAGTCGATCGAGGACGCCCCGAAGGCGCTCGACACACCCAACCGTCAGGGTTGTCCTAGCTAGATCACACTGGCACCCACGGGACGTCGTGGGATACGCTTCGTTTCGGTCATGAGTGCCAGCGTCAAGCCCCGGCTTGCTGGCCGGCAACCCTCCAACCGCGGTGGGGTGCCCTGGGTGATGACCAGGTTGAGTAGCCGCAGTTGGCTACACGGCAAGCGCGGGCCCGCCATGACGGGCCCCTTAGTAGACAGGGAAACCTGATGCGGAGGCCCCCGTTGTGTTGTTGACGCTGAACCATTTCCACGCTTGATTCGTGCCGACTACGGCACCCCATTCTCATTTCAGGAGACATCCTCAATGACTGACATCATCGATCCGACCGCTTCGTGGGCGTTCGAGACCAAACAGGTCCACGCCGGCCAGAGCCCCGACGTCGCCACCGGCGCGCGGGCGTTGCCGATCTACCAGACCACCTCGTACGCGTTCAGAGACACCGACCATGCCGCGGCACTGTTCGGCCTCGCCGAGCCGGGCAACATCTACACCCGCATCATGAACCCCACCCAGGACGTCGTCGAGCAGCGCATCGCGGCCCTCGAAGGCGGCGTGGCGGCCTTGTTCCTGTCCTCCGGTCAGGCGGCCGAGACGTTCGCGATCCTCAACCTCGCCGGCGCCGGTGACCACATCGTCTCCAGCCCGCGGCTGTACGGCGGCACGTACAACCTCTTCCACTACACGCTGCCCAAGCTGGGCATCGAGACCACCTTCGTCGACGATCCCGACGACTTGGATTCGTGGCGGGCGGCCGTGCGGCCCAACACCAAGGCGTTCTTCGGCGAGACGATCTCCAACCCCCAGATCGACATCCTCAACATCCCGGGGGTCTCCTCGGTCGCCCACGAAAACGGCGTCCCGCTGATCGTGGACAACACCATTGCCACGCCGTATCTCATCCAGCCGATCGCCCACGGCGCCGACATCGTGGTGCACTCTGCGACCAAGTACCTCGGCGGGCACGGCACGGCGATCGCCGGTGTGATCGTCGACTCGGGCAACTTCGACTGGACCCAAGGCCGCCACCCCGGCTTCACCACCCCGGACCCCAGTTACCACGGTGTGGTGTTCTCCGAGCTCGGGCCGCCCGCCTATGCGCTCAAGGCCAGGGTGCAGTTGCTGCGCGACCTCGGCTCGGCGGGGGCACCGTTCAACGCCTTCCTCGTCGCCCAGGGTCTCGAGACGCTGAGCCTGCGCATCGAACGGCATGTCGCGAACGCGCAGAAGGTTGCCGAATTCCTCAGCGCCCATGACGGAGTGGTGTCGGTCAACTACGCGGGCCTCCCCTCGTCGCCGTGGTATGACATCGGAAAGAAGTTGGCGCCCAAGGGAACCGGAGCCGTACTCGCCTTCGAGCTGGCCGGCGGAATCGAGGCAGGCAAGGCGTTCGTCAACGCCCTGACGCTGCACAGCCACGTCGCCAACATCGGTGACGTGCGGTCGCTGGTGATCCACCCCGCCTCGACGACGCACGCGCAGCTCTCCCCCACCGAACAGCTCGCCACCGGCGTCACGCCGGGGCTGGTGCGGCTGGCCGTCGGGATCGAGGGAATCGACGACATCATCGCCGACCTCGAGCAGGGCTTCGCCGCCGCCACCGCGGTGTCGGGTGCCGCCCAGGCCACGGTCTCGGTGTGAGTTGAGAATCGTCGTGAGAGAAGAAGAGTGACGATCATCGAAGCCCCGGACACTCCCCTGCTGACGCTGCCCGCCGAAGGGGAGATCGGCATCGTCGACGTCGGCCCGCTGACGCTGGAGTCGGGGGTGGTTCTCGACGACGTCCGGATCGCGGTGCAACGCTGGGGCGAGCTGTCAGACGATCGCGACAACGCCGTCGTCGTGCTGCACGCGCTGACCGGCGATTCCCACGTCACCGGCCCCGCCGGTTCCGACCATCCCACCCCCGGCTGGTGGGACGGCGTCGCAGGACCTGGCGCACCGATCGACACCGAGCGGTGGTGCGCGATCGCCACCAACGTGTTGGGTGGGTGCCGAGGTTCAACCGGGCCCAGTTCGCTTGCGCCAGATGGGAAGCCGTGGGGCTCGCGGTTCCCCACGATCACGGTGCGCGACCAGGTCAACGCCGATCTCGCCGCCCTCTCGGCACTGGGCATCAGCCAGGTCGCCGCGGTCGTCGGCGGCTCCATGGGTGGTGCCCGAGCACTGGAGTGGATCGTCGGCCACCCCGAAACCGTCAGGGCGGCACTGGTTCTGGCAGTGGGAGCACGCGCGACCGCCGACCAGATCGGAACGCAGAGCACCCAGGTGTCGGCCATCAAGGCCGACCCCAACTGGCAGAACGGCGACTATCACGGCACCGGCCGCTCACCCCAGGTGGGCATGGAGATAGCCAGGCGCTTCGCGCATCTGACCTATCGCGGCGAGGCCGAGCTCGACGAGCGGTTCGGCAACGACGCCCAGGGCAACGAGGATCCGGTCACCGGCGGGCGCTACGCGGTGCAGAGCTACCTCGAGCACCAGGGCGGCAAGCTGGCCCGTCGCTTCGACGCGGGCACCTACGTCGCGCTCTCCGACGCACTGAGCACGCACGACGTCGGCCGCGGAAGGGGCGGCGTTGCGGCGGCGCTGGGCAGGGTCACGGTGCCGGTGATCGTCGGAGGGATCACCTCCGACCGGTTGTACCCGCTTCGGTTGCAACGGGAACTGGCCGATCTACTCCCGACGTGTCAGGCCCTGAACGTCGTGGAGTCGGACTTCGGCCACGACGGATTCCTCGTCGAAACCGAGGCAGTCTACGAAATGATCAGGCAGACATTGGAGTTCGCGTCCACGTGACCACTGACGAAGCGCGGCAGCGCTCACTGTCATTCGGCGAGGAGGCCGCGGCCTACGAACGGGGCCGGCCGTCGTACCCGCCGGAGGCCATCAATTGGCTTTTGCAAAGCGGGGCGCGCAACGTTCTCGACCTCGGAGCAGGAACCGGAAAGCTGACCATTCGACTGGTCGAACGTGGACTCGACGTCATCGCCGTCGACCCCATCCCCGAGATGCTCGAGGTCCTCAGCCGTTCCTTGCCCGACACCCCGGCGTTGCTCGGCAGTGCCGAGGAGATTCCACTGCCCGACGACAGCGTCGACTCGGTGCTCGTCGCCCAAGCGTGGCATTGGTTCGACCCAGAGCGGGCCATCAAGGAGGTCGCGCGCGTGCTGCGGCCAGGCGGTCGACTCGGGCTGGTGTGGAACACGCGCGACGAACGGCTGGGCTGGGTCAAGGATCTCGGCCGCATCGTGGGCCACGAGGAAGATCCGTTCAGCCGCGAGGTAACGCTTCCCGCGCCGTTCGTCGGGCTGGAGCGCCAGCAGTTCGAGTGGACGAATTACCTGACGCCGCAGGCGCTGATCGACCTGGTGGCGTCGCGCAGCTACTGCATCACCTCACCGGCCGACGTGCGCTCCAAGACCCTCGCGGACGTGCGGACGCTGCTGGCCACCCACCCCGCTCTGGTCAACGCGTCCGGCCTGGCGCTGCCGTACATCACGGTGGGGGTGCGGGCCACGCTGGCCTGACGGGCCGCTGACTGCCCGCATGTTTGCGGCGGGGGAATTGGTGCGCAACGGGCGCGCCACGATGCCCGACGATTGGTGAGTGTCCGACCGACTCGTCGTGGCGACGGAAGCCTTGGCCAGCGGCAGCCTCACCCGGCGCGACCTGAGGCGCAGCTACACCAAGCTCCATCGCAACGTGTACGTCCCACGCGGCGTCGAGCTGACTGCCGTCGACCGGGGCCGCGCCGCCTGGCTGTGGTCGGGTCGACACGCCACCCTGGTCGGACATTCGGCGGCGGCGCTGCTCGGCAGTCGGTGGGTGCCTGAGGACGCACCCGTGGAGATCGTCCACTCCCGTCGACCTCCGCCCAACGGAATCACCGTTCGCAGCTACGAGCTTCGCGAGGACGAGGTACGTCGGGTCGGCGAGATCGCCTGTACCACGGTGGCCCGCACGGCCTACGACCTCGGCAGACGACTTCCGTTGGAGAGTGCGGTGATTCGGGTCGACGCGCTGCTCAACGCGACGGCGGTAACGGCGCAGGCGGTCGAGCTCGTCGCACGGATGCATCCGGGTGCGCGTGGCGTCCGGCGGTTGCAGCGCGTCATGGACCTGGTCGACGCGGGTTCGGAGTCACCACAGGAGACCCGCCTGCGGTTGCTGCTCGTTCGGTCGGACCTCCCCCGACCGGCAACTCAGATACCGATACTCGACGATCGGGGCCGTGTCGTGCGGCGGGTCGACATGGGCTGGGCCGAATGGAAGGTCGGCGTCGAGTACGACGGCGAGCAGCACTGGACCGGCCCCGACGACTACGCGAACGACATCGATCGGCTGGAGTTCCTGGCCGCCCGAGGCTGGTGCATCGTGCGCGTCAGCGCCAGGCAGCTGCGCTACGAGCGGGCCCGAGTCGTGGCCCGGGTGCGGACGGCCCTGCGGGAACGCGGCTTCACGGGCTGACGGGCCGCCGACTGCCCGCATGTTTGCGGCGGCGGGGGTCAGGCGGGGCCGAACCACCGGGCGAGCGCCGCGGGAAGCCCCGGCCCGTCCGGTGAGTCCGTCGCCCACGCCACGTAGCCGTCGGGGCGCACCAACAGCGCCGCCACCGACGTGTCGGCACTGCCGCCCGTCACCAGGTCGACGCGGTCGGCCCACGGGTCGGCGCTCGCCGCGAACCCACCACCGGACAGGTCAAGCAGCACCGGCCGCGCACGGTGCAGGAGCTCCGCGAGCCGCGTGCCGCCGACGAGGCTCAGCTCCGGCGCGAGGTAGCCCGACAGCGGGTGGGAGTCACCGACGGGATAGCGGACGTCGGAGCCCGCCAGCAGGTGCGCCATGTGCTCCCTGACCGCGGGCAGTTCCATCAGCTCGCCGAAAAGCTCTCGCAGCGCGTCGATCTCGGGTCCCGGTGCCATCAGCGCCGTCTGCGACAGCGACTGCATCATCACCCGCTCCCCCACCGGACGACGCTCGGAGTCGTAGGTGTCCAGCAGTCCGTCGGGCGCCGAGCCCTTGACCTCGGCCGCCAGCTTCCAGCCCAGGTTGACGGCGTCCTGCAGACCCAGGTTCAGCCCCGGCCCGCCCATCGCCGAGTGGACGTGCGCGGCGTCGCCGAGTAGCAGCACGTTACCCTCGCGATAGGTGGACGCCTGGCGGGAGTTCTGACCGTCGATGCGTCGCAACGCATGTGGCCCCGGCCCGGTCGGCGCCTCGATCGGAACGTCGACGCCGATCACCCGCCGGGCGCTTTCCCGCAACTCGTCGAGGGTCATCGGCACGTCCGCCAGACCGTCGGTGCGCCCGAATTCGATGGTGCCCAGCAGAAGCCGGCCCGGCTGGAACTGCGCGGCGATCAGGCCGCCGTTGCCAAGTCTGTTGTGGCCGAACGGTAATCGGCCATACCCGGGGATCACGTACGTTCCGTCCTCGGCGCGCAGGTCGTCGGGCAGCCTCACGTGCGCCATCCGCGACACCGTGTCCGAGGTGCTGCCGGGAAAGTCGATCCCGAGGGTCTTGCGGATCAGGCTCCGGCCCCCGTCTGCAGCGACGAGGTAGGTGGTGTCGAGATCGTAGGGGCCGTCGGATGATTCGACGGCTACGGTCGCCCCGGACGCGGTGGGCGAGACACCCGCCACGCCGCGACCCCACCGGACGTCGACGCCGAGATCGACGGCCCGAGCCACCAGCAGTTCCACCAGCCGAGGCTGCTGCAGCATCAGGGCGTGCATCGGGTTGTCGGCGACCTCGGCCAAGCTCATCGGCATCGCGGAGAACATCCATCCCGGCACCGGCCGTGGCGAGCCGTCCTCCCCGCCGAACTCCTGATACAGGCCACGCATGTCCAGCTGGCGGATCACCTGTCCGACAAGGCCGTTGGCCTTCGGCTCGTCAGTCGGCGCGGGCAACCGGTCGAGCACGACGGGTCGCACGCCGGCCAGCGCCAGCTCACAGGCCAGCATGAGCCCGTTCGGACCCGCTCCCGCGATGACGACGTCGGTCTCGGTCATCGTTCTCCTCCGCGACGCGTTGGTTCCGGCAGCCCGGCCGCGACGGCTGCCATGCACTCTCGAAGGTGCGTGGTGATGGCCACCGGCGGATCCGATGCGACGTAGGCGTCCATGGCCACGTCGCCCACCGCGCGCACCACCGCCACCACCAGTCGCGGATACGTGTCCCGCGCGGGGTCGGTGCCGGTGCGCTCGGCCACCGCGTCAACCCATTCGTCGTACAGCTCCTTGGACACGGCATTGCGAATGTCCGGACTCATCAGCAGCTTTCGCACCTCGGCGAGTTCGGCTCTGGTCGGAAGTCCGTTCTCCGCCCCCATGGCGTCCGCGAAGTCCTCTTCAAGCGGCTCTAGGAGCGCTTCGGTGATCGCCGTCCACAACGGCTCGTCGGCCGGCCGTTCCCGCAGCGCCGCGATGCTTCGGCGCATGCGCTCTGCCTGGCGGTAGGCCAGCGCCTCGTACTTCCCGGTGAAGTAGTTGTTGAAGGTCCGTAGCGAGACTCCCGCGAGGCTGGCGATCGCCTCCCTGGTGACGGAGTCAAAGCCCCGCTCGAAGGCCAACGTCAGCGCGGCATCGCTCAGCGCCCGTCGGGTGTCGGCCTTCTTGCGCTCTCGCAAGCCGCTTGGGATTGGTTCTGACATGTCCGCCACCGTACGGCAAATATTGCACGGTGGGCAAGATTGCCCGGCGGGCAATTCATGGCCGCGGCAGAATCACTCCGTTGGTGATCACGTCACGTACCAGCGGGACACCGGGCCGATAGGCCAGGTGGACGTACGACGGGGCGTCCAGCACGACGAAGTCCGCCCGCCGACCGACCGCGAGAACCCCGACGTCGTCGCGGCGCAACGCCGCCGCCCCGCCCGCGGTCGCCGACCACAGCGCCTGCGCAGGGGTGAAGTACATGTCGCGCACCGCGACGGCGATGCAGAAGGACATGCTGGAGGTGAACGACGATCCCGGGTTGCAGTCGGTGGCCAACGCAACCGTGGCGCCCGCGTCGATGAACCGTCGTGCGTCGGGCCACGTTGCGCGAGTGGAGAACTCCGCGCCGGGAAGCAACGTCGCCACCGTGGTGTCGGCCGCCGCGGCAAGCGCATCGACGTCGGCGTCGGAGGCGTAGGTGCAATGGTCCACCGAGGCGGCCCCCAACTCGACGGCCAGTTGGATGCCCGCACCGAGTTCGAGCTGGCCCGCGTGCAGACGGGGCACCAGACCCGCGGCCATCCCCGCCCGCAGGATCGTCCGTGCCTCGTCCACGTCGAAGGCGCCCCTGTCGCAGAACACGTCGACCCACCGGGCCAGCGGCGCGCAGGCCTCCATCATCGGACCGGCGACCAGGTCGACGTAGCCGTCGCGGTCGTCGCGGTACTCCTGCGGCACGACGTGCGCTCCGAGGAACGTCGTCTCGTCGGTGAACGCGCGCGCCAGCCGCAACGCCCGAGCTTCGTCGGCGACGGTCAGGCCGTAACCACTCTTGGTCTCGAACGTCGTCACCCCACCGCGGCGCAGTTCGCCGGTCAGCCGCTCGAGGCCGCGGTCGAGGGTCGGGTCGTCGGCCGCCCTGGTCGCCGCGACCGTGGTGGCGATGCCGCCCGCCGCGTAGGGCTGCCCGCTCATCCGCGCCGCGAACTCCGCCGACCGCTCCCCCGCGAACACCAGATGCGCATGGCTGTCCACGAATCCGGGAATCACGCTCGCGTAACCGAGGTCGACGCGGGAGTCGGCGTCCGGGGCGTGTCCCCGTTGCCCGACCCACGCGATGCGGTCACCGTCGACGACCACCGCGCCGTCGCCGATGATCCCGAGGGCGCTTCCGTCGCCCTGGCTCGGGTCGTTGGTGACGAGTTCGCCGATTCCGGTATACAGCGTGCTCATCGAACGGATCCTTCCATCAGCGCCGAAATGGTCTCGGACAGTGCGGCACCCACGTCGTCGACGCCAAAGTGCCGCCGGTCGGCGACGACGACGCGACCGTCGACGACGACGTCGGTGACGTCGGCGGCGCTAGCCGCGAACACCACGTTCTCGACGGTGGCGCCACCACCTGCCGTGCGCACCGACCCCAGGTCCACCGCGACCAGGTCGGCACGCGCACCGACCTGCAGGACACCCGCATCAGTCCACCCGAGGGCGTGCTGGCCGTCGAGAGTGGCTGCCCCGAGCAATCTCTCGGCCGCGACGATCCCGCGCTCGCGGCGGGCCAGGCGCTCGTCGAGTTCGGTGGCACGGGCCTCCTCGAACAGGTCGACCATCGCGTGGGAGTCCGACCCTAGGCTGAACAGCCCGCGGCCAGCCAGCAGCGCGGCGGCCGGGCCGATGCCGTCGCCGAGGTCACGCTCGGTGGTCGGACAGAAGCAGACCCCGGTCGCCGTGCGGTCGAGGTCGGCGAGGTCCTCGTCGGTCAGGTGCGTGGCGTGGACCGCGGTGGTCCTCGGGCCGAGAACGCCTGCGTCGCGCAGCAGTGCCGTCGGGGTGGCGCCGTGCACGGCGAGACACTGGTCGACCTCGGCGGTCTGTTCCGACGAATGCACGTGCAGTGGCGCGTCGTGCGCGGCGGCCCACTCGACGACGGCGGGCATGTGCGCCAGCGGCACGCCGCGCACCGAATGCAGTGCGGCGCCGACGATTACCTGATCATCGGCGGACACCTGGCGGTGAAGTACCTCGACGCGGTCGGCCCAGCGGTCGCCGCTGCCGTCCCCGAAGCGCTGCTGCGGGCCCTCAGCCAACGGTGCGCCGTCGACCCCCGAGCTCAGGTAGCACGTGTCGAGCAGGGTCAGCCGAACACCGGCGTCCGCGGCACCGGCGATCAGGGCCCTGCCCATCTCGTTGGGGTCGGCGTAGGGCACCCCGCCGACGTCGTGGTGCAGGTAGTGAAATTCGCCGACCGACGTGATGCCCGCCAGCGCCATTTCGGCGTACACCGCGCGGGACAGCCGCCGATAGCCGTCGGGATCGAGCCGACCCGCCGCGCGGTACATCAGATCGCGCCACGTCCAGAAGGAACCACGATCCCGCTGCGTCCGCGAGCGCAACGCGCGATGGAAGGCGTGCGAGTGCGCGTTCGCCAGACCGGGCACGACGAGACCAGGGAGCCGCCGGGCCGAGGCAGGCGCGTCGACGCCGACCTCGATCGAGGCGATACTGCCGTCGGACACCGAGATCGACACCCGCTCGGCGACCGTGGCCCCGCCCAGCCAGGCGTGTTCACACCACCAGGTGCTCACCCCACCCACTCCGTCATGACGTCGGCCAGCGCCTCCGCACCGACGTGGCAGTCCGCGGTCTCGGCGTGCTCCTCCGGGGAGTGCGACACCCCGGTCGGGTTGCGCACGAACAGCATTGCCGTCGGCACCTTGGCCGACAGGATCCCGGCGTCGTGGCCCGCCTGGGTGGGCAGCACCGGCACGTCACCGAGACGGGCCAGCGCGCGCTGCAACCGGGCGCGTGGACCTTCGGGAAATTCGACGATGGGCGTTACCGATTCGACGGTCACGTGGAGGTCGACGTCGTCGGAGGACGCGAATCCCCCGGCTTCCCTGCTGATCTGGTCGACCAGCGCCGTCAACGTCGCCTCGTCGGCGGCGCGGGCGTCCAGCCACGCCCGGATCCGGGACGGAATCGCGTTGGCCCCGTTGGGCGACACCAGCACCTTGCCGAACGTGGCGACCGCCTCGTGCTTGGCCGCCGCCGACCTGGCGGCGTGCACCGAGGACGCGAAGGCCAGCATGGGGTCGCGTCGATCGGCGAGCCGGGTGGTGCCCGCGTGGTTGGCCGCTCCGTCGAAGACGAACTCCCAGCGCCCATGTGGCCAGATCGACGACGCCACGGCGATCGGACGGTCGACGAGGTCCAGCGCCCGGCCCTGCTCGACGTGGAGTTCGACGTAGACGCCGATGCGCTCGAGCATGGCCTCGTCGACGCCGAGGTGCTCGGGCTTGCGCCCCGCCCGCGTCATCGCCTCGGCGAGGGTGACCCCGTCGTTGTCACGCAACCCACGGGCCCGGTCGGCACCGAGGGCTCCCGTGACGAGTTGCGATCCGACGCAGGCGACACCGAACCTGGCGCCCTCCTCGTCGGAGAACGCCGCGACCGCAACGGGAATCGTCGGTACCACGCCGCGCTCACGCACGACGTCGACCGCGGCGAACGCGGAGACGACCCCGAGCGGCCCGTCGAAGGCTCCGCCATCGGGCACCGAGTCCAGGTGCGACCCGGTGACGAAGGCGCCCGTCGGTTCACCGGTCCATCCCGGCGGCAGCCACCACGCCCACAGGTTGCCGTTGCGGTCCTCCTCGTAGGACATCCCCCGCGCCTCTGCGCAGCCGCGAAACCACTCCCGGAGTGTCAGGTCGGCATCCGACCAGGCAAATCGGCGATAGCCCCTGGTGTTGGTGTCCTGGCCGACGTCGAGGATGGAACCCCACATCGAGTCGAACGAGGTCATTCGCTCTCCTGCATCGGAATTCGCACTCCTCGAGTGGCGGCCACCTCGGCGGCGTACTCGTATCCCGCGTCGGTGTGCCGGATGACGCCCATGCCGGGGTCGTTGGTCAGCACGCGTTCGAGCTTCTGTGCGGCGAGCTCGGTTCCGTCGGCCACCGACACCTGCCCGGCGTGGATGGAGCGGCCCATGCCGACTCCGCCACCGTGGTGAATCGACACCCACGTCGCGCCGGACGCCGTGTTGAGCAATGCGTTGAGCAGCGGCCAGTCCGCGATCGCGTCGGACCCGTCGAGCATCGCCTCGGTTTCGCGGTAGGGCGAGGCCACCGATCCCGAGTCGAGGTGATCGCGGCCGATGACGATGGGGGCGGACACCTCTCCGGAGGCGACCATCTCGTTGAACTTCAGTCCGGCGCGGTGTCGTTCGCCGTAGCCGAGCCAACAGATGCGAGCGGGCAACCCCTCGAACTCGACGCGCTCACCCGCCATGGTGATCCACCGCCGCAGATGCTCGTTGTCCGGGAAGAGCTCCAGAATGGCCCTGTCGGTGGCGGCGATGTCCTTCGGGTCGCCGGACAGGGCGGCCCACCGGAACGGACCGAGACCCTCTTCGAACTGGGGTCGAATGTAGGCGGGCACGAAGCCGGGGAAGTCAAAGGCGCGGTCGTAACCGGCCTTTCGCGCTTCGTCGCGGATCGAGTTGCCGTAGTCGAACACCTCGGCGCCCTTGTCCAGGAAGCCGACCATGGCGGCGACCTGCTTGGCCATTGACTCCTGCGCCTGTTCGGTGAAGTAGGCCGGATCCTTCTCGGCCATCTTCTTCATGTCCTCGAGGTCGATCCCGATCGGCAGGTAGGACAGCGGGTCGTGCGCCGAGGTCTGGTCGGTGACGATGTCGATCGGCGCGTCGCGTTCGAGCAGGGCGGGAAACACCTCGGCGGCGTTGCCGACCACACCGATCGACAACGGCCGCTTGGCATCTCGCGCTTCGATCGCCTTGGCCACGGCGTCGTCGAGGTCCGTGGCCTTGACGTCGAGGTACCGCTTGGCGATGCGCCGGTCGATGCGCGTCTCGTCGACGTCGACGCAGATGGCGACGCCCTCGTTCATCGTGACCGCGAGCGGCTGCGCACCGCCCATGCCGCCGACGCCCCCGGTCAGGGTGATGGTGCCAGCCAGGGTGCCGCCGAACTTCTTCTTGGCGATCGCCCCGAACGTCTCGTAGGTGCCTTGGAGGATGCCCTGAGTGCCGATGTAGATCCACGATCCGGCCGTCATCTGGCCGTACATCGTCAGCCCCAGCGCCTCCAGCTTGCGGAACTGCTCCCAATTGGCCCAGTCACCAACCAGATTGGAGTTGGCGATCAGAACCCGGGGCGCCCAGACGTTGGTGCGGAACACCCCGACCGGCTTGCCGGACTGGACCAGCATGGTCTCGTCGTCCTCGAGACTGCGAAGGGTTCGGACCAACGCGTCGAAGGCCGGCCAGCTGCGGGCCGCCCGCCCGGTGCCGCCGTAGACGACGAGGTCGTCTGGGTGCTCGGCGACCTCGGGATCGAGGTTGTTCATCAACATGCGCAGGACGGCTTCCTGTTGCCAGCCCTTGCAGGAGATGTCGGTTCCGCGCGGGGCGCGGACGGGACGGGGACCGGCCACGGAGGCGGACCCAGAGGTGGTGCTCATGTCAGATGACGTCCTTTGTCGTAATTGCCTAGGAACCGTTGATGCCTGCGCCCGCGAGCCACTTCTTCGCGATGTCGGCGAGGTTGGCTCCCGTGGCGGCCTCGGCATTCATCGAGATGAGGTCGTCGGTGGTGAGCTTCGCCGACACGGCGTTCAGCGTCTTGGTGATGGTCTCGTTTTCCTTGGCGGCCTTGATCACCGGGACGACGTTCTCCGCGGCGAACAGCGACTTGTCGTCCTCAAGGGCGACGAGGTCGTTGGTCTTCAGACCGGGGTCGGTGCTGAACAGGTCGCCAGCTTGGATCTGACCGTTGGTCAGTGCCGTCATGGTCAGGGTGCCGCCCGCGTCGAGGGTGACGAAGTCCTTGAAGTTGAGGCCGTACACGTCGCGCAGGCCGACGACGCCCTGCTGGCGGGTCTTCCACTCCGGCGGACCGCCAAGGACGAGTTCGCCCGCGTGCGGGGCCAGGTCCGACACCGTCTTCAGCTGGTACTTGTCGGCGGTCGCCTTGGTGACGGCCACGACGTCCTTGTCCTCGGCGGGCGAGGCCGTCAGCAGCGACAGTCCCTGGGGCATCTTGCCGGTGAGCTCGGAGGTCACCGCGTCCGTGGTCGCCGCGGTCGACTTCGGGTCCAGGTAGCTCAGCAGCGCACCGGAGTACTCGGGCACCAGGTCGATCGAGCCGTCCTTGAGCGCCGCGATGTAGACCTCGCGGCTGCCAATGTTGAACTGCTCCTTGACCTTGACGCCCTTGGCCTGCAGCGCCTGGGAGTAGATGCTGGCGATGAGCTGGCTCTCGGTGAAGTCCGCGGAGCCGATGATCACCTCGGACCCGGCGGACCCCTTGTCGTTTCCGTCGCCGGACAGGGGATCCGATCCCCCGCCGCCACACGCGCTGAGGGCGAGTACGGACGTGAGGGCGAACGCCGAGAGGATGGCGCGTCTCTTCATGGTGATTCTCCTTGGTAGGCGGTGCCGGGGTGGCACCTAGGCGGCGGCCTGAGTAGGGACTGGTAGCGGGGACGACTTCTTCGTGGAGCGACGAAGCCCCGGTGACACGATGAGCCTGCCGAGCCAGGCGAACCCGAACTCCAGCAGCAGTGCGAGTGCGGCGACGAGGATTGCACCGCCTGCCATTTCGCTGAAGTTGGCCTGCGCGCGGCCGTCGAGGATGAACCGACCGAGCCCTTGCAGGCCGAGGTAGGCCGCGATGGTGGCCGTCGAGACGATCTGCAGGGTGGCGCCCCTGATGCCGGAGAGCAACAGCGGAAGGGCACACGGCAGCTGGACCCTGATCAGGATCTGTCGCTTGGTGTAGCCCATTCCGCGGGCGGCGCCCACGGCGTCGGCGTCGGCGTTCTGGATGCCGGCGTAGGTGCCGGTGAGAATCGGCGGCACCGCGAGCAGGACGAGCACCACGATGGTCGGCAGCACGTAGACGAGTTGACCGGCGACGACCGGCGAGATGATCAGGAACAGCAGGACGAGTAGTCCCAGGGACGGCAACGCCCGCAACGCGTTCGCCGATCCGGCGACCAGCGCCTCGCCGCGGCCGGTGTAGCCGATCACGATGCCGAGTGGCACCGCGATCGCCAGGGCCACCGCCAGGGCGACACCGGAGTACAGCAGGTGATAGCCGATCTGCGTCGGGATGCCGTCGGACCCGGTCCAGTTGGCGGGGTCGGTGAGCCAGCCGAAGACGATCACGAGGTCACCGTCCGTTGCCGCCACGGGGTGGCGAGTTTGTTGGCCCAGATGATGATGCCGTCGAACACCACGGCCAGTACGACGCAGAGGACGACCCCGGTGACCAGCGGCGTGTAGAGCCGGAGCTGGAAGCCCTGAGTGAAAAGTGAGCCGAGCTGCGGAATGCCAAGCAGCGCAGCCATCGTCACGATGCTGACGTTGGACACCACGGCCACCCGCAGTCCAGCCGCGATGACGGGGACCGCCACGGGCAGTTCCACCAGCAGCAGCCGCTGCCAACTGCGGTACCCCATCGCCTCGGCGGCGGCGACGGTGTCGTGGGGTACCGAGCCGAGCCCGTCGGCGACGACGCGCACCAGCAGCGCAAGGGTGTACAGCGTCAGCGCGACGACGATGTTGACCGGATCGAGGATCTTGGTGCCGAGGATGGTCGGCAGGATGATGAACAGCGCCAGCGACGGGATGGTGTACAGCAGACCCGCGGTGCCGACGATGGCCGCGTACCCGCGCCCGGACCGGTGCGCCCACCACCCAAGGGGCAGGGCGAGCAGCAGGCCGATCACGGTCGGCACCAGGGTCAACCACACGTGGCTGATGGTGAGGTCGACGATGCGACCGAGGTTGGACGAGATCCAGTTCATGCCGAAACCCCTGCGCTGCGAGCGTCCTTGGCCCGCTTGATCGCGTCGATCACGTCGTGGTCGGTGGCCGTGCCGAGCAGCGCGCCCGCCTCGTCGGTGACGACGCACCGGCCGCTGGGGCTCGACAGCGCCGAGTTGAGCAGATCGCGAAGGGGGTCACTTCTGCGGGCCGAGGTGGCGCTGAGGTTGACGTCGCCGTCGGTGACGCGGTCGCCCCGCAGGTTGACGGTGTCGACCCAGCCGATCGGCGCGTTGGCAGCGTCGACCACCAGGACCCACCTGTCGTGGGGTGCCGCGACGGACGAGATGCCCTGTCCCACCTGGATGGTCGGCTCGTCGACGAGTGCGAGCAAGTCGTCGCAGGTGTGGAAGCCCAGCGCCCGGTAGCCGCGGGCGGATCCGACGAAGTCGGCGACGAAGGCGTCCTTGGGGGCGGCGAGCAGGTCGGCGGGCGTGGCGGCCTGGGCCAGTGTCCCGCCTTGGCGAAGCACCACGACCTGGTCGCCGAGCTTGAGGGCTTCGTCGATGTCGTGGGTGACCATCACGATGGTCTTGGAGATGTCGGCCTGAAGGCGAAGGAACTCGTCCTGCAACTGATTTCGGACGATCGGGTCGACGGCGCTGAAGGGTTCGTCCATGAGCAGGAAGGGCGGATCGGTGGCCAAGGCGCGGGCCACCCCTACGCGTTGCTGCTGGCCGCCCGACAGCTGCCATGGATATCGTTGAGCGAACTTGGCGTCCAGTCCAACGCGTTCGAGCAGTTCCATTGCCGCAGAACGGGTTTGCTTCTTCCCACCGCCCAGTAAGCGGGGCAGGGCTGCCACGTTGTCGACGACCGTGCGGTGCGGGAACAGACCCGCGTTCTGAATGACGTATCCGATCCGCCGCCGGAGGGCCACCCGGTCCAGGGTCTGGGTGTCGACGCCGTCGAGTTCGATCGTCCCCGAGCTCGGTTCGATCAGGCGGTTGATCATCCGCATGGAGGTCGTCTTACCGCAGCCCGACGGCCCGACGAGGACGGTGATCTTGCCGTTGGGTGCCGTGACGTCGAGGCCGTCGACCGCCACGGTCCCGTCGGGGTACACCTTGGACACGTCGTTGAATGTGATCATCGTGATCCTTCTGGAGGGTTCGCTTCGGTGGGGCTGCTCAGACGGGCGGACACGTCCGCCGCGGCCGCGATCAGCAGTCGGCCGTACTGCGTCGTTTGATCTGCATTGAGCCGGTAGCTCGGAATGACGAGGCTCATCGCGGCGACGATCCTGCTCTGCGAGTACACCGGGCAGGCGATTGCGGTGACGTCGGTCTCGACGCCGCGTTCGACGATGACGTAACCGTCGTCGGACACCTTGCCGCGCAACGCATGTCCGGCCGCCGAGACGTCCAGCGGTACGGTGCGGCCGACCCAGCTGGCGTGGCGCACCGAATGCGTGCCCTCGACGATGTTGATGTACACCGCGGTGGCGGCGTGCCCGACGACGCTGAGGTACACCGACTCGCCGGTCTCGGTGGCGAGCTCGTCCATGGCAGGGCCGGCGAGGTCGACCAACGACTCGTCGCTAAGGGCTTGGGCGCCGAGTTGGATGATTCGGCTTCCCGGGCGGTAGGTGCCGGATTCGTCCTTGCGCACGAAGCCGGCGGCCTCCAGGGTGCGCAGCAGCCGAAGGGCCGTGCTCGGGGCCAGCTCGCACTCTCTGGCGGTGTCGGCGAGATTCGCCCCGCCGCGGTCGCAGACGCTTGCCAGGAGGGCGAGCGCTCGCTCGACTGTCCGGGTCGCTTGATCGGCCAACGTGACCTCCTCTCGGCACGAAGGGTACGGCGGCCGCGTTTCGCGCAACTGCCCCTTTGTTGCTGCTAGGTAAAATCTCGATTCCATCTGGTGGAATCACCTGCCTTCGGTGATGATAGGTCCCGTCGCGCACCCATGGTGGAAAAACGAGGAGATCCTTGATGATCGAGCTGAGCGGGACCATGACGGTCGGCGACGTCGTGGCACTGGCCGACGGCCACGCCGCCGTCTCGCTTCCCAGGGAGGTCGTCGACGCCGTCGACCGCGTGCACGACGGGGCCGCCGAACTGAGCACGCGACACGCCACCTACGGCCGCACCACCGGCGTCGGCGCCAACCGGATGGCAGCGATCCCGACCGACGACCGGGACTTCGGGATGCGGCTGCTGCGCAGCCACTCGGTCGACGCCGGCGACCCGCTGTGCGCGAGGACGGTTCGGTCGATGCTCGCCGTGCGCTTGATTCAGCTGTGCGTTCCCGGTGCGGGTCTGGACCCGGCGATCCTGATCGGCCTCGAGCGGATGCTGAACGACGACGCCTTGCCGGAGGTGCTGCAGTACGCCTCCATCGGTACCGGTGACCTCGCGGCGCTCGCCGGTACCGCACTGACCCTGATCGGCGAACGACCCGCCACCGCGGCGCTGACACCCATGCCCCCGTGGGGTGCCGACAGCGCGTTGCCGTTCATGAGCAGCAGCGCGCTGACGGTCGGCCGCAGCTGTCTCGCGGTCGACGAGCTGAACCGCCTCGAGCGCGCCTCGAGCGTGATCTACATGTTGAGTTTCCTTGCCCTCGACGGGAATCCGTCGACCTTCTCCCCGGTCGCGGCCAGATCGGCCGCAGCTCCGCACGTGGACACCGTGGCGAGCCGACTGCGGTCACTGTTCGCCGACGACCGAACCGATCGTCCGCCAGCTCGTATCCAGGACCCCTACGGGCTCAGGGTCTACCCGGTCGCCCACGCCAGCGTCGTCGCATCGCTGGATTCACTTGTCGCGCAACTGGAACGAACGATGAACTCCGCCCAGGAGAATCCCCTCTTCGACGTCGACGGCGACCAAGTCGTCCACCACGGCGCCTTCTACCAGGCGGCGCTGTCCCTGGAACTCGACGGCGCCACCCTCGCCCTCGCCTTGACCGCGCCCATCACCCATTCCAGGATCAGAATGCTCAACGATCCGGAGACCAACGGCGGCAACGCCTTTCTCGCCGCCGACTCGGACGGATCGTCGGGGCTGATGATGGTCGAATACGTCGCGGCCGGGGCGATCGCCGAGATCCGCAACGCCGCGCAGCCGGCGTCGGTCGGGACCCTGGTGTTGTCCCGCGGCGCCGAGGAGGACGCCACCTTCGCATCCCAGGGCATCCTCCAACTGGAGCGGTCGGTCGCCGCCTACCGCGTCCTGCTGTGCTGCGAACTGGTCGGCGCGGTGCGACTGCTGCGACAGCGGGGCATCGTGGATCGATTCGGCGGAGTGCTCGGACGCGCGCTCGCCCTTGCCGCCGACCTTCCGAGCGACGTGGAGGACCGCGACCTTCGAGGCGATCTCGCCACGGCGGAAACCGTTCTCGACGAACTCGGGCGCCTCATCGCGGCGCCGCCGCGCTAGCTGGTGCCGAGCGGATCGATGGTCAGCGCGATGTAGGCCAGCGCCGCACTCACCGTTGCCGTGGTCGCGATGTCGACCGTCCGCGAGCGCACCACCAGCAGACCGGCCCGGTCGTCGGTCAACGCCAACCGCATGGCCGCCGCCACGCCGACGCCGATTGCCAGCACCAGCGCTCCGCGCCGCCAGTACCCCGCCACCACCAGACCGAATGCGGCGATCAGGAACAACCCGACCGTCAGGATCGGCCACTGGCCCGCGAAGACCCTGTGCGCCAATCCCCGCGCGGTCACCGGTATTTCGCCTCGTCGAGTTCCACCACGTTGCTCAGCAGGAACGCCCGCGTCAGTGGGCCGACGCCCCCCGGATTGGGTGACACGTGGCCCGCGACGTCCCAGACACCCGGGTGGACGTCACCGACGAGCGCGCCCGCCGCGTCGCGGCTCACTCCCACGTCGACGACCGCGGCTCCCGGCTTGACCATGTCGGCGGTCACCATGTGCGGCACCCCGACCGCGGCGATGATGACGTCGGCCTGCCGCGTCAACGCGGGAAGATCCCGAGTTCCGGTGTGGCACAACGTGACCGTGGCATTCTCGGACCGCCGCGTCAGCAGCAGGCCCAAGGGCCGACCAACAGTGACGCCGCGACCGATCACCACCACGTGCGCGCCCGCGATCGGCACCTCGAACCGGCGCAGCAGGTGCACGATGCCACGCGGCGTGCACGGCAGCGGCGCTGCCTCGTTGAGCACCAGCCGCCCCAGGTTGGTTGGATGAAGACCGTCGGCGTCCTTGGCGGGATCGATGCGCTCGAGCGCCGCGTTCTCGTCGAGATGCTTCGGCAGCGGCAGCTGCACGATGTACCCGGTGCAGTCCGGGTTGGCGTTCAACTCGTCGATGGTGGCGTCGAGCGTGGCCTGGCTGACGTCGGCAGGCAGATCGCGTCGGATCGAGTTGATGCCGACCTTCGCGCAATCGGCATGCTTGCCGCGCACGTACGCCTGGGACCCAGGATCGTCACCGACGAGCACCGTGCCCAACCCGGGCGTGCGGCCCGCGGCGGTCAACGCCGCCACCCGCTGCTTGAGGTCGACGAATATCTCGTCGCGCGTGGCCTTGCCGTCCAACGTCATCGCACCCACGCGACCATTCTGACATCAGCCCTCGTGAGCCCCTCATTGACACTGCGCCGCGCTCCGTGGTCAGCTGCCAAAATGGACACTCCGGCGAAAGTGTTCACCGACGTGTTTGGCGAGGCCAAGCTCGGCCCGGTGACGCTGCGCAACCGCATCATCAAGGCGGCGACCTTCGAGGCGTCGACCCCCGATGCATTGGTCACCGACGATCTCATCCGGTATCACCGGCTGCCCGCCGCAGGCGGAATCGGGATGACGACCGTCGCCTACTGCGCGGTGTCCCCCGGCGGACGAACCGACGGCTGGCAGCTGTGGATGCGACCGGAGGCCGTACCGGGACTGCGCCGCCTCACCGACGCGATCCACGCCGAGGGCGCGGCGATCAGCGCCCAGATCGGCCACGCCGGACCCGTCGCCAACTCACGGACGAACGGGGCCAAGGCATTCGCCCCCGTGCGCTTCTTCAACCCACTGTCGATGCGGTTCGCCAAGAAGGCCACCAGTGCCGACATCGACGACATCACCGCCGCGCATGCCAACGCCGCCAGGCTGGCCGTCGAGTCCGGCTTCGACGCCGTCGAGGTCCACCTCGGCCACAACTATCTGGCGAGCTCGTTCCTCAGCCCGCTGATCAACCGGCGTACCGACGAGTTCGGTGGCTCGCTGGCCAACCGGGCCAAGGTGGCCCGCGGCCTGGTGCGGGCCGTGCGACAGGCCGTCGGCGACCGGATCGCGGTGACGGCCAAGCTCAACATGTCCGACGGCGTCCGCGGCGGCATCTCACTCGACGAGTCCCTGCAAACCGCGACGTGGCTGCAGGAGGACGGCGGGCTGGACGCGCTGGAACTCACCGCGGGCAGTTCGCTGCTCAACCCGCTCTACCTGTTTCGCGGCGATGCCCCCATCAAGGAGTTCGCGAACGCCTTCAAGCCGCCCCTGCGGTGGGGCATCCGCATGTCGGGCAAGAAGTTCCTTCGCGAATACCCGTACCGCGAGGCCTACCTGATGGACCAGGCCAAGCAGTTCCGCGCCGAACTCCACATGCCGCTGATCCTGCTGGGTGGCATCACCAATCGCGAGACGATGGATCTGGCGATGGCCGAGGGCTTCGACTTCGTGGCGATGGGCCGCGCGGTCCTCGCCGAACCCGACCTGGTCAACCGCATCAAGGCCGACGGCGACGCGCACTCCGTGCGGTCACTGTGCACGCACTGCAACAAGTGCATGGCGACGATCTACAGCCAAACTCACTGCGTCGTGACGGGCGCGCCGACCTCGACGGTCTAGCGGGCGCCGACCTCCGCAGGCAGCGGTGGCGGAAGCGGGGTCGACGGCGTCGTGGTCTCCGGGATGGCACTCGACTGCGTCGGGCTGGTGGACGTCGAGGGAGCCGACGACGTGGACGTCGAGGATGACGAGCTGGGCGCCGACCCGTGGAAGTCGACCATCGACTCGCTCCTGATCTGCGTGCTGCCGCTGCTGATGACCAGTGCGTTCGAGCTGACGGTGTAGGTGATCCCGTCGTTCTCGGCGACGTACCCACGGTCGGTCGACGTCGCAGCGAGGATCAGCCGCGCGCCGTCGGTGACCCGAACCCCCCGGTACTGGAGCTGCCCGGAGGACTCGTCCTTGCAGATCGCCACGCGTGAGGTCGCCGTGTAGCCGTAGGCGACCGCGGTGCTCGGCGCGGCGCACCGCGCGGTGGAGTCGACGAAGCCGCGGGTGTCGGTCGCCGGGGGCGCCGCGGCGCTGGTCGCCATGGACGCGGACAGGGCGACCACGACCGCTCCCAGTGCCACTCCCACGAGCCCTAGCCGGTGTGTCTGCTGACGGTTCACGACCTCGCCCTCCACTTGCGTTCGTCTCACCCGTCCCATCGTCGCACCGAAGTGGAGTGTGGTGGCGGCACGACGGGAGCGCGTCGCGAGATCAGCGGACGTGATCGTCGGCGGACAGCTTCGTGACGGGCGCGGCGACGCGGTAGTCGAGGAACTCGGTCATCGTCTCGTCGCGCAACACCCGAAGACCAGTGGAGAGAAGGAGTTTGCGTTCTGACACCGTGTAGTCGACCGCGTCGGAGCTGGCACCGAAGCACCCGTTGGCCATCTTCCTGGCGGGGAGCACGAGAACCGCCCGGTCACTGAGCCGGATACCGCGATACTCGTAGTGCCCGCGCCCGTCACCGCAGATGGCGACGAGCGACAACGCCGTCCGACCCAGCACGACGGCGGATTGACCGGGGCCGCATCTCGCCGGCGACTCGACGTAGCCCTGGCTGTCCGTCGGCACGGTCGGCGGCGTGGCAGCCGCACCCGGCAACGCCATACCCGTAGCTGTCGTCACCGCCGCCGCTCCGACCGCGAGGACTGCGGCAACCACGGTGCGCATCGGAGCCGCCGCGCTCCCCGAAGCTCTCCTCGTCGCCGACATGGCTCTACAACAGCACGCATGGCGACGAACTCCTAGGGAGACGGACCCCGTCACCCCGAATCGTTAACCGTCCGAGACCTGGGCGCGCACATTCCCGTCCGAGCGCGCCACCCCGCTCGACGACATTTGCCACGCAACACATTCGGGCCGCGACCCCGGATGACGGACCCCGGTGCCCGCGGCGGTGCCACGCGCGGGCGCCGGGACCAACCCCGCTCGCGGCGCCGCTACCGATACAGTTGGTTCCGATGACGCGACCTGTCCCGCCCGCTCTGACCGTTCGGTACGACGGCTCGCCCCGCACCTTCTCACCCGGTAACGACGTCGTCGTCGGGCGTGACCTGCGAGCCGACGTCCGCATTGCCCACCCCCTGATCTCGCGCGCGCACCTGCTGCTCCGCTTTGACCAGGGCCGTTGGATGGCCGTCGACAACGGCAGCCTCAACGGGTTGTACGTCAACGGCCAGCGCGTGCCGATGGTCGACATCACCGACGGCATGGCCGTCAACGTCGGCAACCCGGACGGCCCTCGCCTGACCTTCGAGGTCGGCCGCCACCAGGGTTCGGCGGGCACGCCACCGCAGACCGCCAAGGTGCCGATCGCCGGACGCCCGAGCACCTCGTGGCCCACGCAGACGCCGTCGACGGGCTACCCGCGCACGCAGCCGCCGTCGCGGACGCAGCCGTCCTACTCCCAGCCGTATCAGCCGCCGTCGCAGTCGCAGCCGATGTACCCGTCGGCACCGGCGGCCACCAGCGGACCCCAGGCGTATCGCCCGCCGAGCGCGCCGCATCCGGCCCCGGCGTCCAGCGTCAACGTCGACCCGTCCGCCACCCAGATGGGTCCGGCCGCGACTCCGCGGGCACCCGAGGGCAACCTCGCGACCAGCATGCTCAAGATCCTGCGGCCGGGCAGGGCACCCGAAGTTCCACCCGGCGGCATCAAGATCGGTCGTGCCACCGACAACGACATCGTCATCCCCGACGTTCTGGCATCACGTCACCACGCCACGCTGGTGACCGGCCCCGGCGGCACCCAGATCCTCGACAACCGCAGCATCAACGGCACGTTCGTCAACGGTCAACGAGTCGACTCCGAGGTGTTGCACGACGGCGACGTCGTCACCATTGGCAACATCGACCTCGTCTTCGGGGGCGGCACGCTCGCGCGGCGCAACGAAGCCGACCTCGCGACCCGCACCGGCGGTCTCGACGTGCACGGCGTCACGTGGACCATCGAGGGCAACAAGACGCTGCTGGACAACATCTCGCTCTCGGCGCGACCCGGCACGCTCACGGCGCTGATCGGCCCGTCGGGCGCAGGCAAGTCGACGTTCGCCCGGCTGATCGCCGGATACACGCACCCCACCACGGGCACCGTGACGTTCGAGGGCCACGACGTGCACGCCGAGTACGCGTCGCTGCGGTCCAGAATCGGCATGGTCCCTCAGGACGACGTCGTGCATGGTCAGCTGACCGTGCGGCAGGCCCTGATGTACGCCGCCGAACTGCGACTGCCGCCCGACACCAACCGGGAGGACCGCGAGCGCGTCGTCATGGAGGTCCTCGAGGAACTCGAGATGACCAAGCACCTCGACACCCGCGTCGACAAGCTCTCCGGCGGCCAGCGCAAGCGCGCCTCGGTGGCGCTGGAACTGCTGACCGGTCCGTCGCTGCTCATCCTCGACGAGCCCACCTCGGGTCTGGATCCCGCGCTGGACCGTCAGGTCATGACGATGCTGCGCCAGCTCGCCGACGCGGGCCGCGTCGTCCTGGTGGTGACGCACTCGCTGACCTACCTCGACGTCTGCGACCAGGTGCTGCTGCTGGCCCCCGGCGGCAAGACGGCGTTCCGCGGCTCACCCAGTCAGATCGGTCCCGAGCTCGGCACCACGAACTGGGCCGACATCTTCTCCTCGGTCGCGGGCGACCCCGAGGGCGCCAAGCGCAAGTACCTCGAGCGCCACGGCCCTCCGCCGCCGGCACCGCCGAAGCAGGAAGCCGCCGAGCTCGGCAAGCCCGTGCACACCAGCACGATCAAACAGTTCTCGACGATCGCGCGACGGCAGATGCGGCTCATCATCTCCGACCGCGGTTACTTCGCGTTCCTGGCGATTCTGCCGTTCATCATGGGTGTGCTGTCGCTGTCCGTGCCCGGCTCCACCGGCTTCGGTCAACCCAACCCGCTTGGCGACGCACCCAACCAGCCCGGCCAGGTGCTGGTGCTGCTCAACGTCGGCGCCATCTTCATGGGTACGGCCCTGACCGTCCGCGACCTCATCGGTGAACGCGCGATCTTCCTGCGGGAACAGGCCGTCGGGTTGTCCACCACCGCCTACCTGCTGGCCAAGGTCTGCATCTACTCGGTGTTCGCGATCGTGCAGTCCGGGATCGTCACGGCCATCACGCTGATCGGCGTCGGGCTGCCCAAGAACGGTCCGCTGGTGCTCGGCGGTGGCGAAGCGTCCGCCGCGCTGGAACTGTTCTTCGGCATGGCCGCCGCGACCATCTGTGCGGCCACGGTCGGGCTCGCGCTGTCGGCTCTGGCGAGGACCAGCGACCAGATCATGCCGCTGCTGGTCGTGGCGGTCATGTCGCAGCTGGTGTTCTCCGGCGGTCTGATCCCTGTCACCGGCCGCGCCCCGCTGGACCAGATGTCGTGGGTGACACCGGCCCGCTGGGGCTTCGCGGCGACGGCGTCGACGGTGGGCGTCACCGACATGGTGAAGCCGCCGATCATGCCCGACGACTCGCACTGGAAGCACGACTCGGGCACGTGGCTGTTCGACATGGCCATGCTGGGCGCGTTGTCGATCTTCTATCTGTGCTTCGTGCGCTACAAGATCCGGCTCAAGGCGGGCTAAGACTTTCCCGCGAGCAGACGTAAAAGGCCCTCAATCCACGTGATTGAGGGCCCTTTACGTCTGCTCGCGGAGAAGGGGTTAGCCGCCGTGGACGTCCAACCCGTGCGCCACCGCGTAGGCGAGCGCCTGGTTGACGTCGATCTTCGCGCCGCGGACCGCCGCCGTCGTCCAAAACGTGGGGTCGACACGCGCGCCGCGGAGGTCCGCCTCGTCGAGTCGGACGTTCTGCGTCCGCGCTCCGGTCAGGTCGGCACCCCGTAGCACCGCCTTGCGCAGATCGGTGCCGACCAGGTTGGCCTCGCGCAGCCGGCAGTCCGACAGGTCGATGCTGCGCAGGTCGCACCCGCCCAGCACGGCCAGCGTCAGGTCCACCTCGACCATCGTCACGGGCCGCAGCCGGCACTCGCTGAAGACCGACCCCAACAGCGTGCAGTGGCGGAACACGGTGTGCATCAGCGACGTACGCCGAAAGGTGCAGTTTCGGAAGGCCGACCCCTGGTGCTCGGATTCCGACAGGTCGACGCCGCTGAAGTCGCATTCGGTGAACACCACGCGTTCGGTGCGCAGCCGGCTCAGATCGTCATCGCGGAAGTCGTGGCCGGTGTACTCGCGGTCCACCCACTCCTGGTCGAAGGTGCCCACCGTCAGCCAGGCAGCGAACTGAGGTTCATCAGCGCATATTCGGTGACCGCGATCAGCGCGGCCTTCGCCGAGTTGCGGTCCCGCGCGTCGACGTCGAGCACCGGGATGCCCTCGCGCAACGCCAGCGCTTGGCGCACCGCGTCGGCCGAATACCGCGGTCCACCGTCGAACACGTTGACGGCGATCAGGAATGGCAGCTTCCGCGCTTCGAAGAAGTCCACGGCGGCGAAGCTGTCCTCAAGCCTGCGCACGTCGACGAGGATGATCGCGCCGATCGCGCCGCGGACCAGGTCGTCCCACATGAACCAGAACCGACGTTGCCCCGGCGTACCGAACAGGTACAGCACCAAGTCGTCGGCCAGGGTGATGCGGCCGAAGTCCATGGCCACCGTGGTGGTGTTCTTGTTCGGGGTGGCGCCGAGCACGTCGAGACCCTGCGACGCGTTGGTCACGATGGCCTCGGTGCGAAGGGGCATGATCTCCGACACGGCGCCGACGAAGGTGGTCTTGCCTGCGCCGAAACCGCCGGAGACGACGATTTTCGTAGCAGACGACGATCGCGTAGCGGACGAGCGCCGCTCAGAGTGCCCGTAGGCCACGCAGTGTCCTTCCGATGAGTTCTCGTCGTTCCTCGATGGTCTCCGACGCCGCCAGGGTGGCGTCCACTCGAAGATAACCCTGCGTCACCAAATCCCCGATCAACACACGCGCAACGCCGAGGGGCAATGCGAGGCGGGCCGCGATCTCCGCGACCGAAGGACCGTCGGCGCCGAGTTCGAGGATTCTGGCCCGCACGTCGCTGCGTGGCCATCGGGGTGCGGGCGCGACTTGCAACGCCTGGATCGGCGCCTCGAGTGGAAGGTCGACGAGCGACCGAGTGCGGCCTGCGGTCAGCGTGTAGGGCCGGACGAGGCTCACCTCGGTCAGAGGTTCGCTGGGCTCCCAGGCGTCACGCGACGGAAGGTCCATCGGCGCTCACGAACGCTGAGCCGTGCGGCGCGCGGACTGGATCATGGTGCCGACGCGTTCGACCAGGATCGCCATCTCGTAACCCACCTGGCCGATGTCGCACGACTTGGTCGCCAACGTCGCGAGGTTCGAACCGTCGCCGACCCGCATCAGCAGCAGGTAGCCGTGCTCCATCTCGACGATGGACTGCAGCACGTAACCGCCGTCGAACAGCTGGGCCGCGCCCGTCGAGAGACTGGCCAGACCCGACGTCACCGCGGCCAGTTGATCCGCCCGCTCCACGGGCATGTGCTCGCTGGAGGCCATCAGCAGGCCGTCGGCGGACACCAGGATCGCGTGGGAGACGCCCGACACCTCGTGGGCGAACTTGGAGACCAGCCAATCAAGGGAGTCACGCTGAGTCGGGCGCGTCATTCTCGAGTCAGTCCTCGTCCGTCGATCGCGCGTCGCGGGCGTGCGACCGGCCGGCGTGCACGCCACCGAAGTGGTTGCCGATGCTGCTGCGGACGGCCTCGGGGTCGCGCGGGATCACGATCGGGCCGGTGTCGAACGTGGAATCGTCTCGCTCGTCGGGGACGTCCGGCCCGCGGTGGGAACCTCCGTTGCGCCCGTTGCGCCCGTTCTCACCGGTGGCTGCCGCACCGGGGACGAGCCGCGCACCGGGCTCACGCACCGGCAGCCCCTCGACGGTGCGCTCCTCCACGGGGGCTTCCTCGGCCGCCGCCGCTGCCGACCAGCCCTTGTCCCACACGGTCTGCCAGTCAAGGTCGGTGCTGTTGGCCAACGTGAACGGATCGTCGATCAGCCATTCGGAGAGCATGGTGTCGAATATCGAACCGCCGGTGGCGGGTTCGAGCCGGGGCCGCGGCGCGGGCCGCTGCTCTTCGCCGCCGGTGCCGGAAGCGAAGAACGACGAGGTGTCCACGGGGGCGGGCGTGGCCGGCTCGGCCGAGGGGCGTTCCTCCGGCCACTCCCGTTCGCGCAGACGATTCTCGGGTTGGGCGACGGGGTCGATCGGCGCCGACGGAATGCCTGCTATCCCACTAGCTCCCGGGTTGCGTTGCGGCAGAAGCGAAATCGGGATGTCGGCATGGCCGTAGGGGTACTCCGGGGTGTTGACGACGTCCTCCTGGTAGTCCACGTGGTCCTCGTCGGGTGCGCGCGTGGGCACCACGGCGAGATGCGGCTCTGCGGGCATGCCGTAGTCGGCGGGAAATGGTTCCGCCGCGCCTGGGCCGTGTAGCAGCGCCTCGGCGGGTATGAAGACACCGGCCGTCGTCCCCGAATTCGGTTCGGCGGCAATGGTGTTGCGGAGCCGGACGACGAGACCGTGCTGAGCCGCCAACCGGCCGACGACGAACAGGCCCATGTGTCGGGCCGTATAGGGGTTGACCTCGCCACCCGATTGCAGGCGGGCGTTGGCCACGCGCAGATCGGCGTCGGTCATGCCGAGGCCGTAGTCGCTGACCTCGACGACCAGACCGCCGTTGCCGGTGTGCGCCGCCGTCACCCTGACGTCGGACACCGGCGGCGAGTATCTCAGGGCGTTGTCCAGCAGCTCGGCCAGCAGATGAACGAGATCACCCGCGACGACGCCGACGATTTCGCTGTCCGGCACGTCCGCCGTGACGATCCTCGCGTAGTCCTCGACCTCGGAGGCCGCGGCGTTGACGACGGTGGCAACGGGGACCGGGTCGGCCTGCTCGCGCTGAGGCCTGGACCCGGCAAGCACCAGCAGGTTGGCGCCGTTGCGCCGCATCCGCGTGGCGAGGTGGTCGAGCTTGAAGAGACTGTCCAGTCGTTCGGGGTCTTCCTCGTCGCGCTCGAGGCGGTCGATGAGTCCCAGCTGCTGGTCCACCAGAGACCGGCTACGACGCGACAACGTCTCGAACATGTCGCCGATCTGAAGCTGAAGGCGGGCTTGCTCGCCGGCCAGTAAGACCGCCTGCTCGTGCAGCTCGTCGACGGCGTGCGCGACCTGCCCCACCTCTTCGGTGGTGTACACCGGCACGGGCTGGACCGGCCCCGGCGCGCCTCCCGTGCGCACCCGCTCGATCTCTTGGGCCAGGTCCTCGTGGGCCACCCGGAGCGCGCCGTCGCGCAGCATCCGTAGCGGTCGCACCAGCGACCGCGCCACGAGGAGCACGATGACGATCGCCAGAAGGAAGGCCACCCCCACGATCGCCGAGTCGCGAATCGCCGCTTGGCGCTTGGCGTTGGCTTGGTCCTCGACGGCGGAGGTGACGGCCGCGGTCGTCGAGTCGACGATCTTCGCGGCGATGTCGTTGGTGGTCTGCAGCGACTGGCTCAAGTCGGGGTTGCCCACCAATCCGACGGCGGGGTCCGACATCAGGGACATCCGCCTGACCATCTCTTCTTGCAACTTCTGCGCGTCCGGCGAGCCGACCCCGAGCACCTGGGACATCCCGGACAACGTGGACGGTTCGGTGCCGGCCAGCGTGATCATCGAGGTGCGCAGTTCCGGCTCGGGGAGGTCACCGCCGAGGTTGACCAGCAGCTGCTCCATCGCCATCTGGCCGCGCGCGCCGACGGCTCGGCTGAGGCCGAATGCCTCGGCGCGGATCTGCTCGTCGTCGACGCGTACCGAACCGTTGATCGCGTCCTCGGCGGACAACAGAATCGGGGCATACGCGGTGATGCGGCCCCGGAGGTCGACGTCGTTGGCCGTGACCCGGTCCAGCAGCGCCTGGCCGTCGTCGAGCAGACCGGTCACGCCGGTACGGACGTCGGGTTCGACGTCGATGCCGTTGAGCTTGTTCTGCAGTTTCTGTTTGTTGGTGTCGAATGCGTTCAACGCGGCTTGCGCGTCGCCGCCCGCGGAATTCGCCAACAGGGCGCCTTCCAGGGCCGCCATGTATTCCTCGATCGACGGCACCAATTCGGCACGGTCGGCGGCCAATCGGAGATCGTTCGCGTCGGCCCATCCCGACTGAACGCGCAAACCGCCGAATACCCCAACCAACAACAGCGGCACTAGGACGATTGCCAGGACCTTCCAGCGAACGGGCCAATTGCTCAGCGCCCATCGTGAAGGTCGTTTCGCCTGCCCCGCCTGCTGACGTGGTGAAATGGCCGGAAGGTCCTGCGCCGCACCGTCGTGCGGTGGCTCGACGAACGCGGTCATCGTGCCCCGGCCGTACGGCCGGTCACTCGGTGACGATTCGTTGATCGCGCGTGGTTCATAAGGCTTCCCGCATCAGTACGCCCATGTATCGGCAGGCACCGAAGTACCAGTCCGACCGGCAATTTCTCGAGTATGACAGCGATGTGCGGGCGTTTCCACAGTTGTTACTGAACAGGCAGATTCGTGACCGTGGCGTTGCGCAGTCGTGCGCCATACGAGCAAATGTCGTTGCGCTCCCGAGATCAACGTCGTCCATTTGGGGTAAAGGGAAGTCATGACCGAGCCCCACGGAGACCAACGCCAGCACGACGACACCCATGAGACGGAACCCGTCACCGGACCCGGCGGGGACAGCCCCGACCCCGAATTCGGAGACGAAGCCACCATTCCCGACCAGGAGACCTGAGTTGGGCTGACCCTCGACGCACGTAGGCTTCCCGGTACTCGCATACCGGGAGGCGCAGCGATTTGTTCAGGGTCATGTTCAATGCACCGTGCATCGCCCCGAACACGGGCAATGCGATCAGAATGGTCGCCGCCACCGGATGCGAATTGCATCTCGTCGAACCGCTCGGGTTCGACCTTTCCGAACCGAAGTTGCGTCGCGCCGGGCTCGACTACCACGACCTGGCGTCGGTGACGGTGCACCCGGACCTGCCGTCGGCGTGGACGGCGGTGATGCCGGCGCGGGTGTTCGCGTTCACCGCACACGCCGAATCGTTCTTCGGCGACGTCGACTTCATCCCCGGCGACGTGTTGCTGTTCGGCCCGGAACCGACTGGCTTGGACGCCGAGACGCTGGCGGATCCACACGTCACCCAACGCGTGCGGATACCGATGCTGGCTGGCCGTCGCTCCCTGAACTTGTCGAACGCGGCCGCAGTGGTGGTTTACGAGGCGTGGCGCCAGCAGGGGTTCACCGGCGCGGTGTGACTACCAGGAATTCCAGTGGCTCAGCTGTTCGGCGGGCAGCCGCTTGGCCTTCTTGAACTCGGTGCCCTTGGTGTAGGCGATCGGGAACAGCCCGCCCTGGGCGTACTTGTCGAAGGGAATCCCCAGAATCTCGGCGGCCTGCTTCTCGCCGTCGCCGACCAGATGCAGCGTCGTCCACGCCGACCCGAGTCCGCGCGAGCGCAGGGCGAGCATGAAGCTCCACGCGGCGGGCAGCAGTGAGCCCCAGTAGCCGGCGCTCATCCCGGCGGGCGCCCCGTCCGGGCGGCCTTCCAGGCACGGGATCATCATGATCGGCACTTCGTGCAGGTGGTCGTTGAGGTACTTGGCGGAGTCGACGACCAGCGGGGTCCGCTCGTCGCGGCTGTCGCCATAGGTGGGCTTCTCGGCGTCCAGGTACGGGGTGGCCGCGGTGCGGTAGATGTCGGCGATCGCCTTCTTCTTCTCGTCGTCGTCGACGAAGACGAACTGCCATCCCTGAGAGTTGGAGCCGGTCGGCGCCTGCAGTGCCAAGTCGAGGCATTCCATGACGATCTCGCGCGGGACGGGCTTCTCGAGATCGAGGCGTTTGCGGACCGAACGCGTGGTCGTCAGCAGTTCGTCGAGCGTCAAGTCGAGGGTTTCAGAGGGCATATTCGGAGACTACATTCGCATTCATGACTGCCGCGCTGACGTCAGAAGTCATCGATCGTCTGAACCGGGACCAGTACGGATGGCTCACCACCATTGCGAAGTCCGGCCAGCCGGTGCCAAAGCTGATCTGGTTCCACTTCGACGGCGAAGCCCTGTTCGTCTACAGCAGTCCCACCGCGGCGAAGGTCACGCACGTCAGGCGCCACCCCCAGGTGAGCCTCAACCTGGACTCCGACGGCAACGGCGGCGGGATCGTCGTCGTCGGCGGCGAGGCGACCGTCGACGCCGAGGGCGTGGACTGCCGCGACGACGGCCCGTACTGGGCCAAGTACGGGCCGACCGCCGACCAGTTCGGCTTGACCGAGTCGATGGTGGACTACAGCACGCGACTGCGGATCAGCGTCGACAAGGTGTGGACGACCCCCACGGCCTGACCCCCACCCCGGAAATACATCAGGCCCTCCCCCGGGG
>NZ_MVOC01000050.1:33511-109432 GCF_002043095.1 Mycobacterium sp. AT1 | reverse complement strand
TTGGCAGGTCAGCGTCTCCAGATCGTCCAACACACCGAGCAGTTCGGGTGCGGTCAACTGGTCGAAGGACAGCGCCGCCACCGCATCATGGGCAGCACGCAGCGCAGCGACCGCCGCCTGCACCTCACCCACACCGCTCATACTTCGAACATACGTTCGAATGTTGAGAACTCTTTGACGTATTTCGTAAGAATTTCCTAAGACCTGTCGACCCGCCCTTAAGCCGCGTTAGAGACGCCCCTTCAGGCCGCGCGCCTCTCGTCGAGGGAGCGACGTCGCAAGCTCGAGTCCTGCAGGGCGGGTGGGCGATAGGCCTGATCCAAGGCGCCGGCGTCGGTGCCGGGCGGCACGATCGAGTCGATCTGGTCGAGGATCTCGTCGCTGAGCGCGAGGTCGAACCCGGCGGCCAGGTCGTCGAACTGGTCCATCGTGCGCGGTCCAAGGAGGGCACTGGTCACGCCGGGGTGGGCGATGGTGAAGGCCATCGCGAGATGCGACATCGGCACGCCCGTCTCGGCACTCAGGTGAACGAGCCGTTCCACGACGTCCAGCCGACGTGCGTCGGTGAAGGCGTTCATGAACGCGGCCCGTCGGACGTCCGTCTGCTGCCCCTTGCGGACCCGGCCCGTGAGCATGCCCTGCCCGAGCGGCCCCCACACCACGACGCCCATCCCGTAGCGCTGCGCGACGGGCAACACCTCGGCCTCGATGCTGCGGTTGAGGATCGAGTAGGGCGGTTGCTCCGTCCGGAAGCGTTCCAATCCGCGGCGCTCGGCCACCCATTGGGCCTCGACGATGTCCGACGCGGGCATCGTCGACGACCCGATCGCGCGAACCTTCCCGCTACGGACCAGATCCGTCAGCGCGGACGGCGTCTCCTCGACGTCGGTATCGGGATCTGGCCGGTGCACTTGGTACAGGTCGACGTAGTCGGTGCCCAGCCGTCGCAAGGAGTTCTCGACCGCGGCGACGATCCAGCGCCGCGATGCGCCGCGCTGGTTGGGGTCATCGCTCACAGGGCGTCCGAACTTGGTGGCGAGGACGACGCCGTCTCGCCGACCCTTGAGGGCCTTTCCGACCACCGTCTCGGAGTTGCCCTGCGGCGGAATCGAATACGCGTCCGCCGTGTCCAGGAAGTTGACACCGGCGTCGAGCGCCCGATGAATGATGCGGATCGAGTCGTCGATGTCCGGGTTGCCGACGGGCGAGCCGAGCAGCATCGTGCCGAGTGCGTACGCACTGACCTTGATGCCGGTTCGCCCCAGGGTTCGGTATTGCATCGGCCACTCCTACTCGACGTCACTTATCCGGAAAGCTATTCCGAATACGATACGGAATGAGTTTCCGGAACGCCAGAGACTGAGCGATACTTGTCGAACACCGGAAGGACGGCCACGTTGAACGCTCAACCGCAGGAGCAGCCGGCGTCGTCGGAGTCGAGCTCGGCCCGCGACCAACCGCCCCGCCGGCGCCGCGCCGACGCTCTCCGCAATGCCGACGCAGTGCTGGCGGCAGCGAAGGACGTCTTCGCAACCTCGGGCGTCGACGCGCCCGCGAAGGAGATCACCGACCTCGCCGGGGTGGGAGTGGGCACCCTGTACCGGCACTTCCCGCAACGCTCCGACCTGGTCAAGGCCGTCCTGGAGCGGGAGATCGACGCCTGCGCCGACGCGGCGTCGGCACTGAGCGCTGCACATTCGCCACGCGAAGCGCTCGACGCGTGGATACGGGTCTACACCGACCTGCTCGCCACCAAGCAGGGGCTCGCCTCGGCGCTGCACAAGGGCGACCCGATGTTCGACACCCTGGCCGCGTACTTCCTCGACCGGCTTGGCCCGGCCCTCGCCTCGCTCCTGGACGCCGCAGCCGTCCGCGGGGAGGTGCGCGCCGACGTCAGCGCGCGCGACCTCCTCTATGCCGTGGCACTCCTGTGCATTCCGGCACCCGACGAGGGAGTGCAGTACAACCTACGCATGGTCGCCATCTTCCTGGACGGCCTCCGACACCAGCCTAGCTAGCCGGACCGTCGCTGGGCTTGTCGGCGGCCTTGTCGGTCGACTTGTCCTGCCCGGTAACCGTTTTCACGGTCTTCTGCACGTCGCCGAGGACCTTCTGAATCTGCTGCTGGCCGTCCTTGGCGATCTTGTCCAGCCGCGCGGTGGCCCTCTTGAGGGAGGCGTCGGCGTTGGCTTGCGCCCGCTTGGCAGCCGCCTCGGCGCTCGTTGACTTTACGGGCGGAGTCTTCACCGGCGAGGTCTTAGACGGCGGGGTGGTCTCGGTCGAGGTGGTCTCGGTCGAGGTGGTCTCGGTCGAGGCTTTCACGGTCGAGGTGGACTCGGTCTTCGCATCGCCTGTCTTGGTGTCGTCGGCAACGTCGTTGTCGGACAACAGCTTCGCCGCCGTCGGGGCGGGATTCTGCGACCGCGCCGCCAATGGCACCAGGCCTTGCGCTCCCGCGGTACTGGCGCCGACCGCGAGTGCGGGCAGGTCGGCGATCCCGTTCAACGGGTTCACAGCGTTGGCGGCACCCGGAAGCCCCTTCAGGCCAAGGAGACTCGCGATGATTGCCAGCGGATTCACCACGGGGGTCTTGCTGACCGGCCCGTCGTCGATCGCCTTCTGGACACCGGCTGCCAGTTGCAGCAGGAGGTCACCCGGCACCTTCTCCCAGTCGATTCCCGACGGCAGAGTGCCGAAGGGAGTGATGACGTTCGCTTGGTCGAGGGTTCGGTCGTAGACCGGGACGCCGTCGACGACGGTGCGCTTGACGTCGGTGTAGCCAAGGTTGACCAAGGTGGTCAGCGCTGGTTCCAGTGCCGTCGCGAGCGGGTTGTTGAGGTTGGCTCCGGTGAAGAGGTTGATCAGGTCGATCGGCAGCTTGACCGGTTCCAGCAGGGGCAGGGCGTCGTTGACCGGGACCGTGACGTACAGGTTCAGTGCAAGTGGACTACCGCCGGCGGTGTTGGCGAGCGCCGCGGCGAGCTGGGGCGTCAGCTGGTTGGTGAGCACCTCGGTCAGACTGGACGCGTCGACGCCGCGCAGGAGGTACGTCGGGAAGAGAAGTGCGGCAGCAGAATTGGCCAGTGACACCGGATTCGGCCAGGCAGGCACGTCGGACAACGGGTCGTATTCGGCCGTGGCGTCCACCTTGACGGGAATGAGGTTCGCCGAACCGAGCACGATCCCGGTGTTGCCGATCGGGATGTCGAGCCCGGTCCCGTCGGAACTGCTGGTCACCTCGGTGTCGGGGGTGACGGTGTCGATGCCGAACAACGCGGCCAACGGGTAGGCGCGCGCAAAGAGTCCGCCGTTGGCGCGACCGGGGTTGCGCAGCAAGATCATCGGCAGGACGGTGAGGCTGCCGAGCAGTGGGTCGGCGCCCACGTTGTTCGCCCCACCGGGTTGATTCGCCAGATCCGCGACGACCTGCGGGTACGCCATTCCCGCGGCGAACGCACCGAGTCCGAAGCCGACGACGACGGGAACCCGGACGTCGACCAAGCTCAGGTCGGCCCCCGGAAGGTTCGACACGATCCCGATGACGGATTCGAGGGTGGCCCTCTCGATGATGTTCAGGTTGCCGGTTGGGATGGCCTGTAGGACGGCGAGTGCGTTGATGCCAAGGTAGGGCGTGCCGTTGACCTCGTCGGCGACCGAATTCGGGAACCCCGGCACCCAGCCAAGGTCGATGCCAAGGAACTTCAACAGGCTGAACGGCGGGCCTGCGGTGATGATGTTCAGGCCGGGGGTGGCGGCGCCGGACAGGTTGAACGGGTCGAGAAGGTTGAACCCGAGCAGCTCGAGGATCGCCCCTGCGTTGGTGATGCCGGCCTTGGTGAGAATTGGCCCGAGGACCGGAACGCTGCCGAGGTCGACCGTGACGCCGGTCAGGGCTTGCGTCAGCGCGTTGCCCAACGCTGCGTTGACGGCGGCTTCCGGGTCGTAGCCCAGATTCTTCAACACCCCGGCCAGGTTGACGTTGTTCAGCAACGTCGTCTCAAGTGCAGCCCCGAGCGCCTGGAAGGAGTCGTAGGTCTGCCCGCCGAAGCCGAAGGTCAGATCGGGGATGGACGCCGGATCGGGCGCGCCGGGGGCGAGTTGCATCGGCGGGAGGCCAGGCGAACTCGGAGTTGCCGCCGCATTCGCCAATGGCGGCGGTGCCGCACTCATGGCTAGCGCTGTCACCGTTGCGGTGGCGACACCAACCGTCGCGATTCGAGTGGCCACGCCAGGATGCTTGCGATGCTTGGATGCCATGTGACCAGTCCATTCGCCGAGATTCTCAGGAAGATCTCAGCACCGTAACACGCGCGAAACCGGCAGTGTGAAATTGCTCTCAAATTTTTGTGCGAGACCTGGCAAATGTTGACGGCGTTGCCACCAGCAAATGGTGGCGACCGCTACTTCGCGCGAAGCAAGGGGGTCAGCCGCCGAATCGCGCGTATCTCGGAGTCCCGATACGGCCGTCCGTCCGGGCCCAGGAGGTCGCTGAACCACACCTTCGGATTGGGGTCCGGCCGATCCCACGAGTCCCACGGCAGGAACGTCTGAGTCTTGCCCGCAACCAAACCCCAGTTGAAGGCCCCGACGTCGAGTCGTTGGGCGATGGGCAGGATTCCCTCCACGCTGCTGCCCAGTGAGCGGGCCAGATACTCGGTGCAGAGGATCGGCCGCCGCAAGGGGGCCAGTTCGGCGATCCGCGCTTCGAACCCCCTCGGCTCTGCGTAGGAGTGAAAGGTGGTGACGTCGGAGTTGTCGAGCTGGATGCCCGCGATGGTGCTGCGCTTGCCGGGGTTCGCCCACTCGCCCTGCCACACGCCGCTGGTCAAGGGTTGACTCGGGTCGACCTCGCGCGCCCATTGGAAGACCTGCGGGAGCAGCGCCGCAACGAGGTCGTCCTTGTCCGTCCGCTCGACCTTGCGGTAGACGGTCGCGGGGTTGTCTGGCTCGTTCCACAGATCCCACCCCAGCACGCGGTCGTCGTTGCGGAACTGGGTCATCACCCCGGTGACGTACTCCTTGAGGACGCCGACGTACTTCCGGTCGTCGAGGCGTTCGGCGCCGGGGCTCTGCACCCAACCGGAGTTGTGCACGCCTGGTGCGGGCGCACGCTGCGGACCGAGTGCGGGTCGCGGGTCCCAGCAGGAGTCGAAGAAGACGAACAGCGGTTTGATGCCACGCCGCGCCGCGACGGTCACGAACTGCATCAGACGGCGGATGAAGCCGCGGCGGTCCTGGGTCCACAGCAAGTCGTGCAGGAACACCCGGATGGTGTTGAGCCCGATTCGCCTGGCCATGACGAGCTCGGCGTCGATGCGCCGGATGTCGTAGGTCTCTCGCTGAAACATCTCGAGCTGGTTGATCGCGTTGGACGGAATGTAGTTGGCGCCGACCAATCCGCGATGGGCCCGATGCCAACCCTGGGCCCGCTCGATCGACCATCGTCCGCCTCCCGCCGCGGCCGCCAGGGGCGTCGAGGTCAGCGCCGCCCCACCGGCCAGTATCAGCGGAACCTTGAGGGCCGTCCTACGGTGAATCACGCGACGAGCGGGTTGTCCTGGGCCGGGTACGGGATCGCCAACCAAGCTGCAGTCCTTCGAATCGGGAGACGACGAAAGACGTTATGGCACAACGCCTCTGGCGACGACGTCACGCCCCTGAGGTCGCGGGTCCGGCGCCACGCCCCACCGTACGTGAAGCCTGCGGCCGTGGCACCCCTCGTCAGCGGCGGGTCGGCACCGTCCACGCGCTGCCCTGCTCGTGATCGAGCACCGTCATCCCCTTGTTCTTCAGCCCGAAGACGTAGACCACCAGGCTGACGCCGATGACGATGGTGACGTAGACGATGAACTCGACGATGCGGTCGGAGGACTTCGCCGCCTGATACAGCAGGGGCGCGGTGCCGCCGAACGCGGAGTTGGCGAGCGCGTAACCCAATCCGACGCCGAGCGCCCGCACCTCGGCGGGGAACAGTTCCGCCTTCACGATGGCGTTCACCGACGTGTACCCGGTGAGGATCACGTACCCGACCGCAGTGAGCGCAAAGGCCAGCAGCGGTGACGTGGCCTGCGGCAGGTAGGTCAACAGCACGTAGGTGTACAGCACGCCGCCGACGCCGAAGAACACCAGGAGCACCTTGCGACCGACCTTGTCGCTGAGCAGCCCGCCAAGAGGCTGCAGGAGCATCAGGAAGATCAGCCCGGCGAGGTTGATCCACGTCGCGGTCAGGGCCCGGTCGGCGCCGAAGGTGGACTTGACGATCGCCGGTGCGTTGATCGTGTAGGTGTAGAACGCCACCGTGCCGCCTGCGGTGATGAGGAAGACCAGCAGCAGGGGTCGCCAGTGGGTGGTGAACAGCGCCTTCAGCGATCCCGCGGCCTTGTCGGTGCCCGCGCGGACCGCCTCGAGGTAGGACTCACTGAGCGACTCGTCCATCGAGCGGCGCAGCCAGAGCACCACCAGCGCGGCGATGCCACCGATGAAGAAGCCGACTCGCCAGCCCCACGCCGTCACCGTCTCGACGTCGAGGAAGCTCAGCAGGATGAGGAGCGTGAACTGCGCGAGCACGTGACCGCCGATGAGGGTGACGTACTGGAACGACGACAGGAAACCGCGCCGATGTGGGGTGGCTGCCTCGGACATGTAGGTCGCCGACGTCCCGTACTCCCCGCCGGTGGCGAAACCCTGCACCAGCCGGGCGAGGATCAGGATCACCGCCGCCCACCAGCCGATGATCTCGCGCGTCGGCATGATGGCCACCACGAACGAGCACGCCGACATCACCGTGATGCTGAGCATCAGCGCCGACTTGCGTCCGCGGCGGTCGGCGTATCGACCGAAGAACCACGAGCCGACCGGCCGCATGATGAAGGTCACCGCGAAGATGCCGTAGATGTACAGCGTCGAGTTCTTGTCGGTCTTGTCGAAGAACTGGGCCTCGAAGTACGTGGCAAACACCGTGTAGACGTAGACGTCGTACCACTCGACGAGATTTCCCGCCGAGCCCTTCATCGTGTTGAGCACTGCCCGCTGGGTGCTCGTCGGCGCGAGGGTGGGGCCGGACGGTGTGCTCGGTGACGCGGCCGATTCACTCATCCGGCGACGATAACGGCCTGCCCCGCCCAGCGCACGCATGTTGACGGCCCCGCTCGACGTTCGCGTTCACGATGCGTGCGTTCGGCGCGGCGATATGCGCCCCACCGGGGCGGGCCGGCGTCGCGTCGGGTAGTACAAGAATCATGCGGAACGACTTCCACGGCGAGCTCAACTCCCTCATCGAGACGCTGAGTCAGATGTGCGGCCTTGCCGGTCTGGCAATGGAACGGGCTACCCAGGCCCTTTTGCAAGCCGACCTGCCGCTCGCCGAGCACGTCATCACCGACCACGACCACCTGACCCACATGCAGGCCCAGGCCGAGGAAGCCTCCCTGCTTCTGCTCGCCCTGCAGGCGCCCGTCGCCGGAGACCTGCGAGTGGTGGTGAGCTCGATGCAGAACGTGGCCGACGCCGAACGGATGGGCGGCTTGGCGTTGCACGTCGCGAAGATCGCCCGCCGAAGGCACCCGGACTACGCGGTCCCCGAGGAGGTCAACGGGTACTTCGCCGAGATGGGACGCATCGCCGTCGACCTCGGCAACAACGCCAAGGACGTCGTGCTGTCCCGCGATCCCGAGCAGGCCGCCCAGATCGGCCGCGACGACGACGCCATGGATCAACTCCACCGGCACCTCTTCACCATGATGATGGACGACCGGTGGAGCCACGGGGTGGCGGCGGCGGTCGACATCACCCTGCTCGGACGCTTCTACGAGCGCTTCGCCGACCACGCCGCGCAGATCGGGCGCCGCATCGTCTTCCAGGTCACCGGCGAGACCCCCGAGACAACGTGACCCGACAACGTTTGCTGGACGGGGTATCCACCCTTCCCGGTGGGCCCGGTCACACCACCGTCGATTCAGGGCCTGCAGTGGTCCCCGCCACTCACCTGCTGTGATGCTCATCGCCCTGACGGCGTAAAACTTGGCAGCTCCCGGCGCCGGTGTCACCATGGATGAGGTGTTGACGAGAACTGCCGAACTTCGACTTGGACCGCGCCGATGAGCGCGCAATCGTTTGCTCAGCACTTCCGCTGGAACATTCGCGCGCTTCAACGCAATCCGCTGACCCGCGCCAGCGACCGACTCGAGGCGCTGACGTTCGTGGCGCTGTTCCTGATGACCCTGCTTGCCATCCCCGTTGCCATGAACGTCGCCGACCGGGCCTATGCCTCGACGATGCAGTTCGTCGAGGCGGAAGTGCAGACCCGCCACTCCGTGGAGGCCCACGCGGTGACCGGCACCGACACCCCGACCGAGTTCGGCACGCCCCTCTACGTCGACGCCAAGTGGAGTGAGGCTGGCCACGAACGCACCGAACGCATCGCCAGCCCAGGGTCCGTCGCGGCGGGCGCGCCGATCACCGTGTGGCTCGACGACACGGGCAAGGTCGTCAGTGCACCCCTTCGACCGGCCGACGCCTCGGTCAACGCCACCAGTGCGGGCTGGTCGGTCTGGCTGCTGGCCGTGGTCCTTTGCGGACTCGTCGGCGTGGCCGTCCGCAGGGCGCTCGACCGTTCCCGGGCCCGGTCCTGGGACCGGGCGCTACAACTCTTCGCCTACGGCGACGACGGTTGGGCCAACCGCCGCAGCTGAGTCCTTAGACTCGAGCGGGTGAACGAACCGTCGGTCACCGAGGACGGCCACTACTTCGTCGTCAAGGGGCGCCGGTGGCGGGCGACCGATCCGGCGATCCCCGAGGAGCGCCGGGCCGAGCTCACCAAGATCCTGATGGCGTGGCGCAGAGAAGTGCGCCGTACCAAGGGAACCGACGAGGAACGAGCCGCCCGCGCGGGCGTACAGGCCGCGAAGGTCGCACTGGGGGAACGCGGGACGCCGCCCTGGTGGGAGCAGACCGACGAGCAGCGGCGGGCCAGGTGGCAGACCCCCGTGTCTAGCCCCGCGTCGTCGACGTCAACGTGAAGGTGCGCACCCGCCCGGGAATCGTTGCGCTGCATTGAGAAAGCAGCGGTTCGGACAGCTGCTCGCCGACGACGACCTCGACTGGGCCGGAATCGGCGGCCAGCACCACCCGCGTCGCGCCGTCACCCGGCTCCATCCGCATCGGCGCCCAGGCCTGCACGCGGTCGTCGCCGTATGTCTCGCGGGCGAAGTACTGAGCTGCCTGCACCACGTGCGGTAGCGACGTCCGACCTCGCAGCAGGCCGTTGTCCACCCGCCCCTCGGCGTACAGCGTCACCAGGTGGGCGGCGTCCGCCGACTCGACACGGCCGTAGCACAGACCCTCTGGCAGGATCAGCATCGTGGCGGCGAACCTGTCACCACCCAAATGCGAGCACTCCCAAGTGAATTCGGGATACTCCGCCGCGATCGCAGCCGCCGCGCCTCGGCCCCGGACGGCGCAGCACTGGTCGTGCCTGCCGTGCGCGCATACTGCCACCAGGGGACCGTCGGTCGCGTGCCCGTCGGACCCGTCGAGCGCCAAGCCGAGGTACCCGTCCGGACCGTCGACCTCACCATGGAACAGAGCTTCGGCGCCGAGCTGGGAACGGGCGACGAACCAGCGCCAGCGCCGCGTCGCAGGCCTGCGGCCCGGCCGCCGGATCGCCGCGATCCGCATGCCCGCCTGCTCGGCCCTCCGGACGATCGCCCGTCCCAGCCCGGGGTCGACCACCGACGGCGAGTCCATGAACGCCGAAGGTCCCCAGGCGCCGCACAATTCGAGCATCAACCACGCCGACCCGGCCGACGCCGTGCCGTACATGGGGTCGACGCGTTCCCGCGACATGTCGCTGCAGGGCCGCCAGCCGGCCGGCAGCGTCATCCGTTGGCCGGCATCACGACCGCCTCGCGGAGCAATCGGCGAATCACCACTTCCCCGTCGGCCGCGTCCAAGCCTGGCAGCGCACCGGCGTCGGCGACCAGGCCGGCGTGCAATGCGGCGATCGCGTCGGCGCAGACGTCGGGCAGGCTGATGGTGCGGTCGGGCAGGACCAGGTGCACCCGCCCGTCCTGACGATGAACGGTGGCGACCAGGCCGTGGCGCCAACGGACCGCGGTGGTGGCGGCCTGCTCCGCCGCCGCCAACGACGCGAGCGGGCGGACCGCGACGGGCCGGGTCCGGTCGGCGTATCGCGACCGCATCCTCGTCGCAGCTTCCTCGCCGAGTTCGAAGACGTGATCGCGCAGCCGGTCGGTCAGCTCGGCGACGAGTTTGGTGACGGTTGCGACCATTTCGCTCTGGTCGGTGACGTCGACTGCCGCGGGCAGCGACCTCCGGAAGTCGGCAACGCCCTCCAACTGGTCGACGACCGCGCGCACCACGTCCATTCCGGTGAAGGGGGCGACACCGATCGTCAGGTGCACCGACGTCTCGCCAAGCGCGCGAGCCGAATGAATCCAGCCGCGGGGCAGATACAGCGCGTCACCGGGATTGAGCACGGCGTCGACGACGGGTTCGTCTTGGACCCGCCGGGTGATGGCGTCGCGGTGATCGGTCCACGGTTGGGTGCCGAGGGGGTCGACGTGGACCGGTTCGTGGACGGTCCAGTGCTTGGTGCCCGCGGTCTGCAGTACGAAGACGTCGTGGACGTCGTAGTGCGGGTCGAACCCGCGGTTCTGCGGCGGCGTCACGTAGGCGTTGGCCTGCACGGGATGCCCCAGGTCGTCGACCATGCCTCTGACGAAGTCGATGATCGGGGGCCACAGTCGGTGCAGGCCCTGAAGTACTATCGTTGCGCCGGAGGCGAATTGGGCGAGCACCTTCGCGGAGTCGACCTGGTCGGGCATCTCGGCGCCGAAGCCGGCCGGCCCCAGATAGGCGTCCCGCGCCACCAGCCCGCCCTCCTTGGCCACCCGGATGAACGGGGCCCGCACACCGCGCTCGGCGAGCAGCTCGTCGACGTCGGTGCTCGACAGGAGGTCGTCGAAGTCGCGGGGCAGATCCGCCGCCCTGGTGAGCAACGGCAACCGCCCCCAGTGTTCGCGGGCGAACGTCTGGGGGTCGGTGCCGATGCAACGGTTCAGCATGGTGCTGGGTCAGGCAGTGCCGTCCGCACCACCGTCGTGACCGCCGGGGTTGGAGCCACCGTCGGCAGGACCCTCGCCACCGGCACTGCCGTCCGCACCACCGTCATGGCCCTCGGGGTTGGAGCCACCGTCGGCAGGACCCTCGCCACCGGCGCCGGTCGTCGTGATGTCGTCGTCGTTGATCGCCATGGAACCATCTCCTTCATCGAACCGCATCGGGGCTTGCGCAGGTAGGCCCTGCTACGTCGCGGTGACTGCGGGTTGCCCACCCGTGGGGTTCGTAAACCGAAGGTACGGCTGGCCTAACCGTCGGCGTCTACCCGGGCACCTGGTCGGACCCGTCCCGTCGCGAGGAGTGCGTCGACCATGGCGGGGTCGACGTCCGCGCCGAACATTGCGACCCGGCCGATGGGGAACGAGTCGAGCATCTTCTGGAGGTCGACGCCCTCGGGCACGAGGCCCGCGGCATCCGGTGCGGCGCCCATCATCTCGGCGATCGCGGCCTGCAGGACCGGGCCGGCGACGGGGTCGGCCAGCACCTCGCCGATCGACGACGTGCGCGACAGCGGCAGGGTCACGGGGTCGCCGGCGACCTCGACCCGCACCGACGCGCGGACGTCCCGGCTGGAGGCGGCGACCTCGAGGGTGTAGGTGCCGTCCTCGACGATCCAGGAGTCGACGCGAACGTCCCAGTACGCCAGATCCTTTCGCCGCACCCGCAGGGTCACCTCGCGCGTCTCGCCCGCCTCCAGCGCAACGGACGCGAACGCCTTCAACTCGCGCGGCGGGCGCTGCGTGACGGCCGTTGGCAGCGACGAGTACAGCTGGACGATCTCGCGGCCGGCCACCGATCCGGTGTTGGTCACGGCAACCCGGACGTCGACGTCCCCGTCGGCCAGAGTGGTCGCGGACGGCGCCCCGTACTCAAAGGTGGTGTAGGACAACCCATGACCGAAGGGATAGGCGACGTCGAGATCGCGGGCGTCATACCAGCGATATCCCACGAACAGGCCCTCGCCGTAGCGCACGTGGGAGAACTCGCCTGGGAAGTCCAGGTAGGCAGGGCTGTCGGCGAACCGCAGCGGAACGGTCTCCGTCAGCTTGGCCGACGGGTTGACCACGCCGAAGAGGACGTCGGCCGTGGCCCCGCCGCCCGCCTGACCAAGCAGCCACCCCTCGAGGATCGCAGGCACGCTGGCGGCGAAGGGCAGGGCGACGACTCCGCCGTTGGACAGCACGACGACGACGTTGGGGTTCGCCTCGACGACGGCCGCCAAGACGGCCAGCTGCGCGGCGGGCAGGTCGACGTCGTCGCGGTCGTAGCCCTCGGACTCCAGCCGGGCGGGCAGGCCAAGGAAGACGACGGCGACGTCGGCACCGGACGCGGCGGCCACCGCCTCGTCGCGCAAGCCGGCCGACTCGGCATCCGAGACCTCGACCGCGGTACTGAATCCGGCGGCGTAGGTCACCGATCCGGTTGTCAGCGAACGTATTTCGTCGAGCGCGTTGTCGAGCCGGGTGGGGCTGATCATCGACGAGCCGGCACCCTGGTAGCGCGGTTCGGCGGCGAAGGCACCGATCACGGCGATGTTGGCGTCCTGCGCCAGCGGTAGCAGCCCGCCGTCGTTCTTCAGCAGGACGATGGAACGCCCCGCCGCCTCCCGCGCCAGGGCGTGGTGGGCGTCGACGTCGAGCGTCGCCGGGTTCTCGACGGCGGCCCTGGTCCGGTCGACCAGCGCCAACATGCGGTCGGCCGCGACGTCGACCACGTCCGCGTCAAGGGATCCGTCGGCGACCGCCGCCACCAGTTGCGCATTGGTGGTGCCGCGCGACCCCGGCATCTCCAGATCAAGACCCGCGGCCAGCGCCCGGACGCGGTCGTCGACCGCGCCCCAGTCCGACACCACCAGCCCGTCGAAACCCCACTCCTCGCGCAGCACCGTGGTCAGCAGCCACCGATCCTCCGACGCGTACACGCCGTTGACGCGGTTGTAGGAGCACATCACCGTCCACGGGCGGGCGTCCTCGACGACGCGTTGGAACGCGCGCAGATAGATCTCGCGCAACGGCCGCGGGTCGACGTCGGCACTGACCCGCATCCGGTCGGTCTCTTGATTGTTGGCCGCGAAGTGCTTGAGCGACGCGCCGACGCCGCGACTCTGGATGCCGTCGACCATGGCCGCGCCGAGTACCCCGGCGGTGACGGGATCCTCCGAGAAGTATTCGAAGTTGCGCCCGCACAACGGCGATCGCTTGATGTTCACGCCAGGTCCGAGCACCACGGCGACGTTCTCGACGGCCGCCTCGGTACCGATCGCCTCGCCGACGCGCCGAACGAGGTCGACGTCCCACGACGAGCCCATGGCGACGGCGGGCGGGAAGCACGTGGCGGGCACGCTGTCGCCGAGCCCAAGATGATCGCCCGTCCCACGCTGCTTGCGAAGACCGTGCGGGCCGTCGGTGAGCATGATCGAGGGAATGCCGTGACCCTCGAGCGCTGCGGTGTGCCAGAAGTCGGCGCCGCTGAGTAATGAGGCCTTCTCCGCCAGGGACAACCGCTCTAGGGACAGCCGGGCCAGGGGTGGGGTCGTCATGCCGTCCATGGTGCCCGCCGGCTCGGGTACCCCGTCAGTCGACGAACCCGCCGAGCCACCTCGCCACGCTCCTGGCGAAGGACTCGGGCACCCGGTCGGGGTCCATCAGGTCGTTCTCCGCCCAAAGACTGGCCTCCCCAACCACCGTCTCGGCGGTGAACCGCAGCAGGGTGCGGCCCGAACCGCGCAAAGCCTCGACGGCCGCGAGGAAGGACCCCCGTTCGGCGTGTTCCCGCTCGAACTCCTCGACGTCCACGCCGAGGTGCTCGCAGACGAGCGCGTTGCGCAGCGTCACGATCGTGCGGGCAACGTCCGACTCGTCGGGACCGACGGCCTCGACGGCGACGTCACATTCGCTGTCGAAACCCAGCGAGCGGTTGTTGAGGTTCGACGAGCCAACCCGGAAGAGGCGGTCGTCGACCGCCATGACCTTCGCGTGCACGTACACGGGGGTGCCACCGTCGGTGACCGGCCAGTACACCCCGAGCCGGTCGTGCAGGTCGGCCGCCCACAACCTCTTCAGCATGCGGTAGCGGGCGCTGTCCATCGAGCGCTCCTCCAGCGGGCTCTCGGACTTGCGCGGGATCACGATCACGATCTCAGGACCGGCCGGCTCGCGCAGCCGCGCCGCGAGGGCGTCGACCAACGTCCGCGAGGCGAGGTACTGGTTCTCCAGGTAGATGGTCTCGCGCGCGGCCGCCATCCCCGCGAGGTTCAGTGCCTCCACCTCGCGTATTTCCTCGCCGTCGCCGAGCCGGGGCATGGTGCGCGCGATCGCGACGTCGACGTCACGCAAAGTGGGCGCCAGCGCGTCGGGCCAGACGTCCCTGGTGGACTCGACCGGCTCGAGGGACTGCCCGGTGGCGGCCAACCAGCGGTCTCGGGCGACCTCGCCGAGCGCCCGCGCCGCGGCGTCGTCCACCGCGGCCGCCACCTCGTGGCGGGGCCCGTGGGGCTCCCCGAGCGCGCGCCGCAGCCTGTTCTCGTCGAGGTGCTCAGGGGTGTCCCACCGGTCGACGGTGAAGTCGATGCCACCGCAGAAGGCGACGGAGTCGTCGACCACGACGATCTTCTGGTGGTGAACGGCACCCGTGGGGTGCGCGCCGTCGATGGCGAAGTGCATGCGCTCGCTGCTGAAGCGGTTCATCACCGAGACGGGGGTGACGCCCGTCCACAGCCCCTCGAACGCGGGCAGCAACCTCAGATTGGATCGCAGGACGTGCACCTCGAGCGTGGGCCGCTTGCGGACCAGCGACCGAAGGAACGGCCCCAGCTCGTTGTACCCGGGCAGGGTCTTGCCGCCGGGTTCGAAGACCGTCCTGGCGTCGAAGTCCCACCCGATGAGGAGGATGCGGTGCTTGGCGCGCAGCATCGCCGCCTTGGTGTGGCGAAAGTAGTCGGCCGCATCCACGATGAAGGCGAACTGCTCGGCATGCTCGAGGCGCCAGCACGTCTCCCCCGGCACCAGGAGGCGGTCGCCGGTCACGCGCGGCGCTGACATAGCGCCGTGTCTATCACACCGCGGGTGCCACGCGATCGGCCCACGGCAGCGCCTCTTCGAGTTGGGCGGCCAAGCGGAGCAGCAGCGCCTCACCCGCCAGGGGTGCGACGAACTGGACGCCCAACGGCAGCCCGTCGGCCGTCTGGTGCAGGGGCAGCGAAATGGCCGGTCGCCCAGTGAGATTCGCGAGCTGCGTGTAGGGCACCCAGCCGAGGTTCTGGTCCACCATGTCGTCGACGATCTTGGTGTAGCGCAACAGCCGGGCGGTGCGGGTCTTGATCAGCACGTCGGCACTGCGTTGCAGCGCCACCGGAAGGTCGAATTCGCCGATCCGCGGCGGAGGGGTCGCCAAGGTGGGCGTCAGCAGCAGGTCATGGGTGTCGAAGAAGTCCGTCAGCCGGAGCGTGTGCTGGTGTCGCCGTTCGACGGCGGCCACGTAGTCGACGCCGCCGGTCGCACGGCCAAGGGCCGCCATGATGAGCGTGTCGCGCTCGAAGGACTCGTCACCCGCACCCGTCAGCCGCTTGGCCTCGGCGACGTCCCACGCGACGTGGACGAACCAGGTGAGCAGGAAGTCCTTGGCCAACACCGCGTCGTCGTATGGCGCCGTGGTCAACTCGTCGACGTCGTGTCCGAGGTCGGTCAGGGCGCGCACGGTGGCCTCGACCGCCGCGAATGCCTCTGGGTGCGGCGACGGATTGATCGACGACGGAACGTGCACGCCGATCCGCAGTCGTCCTGGATCCTCGCCGACGCACCGCGCGAACGGCGAGGCAGGCAGTCCTGGCACGTAGGGTCCGGACGGCTCACCGCCGCTGATGACGTCGAGCATTCCCGCGGTGTCGCGGACCGTGCGGGAGACCACGCCCTGGACGGCGGCGCCGTGCATGGGTTCACTGCTCACCGGACCCGAGGGGGTAAGTCCGCGGCCGGGTTTCAAGCCGACGAGCCCGCAGCAGGCCGCCGGAATGCGGATCGACCCGCCGCCGTCGTTGGCGCCGGCACAAGGCACGATGCCCGCGGCGACTGCGGCAGCGGACCCGCCGGAGGACCCGCCGGGCGTGCGCCCCAGATTCCAGGGGTTGCGCGCCGGCCCCCACACCGCGGGCTCGGTGACGCCCTTGGCGCCGAACTCGGGGGTATTGGTCTTGCCGAAGATGACCAGCCCGGCGTCGATCCACCGCTGGACGATCGTCGCGTGCTGCGCAACGGGAGTCGACGCAAGCGCACGCGATCCCGACGAGGTCGGTAGGCCCGCGTAGTCCTGGGCCAAGTCCTTGACGAGGAACGGGACACCGGCGAACGGGCCGACGAGATCGCTTGTCGGCGTCGCGGGTACGTCACGAACGATCGCGTTGATCCGCGGGTTGACCACCGCTGCCCTGGCACGCGCCAGCTCGAGCAATTCGGCCGCCGACACTTCCCCGTTGGCTACGAGGTGGGCCAGGCCGGTGGCGTCGTAGCCGCGGTACTCCTCGAAATTCATGCCTCACTGTAGAACTCGACGAACCGGGCCGGACCCCGAAGGCATCCGGCCCGGTGTCGAACAGACGATCAGTGCAGGTCGAACCGATCGAGGTTCATCACCTTCACCCATGCCGCGACGAAGTCCTCGACGAACCGCTGCCGGTTGTCGTCCTGTGCGTAGACCTCGGCGACGGCGCGCAACACCGAGTTCGACCCGAACACCAGATCGTTGGCGGTGGCCGTCCACTTCAACTCACCGCTGGTGCGGTCGGTGCCCTCGTAGACGTTCTCGCTGGTCTCCGACGGCTTCCACTTCGTGCTCATGTCGAGCAGGTTGACGAAGAAGTCGTTGGTCAGCACACCCGGCTTGTCGGTGAAGACACCGTGTTTGGTCCCGCCGTGATTGGCGCTCAGCGCACGCAGTCCGCCGATGAGCACCGTCAGCTCCGGCGCTGTGAGGTCGAGGAAGTACGCCTTCTCGACCAAGAGCTTCTCCACGGCGGTCTTCTCGCCGGGCCGAATGTAGTTGCGGAACCCGTCGGCTCGAGGTTCGAGTACCGCGAAGGACTCGACGTCGGTCTCGGCCTGCGTGGTGTCGGTGCGCCCCGGCGCGAAGTGCACGTCGATCTCGAACCCCGCGTCCTTGGCCGCCTTCTCCACCGCCGCGGATCCGGCCAGGACGATGACGTCGGCGAGCGACACCTTCTTGCCGTCGGTCGCCGAGGAGTTGAAGTCCTGCTGGATCTTCTCGAGCGCGGGCAGCACCGAGGCCAGTTCGGAGGGCTCGTTGACCTCCCAATTGCGCTGCGGCTCAAGGCGAAGACGTGCGCCGTTGGCGCCGCCACGCTTGTCGGTGCTGCGGAAGCTCGACGCCGCCGACCACGCCGTCTTGACCAGTTGCGGAATGCCGACTCCGCTGTTCAGCACCGCGGCCTTGAGCGAGGCGACGTCGTCGGAGTCAATCAGGGCGTGGTCGACCGGCGGCACCGGGTCCTGCCACAGTTGCGGCTCGGCCACCCAGGGTCCGAGGTAGCGGGTGACGGGTCCCATGTCACGGTGCAGCAGCTTGTACCAGGCCTTGGCGAACGCCGCGTTGAGCTCCTCGGGGTGGTCGAGCCACCGCCGGGTGATCGGACCGTAGACGGGGTCGACCCGCATCGAGACGTCGGTGACGAGCATCGTGGGCTTGCGCTTCTTGGTGGAGTCGAAGGGGTCGGGGATGATCTCCTCGGCGTCCTTGGCCTCGAATTGCCATGCGCCGGCGGGGCTCTTCGTCAACTCCCACTCGTAGCCGTAGAGCAGTTCGAGGTAGGCGTTGCTCCACTTGGTCGGGGTGGGGGTCCAGACCACCTCGAGTCCGCTGGTGACGGTGTCGGCGCCCTTGCCTGAGGCGTAGGCGCACTTCCAGCCGAGGCCCTGCTGTTCGATCGGCGCGCCCTCGGGCTCGGGACCGACCAGCTCGGCGTCACCGGCACCGTGGGTCTTGCCGAGGGTGTGTCCGCCGACGATCAGCGCGGCGGTCTCCTCGTCGTTCATGGCCATCCGGCCGAAGGTCTCGCGGATGTCGTGGGCGGCGGCCAGCGGATCCGGCTTGCCTTCTGGGCCTTCGGGGTTGACGTAGATCAGGCCCATGGTGGTCGCGCCGAACGGTTCGGCCAACTCACGCTCGCCGGAGTACCTCTTGTCGGTGCCCAGCCAGGTGTCTTCCTGGCCGAACAGGATCTCCTCCGGCTCCCAGATGTCCTCACGGCCGAAGCCGAAGCCGAACGTCTGGAAGTCGGCCGACTCCAGTGCGACGTTGCCGGCGAACACCAGCAGGTCGGCCCACGAGATCTTGTTGCCGTACTTCTGCTTGACGGGCCACAGCAGCCGGCGGGCCTTGTCGAGGTTGGCGTTGTCGGGCCAGCTGTTCAGCGGGGCGAACCGCTGGCTACCCTGGCCGCCGCCGCCGCGTCCGTCGAAGATGCGGTAGGTGCCTGCGGAGTGCCAGCTCATCCGGATGAACAGACCGGCGTAGCTGCCGTAGTCGGCGGGCCACCAGTCCTGCGACGTGGTGATCACTGAGAGGACGTCGGCCTTGAGCGCGTCGACGTCGAGCTTGGCGAACTCCTCGGCGTAGTCGAAGTCGCCGCCAAGCGGGTTGCCCTTCTCGGACTGGCGATGCAGCACCGCGACGTCGACCTGCTCGGGCCACCAGTCCTGATTCCGCAGCGGCGCATGCGCTTTCGGCTCAGGAGAGTGGATTGCCGGGTTCTCGCTCTCGCTGTTGGACTGAGTCCCGGAGGCGGGCGCTGGCGGGCGGCTATCGGATGTATCGGTTGACACGACATTCCTTCCAGGGTTGGCGAAACGGGCTGGGTTTCACGACTCTGATCGAGCTGGGCTCACCGTCGAGCAGTCGGGACAATAGCCCCAGTAGATGACTTCCGCCTCGTCGACCGTGAAGCCTTCGAGGTGGCCGTCGCCGTCGGCGGGGACGAGGCAGGGCGCGTCGCCGACGGCACAGTCGACGTCGGCGACGGCGCCGCACGATCGACACACCACGTGATGGTGGTTGTCCCCGACGCGGGCCTCGTAGCGCGCCACCGATCCCGCGGGCTGAATTCGGCGCACCAGGCCGACCGCGGTGAGTGCGCTCAGCGCGTCGTAGACGGTTTGGTGGGAGACGTCGGGCACCTGGGCGCGGGTCGCGCGGGTGATCGTCTCGGTGTCGGCGTGCGGGTTGGCGTACACGGCGCCGAGCACGGCGACCCGTGGCCGCGTTACCCGCAGCGCCGCCTCCCGCAGCAGTCGCCGGAACTCGACTGAAGCACCCACGTCATCCGTTTTAGTACGTTGTCTGGAATGAGTCAAGAGTTCTTCCTGAGTGGATCGTGACCCCAGTTCATCAGCGAGAAGCGCCAGGAGGAATCGTCCACCTCACCCGACGGACGTTGCGCGAGATGGCGTTTGACGTAACCCACCGCCTCTTGCATGTGGTCGTAGTCGCCAAGGGAGAGGTCGGCCTTCTTCGTCTCGAGGATCGCCACGAGGTGCCGCCCGCCAGCGTGCCCCGTCGACTTCGACTCGTCGCCGTCGAGCCACTCCGTGAGCTCCGACGCCGTCATGTTGACCGCCGCGGAGAACTCCTTCCACGTCCGCTGCCGCCCGACGTCGTCTGCCACCTTGACGCTCCCCACCACTCTTCGTGCGCATTGCCGCGCGCCGAGGACTTACCCCGTGGGGCGCCGGGGAAACACCCGGACCGTCAGGCCTCGTCGGGCTCGGTGCGTCCCGCCATCGTCGTGTAGTCCTCCTGAACGGTCTCGCCGTCCTGGTTGACGATCCAACTCTTGAGCGTGAGGACGTCCGCGCCGAACGCCCGTCGCAGCGAGTCGATGCGGATGCGACAGCGCAGGACGTCCCCGGCCTTGATGGGAAGGAAGATCTTCAGGCTCTGCTCGGCCTGGATGAGCTTCTCGTCGGTGATCACGACGTTCGCGTGGTCGAAGAACGCCATCTGGGCTCGATATCCGAGGATCGAGATGAACGTCAGCGGAGCCAGGATCGCGTCGTGGCCCAGCGCCTGCGCCGCGTCCTCGTCGTGATAGGCGGCGTCCTGGTTCTTCACCGCCGCCGCGTACTGGCGGACTTCCTCACGTCCGACCACGAACGGCTCAGGATGCTCGTAGGTCATGCCGACGAGGTCTGGGGACAGGGCCATGACTGACGAATCTAGCTGGTCGGACTCGCCCCGATCACTTTGTCTGACCATCTTGGCGCGCGTTGTTACAAGCCCGTGGGACGGGGTAAGTACCCACGGCCCGTCCGTCCCCGGGCCAAAGGGCTGCGCGTGACCTTAGTAGACAATGGTGTAACCGACCACCGGACGTCGGCATGACCTCACGCCTGCACATCGCCCTCATCGCCCACAACCGGTTCCCCATCCGCCAACCGTTCGCCGGCGGCCTCGAAGCCCACGTGTGGCATCTGGCGCGCGCGCTCGCCGACGAGGGCCATCGCGTCACCCTGTTCGCCGACGGCGATTCGGACCTCGATTCCGGGGATCCCGGCCTGACGATCACGCCCCTGCCGCGCACCGCGGCCGCGGCGGGGCCCTTCCCGTTGCCAGGCGCGGTGAAGGAATCCGACCACCACGCCTTCCTCGACCTCATGCGGCACCTCGTCGACGACGGCGCCCACGACGTCGACGTCATCCACAACCACTGCCTTCATCACGTGCCGATCCATCTGGCACCGCGGTTGCGCACTCCGATGTTGACAACCTTCCATACGCCGCCGTTCCCGTGGCTCGAGTCCGCGATCGGTGCCACCGGCGGTGCGGGCTCCGCCTTCGCCGCCGTGAGCGGGTTCACGGCCGGCACGTGGCGTCACGTCGTCGCCGATCGAATGCACTTGGTGCCCAACGGCGTCGACCCGTCCCGGTGGCCGGCGGGCCCTGGCGGTGACCATCTGGTGTGGTCGGGCCGGCTGACCCCCGAGAAGGGGACGCACCTCGCGATTGCGGCGGCGGCGGTGTCCGGGCGTCGCCTGGTACTGGCGGGCCCCATCGGCAATGCGGACTACTTCCGCGAACTCATCGCACCCAAGTTGAGCGAACGCGTCTGTTACGCAGGACATCTCGACCAACAAGAGTTGGCGTCGCTGGTTGGCGGCGCGGCGGCCGCCCTGGTGACGCCGCTGTGGGACGAACCCTACTGCCTGGTCGCCGCCGAGGCGGCCGCGTGTGGCACCCCCGTCGTCGCCTTCGCGCGCGGCGGAATTCCCGAGGTGATCGACGCCAAGAGCGGTCGCCTCGTCGCCCCCGGCGACGTCTTCGCGATGGCCGCGGCGATTCCCGCGGCAGTGCTCCTCCCGCGGGAATCCGTGCGCGACAGCGCCATCGCCAGGTGTAGCGCGCGCTCCATGGTGACGCGCTACCTCACCATCTATCGCGACCTCATCGACGAACGGAAATCCGCCGACAATGATTGGCTACTACGTGCATCACCACGGTCGGGGGCATCTGGCCAGGGCGACCAGCATCTGCGCACACCTGCGTGAGCCCGTCACCATCCTGTCGTCACTCGCCATCCCCGAGCGGCCAGGGGTCTCGACGGTTCAGCTCCCGCGCGACGACGACGGCACCGCTCACGTCAACGTCCACGGAGGCGGAGCGCTGCACTGGGCACCCCTTCACGACGCGGGCCTTCGCGAGCGCATGGCCATGATCACCGAGTGGGTCTCGACCCACCGACCGCGGGTGATGGTGGTCGACGTGTCGGTCGAGGTGACGCTGTTGGTGCGCCTGCTCGGCGTCCCCGTCGTCGTGGTGGCCATGCCGGGCGACAGGACCGACGCCGCCCACGAATTGGCCTACCGGACAGCAGAACACATCGTGGCGGCGTGGCCGCAGAAGCTCTACGAGCCACCCTGGTTGGCGCAGCACTCCCAGAAGACGACCTACGTCGGCGGCATCAGCCGTTTCGACGGTCGCCAACGGCCCAAGCGATCCCCTCGTGACCGCCCAAGTATCTTGGTGCTCAACGGATCCGGTGGTGCCGCCCTTACGACCGACACGGTGGACCGATGCGCCGCAGCACATCCCGAGTTTTCGTGGACGACGCTCGGCGTGAAGGGCGGTCCGTGGGCCGAGGACCCCTGGCCCGAGTTGTGCGCGGCCGACGTGGTGGTCTCGTCAGCAGGCCAAGGCTCCGTCGCCGACATCGCCGCGGCGGGCCGGCCGGCGATCATCGTCGCCCAGGACCGACCATTCGCCGAGCAACGGGCCACCGCACGGGCCTTGCACCGCGCGGGACTTGCGGTGGTACGACCCCAGTGGCCCGATCTCTCGGACTGGCCTCACCTCGTCGACGACGCGCGCGCCCTTGGCTCGGACGTGTGGGATCGATGGCAGACGTCCCATTCGGCGGCCCGGGCGGCGGCGCTGATCGACCAGGTGGCCGCGGCGTGAAGACGGCGATCGTGACGGCCGTACGTGGCCGCACCTCACACCTGCGCAGGCAGCTGGAAGGCCTTGACCGCAGCGACATTCGGGCCGACCGGCACGTCGTGGTGGCGGTCGACGACGACCACGCACTCGGAACGGTTCGGGGCCGTGGCGACCGCACGCTCGGCGTTCCGCTGCGGACGGAATCAGCGCGCATCCCGATGGCGGAGGCGCGCAATCTCGGCGCCCACGTGGCGATCGACGATGGCGCCGAGTTGCTCGTCTTCTTGGACGTGGACTGCATCCCCGCGCCCGACATGCTCACCCACTACCTCCTCGCGGCACGCAATCCCGCGCACGCGGGTGCGCTGCTCTGTGGGCCCGTCACCTACCTCCCGCCCCCCGGGCCCGACGGGTACGACCTGGACCGCCTGTCCAACCTCGCCGATCCTCATCCGGCCAGACCCGCTCCGGCGGCAGGCGTCACCGAGGCGGGCGTCGAGTACGAACTCTTCTGGTCGCTGTCGTTCGCCGTCACCGCGTCGGTGTGGCAGCGCATCGGCGGTTTCTGCACCGACTACACGGGCTACGGCGGAGAGGACACCGACTACGCGCAACGCGCGGCCGCCGGGTCGGTCGGGCTGCGGTGGGTGGGCGGTGCGCACGCGTTTCACCAGTTCCACCCGATCTCCGATCCGCCGGTCGAGCACCTCAGGGACATCGTGACGAACGCCGTCACGTTCCACCGACGCTGGGGATGGTGGCCGATGCGGGGGTGGCTCGACGCCTTCGACGAACGGGGGCTGATCTCGCGCGACGCTCACGGGACACCTCGGATCAGTCCAGAAGCCGTTGACCTCGGTTCCGTTTGACGTGTTCGAGGTGGGGGCATACCGCTGTGTGTCCCAACCGACGAATCACGACCTCGCCATGCGTATGGCCGAGATGTCGAGGAATCTGGTGCCCAAGCCCAGCTTGGACACGATTCTCGACGAAGTCACCGCGGCCGCCGTAGACCTCATTCCAGGGGTTGACACCGCAGGGATCTTGTTACTGGAACGGGGCGGGAAGTTCCGCTCGATCGCCACCACTTCTGAGCTGCCCCACCAACTCGACATCCTCCAGGTGACGTTTCAGGAGGGGCCGTGTGTTCAAGCCGCCCTCGCCGACACCGTCGTCCGCACCGACGACTTTCGGCTGGAGACCCGGTGGCCGCAATACTCGCCGGCCGTGGTGGAGATCGGCGTGCTCAGCGGGTTGTCGTTCAAGCTGTACACCGCAGAGCGCACCGCAGGAGCGCTCAACCTGTTCGGATTCGAGCCGACGGCGTGGGATTCCAACGCCGAAACGGTGGGCAGCATCCTGGCTGCCCATGCCGCCGCAGCCATCGTCGCGACGCAGACGCAGAGCCAGCTCAACGCCGCCCTGCTGAGTCGAGACCGCATCGGTCAGGCCAAGGGCATCATCATGGAGCGGTTCAACGTCGACGCCGTGCGCGCCTTCAACATGATGCGTCAGCTCAGCCAGGAGAGCAACGTCAAGCTGACCGACGTCGCGCAGCGCGTCATCGACAGCGGCAAGTAGTCGCTTCGTAAAGCGGCTCTAGACAGCGTGATTCAGGACCGGTCGCCCCTGATCACGGCCAGCCGTTCCCGCCGTCTGCCCACCTCGAGAAGCCCGATGCGTTCCAGCCACTGCGCCCGGGCGGTCAGCACCGGACCAAACGGAATCCAGCGTTGCGCAACCACCTGGGCCCGTAACCCTGCCGCACGCAACCCGTCGACCGTGCGGTCGACGTCGGCAAACTCCGAGTGGACGATGAAGATCGTTCCGCCGTCGACCAACATCTCGGGGGCGCGCTCGCACAGCGGGTCCAGGATCCTGCGACCGTCGCGTCCCGCGTTCCACGCCGTCGCCGGGCCCGCTTCATCGGGCACCACTACGTCGTCGGCACCGTCGTCGAACGGTACGTAGGGCGGGTTGCACGTCACGACGTCGAATGCCTCGAATTCGACTGCCCGAGTCCAGGATCCGCGGTGCACCTTCACGTCGAGGCCGCTGGAGGCAGCGTTGCTCCTGGCGCACGACACCGCTACGGGGCTCATCTCGAACGCGGCAACCGATGCGGCACCCTGCTCCGCGGCGGCCAACGCGACGACGCCGCTGCCCGAACACAGGTCTGCGACACGACTTCCGGCGGCTCGGCCGGACGTACGCAACGCGTCGACGAGAAGAGCCGAGTCCTCCTGCGGCGGATACACACCGGCCGGCACGTGGATTGGGGATCGGTCGATCAGTTCATCGGTGAAAATCGTGCTCACTGTGGTGCTCCGTCGCATCTTTGGGGGCGGTGTTCGCAACATGCCCCGTCCCGCGGCGTTCAATCATCGGATCACGGACCAATCCTCGGGTGCGCCAACCGGACGCGCGTTAGTTCGAGGAGTTTGCGGGTAAGACATCTCGATGGCCACCCTGCACCCCGACGTCGACGAAGCCGCCGACGTCGTCGTCATCGGCGGCGGCAACGCCGGGATCAGCGCCGCCGCGCGACTGCTCCGGCGGGGCATCACCGACGTCACGGTGGTGGAACCGCAGTCCGTGCACACCTACCGGCCGCTGCTGTCCTACGTCGGAGGCGGCCAGGCCACCATGCGCAGCGCCGAACGTACGCAACGCTCGGTGACGCCGAAGGGCTGTACGTGGGTTCGCGATCACGCGGTCGCCGTCGACGCGGTCGAACGCGTCGTGCGGTGTGCATCCGGGCGCAGCCTCCGATACCGAGACCTCGTCCTGGCGACCGGCCTGATTCCCGACACCGACGCGCTACCCGGCATCGCCGCGGCCATGGACTCCCCAGCCGTCACCAGCAACTATCTGGACGCGGCCGAGAAGACGTGGAACCTGGTGCGGCGCATGCCCGCTGGTGGTCACGCGATATTCACCGTGCCCCGTCCACCGGTGAGTTGCACGGGGACCACCGTCAAACCGCTGTTCCTCGCCGCAGCCCACTGGAAGCGCACCGGCCGTCTGCCGGGGGTCGAGATCACGCTGTTGGTCGACCGGCCGAAGATCTTGGACGCACCGGATCTCGACGTCAAGATCCGCCACGAGCTGCGTGAGCTTGGGGTTCGGGTGCTGTACGACACCGCCGTCACCGGGCTGTTCCCCGACGAACACCACATCACCGCAACCGATCGGCGAGACGGCACCGTGCGCCCACTCTCATACGACCTGCTGCACCTGGTGCCGCCGTTCCGGGGACCGCAGTGGCTGGTCGACTCTGGAATGGCGACCGACGAGGGTGTCGGCCTCGTCGACGTCGACCCAAGGACGTTCCGACACCGGACCCATGCCAACGTGTGGGCGGCCGGGGACGGGGCAACCGTCGCAACCGACCCGTCAGGGGGTGCGCTGAGGCGCCAGATCGCGATCCTGGTCGACAACGTGGTGGCCGCACGTGGCGGTGCCGCCACGGCCGCCGACTACGACGGCTACACCGTGGCGCCCATCGCCACCGACGCGCATCACCTCATCCCCGGTGAGTTCACCCGCACCGGCACGCTGGCCTCGCCGCTGCCCCGGTTGATGGATCCGGTGAAACCGCGCCGCTCGGCGTGGGCGTTCGACCGTTACGGCCTGCCGCAGATCTACTGGAACCTGCTTCTCCGCGGGCGGCTCTGACGCGCGCGTCGTCGAGAAGCCCCAATCCCGTTGTGCGGGACTGGGGCTCCTGGAGACTTCTAGACGATTACTCCGACGGCGGCTCGAACAGCTGAAGGTCGTTGCCCTCGGAGTCCTTGAACGCCGCGATCCGGCCCCACGGATGCTCACTGACTTCGCCGACGAACGTCACACCCGCGTCGGTGAGGCGGACCAGCTCGTCGTAGAGGGTGCCGTCGGGCTGCAGCGTGAGCACTGCCCCGCCGGTGTGCTCCCCGTGAGTTTCCTCGCGGGCGTTGAGTCCGATCGACACCCCGTTGGCGTCGAGCTCGGACCAGTCGTCGCCCTCGCTCTTGACCTTCAGACCGAGGGTCTCGCCGTAGAACTTCACTGCCCGACTCATGTCTTCGACGGGCATCCACACCGTCGCAACGCCACTAGCCATGATTCCTCCGCTCGATGATTCCCGTTGAACCATCAGCTTCCTTACCCGGCGCTGCCGGTGCTACACCCGTCGCGACGGACCAGCTTCGATTGAGCGGCAACGCATTCCCGTGGCGGGGCGCTCTCCAGGAAAGACCCTTTGGGGTGGTCCGGATACACCCCTAGGGCGGTAATGTCGCTTGCGTGTCGTCATCTGCGAAGCGTCCGATCACCGTTGCGCTGGTCGACGACTACGACGTGGTGGTGATGGGCGTTGCCAACATGTTCGACAACTACCGCGACCGGATCGTCGTGGCCGAGCTCGACGCCACGATGGGCGTCAGCGACGACGTCGACGTCGTCCTCTACGACTCGTTCGCCCAGCCGGAGTCCGACCACCACGAGATCGGCGTCCTCGTCGCGAATCCCCACGCTCGCCGAGTCGTGGTGTACACGTGGAACTTTCATCCCGATCTGATCGAGAGCGCCAAACGGCACGGGGCGCACGGGTACCTGTCCAAGACACTTCCGGCGCGGGATCTCGTCGCCGCGCTCGAGGCCGTCCACGCCGGCGAGCTGGTCGTCAGCGACGCGCCTGCGCGGACGAGGACCGCGGTCGGGCTGGACTGGCCGGGCCGCGGCGAGGGGTTGAGCGACCGGGAGTCGGAGATCCTGGCGCTCATCACGCAGGGCAAGAGCAACGCCGAGGTGGCGGCCCTGACCTATCTGAGCCCCAACACCGTCAAGTCCTACATTCGCACCATCTACCGCAAGATCGACGTCGACAGCCGGACCAAGGCCGTGCTGTGGGGCGTGAAACACGGCTTCACCCCCGACCACAACCGCATCGAGCACTGGAAGGGCGGGCCATAGGCGCGTCGGTCAACCGGGTAGGTGGACGGGGTACGGCTCGGCGAAGTCGGCGGATCTGCCGACCGCGGCCCACTTCCGGTCGGTCTCCAGCAGCAGTTCGTCCTGCCGGATCGAGCCCTCGACGGCGTTCACGCCGAGCGGCAGGTGGTACGGCAAGTCCGTGCGCCGTGACAGCCGCACCAGGATCTGTGCCGCGCGCGCTGGATCGCCCGCGGACACGGCGTCGCTCTCGCGGACGGCGTTCATCCTTCCGACGGTGTCGGCGTAGCGCTCGGGAATGTCGGCTATCGCCATCGACGAGCCCGCCCAGTCGGTGGCGAAACCGCTGGGTTCGACGACGAGGACCCTGATGCCGAACGGCGCCGTCTCGGCCTGCAGCACGCGGGAGAAGCCGTCGAGCGCGAACTTCGCGGCCTGGTAGGACGCGATTCCTGCGGACCCGCCGACCCGACCGCCCATCGACGAGAACTGCACGATCAGTCCTCCGCCTTGCTCGCGGAGAACGGGGATCGCCGCCTTCGAGACGTGGTAGACGCCCCAGAAGTTGGTCTCGAATTGGGCGCGAAAGTCAGCCTCGTCTCCCGTTTCGATGGGCGCGACGTTGGCGTATCCGGCGTTGTTGACCACGACGTCGACGCGCCCGAACCGATCCTGGGCTTCCGCCAGCGCCGAGGTGGCTTGCGCCGGGTCGGTGACGTCGAGCGCCAACGGCAGGACGCGCTGCCCGTAGGTCTCGACGAGTTCTGCAAGTTGCTCGGGCCGACGGGCGGTTGCCGCGACGCTGTCCCCGGCCTCGAGCGCGGCCCTGACGAGTTCGCGGCCGAAGCCTCGCGACGATCCCGTGATGAACCAGACCTTGCTCATGTTCTTCCTCCTCGCCGTCGACCAGCTATGTGATAGTTGGACTATCACATATCCGGAACGCATCGGCGCTAGATTTGCTTCCCGCCGGACGAGTGAGGGGGTGGACCGCAGTGCGCCGAGACGCCGCCGACAACCGCGCACGGCTGATCAGCGCAGCCGAGGCGGTGTTCGCCGAACATGGGCCCAGCGCGACGCTCGACGACGTCGCCAAGGCCGCCGGCGTCGGACCCGCGACGCTCTACCGACGATTCGCCAACAAGGACGCCCTCGTCCACGAGGTGCTCAGCGGATTCTTCGGCCGCTTGGTCGACGTCGCCACGACCGCCGCAGGCGGCCCGCCAGAGACTGGGCTCGAAGCGTTCCTTCGGACCGTGGGCGTCGAGCTCGCCGAGAAGTCGGGTCTGTCGGCCCCAATGTGGGGCGAGCTCGCCCCCAAGCCCATCGTCGACGACCTTCGCAGACTGTCCACCGAACTCCTGGTCGGCGCGCAGCGCGCCGGTGCCATCCGCACAGATGTCACCCCCGACGACGTCGCCGCCGCGGTCTGGGCGCTGCGCGGCGTCATCCACTCCGAGCGCAACGACCCGGCCCACCATGGCGCCGAGCTGTGGCGACGCCATCTCGAGACGATCCTGCGAGGGTTCGCCGACGGTGCCCCCGGGGCCAGCCGCCCAGCCGTTTGATCTACACCACCCCGGGAATGCACACCCGAGGCTCCATCTCGGAGAACCTCATCGCGGAGAACGGAGCGGCCATGCCTCGAGGTAGCGGAATCTACGAGGACGAACCGCGCGAGCACCGCAAGACGTACTCGCAAGAATCGGGCGACGACACTGACGGCGGCCGCGAGGACTCCGCGCCGGACGACACGTCGTCCGACGGCGCCGGGGAACCCACCGGCTGAGCCCCCGCGACCCAGGTCGGCCGATATTCGTGTATCGCCCGCCCGGCAGTCCCAGGTAGGGTAAATCGCGAGCGGACGATACCGAGACCCCGTTTCTCCGCGGATTTGGCAAATGCGCGCAGCGTTGCTGCGATCCGGAGTACCGGGTGGGCGGGGGTAGCTAGGCGTGAAGAAACTTCGTTGGTGGTGGCGTCAGCCAGACCACTTCGACTGGCTCAGTGCCTTCCTCCGCGTCCGCCGCATGGCGACGATGACGCGCGGCGTGCTCGTCGCCGTCATGGCATGCCTGGTGATCGTCCCGATAGGAATGTTCCTCGGGTCGGCGCCGCCAATTGGAACGATCCACCGCGTGTTATGCGTGCTGGCCGGTCTCGGCGGCTTGGCCGGAGCCCTGCTCTGGTTGCACCGGTTCCCGACCAAGAACCAGTCGATCGCCTTCTCGATGGCCACCAGCTTCAGCATCGCCTGCGCGGTGCTGGCCCAAACCGATCCGCTCACCGCCCTTCTGGGGTGCACCGCGTTTGCGACGATCTCCGGTTACATCGCGCTCTTCCACACACCCGCGCTGATGGTGGCGAACCTGGGAATCGTCCTTGCGGTGTCCGCCGTACCGGCCGCAGCGCTCGTCGTCACCGACGGCTACGTCCGCGCGGTGAGCGCCTACGGGGTGGTGCTGATCGGCAACATCGTCGTGCCCTACGGCGTTCAGATCATCGTGCACACCCTGGGCGTCGACCTGCTCAAGGCCGACCGCGATCCCCTCACCGGGCTGTACAACCGCCGGGCGTTCTATCGACGAACCTCCGCGCTGGCCACCGCCGACGACGGCCACGGTGACCTCCTGATCGCGATGATCGACCTCGACAAGTTCAAGCGCCTCAACGACACTCACGGCCACACCCACGGCGATCTTGCCCTCGCCGCGGTCGGGCGGGCGCTGCGCGATCACGCGCCCCGCGGGTCGATCATCGGGCGGGTTGGAGGCGAGGAGTTCTTGGTGGCCGTCGACGGCGCCGACACCCACCCCATCACGGTCGGCCAAGCCCTGTGCAGAGCCGTCGAGGCACTGCCCTTCCCGATCACCGCGAGTGTCGGCACCGCCTGCGTGCCACTGCGCTCGGTGTCGGCCAGCGACGATGCCCATTCGGTGATCACCACCGTGATCGCCACGGCCGATGCCGCGATGTACGACGCAAAGCGCAACGGCGGCAACCAAACTCGACATCACGGCGTCCCCGTCAAGCCCCACGATCGGACGTCTCTAAGCCGGACGTGGAGCCCGACAACGCGCCGCTGGGAGGCTCTACCGTCCGCTCACGGCCCCCGGTCGATTCCACCCGAGCAACGTCAGCGACGACGGGACCGAGACTGGTCCGCCTCCTGGTGAGAAATGGTCACCAGCGATCCATGAGACCCGCCACCTGCAGCAGGTAGACCACCGAGACGACCAAGAAGATTGCGAAGATCACCCCGACGGCAATCAACGCCGCGACTCCGGTCGGCGTCATCCTGCTGCGCGGCGGTGGATCCTGGTTGGCCGACTGCGTCGTCGACCCGGAGTCCGGTGGGGTCTCGCCCGGCTCCACGCCGTGGGCACCGCCGACGGACGGAGTCTCGACGGGATCGGGATCCGGTGGCACGGCCGTCATCGCCGCGTCACCGATGCGCCAACGGCCCGACCAGTAGCGCTGTCGGACGGCGCCATCAGCGCCAAGAGCGGAACGTGCGGCTTCGCGACGACGCGCAGTCCCGCCGCCGGGCGGACGAACTCCAAGGTCTTGTCCAACGCACTGGTGAAACTCACGGCCACCCTCCTGTCAGCTCGGTTGCAGGCACATCCCCACACCCGGCACCTCTCAAACGCGCGTCGGTGATTGCGGTGCCCGCCGCCCGGGTAGAAACGTCTGATGACGCAGATGTTGAGCCAGCTCACCAGCGCCGCCACGCAGGTTGCCGAGTCCGTGCTGGGGATCGTCGGAATTCGAGTGGGCACCGAAGAACCGCCATACGACGCCGAGCCGCTGGCCGAGGGACTCGAGATCCGCCGGTACCGTCCCCGCATCGCCGCCGAGACGACCGTCGAGGCCCCCGAGGAACAGGCCCGCAGCGAGGGCTTCCGGCGGGTGGCCCGCTACATCTTCGGCGGCAACACCGGCTCCCAGAAGATCGCCATGACGGCGCCGGTCAGCCAGTCGTCGGCCCGTGGCACCAAGATCGAGATGACGGCGCCGGTGTCGCGCACGGGTGACGACGAGAACGGCTGGGTGATCCGCTTCTTCATGCCGTCGAAGTGGACCATGTCCACGCTGCCCGTCCCCGACGACGACAGGGTGCGCCTTGTCGAGGTGCCCGCGGAGACGGTGGCGGTACTGCGCTTCACCGGCGACCGGGGCCAGGCCGCGGTGGCCGCCCGGTCGGCGGAGCTTCTCGACGCCTTGCGCGTCGAGGGGATCGAGGCCACCGGCGAACCCCAAGCCTGGTTCTACGACCCGCCGTGGACGGTGCCGTTCCGGCGCCGCAACGAAGTCGTCGTAACGACGTCGACGACTCGGGAATAAGTACGCGCTGCCCGGTGTTGTGCGGCCCGTGACTGACAACGCCGGAACCGACGCCGAACTAAGCCCCACCGACTGGGTACGCGAGCAGACCCAACGCATTCTCGAGCAGGGCACGACCGACGGGGTCGAGGTGCTCGACCGCCCGATCGTGCTGTTCACCACCACCGGGGTGAAGTCCGGCAAGAAGCGCTACGTGCCGCTGATGCGCGTCGAGGCCGACGGCAAGTACGCCATGGTCGCCTCCAAGGGCGGCGACCCCAAGCACCCGTCGTGGTACTTCAACGTCAAGGCCAACCCCGCCGTCACGGTGCAGGACGGGGAGAAGGTCGTGAACCTCACCGCCCGCGAAATCGAAGGCGCCGAGCGTGAGCAGTGGTGGAAGCTGGCCGTCGAGGCCTACCCGCCGTACGCCGAGTACCAGACCAAGACCGACCGTCAGATCCCCGTCTTCGTTCTGGAGTGACCCCGTCGGGCGCCGAGCTAAAGCTCGGTGACCCGACCATGGTCGACCAGCCACGTCCGGTCCAGCCGAACGTTTTGCAGCATGCGGCGGTCGTGCGTCACCAGCAGCAGCGCGCCGTCATAGGTGTCGAGGGCCTCTTCGAGCTGTTCGATGGCCGCGAGGTCGAGGTGGTTGGTCGGCTCGTCGAGCACCAGCACGTTGGTGCCACGGGCCTGAAGCAACGCCAGCCCGGCGCGGGTTCGTTCCCCCGGTGACAGGTCGTCGACCCCGCGTTCGACGTGGTCGGCGCGCAGCCCGAACTTGGCCAGCAACGTCCGCACGTCGGCGGTTGTCCACTCCGGCACCCGTTCGGAGAACCGGTCGACGAGGCGTCCCGACCCGGTGAAGTCGGCGCGGGCCTGGTCGACTTCACCGATCGCCACGTTGGCCCCGAGACTGGCGCGGCCCTCGTCGGGCAGTTGGCGCCCCAGCAGCAACCGCAGCAGCGTCGACTTCCCTGCGCCGTTGGGACCGGTGATACCGATCCGTTCGCCGGCGTCTACCTGCACCGACACCGGGCCGAGAACGAAGTCGCCCTGCCGGACGACGGCGTCGGCGAGGGTCGCGACGACGGAGCTGGACCGCGGCGCGGCACCGATGGTGAACTCGAGCGTCCATTCCTTGCGCGGTTCGACGACCTCCTCCAGCCGCGCGATCCGGCTCTCCATCTGCCGCACCTTCTGCGCCTGCTTCTCGCTGGACTCGGTGGCCGCGCGCCGACGGTTCTTGTCGTTGTCGGGAGCCTTGCGCATCGCATTGCGGACACCCTGGCTCGACCATTCCCGCTGAGTTCGGGCCCGCGACACCAGGTCCGCCTTCTTCTCGGCGAATTCGTCGTACTGCTCGCGCTTGTGTCGGCGACCGACCTCGCGCTCCTCCAGATAGCTTTCGTATCCGCCGCCGAAGACGGTGGTGGTGTTCTGCGCCAGGTCCAGTTCGAGGACGCGGGTCACGCTGCGCGCGAGGAACTCGCGGTCGTGGCTGACGAGCACCACGCCGCCGCGAAGATCGTGGACGAACTGCTCCAGCCGGGTGAGGCCGTCCAGGTCGAGGTCGTTGGTCGGCTCGTCGAGCAGCACGACGTCGAAGCGCGACACCATCAACGCCGCCAAACCCACTCGCGCCGCCTGCCCGCCCGACAACGCCGTCATCGGGGTGACGTCCGGTCGCACGGCCTCGGTATCCAGCCCCAGATCGGCCAACACCGCAGGCAACCTCTCGTCGAGGTCCGCCGCACCACAGGCGAGCCACCTGTCCAGGGCAGCGGAGTAGACGTCGGCGGGGTCGACTCCCGCCGGAGCCGCGGCCGGATCCGCCAACGCCGCCGCCGCGTCGTCCATGGCCTGCGTCGCGGCGGTGCACCCCGCCCGGCGCGCGACGTAGGCAGCGACGGTCTCCCCCGGCACCCGCTCGTGTTCCTGCGGCAGCCACCCCACGAACGCGTCGGGCGGGGCGAGGCTCACCGAGCCGTCGAGTGGTTCGAGGTCACCGGCAAGGATGCGCAGGAGCGTGCTCTTGCCTGCGCCATTGGCGCCGACCACCCCGACGACGTCGCCGGGCGCCACGGTCACGTCGAGCCCTTCGAACAGGGTGCGATGGGCGAATCCGCCCGCCACGTTCTTCGCGACGAGGGTTGCGGTCATGAGGCAATGGTCGCATCGCGGCGCCGCAGCGCGGATGTGCCACCGCCGGTGATTGGCACTTACGCCGTCGGGCCGTTAGCTTTTCTGGGGTGATGACCTCAGCTGCCTGCGCAGTCGCACGGTGGATTTCCCCGTTCCTGGCGGTCGCCGCCGTCGCCACCACCGTGGTCGCCGCGGACCCCGGGCACGTCGTCAGCGCACCGGCGGTGCGGCTGGCCGCCGACGGAAACCCGTTGGCCACCTTGCCCTTCTACGTGAACCCGAACTCGAAGGCCATGCGCGCCGCAAACGGCGCGGGCAGTCCCGAGTTGACCGCCATCGCCAACACGCCCACCGCGTACTGGATGGACCACCTGTCCACCCCCGCCGTGGATGCCAAGTACATCGCCGACGCCCAGGCTGCCGGCACCATGCCGATCCTGGCGCTCTACGGAATCCCGCACCGCGACTGCGGCAGCTTCGCCGCAGGCGGATTCGGCTCGGCCGGCGCCTACCGCGGCTGGATCGACAACGTGGCCGCCGACATCGGCGGCGGGCCGGCCGCGGTCATCCTCGAACCAGACGCCCTCGCGATGGCCGACTGCCTCTCGGGTGATCAGCGCCAAGAACGCTTCGACCTGATGAGCTACGCGGTCGACACGCTGACCCGCAATCCGGGCACCGCCGTCTACGTCGACGCCGGCCACTCCCGCTGGGTGAGTGCCGACGACATGGCGGCCCGGCTGAACCAGGTCGGCGTCGCCAAGGCTCGCGGCTTCAGCCTCAACACCGCGAACTTCTTCACCACCGGCGAGGAAATCGGCTACGGCGACGCCATCTCCGGGATGGTCGGCGGCAAGCCGTACGTCATCGACACCTCGCGCAACGGCAACGGCCCCGTCGAGGGCGACCCGCTTTACTGGTGTAACCCCAGCGGCCGCGCCCTCGGCGCCGCACCCACCGCCAACACCGGCAACGGAAACGTCGACGCGTTCCTGTGGGTGAAGCGCCCCGGTGAGTCCGACGGCTCCTGCCGAGGAGGCGCCGGAGCCGGCACGTTCGTCAACCAATTCGCCGTCGACCTCGCCCGTAACGCGGGCCAGTAGGGGTTAGGGCTTGGCGGCGCGCTCGGCCTGACGCTTCTCCTTCTCCACCTCCGCCAGCTGTTCGAGGCGGTCCGCGTCGGCGCGCTTCTTCGCGGCCTCGTCCCGCCGTGCCTTCGCGTCGTCGATCGTCTCGTCGGCTGCGTCGGTGGCCCGCTTCTGGGCGGCGTCGATGCGCTGCTCGTCGTTGCGCTTGGCCGCTTCGGCCGAGCTCTTGAGGCGGGCGGCGATGTCGTCGGCCTCCTTCTTGGTGGCGCCTGCGCGCTTCTGCGCGGCCTCCGTCGCGGCACGCTTGCGCTTCTGCGCGGCGGCCTCGGCATCTTCGACCGCCTGGTCCTTGGCCGCACGCGCGTCCTGGACCTCGTCGACGACGTCCTGCCGGGAGGACTTGAGCTCCTCATCGGCTTGCCGCAGCTCTTCGTTGGCTGCGGCCTCGAGGCGGGCCGCCCGCGCGAGTTCGTCGCTGCGCTTGGCCAGTGAGGCTCCTCGTCGCTTGAGGCGCGCGTCGCCAAGGGCGTTGCCGACGGTGGCGTCGAGCACGCCAAGCGACCGCTCGTAGGCGAGTCGCGCCGGGGCCTCGGCGTCCATCCTCGACACCACGCGCTCCTCGATGAGCTGCAGCGGAACGCGGACGAACTGGTACTGGAACCGCAGGATCGTGCGGGGGATGGTCATGATGCTCATAGTCGAATCCATTTCAGTGGTCGTCGTTCACGGCAGGTCGGCGTTGTCGGTCAGTTTCGCGGCGCGCTCTCTTGCCTCGTCGGCGGCGGCGCGGGCGGCCGCGGCGTCGTCCACGGCGGCCCGATGCTCGTCGACGGCCTCGGTGGCGTCAGTCGCGGCGGCGCGAACGTCGACGCGCTCTTGCGCCTCGGCGCGCTGCACTTCCTGCTGCGCCTCGACCTCGGCTTGGGCCGTCGCGCGCTGCGCCTCCTGCTGGGCGGACCGCTCGGCGGCCGCCTTCTGCTCGGCTTGCTGGGTGACGATCGAACTCTCGACGGAGGCCGTGCGCGCGTTGACCGCGATCCGTTCCTCGGCGCCCTCCAACCGTGCCTCGGTTGCCTGAACCCGAGCCTGTTCGGCCTCTGCGTCGGCAACGGCCTGCATGCTGTTGGCGTCCTTGCGCTCCCGAGCCTGGGTCTGCTCGAGCTGACCCTCGGCCGTCAAGGAGTCGTTGCCGATCATGGCGCCGGCGATTTCCTTGGCCTTGCCCTTGACCGAATCGATCAGACCCTTGCGGGCCTCGTCGGACCTGTCGTGCTCACTCAACTGAAGACTCCTCTGAGATTGAAGCGGTCACCAAACGGTTCGTGCGTGACGACGCCATGAGCCATCCGGCCCGTGGTAAGGGAATGCTCGGTTCGAGCCGACTTGAAACACGGCGTCATCACAGGGCGCGAATTCCCCACGGCGGGAATCACTTACACGCGCCGGACGGCTCGGGGCGCAGTTCACGTTTGGGCAGTGTCGACCCGGGTAAGTGACTGGTGCCGCCCGCTTTCAGGAACGTGAGCTCCGCCGGTGAATTCCCACCAAGGGCCTTTGTGCCCGCGTCTCATCGTCACGTCGACGGCGAAGCCACCTCGAATGCTCCGCAGCGCCGATCCTGGCGTCATCTGCGTCTTCAACTGGCGTGCTCCGCTCCCGACGCACGACGAACGAGGAGAAACATGTACCTCCACACACAACAACTGATCAACGAAATCGCCGTCGACGAGCCGGATCCAGCCGCGGCCAACGCATTGCAGGAAGGTCTCGGCGGCCAGTTCGGCGAGATGCGCACGATGATGCAATACCTGTTCCAGAGCATGAACTTTCGCGGCGATCCGACCTCCAAGCCGTACAAGGACCTGATCCAGGGGGTCGGCACCGAGGAGATCAGCCACGTCGAGCTCATCGGCACCACCATCTCGCGCCTGCTCGACGGGTCACCCGCATACAAGGGCAAGAAGACCGACCCGGTCGACGAGCCAGGTGCCAAGGGAGCGACCCCGCTGAGCATCGCGTTGGACACCGGCAACATTCACCACTACCTGGTTGGCGCCCAGGGCGCACTTCCGGTCGACTCGGCGGGCAACCCGTGGAGCGGGTCGTATGTGTACAACAGCGGCAACCTGGTGCTGGACCTGCTGTACAACCTCATGCTGGAGTCGACGGGTCGGCTGCAGAAGTGTCGGATCTACGAGATGACGGACAACGCGACCGCGCGTTCAACCATCGCGTATCTGATCGTTCGGGATCAGGCGCACGAGAACGCGTTCGCCAAGGCACTTGAGAGCCTGGGCGTGAATTGGGGTGCGGCCCTTCCCATTCCGAAGACCAACGCCGAGCAGTTCCCCGAAGTGAAGAAGCTGGTCGACATGGGGTTGCAGAGCATCCAGTACACCTTCAGCGCCGATGACGAGAGCCAGGCGGACAAGCTGTACCGCGGTGCGTCACCGTCGAACGACGGGACCGAGCTCAGCACCGCGGTCATGCCGGAGGGTTTCCCGATGACCATCGCCCCCGAACGCCGCGAAGAGTTCGCACCTGGCCTCGACAAGGAGCTGCTGGCCCTCATCCAGGCCACCGCCGAGGCCGAGATCAAGGCCAACGGCCAGGCCTAGTCACACCGGTACCGGGCGGGTGGATCGGAGTCGAGGCCGATCCACCCGCCCACCGGCATGTCACGCCGGTGCCGGCCGCATTACCTCGTCGAGCACCACGGTCACCCGGAAGCCGCACAGCACCAGGATGTGCAGCACGAAGAGCCACAGCGCCAGCGCCGAGACCGCCCCGACGATCGGGAGGCCGCCGAACGGCGCCGACCACTCGACGGGGATGGCCAGGAACAGCAGGAAACCCTGCAGGAAGCCGGCCACGATGGCCCCGGTCGAGAACGCACCGATCACCAGGGCCCGTGGGGCGATCCGGCCAGGACCGATCAGCCCGAACACCCCGACCAGTGCCGTCGACACCGTGACCCACACGACGTGGAACGCCACGACGACGCCCCATACCAACGACCACCCGCTGCCCGCGTAGAGCGGACCGACGTACGGCGCCACCACCAGCACCGCGAGGACCAGGAAGGGCGCGACGGCGGCGACGCCGAGCAGACCCGCCCGCCCGCGCCATCCGGTGAGGGTGTCGTTGGCGGCCGACATCTGTACGAACGCCCGGCGCAGGCCCTCCCCGTAGAGGCTGGCCGGGAACAGCACGACCAGCGCCTGCAGCCACGACATCGACAACGCCACCTCGGTCAACTTGCGCAAGGCCGCCGGCGTTCCGTGCCCCTGCGGCAACCCTGCGACTCCCGCGTCCATCGCCGCGGTGACGGTGTCGTGGCCGACGAGCGCCCCGACGGCCCACAGCGACGCCAACGCCAGCGGGATGAGTCCGATCACGCCGAAGTAGGTCGCGCCCGCCGCCCAGAGCGCGAGATCGCTGCCGGGGAAGGTCTTTCGCACTCCCGATGCGAGTTCGCGGACGCGCCGCCGCTGGATCACGCGGCGCCCTGGCAGTCTGGCTTCATGGCGCCACAGCGTTCCGACGACGAGGAATGGTCGGATCTGCACGGCGGCGTGCAACCGTCACCGGTCGTGCGCGGCTGGCTGCGGATGATTCGGGTGTTGGCATCCGGTCCGATTATCCGGATCCCACCCGACGCCCTCTCCGTGGCGGGGGTAGTCGCGCTGGCGGCGGCGTGGGGTGCGGTCGCCGGACCTGGTTGGCCCGCGCTCGTCGTGCCGCTGGTGCTCCTCGCCGGGGTGCTCGACGGGCTCGACGGCGCGGTCGCACTGCGGACCGGGCGGGCCCGTCCGCTGGGGGCCGTGGTCGACTCGGTCGCCGACCGCGTTGGCGACGTCCTGCTCGGCGCAGTCCTCGTCGCGATCGGCGCCCCGCCGGGGTGGGCGCTGGCCGCGGTGTCTCTGGTGTTCCTGCTCGAATACGTCCGGGCTCGCGCGCAGGCGGTCGGCATGCCTGGGGTGGGCGCCGTGACCGTCGCCGAACGGCCGACGCGGCTGATCGTCGTCGCGATGGCCGCGGGAGGGGCCGCCGCGTCGCCCGCCGGGCTACCGCTGCTCGGCTGGGGCTGGGGCGTCACCTTCGCGGTCACGTGGACCGCCGTCGGCGTCGTCGGAATGGGGCAGCTCCTGCTCGGCGTGCGTCGCTCGACGCCAAAGGACTTTCCTCGGCCCCAATGAGGGTGGCGACGATCTCGGCGGACATCAACACCAGCGGAATGCCGCCGCCGGGGTGCGCCGAGCCGCCGACGAGGTAGAGGCCGGGGATGGGGCTTCGATTGGTGGGCCTGCGCAGCGCGGCCCTCGGCCCGTGCGACGCCGTCCCGTAAATCGCGCCGCCCGGCGCCCCGGTGCGACGTTCCAGGTCGGCGGGCGTGATCGTCTCGGCGAACCTGAGGCGGGGCCGGACGTCGACGCCCCGGTCGGCGAGCACGTCGAGGACGTGGTCGGCGTACCGCTCGCGAAGGCCGGCGGCGTCCCAGTCGACGCCACCATCCGGGTCGTGTGACGGGGCGTTGACCAGCACGAACCATCCCTCGGAGTCGTCGTCGGGGCGAAGTGCAGGATCGTCGGGCGCGTGCACGTAGACCGTCGGGTCGGGCACCGGCCGAGGCTTTCGCCCGAAGATCGCGTCGAATTCGGCGTCGTAGTCCTTGGGGAAGAACACCCGGTGCGCCGGTCCCGGCTGCCTGCCGGACAGGCCGAGCAGCAGGACGAAGCCGGCCATGGAGCGCGCGCTGCCCCGCAGCGATCGGCGGACCGTCCTGGTGGCGTCGCGGGGCAGCAGTCGGTCGTAGAGGACGGTGGCGTCGGCGTTGCTCACCACGACGTCCGCGGGCACGTCGCGGCCGTCGACCCGGACGCCGGTGGCGCGTCCGCCCGCCGTCGTCACCGCCACCACCGCGGCATCGGTGTGGATTTGGACGCCCAGCTCGACGCAGCGCGCCTCGAGCGCGTCGACGATGCCGCGCAGCCCGCCTGCGACGTACCACGCGCCGAACTCCTGCTCGACGAACGACGTCACGGCGAGAACCGCAGGCGTGCGACGGGGGTCCGACCCGGAGTAGGTGGCGTACCGGTTGAGCCAGGTCCGCAGCCGCGCGTCGGGCAGCATCCTGCGGCCGAGGCCGTCGATCGTCTGCCACGGCGCCACCGTCAGCAGATCGGCCGGACGCAGGCTCATTCGTGCGATTTCGAGCAACGAAATGGGTTGGCGCAGAACGGGTTCACCGACCAGTTCCCACAGCCGGCGCGAACGCTCGTGCAACCGCCGCCACGACTCCCCCGCACCGGGACCGAAGGCCGCGTCGAGAGCGGCGGGCACGGCCGTCGCGTCGTGCGGCATCGACAGCTCGGTGCCGTCGGCGAAGCGGTAGGCACTCGCCGGGTCGACCGCGATCGACCTCGGCCCCGTCTGACCGCCGGTGTCGGCGAACAGTCGGTCGAGCACGTCGGGAACGGTCAGCAGCGACGGGCCGGTGTCGAAGGTGAAGCCGTCCCGCTCGACGACGCCGAGCTTGCCTCCGACGGTGGGGGCGCTCTCGTACACGGTCACGCGATGGCCCGCCGCGGCCAGGCGGGCGGCCACCGCCAACCCGCCGAGGCCGGCTCCGATCACGACCACGTGACTCAAATTGCCCGCCCCTTCCAGCGCAGGGTGCCCCTGACGCGGCCCACCCACGACGAGGCAAGCAGGCCCAGCAGCGCAAGCACGGAAAAGGGATGTCCGAGGGCGTCCCATGGCCGCCCACACCATCGTTGCGCGAGCGCCCGGCCGGTGACGGCGGCGCCGTACCCGAGCAGCCCGACCCGGGAGCCGGTCACCGCCGCTGCGGCAGGCAGGACGTAGACCACGGTCAGCGCCGTCGCGACCGCGAGTGCACCCGCAGGCGAGCCGAACGCCGCCCACAGCGACTTGCGATAGCCGGCGCTGAGTTCGCGGCCCGTCGCGTACATGTGACAGGTGGCCAGCGGCGAGCCGTCGGCGATCCCGGTGCGGCCGCCCACCGCGCGGACGGCGCGGGCCAGTCCGATGTCGTCGAGCACCTCGCCCGAGACCGATTGCCAGCCACCGGCCCTACGCAGGACGCCGGCGTCGACCAGCAGGAACTGGCCGTTGGCCGCCGCCATGGACGGACGCGTCGACCGCTCGGCGATTCGCAGCGGCAACGTCGTCGACCACGACCACGCCAGAAGCGGTTGGACGAGCCGCCCCAAGAGCCCCGCCGCGACCTGTCGCGGCCACGGACAGAGAAGGTCGAGGGGCCGCGGGCCGCGCAGAACCGCCACCGCCGCGGCGACGGCACGCGGTGCGAGGATCACGTCGGCGTCGACGTAGACGAGGGTCTCGCCGCGGGCCGCGGTCGCAAGCTGATCGCACGCGTGCGGTTTGCCGAGGGCGCCACCGGGCGGTGCGGTTCCGGTGATGATCCGCACCCGGGGGTCGGACCCGGCAGCGGCGCGAACCACGTCGGCAGTGCCGTCGGTGGAGTCGTCGTCGAGTACCAGGATCTCGGCGTCGTCCAGATCGCGCTGAGCGAGCAGGGATTCGATCGTCGGCGTGATCCGGTGTGCTTCGTCGCGGGCCGGGACGAGCAGCGACACTGCCGATCTCACCGGGGGCGGGTCAACGGGAGGGCGGCGTAGCAGCCGCAGGTTGACCAGTTGGTGGATCGTGCCGACGCAGGCGAGCGCCGATCCCACCGCGACGAGAGCGGGTGGGGGTTTGATCGGGCCTGTGTGGGGCACCTACGAACTCTACGGAGTCGCGTCCGGCCACACCGCCGGTGGGCGCGGGTAGCCTCGGCGTTTCCGACTCGTACGGGTGGAGGTGCTGCGGGTGGCCTTGGCCGAGCTTCGTGCGCCCGTGCGCTCGCACTACGCGGTGTGGGCGTTGGTCGCGGCCGCCATCGGCATTCAGATTCTGTATCCCCTGATGCCGGAGTCGTGGCGCACCCCGGTCACCATCGCCAGCGTCGTCGTCTTCTTCCTGGCTTCGGTGGCGGACGCGTACCGCGTTCTCGGCGCGGTGAGCGCGGCCGTGCTCGTCGCCGTCGCAGGCGGTGGCGGCCTGGTCGCCGAGTCGATCGGCGTGGCAACGGGGTGGCCGTTCGGTCAGTACGCCTACACCGGAACCCTCGGCCCGGAGGTGCTCGGCGTGCCGGTCGTGGTGCCGATGGCGTGGGTGATGATGGCGTGGCCCGCCCTGGTGGTCGCAAGAACCCTGGTACACGGGGCCGTGGCCGTCACCGCGGTCGGTGCGGTCGCGCTGACCACGTGGGACGTGTTCCTCGACCCGCAGATGGTGGCGGCGGGCCACTGGCGATGGTTCGCCCCGGAGCCCGGGCTGCCGTTGATACCGGGTATCCCGTTGACCAATTACCTGGGCTGGCTGGTGGTGTCGGCCGTCGTGCTGGCGACGCTGAACGCCTCGCTTCGCCGCACCGACCAGCCGTCGGCGCCCGCGGCGACGCTGTATCTGTGGGTCTACTTCTCCTCGGTGCTGGCACATGCGGTGTTCTTCGGGCTGCCAGGGTCGGCGGTCACCGGCGGCGTCCTGATGGGCGCCGTCGCGATTCCGTTCGCCGTCTCGCTGGCACGCAGGCGTGGCCGTGGGGGTCAGAGCCGGGTCAGCTCACCGACGTCCGCTGCGCGCCCGAACAAGTAACCCTGAGCGAGCCGGCAGCCCGCCGCGAACACGGTGTCGGCTTGCGCCTCGTCCTCTATTCCCTCCGCGATCACGTCGAGGCCGAGTGCCGAGCACAAGCCGATCACCGAGCGGTAAAGCGCCAGCGTCCGACGCCGCTCGTCCCCGACGGCCAGGCTGCGGTCGAGCTTGACGACGTCCACCGGCAGGGCATGGAGGTAGCTCAGGGAGTTGTACCCGGCGCCGAAGTCGTCGAGTGCCACGTGGACGCCGAGCGCGCTGAGACGCTCGATGGCCGCGGCCCCTTCGTTCAGATCGACGATCGGGACGGTTTCGGTGATCTCCAGTACGAGTCGGCCCGGGTCGACGTCATGCCGGTCGAGGGTCCGCATCACCTGCTGTTCGAAACCCCGATTGCCCAGCCGTGCCGCGCCGACGTTGACGTGGATGACCAGCGGCAAGCCCGCCGACTGGATTTCGCGACACGCGAGGTCGAGCACCATCGCGTCGAGTGCGCCACCGAGACCAGCGCCTTCGGCGACGGCGACGAAGGTGGCCGGCGGTATCTGCATGCCGTTGGGTGCGGACCATCGGGCAAGGGCTTCGACCGCCACCGTCGTGCGGTCGGGCAACCGGACCACGGGCTGGTAGGCGAGGCTGAAACCCGGGGGCACCCCGCCGTCGGCCTTCCTCAGCGCGCTCGGAAAGTCGACCACTACGCCAGAGGCCGGGCGGTACACCACCGCGGTGTTCTTCCCGAGTCGCTTCCCGGCGTACATCGAAATGTCGGCTTGCCTCATCAGGTCGTCGGCCGTCGGCGCCGGGTCGTCCGCCCCGTGTTGGACCAGACCCATGCTGGCCCGCACGCGCACCGACGACCCGTGCACGGCGAACGGGTCCCGAAGCGCCACCCGGAGCCTGTCGGCGACCACTTCGGGCGGGTCGTCGTCGTTCTCGACCAGGACCGCGAACTCGTCCCCACCGATCCGGGCCAGCGTGTCCGACGCGCCGACACATCGGAGCAGGCGCTCGCCGACGGCACGCAGCAATTCATCTCCCGCCGCGTGGCCGAACTGATCGTTGACTTCCTTGAAGTCGTCGACGTCGACGAAGATCAGCACGAACCGCCCGTGGTGCATCGCCGCCTCGAGTCGCTGCCCGAACAGCAACCGGTTGGGCAGCCCGGTCAGCACGTCGTGGTTGACCTGGTGAGCCAGCCGGCGCTGTGCCTCGTACAGCCGCCGGGTCAGCTGACGGGCGGCGACCATCGCCACGATCTGTCGCACGGCGACGAGCACCACCATCGCCACGGAAAGCCAGATGACGACCGTGGGCAGAGTCAACCCGACCAGCAGGTGCGTGGCGCACAGCACGAGAATGATCAGGAATCCGAGGTAGGGCCACACCAACTGCGCCCAGTCCAGCGCCTCGTCACTGGCGGCGGTGTCGTCTCGTGGGCTCAACGCCTGCACTGCAAACGCAATCATCAAGGGGCCCAAGATGTTCCCGAAACCGCCCCACACGTCCGGAGCGTTGACCCCGACGCTCCACAGGTAGGCGATGAACCGGTCGGAGCCGGCGATCAGGACGACGCCGCCCGCGAGCAGCAGGAAGTTTCGTCGGTACGGGCGATCGCGCCGATAGGCCGTCGCCCCCATCACCGCCAGCACGACGACGCCCAGTTCCAGCACGCAGTAGGCGGCCACGACGGCCTCGTCGTATGACCGGGGAAGGGCCGCGGTGGTGATCGCACCCAGACCGCCGAGGAAGACGAGGATCGAGAACGCCGCCACGGCGACGAGTCCGTCCAGAACGGCGAGGGCGAAGGCGCCGTGCGGCACGCCGTCCCGTCGCCTGGTGAGCCCGCCGCTGCTTCGGACCAGCAGGACCATCGCGAAGAACGACAGGATCGGCGGGCCGAAGTACGCCACCACGGCTGGCAGTGGCGCGGCCGAGCCGTCGTGACCGCCGCCGCTCGGCCACCAGAAGGCCTCGCCGACCAGCCAACTCGTCATGGCGGCGATGACCAGGATGCGCCAGGCTCGGGAGACCCCGCTCGTCCGTCGCACGTTGGCCACCGCGCAGCAGAGGGCTCCGGCACCGATCACGGACTGCAGCACCAGCGCGACGTATCGGGCCACGTCGCCGCCGTACGGCGCCAGCGCGTTCAGCAACACCAGGGCGCCGACGACGACGAAGATGCCGAGTCGACGCCGTCCCCCAGAGATCGACACGAAACCCCCGTTTCGCCATGCGCCGACGTTGGCTCATCTTGGCACGGGTGGCCCCGATGCGATCCGACACTGACATTGCGGATGCCTTATCGTGACCTTAGATTTTCCTTAGATTCCTTATTTTCGGTGTACGGTCAACACGAACGCTCGGCGATCATCCCGACGGAAGGAACCGCACGTGCACCACGTACCCGAACGAATCGTCTTGGTGACGGGCGCCTCACGGGGCATTGGCGCGGAGGTCGCGCGGCAGCTCGCCGACCCGAACACCCACGTCATCGTCAACTACCGCGAGAAGGCCAAGCGAGCCGAGGACATCGCCGAGGCCGTCCGCGACGCGGGGGGCCACGCCTCGACGCTGTGCGCCGACATCTCCGACGAGGCCGACGCCACGGCCATGATGGAGTCCATCGAAACCCGCTTCGGACGCTTGGACGCTCTCGTCCTCAACGCCTCCGGCGGGCTCGAAATGGGCGCCGATCCCGGCTACGCCATGCGCCTCAACCGCGATGCACAGCGGCGGCTGGCCCAGCTGGCCGTTCCGATGATGCCGGTCGACGGACGCATCGTCTTCGTCACCAGCCACCAGGCCCACTTCTTCCCGAACAAGGCGGTTCCGAAGGGTTACTCCGCGGTGGCCGCGAGCAAGCGCGCCGGCGAGACCGCGCTGTATGCCATGCGTGCGGTGTTCAGCCGGGCCGGCGTTCGCCTCACCGTGGTCTCCGGGGACATGATCGACGGAACCATCATCGTCAGGCTGCTGCAGCGCCGCGATCCCGACGCCGTCAAGGCTCGCCGCGTCCACGGAACCCTGCCGACGGTGACCGAGTTCTCCGGGGCCATCGTCAGCTCCGTCACCATGCCGAGCCCTCCCGGCATCGTGTACGTCGGCGGGGCCGACTACCTGATGACCGCCTGAGCCGAGCGGGGGTCAGCTCGACGGCTCGCCGAGCGCACGCGCGAGGATCGTGCCGAAGTCGCGATGCCGGTCGTAGTCTTCCAGCCACCCGCGAAGCTGCCCGACCATCTCCTCGGTCAGCGAAAGACGTTCTCGTGCAATCACTTCGAGGACGCATCCAAACACCGGGGGGTATTCGCCGACACCAAGGGCGATGAACGCGGTGTTGCGCTCCTCGTCGGTGAGGTGCTCGCGGACGTGATCGATGAGGTCCCACGCGAGAGTGGATTCTCGAGGTCGGTCGGTGGCCTTCACTTCAGTACCTTCGCAGCGTGAACGGGCGTCGGCGCTGGCGTCCTGCGGCTGCCGACTAAACCGCACGAGGAGGGGCGCATTGGACCGTTTCACGGTATCCCGGATCGGTCGACGCCGCAGTCCGGGAAGGACGGTCTTCGTCACACCCTCCCACCGCGTGTACGCACCGCATTCCTGGGTATGAGGCCACGGTGTCCTCACCGCCGCCCCCGTCCCAACCCCTCGACGATCCCGGCCGGTCGGCCGTCCCGGAGGACCTTCGCCAGATCGCCGCTGCCCACGGCGTCGCGACGTCCTATCGGAACGAACGCCGCGTCCCGGTAGAGGTCGACGCCGACGTCGTCGTCAAGGTGCTGTCGCTGCTCGACGTCGACGCAAGTACCGAGACCGCCAGGCGTGCCGAACTGGCCAGACTCGACGAACTCGACCGCGCCGGAATCCTGGCACCCACGGTCGCCGTCCGGCTGACCGGACGCCCCGTGCCGTTTCCCGGGGCGGTCGAGCTGGTCGACGAAGATGGCTCGCGGGTCGACGTGCGCGACGAACTGCCCGACGATCTGGCGCCGGGCTGGTACCAACTGCGAATGCGCGACGGTCAGCAGACCACCTTGGTGGCCGCGCCGCCGAAAGTGCCTCAGGCACAACCGACGTGGGGTTGGATGCTCCAGCTGTACGCGCTACGGTCGGCCGAATCGTGGGGCATTGGCGATCTCGGGGACCTGCGGGAGTTCGTGGAGTGGACCGCGCGCGAACACCACTCCGGCGCGGTGTTGCTCAACCCGCTGCACGCCCCCGGCCCGACACACCCGGTTCAGCCCTCCCCCTACACGCCGTCCAGTCGACGGTTCGCCAATCCGCTGGCGCTGCGGATCGAACACGTCAACGCCTACCGCCGGGCCGACCCCGACACCCGAGCGGAAGTCGACGCCCTCCGCGTGTCAGCCAGCACTCCGCGCATCGACCACGACCTGGTGTGGGCAGCGAAACGTTCGGCACTGGAGCTGCTTTGGCGATCCGAGGGACGTCCCGACCCGTTCGACGGTTCGGGAGCGGCAGTGTCCGACGGGTTGCGAGACTGGGCCACCTACTGCGCCTTGGCCGAGCGTCACGGCGGTCGGTGGAGCCGGTGGCCCGAGGCCCTGCGCGACGTGACCAACCCGGCCGTCGCCGCGGTGCGTCGCGAGCTCGGACCCAGGATTGCCTTCCACGCCTGGGTGCAACTGCAGTGCGCCGAGCAGCTGGCCGCCGTTCGCACCGCGGCGGCGGACGCCGGCATGTCGTTGGGCGTTCTGCACGATCTCGCGGTGGGGGTCGACGCGGACGGCGCCGACTCCTGGGCGCTGGCCGACGTACTCGCCACCGGCGTGAGCGTCGGCGCACCTCCTGACAACTTCACGCCGCGTGGCCAGGATTGGGGGCTGCCGCCGTGGCGACCGGATCGCTTGGCCGCCAGCGGCTATGCCCCGCTTCGCGACATGCTCAGGGCGGTCCTCGTGCATGCCGACGGGTTGCGCATCGATCACGTCGCCGGGCTGTGGCGACTGTGGTGGGTTCCGCCGGGCGACGGGCCCGATCGGGGCACCTACGTCCACTACGACGCCGAGGTCATGCTGGCGGTGCTGGCGTTGGAGGCCCATCGCGCCGGAGCCATCGTGGTCGGCGAGGACTTGGGCACCGTGGAGCCCGAGGTGACCGAGGCGCTCGCCGCCGACGGGATGCTCGGCTGCGCCGTCTCCTGGTTCACCCGGGACACTGACGCCACCGGCGAACCGCTTCTCGCACCGGGTGGTTGGCCGACGCGAGCCGCGGCCAGCATCTCCACCCACGACCTGCCGACGGCCGCCGGCTTCCTTCGTGGCGAACACGTCCGCGCCCGTGCCGACCTCGGTCTGCTCGACGACGTCGATGCCGAGCAGGCCAACGCCGACGCCGAGCGGGCCGAGTGGGTGACGCTTCTACGCGCGGAGGGATTGCTACCGTCCGCCGACGCGGACGCCGAGCCCGACGAGGCGTCGATCATCGTTGCGCTGCACCGGTTCTTGGCTTCGACCTCGAGTCAGCTGAAGCTGATCTCTCCGTACGACGTCATCGCAGAGCCGCGACAGCCCAATTTGCCGGGCACCGTCGACGAGTATCCGAACTGGCGGCTGCCGTTGCCGATGACGTTGGAGCAGTTTCGTGACGACCCCAGGGTCGCCGAGGTGACGTCGGCATTTCGGGAAGCGGCGTTCCGCGTCACACCGCCATGACGGTGACGCGTTCCCACAGGCGGTGGCCCACCAGCGCGGTGCCGAGTGTGGCGATCGCCGCGGCGTACACCGGAACGCAGATGTGAAGCTTCATCATCAAGCCACCGATCAACGCTCCGGCGAAGATGGCCATGACGGCCCACAACCGGCGGTGGGTGAACCACGCGAGGCCACCGGCGAACAGCGTCTCGCTGGCGTACGAGGTGATGGTCGAGGTCACCACCACCGTCGTCATGTCGGTCACCGCCAGGAAGCGTGCGACGGAGGCCTGGGCTCCCATGGCAACGGCGATCGTCGCCGCCGAGATGATGCCGCCCAGCGACTGTCCCTCGATGGGCACCAGCAGCAATGCCGTGGCGACGGCTGCGAGCAACGCGGCGTTGGTGCCAAGCGTCGCGGTGACGGCTGGGCCCCAACCACGTTCGCCCGGCCGGACGAGCCGTCCCGCGACCGCCGCGCCCACCACGTATCCGAACAGGGCGATCAGGGGACCTGCCACCGGAAGGTCGTCCTCGGCGGCGATGCCCATGCCGAGGATGACGACGTTGCCGGTCATGTTGCCGGTGAACACCCGGTCCAAGCCCAGGTATCCGACGGCGTCGAGGGCGCCGGTCACGGCGGTCAACGTCATCATCGACCACAGGTGCAGATGACGCTGAACCAGCGAGTTCGGCTGCACCTACGACCTCCGGTGGTGCCGGGAGTACTGCACGACGACGGCCGAGCCGTCGGCGCGAGGGTCCGCGGCCGCGGTCAGCTGTCCACCCGGGCCCACCTGCACCACGTTGGCCTGGCCGAGCGACTCCGAATGCCTTGGCAAGACCACGGTCTCGAACGTGGACTCGTGCAGAGACGCCAGCGCGGAGGGGTCGGCGTCGGCCTCGGCTACGACGGAGTCGTCCGTGCAGCCCATGGCCTGCTGGCCCACGACTATGCGCGGCGCGGCCACGGCGTCGGCGGCGGACTCTCCGGCGAGCATGCGAAGTAGCACCTGGGTGAGGATTTGGGGCTGACCCTGGCCCCCCATCGTCGACAGGACGTGGCTGAGTTCGCCGTCGCGGGTGACGATTACCGGCATCAGGGTGTGCAGCGGGCGCTTCCGCGGGGCCAGCACGTTCGGCGACTCGGCATTCAACGAGAAGCTGGTGCCGCGGTCGTGGAACAGAATGCCGGTGTCGGGGTCGACGAGCCCCGATCCGAAGGCGTGGTAGACGCTCTGAATCAGCGACACCGCCCATCCGTCGGAGTCGGCCGTCGCAACACCGACGGTGTCTCCGCGAGGCACCGACCTGGCGACGACGGCGTCACCGACAGGGGTGGCCGCCCGGATGTCGTCGTACACCAGGGCCTTGGTGTCCACCTCGGCGAGACGTGGGTCGGCCAGGTACTCCGACCGCAGGCGATTGGCGTGGTGGAACACTCGCATCAGCGTGCCGATGTCGGCGCCCAGCGGCGCTGCGGTCTGAAACTCGTCGACGGCCGTCAAGGCGCGAAGCATGATGAACCCGTGGGTGTTCGGTGGACTCGTCGACACCGTCAGGCCGCGGAACTCGACCGACTCGGGAGCCGTGATCTCGGGCTGGAAGTCGGCGAAGTCCTGTGCGTCGAGGACGGATCCGTGCGAGCGCAGATACTTCACCGAGCTCGCGGCGAGGTCGCCTCGATAGAATTCGTCGGGTCCGCCGTCGGCCAACGCAGCGAACGTCGCCGCGAGGGCGGGTTGCCGAAATTCGTCACCGGTCTGCAGCAGCCGCCCGCCGGGCCGGAACACGCGGTCGAAGTCGGCCGACCCGTGCAGATCGGCGTTCTCGGGATCGGCGAGGTGCGCGCCGAGTGACGGGGCGACGGGAACCCCTGCCTCGGCCGCCTGCTGAGCCGGCTGCAGGAGGCGCGGCCATGACAGCCGACCTGCCATGGCGTGCAACGCTTCCCACCCGCGGACGCCGCCGGGAACGCTGACGGCGTCGGCACCACGCGTCGGCAGCTCCGCGCCGTGCGCGGCGCGCATCGCGTCGACGTCGACTGCCGCTCCGGACCAACCTGAGGCGTTCACACAGGTGACCTCGCCGTGGGGGCTGCGCACCAACGCGATGAGGTCACCACCAAGGGCGACGTTGTGCGGGTAGACCACGGTAAGGACGGCCGCCGCGGCGATGGCGGCGTCGATCGCGCTGCCACCGTCGCGAAACACGTCAGTCGCCGCGTCGGTCGCCAGGGTGTGCGGGGTGGCGACGGCGCCGGTGAACGACGCCCCCTCGGAAGCAGCGGGCACGGCAGACGTCCTCTCGGGAGATGCGTTGGGGTGGTTGAGAAACGGGTCGGTCAGTGGATCGTCGACAGGAACGTCTTGGTGCGTTCGTTCTTGGGGTTGGCGAAGAGCTCCTCGGGCGGGGCGTCTTCGATGATGCGGCCGGCGTCCATCACGATGATGCGGTCGGCGACCTCGCGGGCGAACCGCATCTCGTGTGTCACCGCCACCATGGTCATGTCGTCACGCGCGAGTTCGCGCATCACCTCGAGCACCTCGCCGACCATCTCGACGTCCAGCGCGCTGGTGGGTTCGTCGAACAGCATCACCTTCGGGCGCATGGCGAGCGCCCGTGCGATCGCGACGCGCTGCTGTTGCCCGCCGGAGAGCTGACTTGGGCGCGATTCAGCCTTGTCCGCCAACCCAACTCGCTCCAACAGCGCGACGGCGTTCTTGCGCGCCTCGTCCTTCGCCTGGCCAAGCACGCGCACCGGGGCGTTCCACACGTTCTCCAGCGCCGTCATGTGTGGAAACAGGTTGAAGTGCTGGAAGACGAAGCCGATTTCGCGTCGTCTGCGCGCGAGCTCGGTGGTGCCGATCTTCTTGCCGTGCGCACCGTGGGCGATGGACACGCCGCCGACGAGCACCTCCCCGCTGGACAGTTCCTCGAGGTGGTTGATCGAGCGCAGCAGCGTGGTCTTTCCCGCTCCCGACGGCCCGATCAGCACCACGACCTGGCCGCGTTCGACGTCGAGGTTGACCTCGTTGAGGACACGCTTGCCGCCAAGCATGCAGCAGGCGTTGCGGACCGAGACGATCGGTTCGGTGGTGGCGGTCATCGAGCCCCCTCTTCTTGCAGCGTTGCACTGGCCGCGGCGCGCCGGGCGCCGAGCAGCCGAGACGTGATGGGTACGCGCTGTTCGATGCCGAGCTGGCGGGCCAGCCTGTTCTCGATCCAGGCCTGGATGAAGGTCCAGATCGTGGTCAGGGCGAGGTAGTAGATCGCCGCGACGATGAAGATCTCGAAGGTGTGAAACGTCGCCGAGCTGATCGACTGGGTGACCAGGAACATCTCGCTGACGCCGATCACCGACAACACCGACGTGGTCTTCATCATGCCGTTGAACGAGTTGCCCAGCGGCGGGACCATGACGCGCAGCGACTGCGGCACGATGATCCAGCGCATCAATCTGCCAGGAGTCATGCCAAGTGAGGCGGCCGCTTCGAACTGCCCCTTCGGCACGGAATCCAGACCGGCCCTGATGATTTCCGCGATGTAGGCGCTTTCGTTGACCATCAGTCCGATGATGGCGGCCTGGACGGCGGCCTTCACCGACAACCCCAGCAGTGAGGCGTCGCTGAACTGGTAGATGCCCACCGCCGCGAAGCCGGTGTAGATGATGACCAGCTGCACGAGCAGGGGCGTGCCTCGGATGACCCAGATGTAGACGCTGGCGCACGACCGCACGACGGCGTACTGCGAGCGCCGCATCAGCGCCACGACCAGGCCGAGGAGGATCGCCAGAATCATTGCCACCAGCGAGATCCCGATGGTCAGGCCGAGCCCCTCGAGGAACGCGTCGCTTGGGGCGAAGAGCGACTTCCAGAAGAATTGCCAGTCGAATTGCATGGCTACTTCTGGATGCTCAGGTCGGACATGCCCCACTCGCCGAGAATCTTGGCGTAGGTGCCGTTGCTCTCGAGCGTCGAAAGGGCAGCGGTGATGGCGTCGTGGAGTTGCGTGTCGTCCTTGCGCGTGGCGGCACCAATGTCGATGGTGCCGAACGGTTGTCCGACGGTCTTGATCTTGGCCCCGGTCTTCGTCTCGTAGTAGCCCAGCGTCTCGGCGGTGTCCATGAAGGCGTCGACCTGGCCGTTCTGAAGCTGCTGCAGGGACACGTCGGCCTGGTTGCTCCGGTTCACGTCGACCGCGGGTTTGCCTGCGGCAGTGCACTTCTCGGACTGTTCCGTGGCCAGTGCCTCGGCCGTCGTCGCCACGGCGACCATGACCTTCTTGCCGCACAGGCTGTCGTCGAGGCCGGTGACGGCGGCGGGCTTGTCCTCCGACACGGCAATGCCGGTGCCCGACTTGACGTACGGGACGAAGTCGACGACCTTCTCGCGCTCGGGCTTGACGTAGAGCTGCGCCATGATGACGTCGCACTGCTTGGCCTGCAGGGTCGGGATGACCGTGGCGAACGACGACTGGACGAAGTCGGACTTGAGTCCCATCTCCGCGGCCAACGCCTTGCCGAGGTCGACTTCGCTGCCGACGAGTTCGCCCGATTCGTCGTGGTAGACGTTGGGCGGCGTGCCGTCGTTGGGCGCGCAGATCTTCAGCGTGCCCGCCTCCAAGATGGCCGGGGGTGCCACCTTCGCGGGACCACTTGGCTCCGGCGCGGCGGTGTCGGACGACGAACAGGCGACGAGCGGCAGGGCCGCTGCCGCGAGTACGGCGAAGAGCGCATTCTTCAAGATTCCTCCAAGGGTCGGCGCCCACGGGTGACGTCGATCACCCGCTGGCCTATCGAACGATAGGCCAGAAAGGGCAGATGCGCGACCTTTGCGGAGATCTTTAACACGGACGTCACGAGGGACGCCGCGACGACGTCAGCGGGCGTTGGTCATCTCAAGTTCACGCAAGCGCGTGCGCGTCACTTCCTGGATCGCTTCCAAGCGCGACTGGTCGACAAGCAGTGACCGGACGACGAAGTCGGCCGCCTGGAGGGGGCGATCCTGGCGCATACGCCCCGGACCACCCTGTTCGCGCAGCGTCTCGAACAGCACGCCGTTGGTCGCGCGCAGGACGAAACTCGGTTCGAACGGCACGAACTCACCGGCCTCGCAGCCGCTGGCGACCACGCGTTCGAACTGGTCGTGGAACAGCGCGATGCCGTGGCGCTCGTCGGAGAACTCGTCGAGTGCGAGGACGGCGTCCTGATACAGCCCGCGCGCGTCGAATGGCTGCACCAAGATTTCCCGCACGTCGCACGCAATTCCGAGGTGCAGCTTCTCGGCCCACGTGCTCTGCTCGCCGAGCCGCTGGTTCATCCGGTCGATCGACGGCCCGAGGTCCAACTCGACGAGCGCGCGGAAGACCTCGTGCTTGGCCTGGAAGTGATGGAACAGCGACGGCTGGCGGATCTGCACCGCCTCGGCGATGTCACGCGTCGACGTGCCGAAGTACCCCCGCTGGGCGAACAGCACGGAGGCAGCCAACAGAATGCGGCCCCTCGTCGAGGTCCAGTCGACCGGCTTCGGCTGCCAACCCTGTCCGTATTTCACCGCCCCACTGTGACACACGTCCCTGTGCGGGACATGGCTCGCAGTCGAAAACCGAAGCAGCCTAGGAGGTTCAGCTCGACGACACCGACACCACGACCTTGTCACCGTGCCGCTCGGAGGCCGACCGGAACGCCTTGGCCGCTTCGGTCAAGGGGTGGCGCTCGGTGACCAAGAGGTCTAGGTCGATCCCGTCGCCGGCGAGTGCGATCGCCCGCGGGTAGGTGTCGTTCATGCGTCGCACCATCGCGAACGTCAGCCCCTTGCGGCGAGCGGGTGCCGCCGGAAACGACGAGTCGTCCCCAGCCGGGATCCCCGCCAGCGCGATTCGGGCACCGGGCCGGCTGGCCTCGACGGCGGTCGCGATCGCAGCGTCGGTCCCGGCGATCTCCACCACCACGTCGACGCCCCTGCCGCCCGTCGCGTCGAGGACTTCCTCCGCGCCGCGCTCGTCCGAGAAGGCGGCGTCGGCTCCACTGCGAAGCGCGGTCGCCCTCCGATGCTCGTGTGGTTCGACGGCGAACACCCTGGCGGCGCCCTGACGGCGGGCGACCTGGATTGCCAGCGCACCGATGGGTCCGACGCCGACCACCAGGACGTCCGCGCCGGGCCGCAGGTGACCAAGGCCGACCGCGTGGATGGCGACGCCGAGCGGCTCCAGCAACGCTCCCGCGTCGTCGCTGACGTCGTCGGGCAAGGGGTGCAGAAGGTGGTCCGGCCAGAGAAGCTGTTCCTGCATGGCGCCGTCCAACGTGCCGTGTCCGGCGAATTCGACGGTGGGACAGAGGTTCTCGTAGCCCATCCGACACAGCTCGCACGTCCGGCACGGGATCGCCGGGTCGACGGCAACCCGGCGCCCGGCATACGGCCCCGTCACGGCCACGGCCGCGAACTCGTGCCCTGGCACGACGGGACGTTCGATGCGGTTCTCCCCGATGCCACCGTCGGTGAACCAGTGCAGGTCGGACCCACAGATGCCCACCGAGGTGACCGCAAGAAGAGACCACCCCGGCGGGGGATCCCCAGGTGGGGGCTCGTCGGCCACCCGAAGGTCGCCGACGGCGTGCAGTCGGGCGGCGATCATCGAGACCGTCCGCTCACAGCCCGGCGGCGACGTGGTGATACACGTCGTTCCACTTGAGTTCGTGCTGGAAGCCCCGCACCGTGGTGGCGGCGTCGATGACCAGGAGTTCGGTGTCGGTCATGGCGGCGAAGTCGTCGATCGTCTCGGTGCCGACTGCCGTCGACATCACGGTGTGGTGGGGCGCACCGGCCATCAACCAGGCCTCTGCCGAGGTCGACCAGCATGGCAACGGTTCCCACACCGCACAGGCGACCGGAAGGTTCGGCAGCTCGTGGGCTGGCTCGACGACGCGTACTTCGTTGGCCACCAACCGGAATCGCGAACCCATGTCGCAGATGCCGATGATGACGGCATCCGACGGTGCCGCGGTGAAGCGCAACCGGACCGGGTCCTCGCGGCCACCGATCGACAGCGGATGCACCTCGAGGGTCGGCGTGCCCGCCGCGATACTGGGGCAGACCTCGAGCATGTGGGCCCCGAGGATGCGCTCCTGGCCGGGCGTCAGGTCGTAGGTGTAGTCCTCCATGAACGAGGTCCCACCGGGCAAGCCCTCGGCCATCACCTTCACCGCCCGCAGCATCATCGAGGTCTTCCAGTCCCCCTCGCCGCCGAAGCCGTACCCGTCTGCCATCAGACGCTGCACGGCAAGGCCCGGCAGCTGGCGGAGACCGCCCAGGTCCTCGAAGTTGGTGGTGAAGGCGTGAAAGTCGCCGTCCTGCAGAAACTTCCGCAAGCCGATCTCGATCTGGGCACCGTGCCGCAGCGACGCGTGCCGATCCCCGCCGGGCAGCAGTTCGGCGGCGACCGCGTAGGTGCCCTCGTATTCCCTGACCAGTTTGTCGACGTCGGCGGGGCGGACCTTCTCGACGAACTCGACCAGGTCGTTGACGCCGTAGGTGTTGACCGAGGCCCCGAAGTGCGCTTCGGCCTCCACCTTGTCGCCCTCGGTCACGGCGACGCCGCGCATGTTGTCACCGAAGCGGGCGACCTTCATCGTCGACAGCTCGGCGCGACCCAGCGCAGCCCGCACCCAAGAGCCGATCCGGCGGCGGGTGTTCGGATCGCTGACGTGGCCGGCAACGGTCTTACGGGGGGTCGAAAGGCGCGACTGGATGTAGCCGAATTCGCGGTCGCCGTGGGCGGCCTGGTTCAGGTTCATGAAGTCCATGTCGATGCTCTGCCATGGCAATTCGACGCCGAACTGGGTGTGCAGATGCAGGAGCGGCTTCTGCAGCGACTTGAGGCCGCGGATCCACATCTTGGCGGGCGAGAAGGTGTGCATCCAGGCGATGACGCCGATGCACTCCTCGCTGGTGTTGGCCTCGCTCAGGATCTGCGCGATTGCCTCCGAGGTGGTGACGACGGGAAGCCACCGCACCTCCACCGGAATCTCCGAGCTGCCGTCGAGACGGTCGGCGATCTGGCGCGACTGGTCGGCGACCTGATCGAGGATGTCCGGTCCGTACAGGGACTGGCTGCCCGTGATCAGCCATACCTGGCTGGTGACGAGTCGGGACGCGATCATCGCTGGTTCTCCTGGGGGGTTGCGGTTGACGTGTCGGCCTGGCCGTACACGTTCTGGTAGCGCTCGTAGAGCGAGGTCACGTTCGCGGCGTCGATGGGCGAGGTGGTGCCCAGCTGGCGGCTGATGTGCACGGTGCGTGCGACGTCCTCCACCATGACGGCCGCCTTGACGGCGTCGCGGGCCGTGCGGCCGATCGTGAACGGACCGTGGCTGTGCATCAGCACCGCGGGAGACCTGCTGCCGCGCAACGTTTCCACGATGCCGCGACCGATCGAGTCGTCGCCGATGAGCGCGAACGGCCCGATCGGAACGTCACCACCGAATTCGTCGGCGATCATCGTCAGCACGCAGGGGATCGGTTCGCCGCGGGCCGCCCACGCCGTGGCGTAGGTGGAGTGGGTGTGGACGACGCCGCCCACCTCGGGCATGTGCCGGTACACGTAGGCGTGTGCGGCGGTGTCCGACGACGGGTTGAGCTGGCCGTCGACCAGGTTGCCGTACAGATCGCACACCACCATGTCGTCGGCGGTCATCGAATCATAGTCCGCGCCTGAGGGTTTGATCACCATGAGGTCGCTGTCCGGCACCCTGGCGCTGACGTTGCCAGCGGTCCAGATGACGAGGTCGTAGCGGGTCAGCTGCGCGTGAAGGTCACAGACTTCGCGACGCAACTGGGCGATGACGCGGTTGGTCTCCTCCGTGACGGTCATCGTGCTGCCCCCACCGCGTCGAGCGAACCGATACGACGTAGGCGCCGCATCATGTCGTTGCCTCGTCCGAACCAGTCGTACAGCGTGACGTACTCGCGGTACAGCTGATCGTAGAGTTCGACGTTCTCCGGAATCGGCGTGTAGGCGTTGCGCACTCGTTTACCCATCTGTTTGGCGGCGGCGCGCACGTCGGTGAACGCGCCGGCGGCGGTGGCGGCGTGGATCGCCGAGCCAAGGGCCGGCGCCTGCGTCGAGGGCACCGTGGACAGCGGCAGCCCGACGACGTCGGCGTAGATCTGCATCATGAGCTGGTTCTTGAGCAGGCCACCGGCCACCACCAGCTCGGTTACCGGCACCCCGCAGTCGACGAACGTCTCGACGATCATCCTGGTCCCAAAGGCGGTGGCCTCCAACAACGCCCGGTACGTGTCGACCGCGGTGGTCTCGAGCGTCTGCCCGACGATCACGCCCGACAGTTCGTGGTCGACCAGCACGGAGCGGTTGCCGCTGTGCCAGTCGAGGGCCACCAGACCGTGTTCGCCGATGCGCTGGCGGCTGGCCAGTTCGGTCAGGTGCTCGTGCAGCGACTGGCCGCGGTTGCGGGCCTCGACCTCGTACCGCTCGGGAACGCAGTTCTTGATGAACCAGGCGAAGATGTCGCCAACCCCGGATTGACCGGCTTCGTATCCCCAACTGCCCTCGAGGATTCCGCCGTCGACTGCGCCACACATGCCCGGTACGTCCCGCAGCACGTCCGAGTTCATCACGTGACAGGTCGACGTACCGATGATCGCCACCATGTGCCCGTTGTCGAGCGCGTCGGCCGCGGCGACCGTCACGTGTGCGTCGACGTTGCCGACGGCGACGGGGATGCCCTCGGGAAGGCTGGTCCAGCGCGCCGCCTCGGCGGTGAGTGTGCCTGCCGCCTCGCCCAACTGGCCGATCGGCTGGTCGAGTTTGTCGGTGACGAAGCTGGCGAAGTCGGGGTTGAGTTCGGCGAGGAACTCGGCCGACGGGTATCGCCCGTCCTGTCGGATTCCCTTGTACCCGGCGGTGCACGCGTTGCGGACGTAGGAGCCGCACAGTTGCCAGACGATCCAGTCCGCGGCCTCCACGAAGCGATCCATCGTCGCGTAGACCTGTGGGTCGTCCTCCAGAATCTCCAGCGCCTTGGCAAACTCCCATTCGCTCGATATCAGCCCGCCGTAGCGCGGCAGCCAGGTCTCGCCGCGTTGTGCCGCAAGGGCGTTGATGCGATCGGCCTGCGGCTGTGGCGAGTGGTGTCGCCACAACTTCCCATAGGCGTGCGGACGGTCGGCGTACTCGGGCAGCTCGCACAGCGGCGTGCCGTCGGCGAGCACCGGAACCATGGTGCAGGCGGTGAAGTCGGTGCCGATCCCGATCACGTCACGCGGGTCGACGCCTGCCTTCTCGACGGCGGCAGGCACGGCCGTGCGCAGCACCTCGACGTAGTCCGCGGGGACCTGCAGTGCCCACTGGTGCGGCAGTCGGCGGTCGTCACCGGGGAGTGTCTCGGAGACCACGCCGTGGGCGTAGACGTGTTCGGCTTGGGCCAGCTCGTGACCGTCACTGACCCTGACCACCACGGCGCGTCCGGACAGGGTGCCGAAATCGACTCCCACCGTATACTTTTCGGCGTCTCTCTCGCCTGTCATCGGTTCTCCTCGTACGTTGCCGTGCTGTCACGGACGATCAATTCGGGGGGGAGCAGTGGGACGTTGGTGGTCGACCCGTCCAGGGTGGCGGTGACCAGGTCGATGGCTCTGCGACCGATCGCCTGGAAGTCCTGGCGCACCGTGGTCAGCGACGGATTGAGATACCCGGCTTCCGGGATGTCGTCGAACCCGACGACGCTGACGTCCCGTGGCACCACGAGACCCGCCTCGGCGAATGCGTGCAGCACCCCGATGGCCATCTGGTCGTTGGCGACGAAGACCGCGGAGGTCTCACCGCGCCGCGCCATTTCGCGTCCGATCTCGTAGCCGCGTGCGGGTGTCCAATCCCCCTCCCACGGCTCTCGAACCTGGAGCCCGGCACCGCGCATGGCCTCCTCGTAGCCCGCACGGCGGCCCTTGGCCTCGGTGTAGCTCAGCGGGCCGAGGACGTGGTCGATCTCGCGGTGGCCAAGGTCGATCAGGTGTTGGGTGGCCTGGCGGGCGCCGTCGATCTGGTCGACACCTACGCTGAGGCCTCGCCCGGAGAGGTCACCCTCGACCACGATCAGCGGAAGACCCGGGTCGGCGGAGTGCACGACCGCCAGCGCCTCCTCCTGCGCGGCGATCATCACGATTGCCTCGACCGCCTGGCGGGCAAGGTAATCGAGCGCTCCGGCGAGCTCCTCGACGGTCACCTCGGCCAGCGGTACGAGGCTGGAGAAGTAGCCGGCGGCGCGCGCGGCCTCCTGGACGGATCGCTGGATGCTCGACGGACCGTAGAGCGCGCTGTTCGTACCGACGATGCCGATGATCCCGGACCGGCGGGTCACCAGCGCGCGCGCCGCGGTGTTCGGTCGGTAGCCGAGCTCTTCGATGGCCTGCTGGACGCGGGCCTTGGTGGTCGGCCGAATGCTCGCCGAGCCGTTGATCACTCGAGAGACGGTCTGATGGCTGACACCGGCCAGCCGCGCCACGTCGGCCATCACCGGTTTCGGCGCGGCGGGCTGCAAGTGCTGACTGCTCATCCGGACTTCCTCACCAGTAGTCGCTGAACCAGGACGAACATCAGCAGGAGCACGCCCGTCATGATCCTGGTCCAGTACGAGTCGAGGTTCGCCGCCGTGACGAAGGTCTGGATCGTACCGAGCACCAGCACGCCGATCAGCGAGCCGAGGACGAAGCCCACGCCGCCGGACAGCAGCACGCCGCCGATCACCGCGGCGGCGATCGCGTCGAGCTCGAGTCCGATGCCGTTGAGGCTGTAGCCCGACAGCTTCTGGACGCCGAGCAGCAGCCCGGCGAAGGCGGCGCACAGTCCGCTGATCGCGTAGACCGACACCCGGGCCCGTGATGCGTTGAGTCCCATGAGTTGGGCGGACTGCCGATTGCCGCCAACGGCGTACACCGTGCGGCCGAACCGAGTCTGATGCAGCACGTACACCGCGATCACGACGACGACGAGCGCCGCAACGACGGTCCATCGGATGAACTTGTCCTCGTAGAGGTAGACGTAGTTCAGGCCGAACTGGCGCAGGGTCTGGTCCTTGATCGGAAGGGTGTCGACGCTGATGACGTAGCAGAGCCCGCGGGCCAGGAACATCCCGGCGAGGGTGGCGATGAACGGTTGGACGTCGAAGTACTCGATGACCAAACCCATCATCAGTCCGAGCAGAGGACCCACCACCAGTACCGCGCCGACGGCCAGCGGCATCGGCCACCCGGCCTTGAGGGCGGTGGCGAGGATCACCGTCGACAGCGCGACGACCGACCCGACGGACAGGTCGATGCCGCCGGTGAGGATGACGAAGGTCATGCCGACCGCGAGCACGATCAGATAGGCGTTGTCCACCAACAGGTTCAGGAAGACCTGGGTGGGGCTGGCGAAGTCGTAGCGTGCCACGACTGCGGTGAACATGACGATGAACAGCACCAGCGACGCGATGGGCGAGAGGTAGCGCCCCGTGATCCGACGCATGACCTCTGCGGTGTCGACCCGTGGGCGACCGACGGTCTGAACGCTCATGACTTCCTCACTTGGCTGCCATCGTCGGCGGTGACGGAACCGATGCCTGCTGTCCGCTGATCTCTTCGGTCGCGGCGTGGCCCGTTGGTGGGGCGGGCCTCTTGCGCCGTCGCGAGAGCAGGGCCCGGAACTTGGGCGCTTGCAGGAGGCACACCGCGATGACCACTAGCGCCTTGAACACCAGCGTGGTCTCCGGGGTGATGCCTGCGGTGTACACGGTGGTGGTCAGCGTTTGGATGATGAGCGCGCCGAGGATGGTGCCGGTGAGGCTGAAACGTCCACCCAGCAGCGAGGTTCCGCCGATCACCACCGCGAGGATCGCGTCCATCTCGATCCAGAGACCGGCGTTGTTGGCGTCGGCCGCCGAGATGTTGGAGGCGATCATGAGGCCGGCGATTCCGGCGCAGAGCGCACAGAACACGTAGACGGCGAACACGATGGTGCGGTATCGGACACCGGCGAGTCGGCTGGCTTCGGGGTTGATGCCGACGGACTCGAGCAGCATGCCCAGCGCGGTGCGTCGCGTCAGCAGTCCCACCAGCGCGAACACCGACAGGCTCACCAGGATCGCCACCGGCAAGCCGAAGACGAATCCGGAGCCGAGGATCTTGAACGGGGCGCTGGTGATCGTCACGATCTGGCCGTCGGTGATCAGCAGCGCGATGCCGCGACCCGCCGTCATCAGGACCAGCGTGGCGATGATGGGTTGGACGCCGAACACCGAGACCAACAAGCCGTTCCACAGACCGAGGCCGACGGCGACGCCGAGGGCGATCCCCATCGCGGTGATCACCGTGCCAGCGCCTGCCGGATCGTCGGAGGCGGCGATGTGCGCGCAGGCGAGCGCCCCGCTGACGGCGACCACGGCGCCGACCGACAGGTCGATTCCGCGCGAGGCGATGACCAGAGTCATGCCGAGCGCGACCAGCATGGTGGGCGCACCGTTGCGGAGGATGTCGACGGTGCTGCCGAACAGGTGTCCGTCCTGAACCCGGATGCTGAGGAAGGTCGGTGTCACGATGACGTTGACGATCAGCAGCGCGACGAGCGCCAGAACCGGCCAGATGAGCGGCGATGCGCTCAGCTTCTTCATCATTGCTCTCCTCCCGCCGCGATGAGTGCGGTCAGTTCGCGGACGGAGCGGTCCGAGCCGACCTGCGCGACGCACTTGCCGTCGCGGAGGACGGCGATCCGGTCGCTGATTCTGGCGACTTCGTCGAGTTCGGCGGAGATGAAGACCACGCCCATGCCGTCCTTGGCGAGGTCGGTGACGAGTTTCTGGATCTGGGCCTTGGCGCCGACGTCGATGCCGCGGGTGGGTTCGTCGAGGATGAACAGTTGCGGTTCGGTGATGAGCCATCGCGCGAGCAGCACCTTCTGCTGGTTTCCGCCGCTGAGGTTCTTGACGGGTGTGCCCGGGTTGCGCGGCCGGATGTCGAGCGCCTCCATGTAGCGGTCGACGAGGTCGTCCTTGACCTTCTTCGACAGCGGTCGGGCGAAGCCGCGGCGCGCTTGCAGTGCCAGCACCAGGTTTTCGCGCACGCTGAGGTCGCCGATGATGCCCTCGCCCTTGCGATCCTCCGACGAGAAGGCCAGTCCCTTGGCGATGGCGGCGCGCGGCGTGCGCATCGCGTCCGAGGATCCGTTGACCGAGACACTTCCACTGCTGGCGCGGTCGGCGCCGAAGAGCAAGCGCGCCAACTCCGTTCGCCCGGAGCCGAGCAGACCGGCCAGGCCAACCACTTCACCACGGTGCACGTCGAGGTCGACGGGCTGCAGCTTGGGCTTGCGGCCGAGTCCGCGTGCGCTCAACACCGGCTCACCGGTGGACGGAGTCGTGGCCGATGCGGCATCGCCGATCTCCTCCAACACGTCGAGCTCGTGTCCGAGCATCGCCGCGACGAGTTGAACCCTGTCCAGTTCGGCCGTCGGGTACTCGCCGACCAGACGGCCGTTGCGCAACACCGTCATTCGATCGGAGATCGCGTACACCTGGTCGAGGAAGTGCGAGACGAACAGAATCGCGGTGCCACCGTCGCGCAGCCTGCGCATCACGCGGAACAGTTCGGCGACCTCGTCGGCGTCGAGGCTCGAGGTCGGTTCGTCGAGGATGAGCACTCGAGCGGAGATTGCGGTCGCCCGCGCGATGGCGACGAGCTGCTGGATGGCGATGGGATGCGCGCCGAGGGTGGAGCCCGGGTCGATGGTCAGGTCGAGTTGGCCGAGGAGTTCCGCGGCGCGGCGCCTCATCGCGCGGTAGTCGATGCGACCGAGACGACGGGGCTCGCGTCCGAGCAGAATGTTCTCTGCGACAGTGAGATTGGTGCAGAGGTTGACCTCTTGGTACACGGTGCTGATGCCGGCGTCCTGCGCCTGCCTTGGGCCGGAGAACCGTTGTTCGACACCAGAGACGGTGATGCTTCCCGCGTCGGGGTCGTAGACGCCGGTCAGTACCTTGATCAGCGTCGACTTACCTGCGCCGTTCTCTCCCATCAGCGCGTGGATCTCGCCGGGAAGCAGGCGGAAGTCGACGGCGTCGAGTGCCTTGACACCCGGGAAGTCGATGGTGACGCCCTGCATGCGGACCACCGGGGCGGTGGTAGGCCCGGGCTGGGGTGTGGTCATCGGGAATCCTTACCGGTGGTAGCCGACGCCGCTCGGAGCGTTGGCGGGGGTCCTGCATCCGAGCGGCGTCGACGGTCTCTTCGGTGGTGCGGGCTAGTACTTGCGGTCGGGCAAGGCGGCCTTTGCCTGCTGCTGGTCGAACGTCTGGTCCGGGGTCACGATGCGGGCGGGCACCGCCTCACCGGCCACGACCTTCTTGGCGATGTCCATCAGTTGCGGCCCGAGCAGCGGGTTGCACTCGACGATGAAGTTCATCTTGCCGTCGGCCAGTGCCTGCATGCCGTCGTGCGTGGCGTCGATGGCGACGATCTTGATGTCCTGGCCCGGCTTCATGCCGGCGGCCTCGATGGCTTCGACGGCGCCGAGGGCCATGTCGTCGTTCTGCGCGAACACCATGTCGATCTTCGGGTTGGCCTTGAGGAAGGCCTCCATGACCTGCTTGCCGCCGGAGCGGGTGAAGTCACCGGTCTGCGAGGCGATCACCTTGAGGTTGGGGTTGGCCTTGATGGCGTCGGCGAAGCCGGTGCTGCGTTCCAAGGCGGGGTCCGAACCGGTCGTCCCCTCGAGCTGGACGATGTTCACGGGGCCGGGTGCCGACGCGTACTCCTTGACGGTCCACTCCCCTGCCCACTTGCCCTCTTGGACGAAGTCGGCGCCGAGGAAGGTCTTGTAGACGTCCTTCTCCTGAGTGTCGACCGCACGGTCGGTCAGGATGACGGGGATGCCGGCGTTCTTGGCTTCCAGGAGGACGGCGTCCCAGCCGGTGCGCACCACCGGGCTGAAGGCGATGACGCTGACGCGCTGCTGGACGAACGACCGGATCGCCGAGATCTGGTTTTCCTGCTCGCCGTTGGCGTCGGAGAACTTCAGGTTGACGTCGGCGGCCTTGGCGGCGTCCTGGATGGACGTGGTGTTCGCCGTGCGCCATCCGCTTTCCGCGCCGACCTGAGAGAAGCCCATGGTGATCTGGCCTCCCCCGCCGCCTTCGCCGGAGCCACTGGATGGCGCCGGTCCGCTGCCGCACGCTGCGAGAACGCCGGCCGTCGCGATGCCAAGCATCGCGGTGAGGACTCTCTTCACAACAACTCCTTTGGTGTTTTCGGATTGCCGAGCTCGGCGCGTGGCCGGCGTGTGTCCAAGAGCCGCGAGACTGCGGTAGGTGGTGTGACCGGCGTTACACCGTCAGGATGTTAACGCTCACATTCAAAACCTGTCAACAACTTGTTAGCGCTCACATCCGAGGGTTCGACGGGCTTGACAAAGGCGTGAGCCGCATCACAAGATCGATATGTTAGCGCTCACATGGGCGCCCGCCCCGGCCTGTGAGACCGCGGTGCGAACCCACATCAGTCGGGAGGATTTTCATGCGCAAGGGCATTGTTCGGGTACTGGGGGCGCTGGCCTTCATATTGGCCGTCGTGGCCACGCTTTCGGGTTGTGGTCGGTCGACGACGACGGATCAACCGGCGGCAAGCAACGGCGAACGGTCGGGCACCGTCGGCATCGCGATGCCCACGAAGTCGTCCGAGCGGTGGGTCGCGGACGGCAACAACATGGCCGAGCAGTTCAAGAAGCTGGGCTACGACACCGACCTGCAGTACGGCGACGACGTCGTCCAGAACCAGGTTTCGCAGATCGAGAACATGATCACCAAGGGCGTCAAGGTGCTGGTGATCGCGCCCATCGACAGCTCGTCGCTGACCGACACCCTGCAGCGTGCCGCCGACGCGAAGATTCCGGTCGTCAGCTACGACCGCCTGATCCGCGGCACCGAGAACGTCAACTACTACGCCACCTTCGACAACTTCAAGGTCGGCGTCCTGCAGGCCACCTACATCACCGACAAGTTGGGCCTCGCCGACGGCAAGGGCCCCTTCAACATCGAGCTGTTCGCCGGATCCCCCGACGACAACAACGCGACGTTCTTCTTCAAGGGCGCGATGAGCGTGCTGCAGCCCTACATCGACAGCGGAAAGCTCGTCGTCAAGAGCGGCCAGACCTCCTTCGACCAGGTGGCCACGCTGCGCTGGGACGGCGGACTCGCGCAGTCGCGGATGGACAACCTGCTGAGCAAGGCCTACACCAGCGGCCGGGTCGACGCCGTCCTCTCCCCGTACGACGGCATGTCGCTTGGCATCATCTCGGCACTGAAGAGCGCGGGCTACGGCACGCCGACCAACCTGCTGCCCATCGTCACCGGCCAGGACGCCGAGCTGGCGTCGGTCAAGTCGATCATCGCAGGCGAGCAGACTCAGACGGTCTTCAAGGACACCCGCGAACTGGCGAAAGCCGCTGTGCAGATGGCAGATTCGCTGCTCACCGGCGGCACGCCCGAGACCAACGACACCACCACCTACGAAAACGGTGTGAAGGTCGTGCCGGCGTTCCTGCTTCAGCCCGTCAGCGTCGACGAGACCAACTACCAGAAGGTGCTGGTCGACTCCGGGTACTACACCGCCGGACAGCTGGCGTGACGATCGAAGACAACGCACCGCTGCTCGAAATGCGGGGTATCACCAAACGATTCGCCGGGGTCACGGCGCTCAGCGAGGTCACCCTCGCTGTGCGCCCTGGCGAAATCCACGCGATCTGCGGTGAAAACGGCGCCGGAAAGTCGACGCTGATGAAGGTTCTGAGCGGGATCTACCCACACGGCAGCTACGACGGCGAAATCGTCTTCGACGGCAAGCCGGGTGACTTCAAGGACATTCGGTCCAGCGAGCGGCGGGGCATCGGCATCATCCACCAGGAACTTGCGCTGGTGCCGGTGCTCTCCATCGCGGAGAACATCTTCCTCGGCAACGAGCACGCCTCCGCAGGCGTGATCAGCTGGCACGAGACCATGACCGACGCCGCCCGGCTGCTCGCCCGCGTAGGCCTCGCCGAGAGCCCACGCACCCGGATCGCCGACATCGGCGTTGGCAAGCAGCAGCTGGTCGAGATCGCAAAGGCCTTGTCCAAGAAGGTCAAGCTGCTGATCCTCGACGAGCCGACCGCAGCTCTGAACGACGAGGACAGCAGGCATCTGCTCGACCTCATCGTCGAGCTCCGCGACCAGGGGCTGACGTGCATCATCATCTCGCACAAGCTCAACGAGGTGATGCGCGTCGCCGACAACATCACGATCCTGCGGGACGGGCACACCATCGAGACCCTCGCCGTCGAGGAGGACCTCACCGAGGAGCACATCATCCGAGGGATGGTCGGTCGCGACATGACCGACCGCTTCCCGGAGCGGACGGATCACCCGATCGGTGACGTCACCTTCGCCATCGAGGACTGGACCGTCTTCCACCCGCTCGACCAACAGCGCAAGGTCGTCGACGGGGTGTCCATCAACGTCCGTCGCGGCGAGGTCGTCGGGCTGGCCGGCCTGATGGGTGCGGGCCGCACCGAGCTCGCGATGAGCGTCTTCGGGCGCAGTTACGGCAAGAAGGCAGGCGGCAAGGTCTTCAAGGACGGCAAGGAAATTCGCACGCGGACGGTGCCCGAGGCCATCGCCCACCGGATCGCCTACGCCACCGAGGACCGCAAGCACTACGGGCTCAACCTGATGGACGACATCGCGCGCAGCGTGACCCTGGCATCCCTGGCCAAGGTCAGCCGGGCGTCGGTCATCAACGAGCACGAAGAGACGGTGGTCGCCGAGCGGTTCCGAAAGGACATGCAGATCAAGGCCCCGTCGGTGCGGGCGACGACGGGCAACCTGTCCGGCGGCAATCAGCAGAAGGTGGTGCTGAGCAAGTGGATCTACGCCGACCCCGACGTCCTGATCCTCGACGAGCCGACCCGCGGCATCGACGTCGGCGCCAAGTACGAGATCTACACGATCATCAACTCCCTTGCCGCCCAAGGCAAGGCGGTCATCGTGATCTCCTCCGAACTACCCGAACTGATCGGTCTGTGCGACCGCATCTACACCCTCAACGAGGGCCGGCTGACCGGTGAGGTCGCCCGCGCGGATGCCAAGCAGGAGACCTTGATGCGCTACATGATGAAGGGACGCAGCTAGATGACCACCACCCCGACGGTGAGCACCGCCTCGAGTGCGCCCACGCCGTCTTCGCCGCCCACGTCCCCGGGTCACCGGCTGCGCGCAATGCTGCAGGGCAACTTCCGGCAATACGGCATGGTGGCCGCGCTCGCCGTGATCGTCATCCTGTTCCAGGTCTGGACCAGCGGCATCCTGCTGAAGCCGTTGAACGTCACGAACATCGTGCAGCAGAACGGGTACATCCTGATCCTGGCGATCGGGATGGTCATCGTCATCATCTCCGGTCACATCGACCTCTCCGTCGGCTCGATCGCCGGGTTCGTCGGGGCGATGTCCGCGGTGCTGATGATCAAGAACGACCTGCCGTGGCCCGTCGCGGTACTGCTGTGCCTGCTCCTCGGCGCGGCGATCGGTGCGTGGCAAGGGTTTTGGATCGCCTACGTCGGCATCCCGTCGTTCATCGTGACCCTGGCGGGCATGCTGGTGTTCCGCGGTGCCACGCAGTACCTGCTGGAGGGGCAGTCCATCGCACCGTTCCCCCGCAGCTTCAGCCAGGTCAGCAGCGGCTTCCTCCCCGACATCGGCGGCAGCGGTGGGCTCTACCACTGGCCGACGGTCATCCTCGGCGTGTTCGTCATGGCGGCGGCCGTCTGGCAGCAGGTGCGGCAGCGCAGGACACAGTCCCGCTACGGATTCGACGTCTCGCCACTTGGCTGGTTCGTGTTCAAGTGCGCGGCGATCGTCGCCGCACTGGCCGCCTTCACCCTCCTGTTGGCCAGCTACCGCGGCGTTCCCGTGGTCGGCATCATTCTGGCCGTTGCGTTCGTCATCTACGCATTCGTCATGCGCAGCACCGTCTTCGGCAGGCAGGTGTACGCGGTCGGTGGCAACGAGGCGGCCGCCCGGCTGTCCGGCGTCAAGAACAAGCGCGTCACCTTCCTGGTGTTCGTCAACATGGGCCTGCTGTCGGCCTTGGCCGGTCTGCTGTTCGCGGCGCGGCTGAATTCCGCGACACCGCAGGCTGGTATCGGGATGGAGCTGGAAGCCATCGCCGCGGCGTTCATCGGCGGCGCATCTGCCAGTGGCGGTGTCGGCACCGTGCTCGGCGCCATCATCGGTGGCTTCGTCCTCGGTGTGTTGAACAACGGCATGTCACTGATCGGCATCGGCAGCGACGTGCAGCAGGTCATCAAGGGCCTGGTCCTTCTCGCAGCCGTCGGCTTCGACATCTACAACAAGAAGAAGGGTGGGTCCTAACATGGCGAACGGCTTCATCGCGGATCGCTTTGCGCACGACATCGTTACGTTCATGCGCAACTGGGCGCCCTACGGCGGGCCTCCCGCCGACGAGGTGCTGCCCGAATTCGGGCTGACGCGGGACCAGTTGGTGACGCGTTATCAGGAGATCATGACCGCGGCCGCCGCTCGCCGAGCACCGTCCCGCCGGCCGACGCCCGGCCGGTTGTCGCGCCCCACCAACCGACCTGTCGGCGACTAGACACCAACCGCGGCACAGTAATTGGCCAGCACCCTGACGTAGGGCGCGACGGCGGTCAGCTTGTGCCGGGGCCAGGCAAAGATCTCCAACAGGTAGCCGCGGTCTCCCGATCGCACGCCGACGACCAGCACCGCGTGGTAACCCATCTCCTCCAGCAAGGCCGTCTCGGCGGGGTCGCAGTCCTCGCGCCCCGCCTCGGCAATGAACGCCGCGCCGGTGGACGCCATCACCTTGGCGGTCCACGGATAGTCGGCCAGCGCGTAGGTCGTACCGACGTCGATTCTGCGGAGCTTGGCCAAGCCGGAGTACTCGTCGAGCATGCTGTCCACGCCACAGATCGTGCGGACGCGACTCCCGTCCGGCGTGACGTCCGACAGCGCCCATGCCGCCGCGTCGACGGCATTGTGCACTTGCATCGCAAGGACTTCCAGCGCCGCGGCGACCCGCAGTGGCGCGTGTTCGTCGAGGATCGCCATCACGCGGGGCACCAGCCGGTCGATCGCGGACGCGGCCTCCTCGGAATGGGCGGTGCGGCGATTCGGACTGACGACCTGCGGCCGGTACACCCCGACGTTGTAGCGACCTGGCCCCAGCCGCTTGGCGTCCAGCAGAGCCGCGTCGGCGACCGCCAGCAGATCGTGCCCCGAAACGGTATGGGGCCCAGAGACGCTCGCACCCCAGCTGAGGGTGACGTCGGCGCCCAGAATCCTTCTGACGCGGTGGCTCGTCTCACTGGCCAGGCGCTCGGCCTCATCAAGGGTGCAGTGCGGCATCAGCACACAAAATTCGTCGCCGCCGAGGCGCACCGCCGTGGCACCGCTCGTCGTCGACGACGTAACGTCGCCAAGAACCGAGCCGACCTCACGCAGCAACGCGTCCCCAGCGGGATGACCGTCCCGGTCGTTTACCGTCTTCAAACCGTCGAGGTCGCCGACCAGCAGCGCGGCGGGCGTCGTCGTCCAGTCCACCTCGTCGAATAGCCGCTCGAGCTCGCGCCGGTTGGCCAACCCGGTCAGCGGGTCCTGGTGCGCGAATCGCCACACCGTGCTGAACAACTCGGAGCGGCCGATGGCCACCGCGGTGTGCGCGGCGATGGCTTGCAGCAGCTGGACGTCGTCGGGACCGAATCGACGCCCGTCGACGCCCGCTGCCCACAGCTCGCCCCACATGAGGTCCCCGTGCATGATCGGCACAGCCAGCTCGCTCTCCTTGCCGACACTGCGCAGCCATTCCGCCTCGGAGGGATTGGCGTCCGCGTCGTCGAGCGAGAACACGTAGGGCCGACCGTGTCGCAGCAGCGACATGACCGGCCCGTCGTCCGTGACGTCGTAGATCTCGGATTCTGGCCAGCGCTGCTCGCCGGGCCCCGGCCTGCCGACGTTGATCAACGTACGAAGGTTGGTCTCGGCCTCCCACCGGCTGATGGACACCGCCGCCGTGTCGAGAGCCTGCAGGGCCTGTTCGGCGATGACCTCGAGGGCCTCGTCGAAGTAGTTGGCGCGCAGCACGGCGTTGGATATCCTCAACAGCGCGCGCAGGACGGGAGCGTCGGCCATGTCGATCTCGGCATCCCGCGCGCCCGCGTTCCGCTCATTCCCCTCCACGGCAAGCGCGGTCAACGCCCGCCGCCGCTGCAACGCCCAGTCCGGCATTCGTACCCCCCAGCAACACCCTCGTTAGGCTCGAAGCCTACCGTCGGCAACCGAGTGCTCAGGCCACGGATCATGTGATGAGGCTGGGAATCGGCTAACCGCTTCTGGTGGCGAGCCACTCGGTGATGCTCGCGACTACGTCGCAAAAGAAGGTGCGGTAGAGATTCTCGGCGACGTAGCCGATGTGCGGTGTCACCAGCGCGTTTGGCAGTGCCCTCAGCGGATGGTCGACGGGAAGGGGTTCGGTGTCGAAGACGTCGAGCGCGGCCCCGCCGATCGAACGATCGGTCAGCGCTGCGACGAGTGCGGACTCGTCGACGATCGGTCCTCGCGACGTGTTCACCAACCACGAGGTCGGCTTCATCAACGCAAGTTCGTCGGCGCCGACCAGACCGCGGGACCGCTCGCTGAGCTTGAGGTGGATGGTCAAGGTGTCGGACTGGCGGAACAGTTCGTCCTTCGACACCAAGGTCGCTCCGGCCGCCTTCGCGGTGGCGGCGTCGAGGTTCTGGCTCCAGGCGACGACGTCCATCCCGAAGACGGTGCCAAGGCGCGCAATCTCCGTTCCGATGTGTCCCAGGCCGAGGATGCCGAGGACCTGCCCGCGTAGTTCCCGCCCGACCGAGGTCTGCCAGCCGCCGGAGCGGACGGACCCGCACTCCTCGACGACATGGCGAGAGCTGGCCATGATCAGGGCCCAGGTCAGTTCGACGGTTGAGGTGGGGTCGTAGCGGGTGTCGGTTACGACGACGTCGTGGTCGGCGGCGGCGTCGTAGTCGATCGACGCGTTGCCCGGACCCGTCGACGCGATCATCTTCAGCCGGGGTAGGCGTTCGATGACCTCGCGCGGCAGGGGCGTGCGCTCCCTCATCACGCAGATGACGTCGAAGGGTTCGAGCCGTGCCACCAGGTCGTCCTGGTCGGCGAGGTGGTCGGCGAACACGGTGATCTCCGCCTGACGTTCGACGGCCGACCAATCGGCCGTCGACAGCGCGGCGTCCTGATAATCGTCCAAGATCGCGATCTTCACTCGTGCGTCCCTTCCATGTGTTGACGAAGAACTTCTCAGCCCGCGACGGCTGCGCCACAGATACCGCAGACTTCGTACCGGCGGTGCTTCCACCGGGCAACGGGAACGAAGAACACGCTGACTTGCTTGAACTCATCCATCCGCGACCAGGTCGTCGTGTTGTGGCAGCGCGGACAGGTCCGGGTCTGACCGTCACCGAGGAACTTCTGCTTGGAGCCGTACCCGAAGAGAAAGAACACTGCGGGTACATACCCGCAATCCGCCCCGCCTACCGTCGGGGCTACCCGCTAGCCCCCACTGCACGGTCGTGGTCGCAGCAAGGCACGTTGGGGGTCAGCATCGAAGCCCCCGCACCTGGGTCTCGACAAGAGTTGAGGCATGGCAGCCAACAGCCCCGAACCCAACGAGATCTACCAGACCGCGACAATGGAGGCGCTGCTCGACGGCGTCTACGACGGCGACGTCGAGATCCGAGAACTGCTGAGCCACGGCGACTTCGGGCTGGGAACCTTCAACGGTCTCGACGGAGAGCTGCTGATGCTCGACTCGGTGTGCTACCAGCTCCGGTCCGACGGCAGCGCCACCAGGGCCGCCGTGGACGAACTGGTCCCCTTCGCGGTGGTCACCCGGTTCCGTCCGCAGCGAACCATCGAGGTGACCACCGAGTCCGATCGCGCGGCCGTGACCGCCCTGGTGGATGCCAGCGTCGAGAGCGCCAACCTGATGGTGGCCGTACGCATCCGCGGTGAGTTCGCGACCGTCCGTACCCGCACGGTCAGCAAGCAGGAACCCCCGTACCGGCCGTTCACCGAGGCCACCCACGACCAAGGCGAAGTCACCCTGACCGACGTATCGGGAACCCTGGCCGGGTTCCGAATGCCGCAGTGGGTGCAGGGCATCTCGGTGGCCGGCTACCACGCGCACTTCCTCAACGCCGACCAGACGCGGGGTGGCCATGCGCTCGACTACCGCTTGCTCGAGGGCACCGTCGAGATCGGCGTCTGCTCCGACCTGCACCTCAGCCTGCCCCGGACACCGCAGTTCGAGGCGGCGAACCTCTCCGACGACGACGCCGACGGACAGATCCGTCGCACAGAAGGGCAGTGACATGAGCGCCGAGAACAATTCTCCCTCAACACGTTCCGCACAACGCATGGTCGACACCCTGTCGGCGTACGGCGTCGAGTTCATCTTCGGCATCCCAGGAGCCAAGATCGACGCGGTGTTCGACGCACTCGACGACGGAGGACCGCAGCTGATCGTGTGCCGCCACGAGCAGAACGCCGCGTTCATGGCCGCCGCCGTCGGCAGGCTCACCGGCACTCCCGGTGTGGCACTGGTGACTTCCGGTCCGGGAACGACGAATCTGGCGACCGGCCTGGTCACCGCGAACACCGAGCAGGATCCGATGATCGCCATCTGCGGGGCCGTCGGCCGCGCCGATCGACTCAAGCGCACGCATCAGTCGATGAACGCCGCGGCGATGCTCACCCCCATCACCAAGTACACCGCGGAGGTCGCCCATCCCGACAACGCGGCGGAGGCGGTCGCCAACGCGTTCAGGGCCGCCACCACGGTGCCCAGGGGAGCCGCCGCGGTGGTGATCCCGTCGGACGTGGCTGCCGAGTCGACCGATGCCGTCGTCACTCCCATCCCGGTGGCACCGTTGGGTGCCGCACCGGCAGAACACGTTTCGCGCGCCGCCGACCTCATCCGCAACGCCCGTCGACCGGTGCTTCTGGTCGGGATGCGCGGCGGCGATCCCCGCGCCTGCGCGGCGATCCGCGACCTGCTCAGCGTGACCAACCTCCCCGTCGTCGAGACCTTCCAGGCGGCGGGAGTGGTGTCGCGCGAGCTCGAGGACCACTACGTCGGCCGGGTCGGACTGTTCCGCAACCAACCGGGTGACGTACTCCTCGACGAGGCCGACGTCCTCCTCACCATTGGGTACGACCCCGTCGAATACGACCCCCGGCTGTGGAACGCCGACCCCGCCCGCGTCGTGGTGCATCTCGACGAGGTCGCCGCCGACGTCGACGCGCACTACCAGCCCGCGCTCGAACTTCGCGGCGACGTCGAAGCCACCCTTCGTGCCCTCATCCCCGAACTGTCGGGCCTTCGACTGTCCGAGTCGGCGGCGGCGTCGGTCGACGAGAAGCGCGCCGCCCTGACCGCCATCGACGAGGCGGCCGCCATGCATGGCGACACCGAGGTCGGGGTCAACCCCGCGGCACTGGTACTCAAGATTCGCGACCTCGTCGACGACGACGCCACCGTCGCCTGCGACGTCGGGTCGAACTACATCTACGCAGCCCGGCACCTTCGCGCCTACGAGCCCCGCAGGTTGCTGTTCTCCAACGGGCAGCAGACCCTCGGGGTGGCCCTGCCCTGGGCCATGGCCGCCGCCTTGGTACGGCCGGGCACCCAGGTGGTGTCGATCTCCGGTGACGGCGGATTCCTGTTCAGCGCACAGGAATTGGAAACTGCGACGCGGCTGGGGCTCAGTTTCACGCACGTGATCATGCGCGACAACACCTACGACATGGTCGGCTTCCAGGAGGAGCTGAAGTACGGCCGAAAGTCGGGCGTTCGACTCGCCGAGTACGACGTCGCCCACTACGCGGCGGCCTTCGGCGCCACCGGTGTCCGGGTGAGCGGCCTCGCCGACTTCGAGAGTGCCTTCAAGGAGTCGCTGGGCAACCCCGGCATCACCATCGTCGACGTCTGCGTCGACTACCGCTCGAACACCGATCTCGCCAAACAGCTTCACGACGACGTTCTCGAATAGGTCGACGGCGACCACCACCGAATATTGACTGCCGTGTCCATCATGGTCGACGTCATCAATCGCTGCTTCTCCGACGACTTGAAGAATGACGGGTGGGCGGAGCGGTTGAAGGGCATGATTCCGTCGTACGGCGAGTCGCTCGTCGACGACGCGGACCTGTGTCGGCGGGTTCGCGCCAACACCGCGACCGTCCTGCAGGTCAACCAGTAGCCCACGAACGAAGGAGTCCCAGCATGATTCGCGCGTACCGCCTCTACACCGGTCCCGACGGCAACTCCCACGTCGAACGCGGCAGCATCACCGGCGGACAATTGGTCGACGCCGAATCGATCGAATTCAAGGAAACGGCACCGCATTCGTCGTTCGACTGGCACAACGACCCGATTCCGCAGTACGTCATCACGCTGTCCGGCGTGCTGGAATTCACGACGGTGGGCGGCGAATCGTTCACCATCCACCCGGGTGACGTCCTGCTGGCCGTCGACCACACCGGCACGGGCCACGAGTGGCGGCTGCTAGACGACGCACCGTGGAAGCGCGCGTACGTGGTGTTCAAGACCGGCGCGGACACCCACTTCGTGGCTGATCGGGCCTGACGGTTCGATGGAACGCGCCGTCACCCTCGAGACGCTCGGGGCGTGGGTGATCAAGTGCAATCCCCACCGCACCGACGTCGAGCCGATGCGTGCGGCCGGCGAGACCAAGCCGTCCTGGTGCGTCGCCGACAACTACCGGTCGCAGCTCATCCGCCCTGGCCAGCGCGTTCTGTTCTGGGTTTCCGCGCACCCGCGCCGGGGCTTCTGGGGAGCGGGCCGGATCACCGGCGACGTCACCATGGAGGACGGTCAGCTGCACGTTCCCGTCCACATCCCGTTGTTCACCGAACCGCTATCCGCTGCGGATCTGCGGGCGGCCGGCTTGCAGTCGACGGAGGTCCTCCGTTCGCCGCAGCAATCCAATCCGTCCTGGGTGAACTTGGCCGAGCTCGCGCTCATCGAACGACTGCTGGCCCCGCGGCCAGAATCGCCTGTGTGACAAAGCTTTCGGCACACCTCAGGGACCTCGGTCGACGAGGAGTCGTTCCGGGTGGTGGAGGTAGTTCAGTCGGGCTTGGCCGACGTCGAGTTGCGGTGGCGGGATCCACTGGACGCCCTCGGGGCCGACGGTGACCGTCCAGCCTTCTTCGGCCAGGCGGTTGTCCCCACCGCAGGCGAAGACCACTTCGTCGATGTTGGTCTGCCCGTTCTTCGCCCAGCCGTTGGTGTGGTGCACCTGGGTCCCGTAGCCGGGGACGGTGCAGCCTGGTTTGGTGCACCCGCGGTCGCGGGCGTGCAGCATGATCCGCTGCCCGAC
>NZ_MVOC01000050.1:0-33480 GCF_002043095.1 Mycobacterium sp. AT1 | reverse complement strand
GATCCGCCGCCGGTGACACCGGACCCCCGGGCAGCTTCCAAGTCTTGCAGGGTGGTGGTGACGATGACGGTGACGGGCAACCCGTTGTGCTGACCCAGTTCACCGGAACCCAACGCGGTGCGGGCGAGGGCGATGAGCGCGTCGTGGGTGCGTTGCCCGTGATTGCGGGTGTCGGCGTCGATCTGTTCCTGCGACGGCGTCCCCGAGGTGCGGGGTTCGCAGTCCTCGGGGTTGCACATGCCGGGGGCGGACAGTTTGGCCAGGCCCGGTTCCAGGGTGGCCCGCGCTTCGGGGTCGATGAGTCCGGTGATGCGGCTCATCCCGTCGGCCTGCTGCGGCCCGATCGTCACGCCCCGTTTCCGGGCCCGGTCCCGGTCGTCGGGTGCGGGTCCGTCCTGGTCGATCGCGGCGGCCAACTTCTCCGCGGCCTTGCGCACCTCCTCCGGCCCCGTCGAGGACCCGACGACCACCAACGTCTTCTCCGCGAGCTCCCGCACCTCGGGGTCCACCCGAGCCGGGAGCTTGTCCAGAAACGACCGGATCTCCGTGACGTGCTCCGGCCCGATCGACCCGTTGCTCTGGGCGGTCGCGGTGGGTGGCCAACAGCGGCTCCAGCGGTTCACCGTTCAACGCGGTCCTCGGGCCCAGCTCCGTGGCGTCGGCCAGGCGGCGCTTGGCTTCCTTGCCCGAGATCCGCAACCGCTGCACCAACACACTTTTCAGCGACTTGGCACCCAACTCCACCGCGGAGGCTTCCCGTTGCAGCCGGCCGATCACCTGATGCCCCACCGCCGGCAGCTGCCAGGCCGTCTTTTCCAGTTCCCCCAACAATTCGAGCAGTTCGAGGTGGGTGAACTCCTCGAAGGAGCGCTCCAAGAGTTCGGCCGCGGCGGCCTGGTAGGCCGCAACTGCTGCGGTGACCCGATCCGAACTCATACCCGAACACTAGTGCGACCCACCGACCGGAAACCCGGATCTGTGACAGCTGAAACCGAAGTGACACAGGAGGATTCGAGGACCCATCAATTCGCTCAGAGGCGGGCACTCGCACCCTCCGACCGAGAGCTTCGAGCGTTGCCAGTCAGGATCTGGCCGCGCACTGCACAATTACTACGTCCACGCCTTGAAGGGAGACACCGGTGAGCAAGCACTACGGCTCCATCGCGTTCACCGATGCCGTCGTCGGCGTGCAGCGCGAGTACGGCAGCGACGGCTTCTACGGCCGCAAACGCGTGCAGGGCAATGCCGCTCCCGGGATCGACGCGCTCACCGACGACGAACGCGAGTATCTCGCCGAACGGGACAGTTTCTACCTCGCCACCGTGAGCGAGACGGGGTGGCCGTACGTCCAGTACCGGGGCGGCCCAACGGGTTTCCTGCGCGTCGTCGACGACCACACCATCGGCTGGGCCGACTTCCGCGGCAATCTGCAGTACATCAGCACTGGAAACGTCGGCGGCGACGACAGGGTCGCAATCATCGCCCTGGACTACGCACATCAGCGGCGGTTGAAGATATTCGGCCACGCCCGCGTCGTCACGGTCGCCGAGGACCCGGCCTTGGTCAAGAGCTTCGCGAATCCCGACTATTCCGCCGAAGTGGAGCGCGCCGTCCTCGTCACCGTCGAGGCCTTCGACTGGAACTGCCAGCAGCACATCACGCCGCGGTTCAGCGCCGCCGAACTCGAACCCCTCCTCGCCCCGTTGCGCCGCCAGCTGGCAGATCTGCAGGCCGAGAATGCGCGACTGCGCGAGGGACTCGGAAGCGGCGATCCGTCCGCCCGTTAGTGTGCTTTGGTCGGCCCACAGCGAACTGACCGATAGAAAAGATGAGCACATCCATGACCGCAGCAGCAGAAACGTCGGAGCTCGAATCCCGAGTCGGCCACCACTACCAGGCCGACGGCACCTACCTGGTCGGACGCGAGAAGGTTCGCGAGTTCGCCCGCGCGGTGCAGAACTACCACCCCGCGCACTGGGACGTCGCCGCCGCCGCGGAACTGGGCTTTCCCGACGTGGTGGCCCCGCTGACGTTCACGTCGACCCCCGCCATGGCCTGCAACCAGCGCATGTTCGAGTCGGTGGTCATCGGCTACGACATGTACTTGCAGACCGAAGAGGTATTCGAGCAGCACCGGCCGATCGTGGCAGGCGACGAGCTGACGGTTGACGTCGAGCTGACGTCGGTCCGCCGGATCGCCGGTCGAGACCTGATCACGGTCACCAATACCTTCACCGATGCCGCTGGCGAGCGCGTCCACACCCTGCACACCACCGTCGTCGGCGTGACCGGCGAGGACGTCGACCCGGCGATCAGGCCGGCCATTCAGGGCGTGATGATGCACGACGTCAACCTCCTCGGCGTCGACGAGTCGGGTGCGAGCTACGAGAAGACGGTGCGCCCCGACGGCGAGGCGCGGATCTCCGACGGAGGTGCCAGCCGCACCCCGTCGGCGACGTCCTTCGACGACGTGAAGGTCGGTGACGAGCTCCCGGTGCACCACGCCCGGCTGTCCCGCGGCGACCTGGTCAACTATGCCGGCGTGTCCGGCGACGCCAATCCACTGCACTGGGACGAGGACATCGCCAAGCTCGCCGGGCAGCCCGACGTGATCGCCCACGGCATGCTGACCATGGGCCTGGGTGCCGGCTTCGGCTCCGCGTGGTTGGGCGACCCCGGCGCGGTCACCCGCTATGCGATCAGGCTGTCGCAGCCCGCCATCGTGTCGGCCTCCGGTGGCGCCGACATCGAGTTCGGCGGTCGAATCAAGTCCCTGGATCCGGCGACCCGCACCGGTGTCGCCATCGTCACCGCGAAGTCCGCAGGCCGGAAGATCTTTGGCTTGGCCACGCTGGACGTCCGCTTCCGCTGACGCGTCAGGGGCCGTTTGCTGCGGGACCCGAGCCCATCACGACGGTGATCGTGGCGGTGCCGTCGACGATCCGCCGCGCGTAGGGATTGGTGGCCAACACGCGGTCCTTCAGCTCGGCGGACGAAGGCAGCGACGCCTGCTGGAACTGCCGGAAGCCCACATCGGTCAGCATCCGGATGGCGTCGGCGTAGGTCAGCGACGATACGTCGGGAACCTCAAGCTGCGCGCCGGCAGGTTGATTACGGTCTGGACCCGTCGAGGCGGTGATCGTGATCTCGTCCCCGGCTGCCACGGCGGTCCCCGCCACGGGGACGGTGTCGACGACGCGGTCGGCGGGCACCGTCGGATGCACCCTCTTCTCGACCCGAGTGTTCAGACCGCGGTCGTGCAGGACGGCGATCGCCTCGGAGATCGTTCGACCCCGAACGTCCAGGAGCGCCTCGTCGGCCGAGCCGCTTCTGACGATACTGAGCGCGACGATTCCTGCGACGAGGAGGACCGTCGCCGCGCCGATCGCCATCAGTCGTCGCGACACCGGACGGCGATTGCCTTCCGGCGCGGGCCCGTCCGGTTCGACCGTGCCGCGCGTCTCGGCCACGGTCAGCGGCGACGTCGCCTCGACCGCCGTCCGCGCGGCTGCGTAGGGAACGTCTCCGTTCTGTAGGCGGAGCAGGTCGACGCGCATGTCCGCGGCGGACTGATAGCGGTCGTCGGGATCCTTCGCCATCGCCTTCGCCACGATCGCGTCGAAGGCGGGGGTGAGTTCGCCGTTGCGGCGCGAGGGCACGCCCGGATCCTGGTGGACGTGCTGGTAGACGATCGCCACGGGTGAATCGCCGGTGAAAGGTGGTTCGCCAGTTGATATTTCGTAGAGCACACAGCCCACCGAGTAGACGTCGGAGCGGGCGTCGACGGCGCCGCCGCGGGCTTGTTCGGGAGACAGGTAGTGCGCGGTACCCATGACTGCGCCGGTCCTGGTGCTGCCACCATCGCCGTCGGCGAGTGCCCGGGCGATGCCGAAGTCGACCACCTTCACGGCGCCTGCCTTGGTCAGCATGACGTTGGCAGGCTTGACGTCTCGATGGATCATTCCGTTGCGGTGGCTAAACTCCAGCGCCTCGCATACGTCCGCGATCACCGAGACGGCGCGCCGCGGGGTCATCGCACCGCGCTCGCGCACGACGTCACGCAGCGTCGGACCGTCGACGTACTCCATCACGATGTAGAGCGGCGCCTCCGTGGACGTCTCCGCCTCACCGGTGTCGTACACGGCCGCGATGCCACGGTGGTTCAGGCCTGCCGTCTTCTGCGCCTCCCGACGGAATCGTGCACTGACGCTGGGGTCCTTGGCCAGGTCGGCGTGCAACACCTTGACCGCGACGTCGCGATGCAGTCGCAGATCGCGCGCCAAGTGCACTTCGGACATGCCCCCGATACCCACCAGTTCGCGCAGTTCGTAGCGGCCGGCGAAGCGGCGCGGCGTGCTCATGGCCTCGTCGTGATCGGGGTCTGCTGCGGTGGTGGCACCCGACGATCCTGACATGCGCCGTCCCGCGCCTCTCGCCATTGGCGTACCCGTTTGCCGTCAACGGGATGAATCCCGACGCGGGACGGCGTTCGACGGGGCAGACGGGTCATCTCGACTCGTTCTCCCCCTTGGGCGTTCAGAAGGAGTAGGAACATGAGCTTGGTCGACGAGTTGGTCCCCTCGCGCTACGCAGTGCAGGTCGGCGACGTCGAAGTGATGGTGATCAGCGACGGAGTGTTGCCGATAACCGCCTCCACGATGGCCACCAATGCCGCGCCCGCCGACCTGTCGGCGTGGCTGAAGGACATGTATCTGCCTCCGGAGATCACCGACTGGCCGCTCAACGTGGCCGTCGTGCGCAGCGGAGACAAGGTGATCCTCGTCGACTCCGGCCTCGGGTCGGAGTTTCCCGGCTTCCCACGCGCCGGGCAGTTGGCAATGCGACTGGACGCCGCAGGCGTCGATCCGGCCTCGGTCACCGACGTGGTGCTCACCCACCTGCACATGGATCACATCGGCGGGTTGCTCGTCGACGGGCTGCGGGGACGCCTACGCACCGATCTGCGGGTTCACCTGGCGGCCGCCGAGGCGGACTTCTGGGAGGCGCCGGACTTCTCCCGCACCGTCATGCCCGCGCCGATTCCCGACGTGCTGCGCTCGACTGCGACGAAATTCCTCGACCTGTACCGCGGCCAGCTTCGACCGTTCGAGACGGAGTACGAGGTGGCCCCCGGCGTATTGGTGCGCCGCACCGGCGGGCACACCCCCGGCCACAGCATCGTCCGCGTCGAATCCCGCGGCGAGGCATTGACCTTCGCCGGCGACGCGGTGTTCCAGCCGGGATTCGAAAACCCGGACTGGCAGAACGGTTTCGAACACGATCCGGAGGAATCCACCCGGGTTCGGGTCCGACTGCTGAAGGAATTGGCGGCGACCGGCGAGCAGTTGGTCGCCACTCACCTACCGTTCCCGTCGCTGTGTCACGTGGCCGAGGCGGGCAACGCCTTCCGCTTCGTGCCGACCAACTGGGATTACTGACCTCGAGGTTGGCGGCGTGAACGCTCCACCGGGTGGCCGTGCGCTGCATCGTGGGTCGTTCCCGCCGGCACCTCGACTACCGATCCGACTCCGCGGGAACCTTCAACGTCGTGATGCGCAGCCGCACCTCGTCGAGCAACTCGGGGACGGACACGAAGTCGTCCGGGTCGATTGGCTCCCCGAAGATCACGTAGACGGTGTGGCCGAAGACCGGAAACTTCTTGTCAACGGGCAGTAATTCGTTGGCGTTCACCAGGCGAACCGGGATGATCGGCACGCCCGTGCGCTTCGACAGGACCGCAACGCCGGGACGGTACGGCGCGGATTCTCCTGGCAGTACGCACTTCTGCTCGGGGAAGATGCCCACCAGGGCACCGTCGAGCAACGCCTGCGTTGCGCTCTCCATCGCCTGCTTCCCCGACTCGGAATCCCCTCGGACGACGGGAATCTGGCCAAGCACCTCGACGAGCCAGCGGGTCAGCGGCGACTTCCACAGTTCGGCCATGGCCATGGCGATCGCCTCTCGACGCAGCGCAGCCAGAATGAAGAGCACGTCGACCATCGACGTGTGGTTGGCAGCCAGCAACACCGCACCCTTGGCGGGCACCACGTCGGCGTTCACGATCGTGGTCTTGACGATTCGCGTGAATCCCAGCGTCCACAACACCAGTCGAATCGACCAGGTCACCAGCCACGCACGTTTGCCGAGACCGCGCGACCGGCGCCGCCCCAACAGTCGGGCCATTCGCCTCCCCAGACCCGCCGAACCCCAGCGCCCGGCGTCACTGGACAGTTAACCTCATGGCGTGAGCTGCAACTGCGATGACGGCACCGCAGGACGGGGTTCGTTGTCGCGGCGGTCCCTGCTGGCGGCGTCGATGTCGGCCGCCGTCGGCGCGGCCGTGGTGAGCACGTCGGCACCCGCGACGGCCAGCCCTCCCGATGGACCCGCAGCCCTGCCGGAGAACGCTCTTGTCACCCTTGGCGTCCAGGCCGGTCCACCGCCCGTCGCCAACCGCACCGGAATCTCGACGACACTCAAAGTTGGCGCCGATCTCTACCAAATCGATTGCGGTTTGGGCTCGTTGAACGCATTCACCAATGCCGGGTTTACGTTCGACGGTCTCAGGAGCATGTTCATCACCCACCTGCACACCGACCACATGGTCGACTACTGGAGCTTCTTTCTCTCCGGCGGCTACACGGCGTCGAAGGGCAAGGCGCCGGTCACCGTGTACGGACCCGGTTCGGCGGGCGGGTTACCGCCGAGCCGGGTGGGTGCCGCGAATCCACCCACGATCGACGCGGCCGACCCCACACCAGGATTGGCCGCCACGACCCACGCGCTGCAACAGGCATTCGCGTACACGAACAACATCTTCATGCGCGACATGGGAACCGACGACATCGAGCGCTTGGTCGACGTCGTCGAAATCCCGGTTCCGCCGGGGTCGAACTTTCGGGACAGGTCGCCGACGACGCCGCCGTTTCCGGTGATGTCTGACGACAACGTGGTCGTCACGGCCACCCTGGTCTCCCACTACGACGTGTATCCCGCGTTCGGCTTCCGCTTCGACCTGAAGAAGTCCGGTGTCTCGGTCACCTTCTCCGGGGATACGACCAAGTCGGACAACCTGATTGCCCTTGCGAGGGACACCGACGTCTTGGTGCACGAGGCGCAGTTCAGTCTCGACGACGCGTACTACGGCAACAGGTTTCCACCGGGCTACCTGGCGAGCTCGCACACCTCGGCCGAGCAGGTCGGTGAGGTCGCCGCGGCCGCGAACGCCAAGCGGGTCATCCTCAGCCACTATTCGCCGACGGATCTGCCTGATTCCGAATGGCGCAACGCCGTCGCGCGGCACTACTCGGGGGACGTCACGGTCGCCCGAGACGGTCAGGTCTTCGCCATCTAGCCGGCTCCGAGTTCGACCGGTAGCCGATCCCCAAAGAGGCGAATCGCGTTGCCGGACGCCACCTTCTGACGGGTTGATTCGTCCATCGGGTAGTCCGCCATGAACGTGGCACCCACCTGGTTGTCGTCCATGGGGTAGTCCACCGAGAACATCACCCGGTCGGCGCCAAGCACCTCGAGCGTGCACGCAAACGCGGGTGCACAGAAGTTGCCGCTCGTCGTGACGTGGAAGTTGCTGCGGAGATACTCCGACGGCAGTCGCTGCAAACCCCGGCTCGAACCACCCCCTCCGCCCAACCCGTAGTAGCGGTCGATCCGGTACGCCGCGAACGGCAGCATCTCGCCGAGGTGGCCGATGATCATCTGCAGGCCGGGGAATTTGTCGAACAGCCCGGAGTAGACGAGCCGCAGCACGTGCGTGCCCGTTTCGGCGGCGAAGCCCCACGACGCGAGATGCATGCCGTCGGAGACGTACGGTGCGAACCACGCGTCCATCACGGCGGGGTGCGGCGTCGTCGGGTGCAGGTAGATCGGTGCGCCCAGCGACTCGGCGCATGCGAACAACGGCTCGTATGCGGGGTCGTCGAGGTAGCGCCCCTGACAGTGCCCGTTGACCAGGCCGCCAACCATCCCCAATTCGGTTACCGCACGCTCGAATTCACGCGCCGCGGCATCGGGGTCCTGTGTTGCCAACGTGGCGAAGCCGCCAAATCGGTTGGGGTGAGCGCGTACCGACTCGGCGAGGTCGTCGTTCGCGGACCTGGCGAGGTCGGCGGCACGCGTGGCGTCGGGCTCGTCCTGAACACCCGGATCGAAGAGCGACAGAATCTGGAAGTCGATCCCGGCGGCGTCCATCTGCTCCAGGCGAAGCGGCCCCCGGTCGTACAACCGCGCGTAGGCGGTCGGGTCGTTGGAGCCCAGCCAGGTGGCGACGACGTTGTCCGAACTCGCCGGATCCCATGCGTAGTGCTCTTCGAGCGCAATCAGCGACACGGCACCTCCAGCTGGACTCGGCTACCTGGAGGTGACTGTAGACCCGGGTCGCCCGGACACCGCCCCGTGTTCCACCAGGTGCCTACCCCGGTGTTCGACAACCCGTGTGCACTAACGGGAGTCGCAGTAGTGGCTAGCGGGACGCAGCCAACGCTCGCAGGGGCCCGCTCACCCACGCGTCGACCTGAGCCTGTCCGACGAGCCGGACGACGATGGGTCCGCGCACCTGCCGGGCTACGGCGAGTGCTTCGCGCTCTCGCTGGCGGTGCGTGCGCCAAGACCACCGGATGACGTGGCCGCGGTCGGTGAAGATGGTGCGCAGAGCTGGCTCGTAGTTGCCATTCCACAGTTCGACGTGATGGATCCGCCGCCGCACGGTCCGGCGCACCACCCGTTGGGTAACCGTCCATCTGTTGTGGTTCAGCCAGACCAGCGTGTCCGCGCGGCTCAAGAGCAGGGGCCGAACCTGTGCGTATTGCCATTCGACGACCCAGCTTGGGCCAGTGGTGAATTGGTCGACCTCCGCGGCGAAGGTGGGGCGCGACGACCAGTTGGGGCCGTGGTGCAGCGAGTCGATCTCCACCGTGGGCAGGTGGAGCGTCTCACTGATCGTTTGTCGCAGTGTGCTCTTGCCCGCGCCGGACGGCCCGGTGATCAGGATGCGCCGCGTCGTGAGTGGAAGAGGATCCCCTGGGCCGCGCAGCACGGTCGACAATCTATCGGGGTGCCCGACCCCGTCACTACCCGCGGGCGTGAGGTGGTGCCGAGCACCGGCGCCGTTCTCGTCGCGTCCCTACCTGGAGGGGTTCAGCGGCCCGGGTTTGTTCGCCCCGTCGACGGGTAGGACCACTCTCGTGAGCAGACCGTTGGCGGTGGTGACTGTCGCCTCCACGCCCGCTCGGCTGTCGCTGACCCACGAGGAGTCCGAATGACCGACCACCCGCCAGGAGTCGAGAGTCACCTCACCGTCAGGCGCGACACCACGGCCAGTCGGCAGCGGGTGTGGGACGTGATGGCGGACGGCTGGACCTATTCGCAGTGGGTGGTGGGCAACAGCCGGATGCGCGCCGTGTCGCCCGAGTGGCCGGCCGTGGGTAGCACCATCCACCACTCGGTCGGCGTGTGGCCGCTTCTCCTGGACGACCAGACGGTGGTCGAGGAGTGCGTGCCGCAGGAGCGGCTGGTGCTGCTGGCGAAGGGACGCCCGCTCGGAAAGGCGCGGATTGCGCTGTGCCTCTTCGACGTCGAGGGCGGCGGGTGCCGCATCGAGATGGCGGAGGTTCCCGTCGGCGCGCCCATGGGCTGGGTGCCCGACCGGCTGGCACTGGCAGCGGCGATCCCACGCAACCGCGAATGCACGTGGAGGCTGGCGGCGCTCGCCGAACGCAGAGTCGCCGACGGCGGGGATTGGGGCCCGAGGGAATAGTGCGCGTCAATTCACGTGTTCGGTCAGACCATGAGGCACTTCACCGAGGATGAACGACGTCGGTTCCTAGAGGACAAGCGGGTCGGCGTGTTGTCGGTCGCCGCCGACAACGGCCGCCCGCCGGCCAGCGTCCCGATCTGGTACGACTACACCCCCGACGGCCACATCCGGATCAACACGGGGACGAACTCACGCAAGACGCGTCTGATCGAGCAGGCCGGTGCGGTGACGCTGGTCGTGCAGCGCGAAGAACCGCCCTACCAGTACGTAGTCGTCGAGGGCACGGTCGTGGGCAGCGACCCGGCGCCGCTCGAGGTCCAGCAGGCCATCGCCATCCGCTACCTCGGCGAGGAGGGCGGGCGAGCGTTCGTCGAGGGCATGGGTGACACCCCGAGCACTCTGTTCACCGTGCGTCCCGACCGCTGGATCACGGCGGACTTCGCCGGCGACGTGTAGCTCAGCCGTTGGTGGAAAATCGGGCACCCGCGGCCCTGATCTGCCGTGCCGCGAGGGAGCAATACTCGTAGCCGTCGGACTCGCCGTACAGACCACCGATGCGGTCGGCCGTGACGAGCTGAGGCCACCTGCGCGAGTTCTCGTCGACGGTGACCTGGCTCCCGAATGACGTCTGCTCCGCCGTATTGGTACGTATAGTCAGTCCAGATCTATACGACTCGATACGGAGAGCTGTGCTGCCAAGTCCATACTCCCCCGGCGCCGTGCCCGTCTATCTCGCGGGCCGCGGTGCCGAACTCGAGACCATCCGCACCCGCCTGGCACGCACCAGAATGCTGGGCCGCTCCGGTGGGCCGCTGCTGGCGTTCTACGGATCCCGCGGCCTCGGCAAGACCTCGCTGCTTCGAGCGGCCCAACGGGAAGCCGCCGCGGCCGGTTACCTCACCGTATGGGTCACGGGCCGGGACGACGTGGCGCTCGCTCCGGACCTGGCGGCGTCGTTGACCGAGGAGATCAGCCGCCGGTCGACGAGCCAGAAGGCCAAGGGGATTCTGCAGAACCTCAGCAAGGTCCAGGTCGAGGTGGGCGTTCCCGGCGCCAAGGTGGGCCTCGAGGCCGACCGCACCCGCGTGTCCGCTGCCGTCGAACGCAATCTCGCCGACGCAGGTCGATTCGCGCGCCAGCACGACCACCACGGACTCGCGGTGTTCGTCGACGAGTTCCAGGAGGCCCAACTGGCCGACCGGCGGTCCCTCCTGATTGCGCTACAGCACTTCGACGGTGCACCTGAGGGCTACCCGGTGGCCATCATCGCCGCGGGCCTGCCCTCCCTTCTGGGAGCGGTACCCGAGGCCGCCACCTTCGGGGAGCGCACCGACTTCGTCGAGATCGGCCTGCTCGGCGAGGTCGCGGTGGCCGAGGCGTTGCGGCTGCCCGCCCAGGAACTCGGGGTGACGTGGTCCGACGACGCGATCCTCGCCGCCATCGAAGCCGCCGCGGGCTATCCCCACCGCGTGCAGCTGATCGGCGACGCCGCCTGGGAGGCGGGCCGTCCGCAACGGGGCGACGTCATCGGACGGGCTCAGGTCCAGCTGGGTGCCGAGCGCGCCGAACAACGGATGGGAGCGGTGTTCCGCAGCCGGATGGCAAAGATCAACCCCGAGCAGCGTCGCGTCGTCACGGCCATGGCCGAGCTCGGCGACCACCCGGTGTCGCGCGCGGCCCTCGCCGCACGACTTGGCATCACGTCCGAGGCACTGAGCCGACCGCGCCAAGAGCTCATCGACCGCGGCCTGATCGAGTCGGCGGGTCGCGGCCTCCTCCGTTTCACCATTCCGGGCTTCGCGGGCTTCCTGCGCGCCAACGCCGACCCGGAGTGATTGCCAACCACCCCCCAGAGCGGCGCTCGACATTGTAATATATCAACTGATGATCACATCGACTGTCGCTTTTCGCCGTCCGACGGAGTCGGATGGTCGCAGGACGCATTACCGGCAACTCAGAAGGGCCGTCTCATGACGATCAGCGTGTTCGAACTGTTCTCGATCGGCATCGGACCGTCGAGTTCGCACACGGTGGGGCCGATGCGAGCCGCCGCCAGATTCGTCGCCGACCTGGAGACACTGGGCGCGCTCGTCGACACGGTCGACGTCCGAGTCGACCTCTTTGGCTCGTTGGCGGCCACCGGGGCGGGACACGGCACGATGACCGCCATTCTGCTTGGCCTGCAAGGCCTCGTTCCCGAAGAGCTCGAGACCGAGGAGATGGAGCGACGCATCGACGCGATGCGCGCCACCGGTCGCATCACCCTCGGCGGTTCGCACGCGATAGCCCTCACCGAGGGCGACTTCATCCTGCGACCGTTGACGATGCTGCCCTTCCATCCGAACGCCCTGACGATCACCGCGCGCGACGGCTCCGACGCCGAACTGCATCGCGAGACATACTTCTCCGTCGGCGGCGGCTTCGTCGTCACCGAGGCCGAGAGCCGCGAGACCACGACGGGCCAGGTCGACCGTCACCCGTCGAGCTTCGGATCCGCCAAGCAACTTCTCGAACTGTGCCACGAGAAGAACTGCAAGATAAGCGATCTCATGCTCGAGCTCGAGACCGCCACCCGGGAGGCCGCGGAGGTCCGGGCCCGTCTTCTCCACATCCGCGACGTCATGGTGGAATGCGAGCTGCGGGGTGTCGGCCGTGGCGGCTACCTGCCGGGCGCACTGCAGGTGCGCCGCCGAGCGAAGGACTGGTTCGAGCGACTCAAGGACGAGGATCCCGACCGCAGCACCGAATTCGCCGAAGACTGGGTGAATTTGGTGGCGCTCGCCGTGAACGAAGAGAACGCCTCGGGCGGACGCATCGTCACCGCTCCCACCAACGGCGCCGCCGGAATCGTGCCCGCGGTGCTGCACTACGCCATGCACTACACCCCCGCAGGCAAGCGGGACCGCGACGAAACCACGGTTCGCTTCCTGCTCGCCGCCGGCGCAATCGGTTCGCTGTACAAGGAACGCGCGTCGATCTCGGGTGCCGAAGTCGGATGTCAGGGAGAAGTGGGTTCGGCAGCGTCCATGGCGGCGGCCGGACTTGCTGAAATTCTAGGCGGCACAACGGAACAGGTCGAAAATGCCGCCGAGATCGCCATGGAGCACAGCCTCGGGCTGACGTGCGATCCGATCGAGGGGCTCGTCCAGATCCCGTGCATCGAGCGCAACGCCATCTCGGCGGGCAAGGCGATCAACGCCGCCCGGATGGCACTCCGCGGTGACGGAACCCACCGCGTCAGCCTCGATCAGGTCATCGAGACGATGCGCACCACGGGCGCGGACATGCATTCGAAGTACAAGGAGACCTCCACCGGCGGCCTCGCAGTCAACGTGCCGGTCAACTACGTCGAGTGCTGAGACCGCCGGTTACGGCCTAAACGCGTAGCGCGCGAGCGCGTTTCAGGAGACCCCGGTCCGGCTCCCCGAGCGGGAGACCGGGGGTGTCGTCGAGGTCGATGACGGCGTCGAGCCGGCGCATCACGCGTTGCGCGCTGATGCCGAAGCAAGCGAAGGTCTGTTCGTCGGTCGGCTGCGAGCAGGGCCCACACTCGACCACGAATTCGAGAATCCTACGGTCATACCAATCGAGACGCATCCGTCGCTCCTCACGAGCCGAGCTTGGCGCGCAGCCAGTCGTGGAACTCGCCGAGGTGATGCTCACTGGGCACCAAGACCCCACCGTCTCGGTAGGTCCGCGAGCTCATCGCGGGCTGGCAGCGCTCGCAGGCGTCGAAGTCCTGCTGGTTGACGCGATGGAACAGTTCGACCGAGTGCCCGACTTCGCGCCCCGACTCGACGACGTGCGGCATGTACAGCCAGTCGCATTCGACGATGGTTCGGTCGGCGGCCATGGGGAACATCCGGTGCACGATGACGTGGTCGGGTACCAGGTTGACGAACACCTGGGGCCGGACGGTGATGGCGTAGTAGCGGCGGTCTTGGCCCTCGGTGACACCGGGGATGTGGTCGAGGCCCTCGGAGCCGTCGATCGTGAAACCCTGGACCTCCTCACCGAATTCGGCGCCATGGCCGACGTAGTACTGCGCGGCGTACCCGTCGGCGAACTCGGGCAGCACCTCCGTCAGCTCCGGGTGAATCGTGGCGCAGTGGTAGCACTCCATGAAGTTCTCGATGATGAGCTTCCAGTTGGCCTTGACGTCGTAGGTGATCCGGCGTCCCAGGCTCAAGTCGGCGACGCCGTAGTGGTCGATCGACTCGACGTCACCCAGCCGGTCGACGATCTCCTGCATCACGGTGGCCTCGAACGACGGCGGCTCGTCGTCGAGGCAGACCCAGACGTAGCCGAGCCATTCGCGAACCGCGATCTTGCGCAGGCCGTATTCGGTGCGGTCGACGTCCGGCATCTTGGTCAGGTTCGGGGCCGCGATCAACTTGCCTTCGAAGTCGTAAGTCCAAGCGTGGTAAGGACATTGGAACGCCCGCTTGACCTCGCCACTGTCCTCGGTGCAGAGCTGTGCGCCCCGGTGCCTGCAGACGTTGAAGAACGCGCGCACCTCGCCCTTGCGCGACCGCGTGATCAGCACGCTCTCACGCCCAACCTGCACGGTCCGGAACGCACCGGGCTTGTCCAGGTCGGCGGCGCGGACGGCGCAGAACCACATGGCCTCGAAGACCTTCTCCTGCTCGAGGGCGAACACACCGTCGTCGGTGTAGTAGTGCCCAGGCAGGGTGGCGATGAGGCTCTCGGGCAGGGTGGGGGTAGCGATGGTCACTACGGAACTCCTGGTGGATCGTGGGCTGAGAGGCTGATGGAGGGCTGGGGTCAGACGCCTGCGGGCGCGGCGGCCAATTGGCGACGCCAGCGGCCGAACAGCCGAGGTTGGTCGACCGCGAGGACCGCGACCAGTAGACCGTCACGTCGGTAGGTGGCCAGGAAGCAGCGGTCGTCGCAGCTGCCCGCTTCGATGGTGATCTCGTCACCGCTGCGGGTGGCTCCCGCGAACTGAATGCGAGCCCCGTACTGGTCCGACCAGAAGTACGGCGCCTTGGCCGGGGTGCCCTGGTGCAGTCCGCCTGCGAGCAGCGTCGCGACGGCGATGGCGGGCCGTTCGAGTGCGCCGGTCCAGTGCTCCACCCGGTGGGGCGCGCCGTGAAGGTGGTCGTGCCACGCCGCGCAGTCACCGACGGCGACGACGTTGGGAATGGTCGTCTCGCCGCCGGCGCCGCAAAGCACGCCGTTGCCGAGTTGCAGGCCGCTGTCTCGAAGCCATTCGATGTTGGGGATTCCGCCGATTCCCACGACGACCACGTCGGCGGGGAGGTGCCGACCGTCGGCGAGGTTGACGCCGGTGACCCGGTCCGGGCCGGACGACCCACGCAGCGGCCGATTCTCACCGGTGAGGCCCGCGACGACGGTGCCGCAGATCAACGTCGTCCCGTTGGCCATGTGCGCCGAGGACACCACGGTGCCGAGCCGCTCGCCCAGCTGTACCGCCAATGGCGTCGGCGCGGCCTCGACCACGGTGACGTCGAGCCCGAGCTTGCGTGCGGTCGACGCCACCTCGGCGCCGATGAATCCGGCTCCGATGACGACCATCCTGGCACCGGGTCGCAGATCCTCGCGCAGCGCGACTGCGTCGTCGACGGTCCTGATCACGTGGACGCCTGCCAGTTCGTCACTGCCTGGCCACCGCCTCGCCCTCGAACCGGTGGCCAGGACGACACCGTCGGCGTCGATTCGTGTCCCGTCGGCGAGTTCGATTGCGCCGCAATTAGCGTCGAGTCGAGACGCTGGTGCGCCGAGCAGCCAGGTGGCGTCGAGGTCGTCGTCGTCGTCGCACTCCAGGGCGAGGTCGGCTTCGGTCACGTCGCCGACGAGGAACCCCTTCGACAGGGGTGGGCGGTCATACGGCCGCCGCGACTCGTCGCCGACGATCGTGAGCCGCCCGTCGAAACCCTGGGCGCGGAGAGCGCGTGCGGCCGACAGTCCGGCCAACGAGGCTCCGACGATCGCAACGTGCTTCACCGGTTCGCCCCGTCACCAAGGCGGGCCCGAATGTCGGGCGGCAGGTTCGGCTTGTCGGTGCTGAGCTCGACGCGGATGAGGCCGTTCTCGATCGCCACGACGTGCGCCCGGACCGGCAGCTTCGCGGGGGGCGCGTCCACCGCGCCGGTCCGCAGGTTGAACCGCGAGGCGTGCAGCGGACATTCGACCTCGCACCCCTCGACCCAACCGTCGGCCAGTGAGGCGTCTTGGTGTGAGCAGGTGTCGTCGATGGCGAACACCTCGCCGTCTTCGGTGTGGAACACGGCAATCGGAGGGACGGTGTCGACTCGCAGAGCCTCCCCGGGGGGCAGGTCTGCGAGTGGGCAAATGTCGATCATGTGCGGACCCTTCCGGTTCGACCGCTGGTGCGCATTACGCAACGTAATTCGCATTACGCAACAGTCTGGGGGCATGTCACACCCCTGTCAAGAGGCGGAAGTCGGTGTAGAGCAGTGCGCCGTCGGGCGGGATTCCCGAGGCGCGCCACAGGGCGGCCCCGGTGCGGGGCCGCCCTGTGACGGACTACTCCTGCGAGACCGTCGGCAGCCTCCGCAGCTCCTTTGCCAACGGGTCCTTCCTGAGGTCGAGATACAGCGAGACGCACATGCCGATCATCACGAAGACGAATGGCGCGGCGACGATGATCGTCATCGTTTGCAGGCCGTTGAGCGCATCACTACCACCCGCCCACAGCATCAGGATCGCCACGGCCCCGGTTGCCAGGCCCCAGGTGGCGACCGCCCATCTCGAGGGGTTCAACGAGCCCCGCTGCGACAGCGTCCCCATGACCATCGAGGCGGCGTCCGCGCCGGAGACGAAGAAGATCGCCACCAACGCCATCACCAGCAGTGACGACACACCGACGAGCGGCAGACGGTCGAGCATTCCGAACAGCGTCGACTCCGGTTCGCCACTGCCGTACAGGTCGATCCCGTCACGCTGCTGGCCTATCCCCGCCCCACCGAATACCGCGAACCACACCATGCTCACCGTGGTGGGGATCAGGATGACGCCGACCACGAACTGCCTGATGGTGCGTCCCCGGCTGATGCGGGCGAGGAACATGCCGACGAACGGCGTCCACGAGATCCACCACGCCCAGTAGAAGATCGTCCACGACGACAGCCACTTGTCGGTGTCCGCACCGTCGGCGCCCGACCTGGCGGACATGCTTGGCAGGTTGGCCAGGTAGTCGCCGAGCGAGGTCGGGATCAGGTTGAGGATCAGGACCGTCGGGCCTGCGACGAAGACGAAGATCGCCAGAATCAGGGCCAACACCATGTTGATGTTGGACAGCCACTGGATGCCTTTGGACACGCCGGAAATAGCCGATGCGACGAATGCCAGCGTCAGCAGCGCGACGATGGAGACGAGAAGCAAGGTTCCCGCCTTGCCCACCCAGCCGACGGTCTCGATGCCGGAGCCGATCTGCAGTGCGCCGAGGCCAAGCGAGGCGGCCGTGCCGAACATCGTCGCGAAGATCGCGAGGATGTCGATGATCTTGCCGATGGGCCCCTCGACGCGCTTGCGACCGAACAGCGGGGTGAACGCGGAACTGATGAGCTGCTTGCGCCCCATCCGATAGGTGCCGTAGGCGACCGACAAGCCGACGACGGCGTACATCGACCACGGATGGAATCCCCAGTGGAACAGCGCAGTGGCCAACGCGGTGCCCGCCGCTGAATCCGCAAGCCCCGGTGGGGGTTTGACGAAGTGCGTCAGCGGCTCGGTGACGCCCCAGAAGATCAGGCCGATACCCATGCCTGCGCTGAACATCATCGCGACCCAGCTGACGGTGCTGAACTCGGGTTTCTCCCCGTCCCCACACAGCGGGATCCTGCCGTAGCGACTCAGGGCGAGCCAGACCGCGAACAGCACGAAGCCGGTGGCGGACAGAATGAAGAGCCACCCGAGGTTGCCGACCACCCAGTTGAGGATGGAAGTCATCGTCGACGAGAACCCGGGCGGGTCGAGCAAGCCCCACGCGAGGATGGCGACGACGGACAGGGCCGCCACGCCGAATACGACGGGATCGGTGACGGGGCGACCAGGAGGTTGCGGTCCGTCCATTCCGGACGCCGGCGAACAATAGTCGAGCGCATCCGGCTCGAGCGGCATGGATTCGGTATCCGGTGGATTGTCTTGCTGTGCTGTCACGGGAAACTCCTGAGGGCGCTGGGCCGGCTCGTCTCGGATCGGACTGATGCGACCTGGACCATGTCCCCTTTCGATGGAGATCCACGTCACACTCTTCTGTTGATATGCGTCTGCCCTGTCGAATTTCTCCAGGTTCAGTTCACATACCGCCGCGGTGCGTACCGGGCTGTTCCGAGCGGCATCAAAGCCGGCCATTGCGGACCCGGGTGACTCGACCCGCCGCGGATGGATGGCACTTTCCACCAGCGGCGTTCGTGATATATTAGACCGCGACTGGCTGATACGCGACTGCTAGACAAAGAAACTTTTGCCGGCACCGGACGCGGCTAGCCACTTTAGGTAGCCAGCTGCCACGTCAGCCCAGCACGGCGTCGATTCGCGATTCGCCGCACCCGCCGGTTGATCAGCCCGAATGACCCATCCGTCGGCCGATCCCAGCAGCCGACGAGGCGATAGATCCGCACCCCTTGACGCCGCAGACGGTCAAGTCGTACGGTTGGTATATCAGTTGTTGATCAATTAGTCGCACGTGCTAGCGCAGGCACCACTAGGAGAACTACGAGTATGGGCTCACCCCGCGTCGTGATCATCGGGGCCGGCATCGTCGGCACCAATCTCGCCGACGAACTGACGGCGAGGGGGTGGGATCGGGTCACCGTCGTCGACCAGGGACCGCTGCCGTTGACCGGCGGGTCGACGTCCCACGCCCCGGGCCTCGTCTTCCAGACCACGCCGTCAAAGACCATGACCGCGCTGGCGAGCTACACCGTCGACAAGTTCAAGGGCCTCGACGTCGACGGCGAATGGTGCTTCAACCAGGTCGGCGGCCTCGAAGTCGCCACCACCCCCCAGCGACTGGCCGAACTGCACCGCAGGCAGGGCTGGGCGACCTCGTGGGGCGTCGACGCCCGCGTGATCGAGCCGGAGGAGTGCGCCAAGCTGCATCCCCTGCTCGAACCGAAGCGCATTCTCGGTGGGCTCTACGTCGAGACCGACGGCCTGGCCAAGGCGTCTCGCGTCGTCGTGGCGCTGAGTCGACGTGCGCAGGCCCGCGGTGCGGAGTTCCGGGGCTCGACGAAGGTCGTCGGAATCGAGCACAGCGGCGGCCGGGTCACCGGCGTCACGACGACCACAGGCGTGATCCCCGCCGACATCGTCGTCTCCTGCGGCGGATTCTGGGGTCCGGACCTCGGCGCGTTGATCGGCATGGACGTCCCACTGCTGCCATTGGCGCACCAGTACGCCACGACGCACCAGCTCCCCGAACTGGTCGGCCGCAACACCGAGTCGTCGGAAGCCGGATTCCCCATCCTGCGCCATCAGGACCAGGACCTGTACTTCCGCGAGCACGTCGACCGCCTCGGCATCGGCTCCTACGCACACCGCCCGATGCCCGTGGACCTCCGCGACCTGCCCGGCGGTGAAATCACCAGCGACGCAATGCCGTCCATGCTCACCTTTACCGAAGAGGACTTCGCCCCCGCGTGGGAGAAGTCCAAGGAACTGCTTCCGTGTCTGCGGGACGCGACGATCGAGACCGGGTTCAACGGGATCTTCTCGTTCACACCCGACGGCGGTCCGCTGATCGGCGAATCACCCGACGTCGCGGGCTTCTGGATCGCCGAGGCGGTGTGGGTCACCCACTCGGCCGGCGTCGCCAGAGCGGTCGCCCAGCTCCTCGTCGACGGACGCTCCGAAGTGGAGTTGCACGGGTGCGACGTCCACCGCTTCGAGGAGATCCAACTCGACCCGCAGTACGTCAGCGAAACCTCGCAGCAGAACTTCGTCGAGATCTACGACATCCTGCACCCGTTGCAGCCCAAGGAATCTCCGCGCGACATCCGCGTCAGTCCGTTCCACGTCCGCCAGAAGGAACTTGGCGCGATGTTCCTCGAGAGCCACGGCTGGGAGCGCCCACACTGGTTCGAGGCCAACGCCGACCTGGTCGGCCAGCTGCCGCCCGAGTGGCAGCCGAAGCCCCGTGACGAGTGGGCCGCCAAGTTCCACTCCCCGATCGCCGCAGCCGAAGCGTGGCGGACGAGGACCGCGGTGGCGATGTACGACATGACGCCACTCAAGCGACTCGAGGTGTCCGGACCGGGAGCCTTGGTGCTCCTCGAACGACTGACCACCGCGAAGATGGACAAGTCGATCGGCGCGGTCACCTACGCCTTGGCGTTGGACGCAGCCGGCGGCGTGCGCAGCGACTTGACCGTTGCCCGCTTGTCTGAGAACACCTTTCAGGTCGGCGCCAACGGAAACCTGGACATGGACTACTTCCGTCGCCAGGCCCCGACCGACGGCAGCGTCACGGTCCGCGACATCACCGGCGGCACCTGCTGCATCGGCCTGTGGGGTCCGCGGGCCCGCGAGGTGGTCACCGCGCTCAGCCGCGACGACTTCTCACACGAGAACTTCAAGTACTTCCGCTGCAAGCAGGTTCGGATCGGCGGCGTGCCCGTCACCGCAATGCGCCTGTCCTACGTCGGCGAACTCGGCTGGGAGCTCTACACGTCGGCCGACAACGGTCTGCGGCTCTGGGATGCGCTCTGGGCAGAGGGCCAGCGGCACGGCGTCATCGCCGCGGGCCGGGCCGCGTTCAACAGCCTCCGCATGGAGAAGGGCTACCGGTCGTGGGGCACCGACATGACGACCGAACACAACCCGTATGAAGCGGGACTCGGGTTCGCCGTGCGACTCCAGAAGGAGGAGTTCCTCGGGCGCGACGCCTTGGCCGGAATCTCCGACGACACCGTTCAGCGGCGGCTGGCCTGCCTCGTCGTCGACGACGGCAGTTCGGTCGTGCTGGGATCCGAGCCGGTATTCGTCGACGGCGCACCCGTCGGCTACGTCACCAGCGCGTCGTTCGGGCACACCGTCGGTGCGCCGATCGCCTACGCGTGGCTGCCTGCCACCGCCGTCGTCGGAACGGGTGTCGAGATCCAGTACTTCGATCGACGCATCGCGGCCACCGTTGCGGCCGAACCACTCGTCGACCCCGAGATGAAGAAGATTCGGGCATGACCTGCCGATGACCCACGCTCCACCCCACTCCCACCAGGAGATCTCATGACCCAGAACTTCACCCTGACGCTGAGTTGCCCCCAGCGGCCGGGCATCGTCCACGCCGTCACCTCGTTCCTGTTCTCCCGCAACTGCGACATCGCCGAGCACCAGCAGTTCGACGACACGGTGAGCCAGTCGTTCTTCCTTCGCACGAAGTTCATCTGCGGGGAAGAGGTCGCGGGCGTCCCGGAGCTGACCGAGCAATTCGAGACGCTCGCAAGCACTTTCGGGATGAACTTCCGCTTCGACGCGGGTGTGCCGCCTCGCGTGGTCGTGATGGTGTCGAGGATGGGTCATTGCCTCAACGACCTCATCTTCCGCTGGCGCGCGGGCACCCTCGGCGGTGAGCTGGTGGCCGTCGTCTCGAATCACGAGGTGCTGCGCCCCATGGCCGAGGCGGCGGGCCTTCCGTTCGTGCACATCCCCGTGACGCCGACGACCAAGCCGGAGGCCGAGGCCGAACTGCTGGCACTGGTCGACGAGTACGACGCCGACCTCGTTGTCCTGGCCCGCTACATGCAGGTGCTGTCCAACGAGACCTGCACGGCGCTGCAAGGCCGCGCGATCAACATCCATCACTCGTTCCTGCCCGGCTTCAAGGGCGCCAAGCCGTACCACCAGGCCTACGACCGCGGCGTGAAATTCGTTGGGGCGACCGCACATTACGTGACGCCCGACCTCGACGAAGGACCGATCATCGAGCAAGAGGTCATCCGAATCGACCACTCATACGACCCGGCGCGGCTGGCAACCGTTGGACAGGACGCCGAAGCGCTGGCGTTGTCCCGCGCAGTTCGGTGGCATTGCGAGAACCGCGTGATGATGCACGGGCATCGCACCGTCGTCTTCAGCTGACGCCTGTCGGCGTCACCGATCAGACGATGGCGCGGACCGACTCCTCGAACCCGATGACGTGCTCGAGTGCGATCGCAGCGGCTGCGTCTCCGTCACCGGCGGCGATGGTCCGCAGAAGATTGGTGTGCTCGCCGACGTGCTTGGCGACCGTCGGCAGCCGATCCAGGAACAGGCAGAAGATGCGGGTGGCGAGGTTGTCGTACCGGACGAGGACGTCTTCGAGATGGGGGTTGCCCGCGGCGCGGTAGATGGCGCGGTGCACCAAAAGATCCCACCGCATCAGTTCGTTGCGGTCGATTCCTGCGACGTCGAGCGCGTCGGTGTCGTCGGCCAACCGCACCAGCTCGGCTCTCGTCGACGCACTCGCGGCCTCTGCGGCCGTCCGTGCCGCCACCGGCTCGAGGTTCACCCGGATCTGCGAGATGTGTCGAAGGTCGGCGACGTCGACCCCGGTGGCGAACGTCCCGCGGCGCGGATAGGACACGACCAGCCGGTCGGCCTCCAGCCGCTTCAGCGCCTCCCGGACGGGCGTTCTTCCGAACTGCAGTTCGGCAGCCAGCTCGCTCTCCACGATCGCCTCGTTCGGGCGGATGTCGAGCATGATCAGCTTGTCCCGGATGGCGAGGTAGGCGCGGTCGGCGAACGACATGCCCTCGGGGTCGGCTTCCAGCTCCGCCGAGCTCAGCGTTGTCACGGTCACGAACCTCCCGACGTCGACGTCTTGCACCCGGAAGTCAACCCGACCGTGCCGCGTCGATGATATATCAGTGCGTCGACGGCCGGTGACCGCCGTCGCCGAAACGTCTCGGCACGCCGTCAGAGCAGCGCGCGAATCTCCCGTTCGAAGCCCGTGACGTGCGCCAACGTCAGGTCGGCTGCGGCCGCCTCGTCACCGGCGACGATCGCCTGGAGCAACGCGATGTGCTCCCGAACGTGACTCGCGACGTCGGGCAGCCGGTCCAGGAACAGGCACCAGATCCGCGTCGCATGTCCGTCGAGGGTGATGAGGATTTGCTCGAGGTGCGGATTCCCCGACGCGCGATAGATCTCGCGGTGCACGTAGACGTCGCGGCGCAACACCTCCCGCGCGTCGTCATCGTCGTCGATCGCGGCGATGCTCTCCGCAAGGACACCGAGTCGCGCGCGCATGTCGGCGGACGCCGTGCGGGCGGCCCTGGCCGCGGCGGTCGGCTCGAGTTGCTTGCGGATTTCGGAGATGTCCGCGAGGTCGGTCAGGTCGACGGCGGTAGCGAACGTGCCGCGCCGGGGATACGCGACGACGAGTCGATCCCGTTCCAGGCGCTTGACGGCCTCCCGCACGGGGGTGCGGCCAAGGCCGAGTTCCGCCGACAGCCGGTCGTCGTTGATCGGTTCACCGGGCCGGATGTCGAGCATCACCAGGCGCTCGCGGATCACCTCGTATGCGCGATCTGCGTTGCTCTCCGTACCGACGTCTGCGCCGACAAGGGAGCCATCGGCCTGGAAATCCGCCAGTGTCATCGCCGACCTTCCGTTGATCTGTTGACGTAATCGCGTTTTGATCCTAGCCTAATCGCTAACTGATATACCAGTAACTTACTCAGTGAGATTCCAGGAAGGCGTCAATGACTCTCGATACCGCGGTGCCGACGTCGGTACAGCCCGCGAACCCGCTCCTCGGTGCCTCCCTGGCTGAGCTCGACCCGGCTGTGCACGACGCGATCACCGCCGAGCTGGCCCGCCAGGAGACCACCCTCGAGATGATCGCGAGCGAGAACTTCGCCCCGCTCGCGGTGATGCAGGCACAGGGCTCGGTGCTGACCAACAAGTACGCCGAGGGCTACCCGGGCCGGCGCTACTACGGCGGGTGCGAACACGTCGACGTGATCGAGCAGCTCGCCATCGACCGCGTCACAGAGCTCTTCGGTGCGAAATACGCCAACGTGCAACCGCATTCGGGCGCGCAGGCCAACGCCGCGGCAATGGCCGCACTGCTCACCCCCGGTGACACCATCCTGGGTCTGGCACTGCCGCACGGCGGTCACCTGACCCACGGAATGAAGCTGAACTTCTCCGGCAAGCTGTACGACGTCGCCGCGTACCACGTGACAGAAGGCGACCACCTCGTCGACATGGCCGAGGTCGAACGAGTGGCCCACGAACGACGACCCAAGCTGATCCTCGCCGGCTGGTCGGCCTACCCGCGGCAGCTCGACTTCGCCGAATTCCGGCGCATCGCCGACGACGTCGGGGCCTACCTCATGGTCGACATGGCGCACTTCGCCGGCCTGGTGGCCGCCGGGTTGCACCCCTCCCCCATGCCGCACGCACACGTCGTCACCTCGACCACGCACAAGACCCTCGGCGGCCCGCGCGGCGGCATCATCCTGACCAACGACGAGGCCCTGGCGAAGAAGTTCAACTCCTCGGTCTTCCCCGGTCAACAGGGCGGCCCACTGGAACACGTCATCGCCGCCAAGGCCGTCTCGTTCAAGGTCGCCGCCCAACCGGAGTTCGTCGTGCGCCAGCAGCTCACCCTCGACGGCGCCAAGATCCTCGCCGACCGTCTCCTGCAACCGGATTCGCATGCCGCCGGCATCAGCGTCGTCTCCGGTGGCACCGACGTGCACCTGGTGCTGGTCGACCTGCGTGACTCCGAGCTGGACGGTCAGCAGGCCGAGGACCGGCTGCACCGCGTCGGCATCACCGTCAATCGCAACGCCGTCCCCTTCGACCCGCGCCCACCGATGGTCAGTTCGGGTGTGCGCATCGGCACCTCGGCCCTCGCGACGCGTGGCTTCGACCTCGACGCCTTCGCCGAGGTCGCCGACGTCATCAGCCACGCGCTGCGACCCGCAACCGACGACGCCGCCCTCGCCGAACTCCGTACCCGGGTCGACGCCCTCGCGGCGCGCTTCCCGCTCTACCCCGGCCTCGCAGGGGCCACGCTGTGACCACTCACACCGTGCCGCCCGGCGCACACCTTCCCGACCATCCGGAATTCCTCTGGCGCACACCGACGCCCAAGAAGAACTACGACGTCGTCATCGTCGGTGGCGGTGGCCACGGACTGGCCACGGCGCACTACCTCGCGAAGAACCACGGCATCACCAACGTCGCCGTGCTCGAACGGGGATGGCTCGCCGGCGGCAACATGGCCCGCAACACCACGCTGATCCGATCGAACTACCTCTGGGACGAGAGCACCCGCATCTACGAGCACGCGCTCAAACTGTGGGAGGGACTCGAAGACGACCTCGACTACCCAATCCTGTTCAAGCAGTGCGGCGTTCTGAATCTTGCCCACAGCCTGCAGGACGTCCGCGACAGCGTGCGACGGGTCGAGGCCAACAAGCTCAACGGCATCGACGCCCACTGGGTCGACGCCGACGAAGTCAAGAAGCTCTGCCCGATCGTCAACGTCTCCGACGACATTCGCTATCCCGTGATGGGCGCGACGTATCAGCCGCGGGCAGGCATCGCCAAGCACGACTACGTCGCATGGGGGTTCGCGCGTCGCGCCGACCAGGCCGGCATCGACATCATCCAGAACTGCGAGGTCACCGGTTTCGTCACCGACGGTGACCGGGTCACCGGCGTCCGCACCACCCAGGGCGACATCGGCGCGGGCCAGGTCGCACTCTGCGCGGCCGGGCACACGTCGACGCTGACCGACATGCTCGGCATCCGGACCCCCTTGCAGAGCCATCCCCTGCAAGCGCTGGTCTCGGAGCTGCTGGAGCCCGTGCATCCGACGATCGTGATGAGCAATGCCGTGCACGTCTACGTGTCTCAGGCCCACAAGGGTGAACTGGTGATGGGCGCCGGCGTCGACTCCTACAACGGATACGGTCAGCGCGGCGCGTTCCACATCATCGAGCGGCAGATGGCCGCCGCCGTCGAATTGTTCCCCGTGTTCGCCCGCGCTCATCTGTTGCGCACCTGGGGCGGCATCGTCGACGTCTGCCCGGACGCCTCTCCGATCGTGGGCCGCACCCCGTACGAGAACCTGTACCTCAACGCGGGCTGGGGAACCGGCGGATTCAAGGCGACCCCTGGCATCGGCTGGTGTCTTGCCGACACCATCGCCAACGACGAGCCGCACGAGTTCGTCGCCCCGTTCAGCCTCGACCGGTTCGTCAGCGGAGCGCTCGTCGACGAACACGGCGCCGCCGGCGTCGCGCACTAGGTCCACCGAGCCGTTCACACAGGAGCAACACCATGCAACTCATCGAATGTCCTTGGTGCGGAACGCGCGAGGAAACCGAATTCCACTACGGCGGTGAAGCACACGTCGCCTACCCCGAGGACCCGCAGGCGCTGACCGACGAGGAGTGGGCACGCTACGTGTTCTTCCGCACCAACCCGAAGGGGCTCTTCGCGGAACGCTGGAGCCACAGCGCGGGCTGCCGCCGATGGTTCAACGCCATCCGCGACACCGCCACCTACCGGTTCCACAGCGTGTACCGACCTGACGAGCAGAGGCCGACCACCCCATGAATGCACCGTTTCGCACCCCCGCAGGTGGTCGCGTCGACCGCTCCACCACCCACACCTTCGTCTTCAACGACCAGGAGCTGACCGGCCACGCCGGCGACACGCTCGCGTCGGCGTTGCTGGCCAACGGCGTTCACCAAGTGACCACCAGCATCAAGCTGGGCCGGCCACGCGGCTTCACCGCCGCCTGGGCCGAGGACACCGGCGGTCTCGTCCAGATCGAGCACCCGTTTCCCGAGCCCATGCTGCTGGCAACCACCGTCGAGTTGTTCGACGGCCTTGCCGCCCGGGGCATTCCGGGCCAGGGCCGCCTCGCCGAGATCGCGGACACCGCGAAGTACGACGCGACGCACGTCCACACCGACGTGCTGATCGTCGGAGCGGGTCCGACCGGCCTGGCCGCCGCGCTGACCGCCGCCAGGACCGGAGCGCGGGTCCTACTGCTCGACGAACAGAGCGAAGCCGGTGGCGCTCTGCTGGGGAGCACCGACACGATCGACGGCAAGCCTGCGCTGGACTGGGTCGCGGAGGCAGTGTCCGAACTGGCCACCTTCCCAGACGTCCTTTACCTGCAGCGGACCACCGCGTTCGGTCACTACGACGACGGTTTCGTGCTTGCGCTGCAACGCCGTACCGACCACCTGGGCGGCGACGCACCGGTGGCGGTCAGCCGTCAGCGGGTCTGGCGAATCCGCGCTCGCCGGATCGTCGTCGCCACGGGCGCCCACGAGCGTCCGATCGTGTTCACCGACAACGACCGGCCCGGCATCATGTTGGCCAACGGTGCCCGAACCTTCCTGCACCGCTATGGCGTCAAGGTCGGCGAGCAGGCCGTGGTGTTCACCACCAACGACAGTGCCTACCTCACCGCGTTCGACCTGCAGGACGCAGGCGTGCGGATTGCCGCCGTGGTCGACGCGCGGACGGAGCTGTCGGCAGATCTGTTCGACGAGTGTGCGTCTCGCGACATCGCGGTACACCTCGGTTCGGTGGTCAGCGGCACCCGTGGTGATGCGCGCATCACCCACGCCACCGTCTCGCGTCCGCCCGCAGACGACGCGGCACCCGTCGTGGTGCCCTGCGACGTGCTCCTGGTCAGCGGCGGCTGGAATCCGGCCGTGCACCTGTACAGCCAGGCCCGCGGCAAGTTGCGCTACGACGAGACGCTCGGCGCGTTCGTCCCCAGCGAGTCCCTCGACGGAGTCGACGTCGCGGGCTCGGCGACCGGAGTCTTCGACCTGCCTGGCTGCCTTCGCAGTGGTCGAGAGGCCGTCGAATCAGCCCTCTCGGCAATCGGATTCGTCGCTGCGACTGCCACGTACCCCGGTGAAGCCGACCCCGTCCGCACCCCGGCCGCGGGCCTGGTGCTGTGGTACGTCCCCGACTCCGCCACCGCGACCCGGCAGTTCGTCGACGTCCAGCGCGACGCCACCGTCGCCGACCTCGTCAGGGCGGTGGGTGCGGGTATGCGCTCGATGGAGCACATCAAGCGCTACACCACCATCGGGACCGCACACGACCAGGGCAAGACCTCCGGCGTCGTCGCGTCCGGCATCACCGCCGAACTGCTCGGCAGCCGGCCAGAGGACATGGGTGTCACCACCTTCCGGCCGCCGTACACCCCGGTCGCGTTCGCCGCGCTGGCCGGGCGCAGCCGGGGGCACATGTTCGACCCGGAGCGGGTCACCGCGGTGCACGACTGGCACGTCGACCGCGGCGCGGTGTTCGAGGACGTCGGACAGTGGAAGCGCCCGCGGTACTACCCGCAGGGCGACGAGGATATGGACACCGCCGTCTTGCGCGAATGTGCCGCCGCCCGAACGGGAGTCGGCATTCTCGACGGTTCCACCCTCGGCAAGATCGACGTCCAGGGTCCGGATGCCGGCGAGTTCCTCGACATGCTCTACACCAACTTGATGAGCAGCCTCAAGGTCGGAATGATCCGTTACGGCGTCATGTGCGGCGCCGACGGCATGGTCATCGACGACGGCACCGTGATGCGCCTCGCCGACGACCGCTTCCAGGTGTTCACCACCACCGGGGGCGCCGCCCACATCCTGGATTGGATGGAGGAGTGGCTGCAGACCGAATGGCCACACCTCCGCGTGCGGATGACCTCGGTGACCGAGCAGTGGCACACCTTCCCGGTCGTCGGCCCCAAGTCCCGGGACGTCATCGGCGCGGTGTTCCCCGATCTCGACGTCAGCAACGACGCGTTCCCGTTCATGGCGTGGCGGGACACCACTCTCGGCGGGGCGCACGTCCGGGTCGGTCGGGTCAGCTTCTCCGGCGAACTCGCCTACGAGGTCAACGTAATGGGTTGGTACGCAACCGCGTTGTGGGAGAAGCTCATCGAAGCCGGGGAACGCCACGGGATCACCCCCTACGGCACCGAGACGATGCACGTGCTACGCGCCGAGAAGGGTTATCCCATCATCGGCCAGGACACCGACGGCACCATCACCCCGCAGGACCTGGGGATGAACTGGGTCGTGTCGAAGAAGAAGGTCGACTTCATCGGCAAGCGCTCCTTCTCCCGTAGCGAGAATCTCAACCCCCACCGCAAGCAGTTCGTCGGGCTGCTGCCGATCGACGCCGAGACGGTGCTGCCCGAGGGCGCGCAGATCATCGAACCCCCCGCGGACGGTGAGCTGCCTCCGCCACCCGTGCCGATGCTCGGACACGTCACCTCGAGCTACCGGAGCGCCGAGCTGGGGCGTCCGTTCGCCCTGGCCTTGGTCAAGGGTGGCCACGCCCGCATCGGCGACACCCTGAGTGTCCCGGTCAACGGAACCCTGGTGCCGGTGGAGGTCACCGGTTCCGTGCTCGTCGATCCCGAAGGAGCCCGCCGCGATGGCTGACAGCCTCATCCGAAGGAGCCCCCTCGAGGGCTTCGCCAGCCGGTTCGCGCAGTTGCCGGATTCCGCTGGTGTGCAGGAGGAACCGTTCGTCTCGATGGTCGACCTGTGGGTCGACCCGGCCGGCCAAGGAGCCGCCGCGGCCGCAGCGGTCCTCGGAGTCGACGCGTTGCCCACCACCGCGTCGACGACGGCCACGGCACCGGAGGTGACGGTGATCTGGTTCGGTCCCGACGAATGGTTGGTCACCTCGACGGCGCTTGAGCCCGAGGAGTTGGAGTCGCGGTTGCGTGACGCCGTGGTCGAGCATGGCGGGGCCGCGGTCGACGTGTCGGCGCAGCGCACCAGTGTTCGGCTGAGTGGCGAGCACGCCCGTGACGTCCTGGCGAAGGGTTGCTCGGTCGACCTGCACCCCACGGTGTTCGGTCCCGGTGCAGCCGTGCAGACGATGCTCGGGCAGGCCGCAGTGGTGCTGATGCCGTTGAGCTACAACGGGTTCGACTACCGCATCCTGGTGCGGTCGTCGTTCGCGCGCTATCTCGCGGAGTGGCTGGTCGACGGCGCCGAGGAGTTCGGCGTCGACTGGTAGCGCTGAAGGCGCCGGGTCGTCAGACCCGGCGCTGCAAGGTCATCGGTGACGACCCTGCCGATCCGCAGGTTGCCGCTCACAGGACGACGACCGACCGAAGTACCGCCCCGACGTGCATGGTGTGGAAGGCGTCCTCGATCTCGTCGAGTCTTATCCGCTCGGAGACGAAGCGCTCCAGCGGCAGCCGGCCCTGCCGGTAGAGGTCCACCAGCATCGGGAAGTCGCGTTCCGGCAGGCAGTCTCCGTACCACGACGACTTCAATGCGCCTCCACGAGAGAAGAAGTCGACGAGCGGCATCTCGAGCTGCATGTCGGGGGTGGGAACGCCGACCAGGACCACGGTGCCTGCGAGGTCGCGGGCGTAGAACGCCTGGCGCCAGGTCTCGGGGCGACCGACGGCGTCGATGACGACGTCGGCGCCGAACCCGCCCGTCAGTGCCTGCACGGCCTCGACGGTGTCCTCGTCGGTGGCGTTGACGGTGTGGGTGGCGCCGAGTTCGCGGGCCCACTCGAGCTTGCGGGGGTCGCGGTCGACGGCGATGATCGTGCCGGCGCCGGCCAGGCGTGCACCCATGATGGCGGCATCTCCGACGCCACCGCATCCGATGACGGCGACCGAGTCGCCGCGTGAGACGTTGCCCGTGTTCACCGCGGCGCCGAGGCCCGCCATCACGCCGCAGCCAAGCAACCCGACGACGGCCGGATCGGCATCGGCGTCAACCTTGGTGCACTGCCGCTCGTGGACGAGGGTCTTGTCGGCGAACGCGCCGATGCCCAGCGCCGGGGTGAGCTCGGTGCCGTCGGTGAGGGTCATCTTCTGGGCGGCGTTGTGGGTGTTGAAGCAGTACTGCGGGCGACCCCGCTTGCAGGCGCGACATTGTCCGCACACCGCGCGCCAGTTCAGGATGACGAAGTCACCCACTGTCACCGAGTCGACTCCGGCGCCGACCTCCTCCACGATTCCGGCGGCTTCATGGCCGAGGAGGAAGGGGAACTCGTCGTTGATGCCGCCCTCGCGGTAGGTCAGGTCGGTGTGGCAGACCCCGCACGCCTGGATCTTCACCACGACCTCGCCGGGTCCTGGGTCGGGGATGGTGATCGTCGTGACTTCGACTGGTGCACCCTTCGAGCGGGCGATCACACCTCGAACCTGCTGCGGCATGGGGTGGCTCCTTTTGACGAGACGGCGGCCGACTAGCGGCAATCGTGCTGTATCAGTAAATGCATGTCTAGTATATCAATTGCACTTCTGCGATGACGGCGGCTCACTCACCCATCCCCCGCCGGGCTTTGGAATACTCGCCGACGTGGAAGTCCGCTGGCAGCAGGGCCATACCGACCGACTCCGGGCAGTGCGAGTGGGTTGGGACGGCGCCGAGGTGGGGGCGCCATGCTTCCCGCCCGACTGGGCGTCCGATCCCGACGACGTCCACCTACTGCGCATCGCAGCGGCACACGGCACCTGCCCTCCGGGGACGTATCCGTATCGCCGACCACCCGAAGACTGCGAGTATTCGTTCCTCGTCGAGACACTTGGCGACGAGAGCGCCTTTGACTTCACCGATCGGCATCGGCGCCTGCTGGCGATGATGAGCTGGAGCCTGTCCGACCCGTACGACGACGGAGACATTCCCGGCGCCGACCCGAAACGCCCCTACGGCGACTTCACCTTCTATCAGCTGGAGATGGCCCTACACCTCGGCCTGATCCCGGCGCAGAAGCCGGCGGACTACGACCCGATGACGCCGGAGATCGTCGCGGCCATGACCTCGCTGCACGGCGAGATGCAGCCGGCGCTACAGGTGTTCCTCGAGCGCTTCGAGATCCCCAACGGCCAGGTGTTCACCGGCCATGACTGGGGCGGATGGGAGCCAGCCTGACGATGCTGCCGCTTCGCAATAGTTCGGCACGCTCCTCGGGGGTCGTGCCACCCCAAATGCCATGTGGCTCTTGGGCGTCGACTGCGTAACGCCGGCACGGCACCAGCACGGGACACGACTCGCACACCTGCTTGGCAGGCCGCTCGTTGAGCCGACGGGCGTTACCCCTCGTGTTCTCGGGTGGGTAGAACATGTCCGTGGACGCGCCGCGGCAGCTACCCCGCAGCTGCCAACCACCGTCCGAGAACGCCGAACGCGTCTCGGGGGTGAAACTCCGCATCGCCGGGCGCGCACTCATCGTTGCCACGAATCCTTGCGGTCACCGCAACCCGAACGGACCTGCATCACCATCGCATTCCCCTACTTCTGCCGGCCGTCACCATTCCCGCGCTGCACCGCGCCCCGGCTTGAGCCGGTATTCCGACGATGTCACCGAGGAGGTTCGTCGCGCAAGGCTCGTTTCACTGGGATGGAGAATGTCACATCTGTTGACCGACAACAGTTTCCGACGTTTACCGGAGGTGCATCCGTTGTTCACGAAGGACTACCCAGCCAGCTCCAAGCATGGGGGCTCGGTGCGCAACGTCACGGGTTCACGGCTATCGTCGGAGCCATGGACGGAGTGGTCACCGGCGACGTTGCGGACAGCCGCGACCCCGACGCGGCGCAGGCCGAGTACTACCGCCACGAACTCAGCGGACTACGCGCACAAGCGCAATCCGACCTGGCCCGAAGGTACATCGAACTGCAGCAGCTTCGCGATTCGGGACTGGCCGAGCGCGCCGCAGACGTGCGAAGGTTCATCAGGGCCCTGGAGTCGGAGATCGCCACCTTGGAACGCCTTGGCGAGGGCCTTCAGCGCTGGCTCTAGTCGCCTCCGCGTCCGCGCTGCGGCCAATCTCGGCGACCTTCTGTGCGTCAACGAGGTATCCGAATTCTGGTTAATAGAGGTGGATCTCGGGCGTGTCGAGATCGCGGATGAAGGTCGAGACCCGGCAAGCACGGCGGCGACACCCCGACGACAACGGACGTTAACGAGCGTCGTGTATCGATGTCGTGGCGACTGCCGAGAAGGGGAGAGACCGATGACTCAAGTGGATCGGCGTGCAGATCCAGACTCGCGGCGCGTGATCGATCTAGCCATCGGAATACTGATGGGGCTGCGCGGGTGCTCGGAGGGCGAGGCGTTCGACGATCTCGTCGACGCGGTCCACGAGACTGGCATCGGCCCGGCCGGCCTGGCTGCCGCACTCACACACGTGGTTGGAGGCAAGGGCGAGCGCGTTGCCCACCAGTCCGAGGTCATTCGGGTATGGGGCCATCTACTCACGACCCGAAGTGGACTCCGCGACCGCGATCACCTGAATTAGGGGGCGGGGCGTGATCGGACAGGCGCCCACAAACCGAAGATGGGCACCGGAGCGCGCACCCACCTTGCGGACGGCGAACCGTCCTGACCTCTGACCGATGACGCTGGAAGCTCTCGGTCGGAGGGTGCGAGTGCCCGCCTCTGAGCGAATTGACGAGTTCTCGAATCCTCTTGTGTCACTTCGGTTCCAGGTGTCACAGATCCGGGCTTCTTGTCGGAGGCCCGTACTAGTGTTCGGGTATGAGTTCGGATCGGGTCACCGCAGCAGTTGCGGGAATCCGCGCTGCCGTCGCCGAACTCGTCGACCTGGATTGTGGCCAGTTCACCCACCTCGAATTGGTCGAGTTGTTGGGCGAACTGGAAACCGTCACCTGGCAGCTACCCACGGTGGGGCATCAGCTGATCGCCCGGCTGCAACGCGAAGCCTCCCCGGTCGAGTTGGGCGCCAA
>NZ_MVOC01000005.1 GCF_002043095.1 Mycobacterium sp. AT1 | reverse complement strand
GTCCAGGTCGACCTGGACGGGGTTCCCGGCTGGGCGCTGGCCGACGACCTCGAGCCCGAGCCGCCCTGCGAGCGGTGGTGCGCGCTGTTGCCCGGCCTCGACGTCACGACGATGGGCTGGAAGCAGCGGGATTGGTATCTCGGACCCCACCAGGCCCAGGTGTTCGACCGCAACGGCAACGGCGGGCCGACGGCCTGGTGCGACGGCCGGATCGTCGGCTGCTGGACCCAGGACGCCGACGGCCGAGTCGCCGTGCACCTCGTCGAGAACGTCGACGCCGCGGCGTCGAAAGCCTTGGCGCGCAAGGCAGACGAACTCACCGCGTGGCTCGACGGGGTGCGGATTGCCGCGCGGTTCCCGTCGCCCCTGTCGAAGTCGGCGATTAAGCGCTGACCTTGCGCCGCTTCTTCACGGGTGCCGGTGCCGGTGCAGGCAACAATTCGGCGAGGAACTGACCGGTGTAGCTCTCCGCGACCGCGGCCACGTCCTCCGGGGTGCCCTCGGCGACGACCGTGCCGCCGCCGCCGCCGCCCTCGGGGCCCATGTCGACGATCCAGTCCGAGGTCTTGATGACGTCGAGGTTGTGCTCGATCACGATCACGGTGTTGCCCTTGTCGACCAGACCGTTGATCACCTTGAGCAACTTGCGGATGTCCTCGAAGTGCAGGCCCGTGGTGGGTTCGTCGAGGACGTAGACGGTGCGCCCCGTCGACCGCTTCTGCAGTTCGGCCGCCAGTTTCACGCGCTGCGCCTCACCGCCGGACAGCGTCGGGGCTGGCTGACCCAGCCGCACGTATCCCAAACCGACGTCGACCAGGGTCTTCAGGTAGCGGTAGATCGACGTGATCGGTTCGAAGAAGTCGGTGGCCTCCTCGATCGACATGTCAAGCACCTCGGAGATGGTCTTGCCCTTGTAGTGCACCTCGAGGGTTTCGCGGTTGTACCTGGCGCCGTGGCAGACCTCGCAGGGCACGTACACGTCGGGAAGGAAGTTCATCTCGATCTTGATGGTGCCGTCGCCCGAGCAGGCCTCGCAGCGACCGCCCTTGACGTTGAACGAGAACCGACCGGGCTGGTAGCCGCGCACCTTGGCCTCGGTGGTGGCGGCGAACAACGTGCGGATCTTGTCGAACACGCCGGTGTAGGTGGCCGGGTTGGACCGTGGGGTCCGACCGATCGGTGACTGGTCGACGCGGACCAGCTTGTCCAGTTGGTCCACGCCGTTGATGCGGAGGTGACGCCCCGGTACCTGGCGGGCGCCGTTGAGCTTGTTGGCCAGCACCGACGCCAGGATGTCGTTGACCAAGGTGGACTTGCCCGATCCCGAGACACCGGTGACCGAGGTCAGCACGCCGAGGGGGAAGGACACGTCGATCTCGCGCAGGTTGTTCTCCCGCGCGCCGACCACCGTCAGCTGGCGTTTGCGGTCGACGGGGCGACGAATTGCCGGCACCTCGATGCTTTCCTTGCCGGAAAGGTATGCGCCGGTGATGGATTCGGGATTGGTCAGCAGGTCGGCGTAGGTGCCGCTGTGCACGATGTGTCCACCGTGCTCCCCCGCCGCCGGACCGATGTCGACGACCCAGTCGGCGTGGGCGATGGTGTCGAGGTCGTGCTCCACGACGATCAGCGTGTTGCCAAGGTCCCGTAGCCGAACCAGCGTGTCGATCAGTCGCCGGTTGTCCCGTTGGTGCAGCCCGATGGACGGTTCGTCGAGGACGTACAGCACGCCGGCCAGGCCGGAGCCGATCTGCGTGGCGAGCCGAATGCGTTGCGCCTCACCGCCGGACAGCGTGCCCGCCGCCCGGGACAGGGTCAGGTAATCGAGGCCGACGTCGAGGAGGAAGCCGAGTCGGGACTGAACTTCCTTCAGGACCTGTCCGGCGATGGCGTGTTCGCGGACGCCAAGGGTCAAGGCGTTGAGGAACTTCGAACAGTCGGCAATCGACAGCTCACACACCTGCGCGATGGACTTCGCGTCGTCCGCGGCCGCCAGCGTGACGGCCAGGATCTCTGGCTTGAGCCGGGTGCCCTCACAGACCGGGCACGGCACGTCGCGCATGAAGCCGTCGTAGCGTTCCTTCATCTGCTCGGAGTCGGTCTGCTCCATCCGGCGGTGCAGGAACGCCATTACGCCTTCGAAGTCGGCGTAGTAGGAGCGGGTGCGGCCGTAGCGGTTCTTGTACCGCACGTGCACCTGCTCGTCGCAGCCCTCGAGGATCGACTTGCGCGCCTTGGCCGGAAGCTTGCGCCACGGGGTGTCGACGTCGAAGCCCAAGGCCTCGCCGAGGCCTTCCAACATGCGGGTGAAGTAGTCGGCGGTATGCCCCATCGACCAAGGCGCGATCGCGCCCTCGGCCAGCGTCAGGTCGGGGTCCGGCACCACCAGCTCGGGGTCGACCTCCTTGCGGATACCGAGGCCCGCGCACTCGGGGCAGGCGCCGTACGGGGAGTTGAACGAGAACGACCGCGGCTCGAGGTCGTCCACCGCCAGCGCGTGCCCGTTCGGGCAGGCCAGCTTCTCGGAGAACCGTTGTTCGCGGTGCGGAGCGTTCTCGTCCTCGTCGACGAATTCCAGCACCAGGATGCCATCGGCCAGGCCCAGCGCCGTCTCGACCGAGTCGGTGAGGCGCTGCTTGGAGCTCGCCTTGACGCTGAGGCGGTCGACGACCACCTCGATGTCGTGCTTCTCCTGCTTCTTGAGCTTCGGCGGATCGGTCAGGGTGTGGACGACGCCGTCGACCCGGACGCGGCTGTACCCCTGCGAGTTCAGCTTCTCGAACAGGTCGACGAACTCGCCCTTGCGGGTGCGGACCACCGGGGCAAGCACCTGGAATCGGATGCCCTCTTCCATGGCCAGCACCTGGTCGACGATCTGCTGCGGCGTCTGCCGGGCGATGCGCTCACCGCAGACGGGGCAGTGTGCCGTGCCGGCGCGGGCGTAGAGCAGCCGCAGGTAGTCGTACACCTCGGTGATGGTGCCGACGGTGGAGCGGGGGTTGCGGTTGGTCGACTTCTGGTCGATCGACACCGCCGGGGACAAGCCCTCGATGAAGTCGACGTCGGGCTTGTCCATCTGCCCGAGGAACTGCCGCGCGTACGCCGACAACGATTCGACGTATCGGCGCTGCCCCTCGGCGAAGATCGTGTCGAACGCCAACGACGACTTGCCCGAACCGGACAACCCGGTGAAGACGATCAACGAGTCGCGCGGCAGGTCGACGTCGACGTTTCGCAGGTTGTGCTCGCGCGCACCCTTGACTATCAGGCGGTCAGCCAACTGATATCTCTCCTGGTCTGATGGTGCTCTTCAACCTGCTCGAAGCGCATCGCGCTCATGGTATGTCCACCCTCCGACAAGCCCCAGCTACGCCCAGTACCGTGATGGTCATGGCCGATCAGAGAACGTCCGTTGCCGACCACTACACGGGTCACGTCGAGTCCGGCTCAGCCGCACGCCGCACCCTTCCCGGCGCGTCGATCGTGAAGGCGTCCGTCGGCCCCATGGACAACAACGCGTACCTGATCACGTGTTCCCAGTCCGGCCAGACGCTACTCGTCGACGCCGCAAACGACGCGCCCGTTCTTCTCGACCTGATCGAGCGGTACGCCCCGACGCTGACCCTCATCGTCACCACTCATCAGCACGGCGACCACTGGCAGGCACTTGCCGAGGTGACGAAGGCCACGGGCGCACCGACTGCCGCACACCAGCTCGACGCCGAACCGCTGCCCGTCACGCCGGATCGCATCCTCGCCGAAGGTGACACCGTCGAGATCGGCGAACTCACCTTCGACGTGATCCACCTCCAGGGTCACACCGAGGGATCGGTGGCGCTGGCGCTGCGCGGGCCGGCCGCCGGGGACGCCGTGCACCTGTTCACCGGTGACTGCCTGTTTCCCGGAGGTCCGGGCCGTACGACCAACCCGCAAGAGTTCGAATCGCTGATCAGTGGCCTCGAGACGAAGGTGTTCGACCGGTACGGCGACGACACCGTCGTGTATCCGGGCCACGGCGACGACACCACCCTTGGCGCCGAGCGGCCGCACCTCGCCGAATGGAAGGAACGCGGCTGGTGAGTTCGTGCCGGCCGCATGCGTCGAATGTGACGCCACTGCGACATTTGGGGCGTTCGGTCGCACTGGTGTCACGCTCGGCGCGAGGATCGACACCATGAGCGGATGGCCCAAGCCCGACAAGATCGGCCCCGGGCAGGAGTCGGTCTGGGACTATCCGCGGCCGCCGAGGCTGGAGGCGTTCGCCGGGTCGATCACCGTTGAGCTGAACGGGGAGACCATCGCCACGACCGACCACGGTTGGCGCGTCTTGGAGACCAGCCACCCGCCCACCTACTACATCCCCGCGGCAGCGTTTCGGGACGGCGCCCTGCGCCCGGCGACGGGATCGTCGTGGTGCGAATGGAAGGGCGTGGCGTCCTACTTCGACCTGGTCAGCGGCACTCGCGTCGCCGAACGGGCCGGCTGGACGTATCCGGAACCCACGCGCGGTTTCGAACCGATCGCCGGTGCCGTCGCCGTGATGGCGGCACTAGTCGACCGCTGCACCGTCAACGGTGAGCAGGTCGAGTCGCAACCCGGTGGCTTCTACGGCGGCTGGATCACCAGCTGGGTGAAGGGCCCGTTCAAGGGCATCCCAGGCTCCAGGGGCTGGTAGCCCCCGGAGCCCGATCGTCAGGAGGTGTGGACGATCAGGACGTCGGACTTGGACCGACGCGCCACGTTGGCGGGCACCGATCCGAGCAGGCGCCCGGCGATGGTGCTGAGGCCGACGTTGCCGACCACCAGAAGGTCGGCCTTGATCTCCTCGGCCAGGTCGACCAGGGCGTCGACTGGGGCGCCGACGACGGCCTTCTCCTCGACGTCCTTGGCTCCTGCGGTGTGGGCACGGTCCCTGGCTTCACGCAGGATTGCGTAGATGGGGGCGTTGCCCGCCATCTTGTAGCCCTCGTCCTTGAGCACGTCGGCGGCCCGGGAGTCTTCGCTCTGCGGGAAGTACGCCGTGGCCACGATGAGCTTCGCGCCCGCTCCCGCGGCGATCTGCGCGGCCCGGTCTACCGCGCGCAGCGATGAATCCGAACCGTCAGTTCCGACCAAAACGGTCTGATAGGCGCCCATTCAAAGCCCTCCCAGGGTTGATTGCCAAGCCATCCGAGACAGTAACCCGAAGTTCAACGAACATGGGGCGATTCACTCGGATGACGCGTGTAGTCCAGCGATGATCGTAACCTCGGCCTCGCAGCCGAACGTCACGTTGGTGAGCAACCGTACGCAATCCATGGTCGACGGCGCCGATCGCATCCGTGCGCCCGACGTGACCTGCGTCATCGACGTCCACACCGGTGTTGGTAATGCACTGCCCACCAACGACGTTCGCGTCGTCCGTTCACTCCCGGTGCCGCGGGTCGAAGTTGGATGGCGCGGCCTCGTCGGCGGCGACGGCGAAATCGGTGTCGGAGAACGTATACCGGTACCACGGCTCGTCGTCGCACCGTCCGAGTTGGGACCGAAGGTTGCTGAAGGCCCCGTAGACGACGCGGTAGGGCTGCCCGACGAAGTGTTGGAGGATTTCCTTCCACGTGCGGGGCGCCTCCCGGATCAGCGCGGCCATCGCCGCGGTCAGATCCTCCTCGGACATGGGGACGACGTCGGCAGGCGGATCGCCGAGTTCGAAGACGGTGCTGCGGTCGAAGTGCGACCGGACGAAGTTCGGTCCGATCGGAATGGTGCAGTCCAAACCGATCTTCGACGCGGTGCCGGGCGCCGCGTCCTCGGCGATCATGGGGTCGACGGTCATCGTGTTGCAGTTCGGGATGGTGACCGTGTCGAGGTGCGGCATGTAGCGGAACGCCATCGCGAACTGCACGGCGTTGTCGTCCCAGATGTCGACGTCCTCGTCGAACACCATCGCGATCTTCGGCAGGCCCTGCTTGGAGCACGTCAACATCACCCCGAGCGCCTGCTTCGAGTCCCCCGCGCCGCGGGTGTTGATCTTCGCGTAGGCGATGTTGGACAACCCGCCGAGCGGCGCGCGGACCTCCTTGACGTCGATGCCTGCCATCGCGAGACCGCCGTAGAGGTCGGACTCGATCATCGGCAACTGCAGCATGTTGTCGGTGTACCAGGGGTGAGTGCCGCCGATGGTGGCGTGCTGGAAGATGCCGCCCTTGCGGAAGGTCATCGCCTTGACCACGGCCCTGAAGTTGGACTTGATGCCGCCGCCGTACATTCCGGTGAACTCGCCGTACGGGCCCTCGTCGTGCGTCAACCCTTCGGTGGCCATCAGCTCGCACTCGATCACGATCTCGGCGTTGGCGGGCACCAGCAGGTCGACGGTCTCGCACTTCACCAGCTTGGCGGGATGGCCGTAGAAGTTGCCGAGCACCTCGAAGTCGTCGGTACCGGGTGGCACGCCGGTGAGAGCGGCCACCTTGTCGACCAACGGGCCGCCGAGCACGATCGCGAGCTCCAGGTCGAGCCCCTTGGCCTGTGCGGCTTGAGCATTCAGCCGCGCTCGATGCGACGTGCACGTCATGTCGAACATCTTCTCGGTCTTTGACCGGAACATGCTGCGGTAGATGCCCCAGTCGTAGACGCCGGTGTCCGGGTGCTTGCTGACGACGAGGTTGTCGTTGGTGTAGGCGTGGCCGTCGCGGTCGTGGTGCAGGAACAGCGGCAGCCGAGTCAGGTCGACGTCGTCGCCGGTGAGGATCACCTCCTTGCACGGCGCGGTGTCGACGACCTCGGGGGTAATGCGGCCCTTGCCGAGTTCGACCATGCGACGGCCGGTTTCGCTCTTCTCGCACCCCAGCGCCCAGGCGGTCTGATCCTGGTTGGAGTAGGCGTTGGCCAGGAATTGGAATTCGCAGTCGGTGACCTTCTCCACCAGCACGGCGGTCAACGGGTGGGCCTCCATGACCGCGGGAAGCTCGTCGACGCGCTTCTCCTCGGTGACGCGGACCAGCAGCCCCGCCTTCTCCATGTCGTCGACGAACTCGCTCAGACTCTGCTGGGGCATGGTGTGCCTCTCACTCGAATGCCGTTGCGGACTGGCCGGTTTCGACGTAGTCACGGAGGTGGTGAAGGAGGACGCCCCAGGTCGTGTTGCACTTGCGGAAGTTGCCGTGCGTGCCGGGCCAGCCGGCGTGCCGAAGTTCCACCACGGTGCGCCCGTCGGCCGGGGTGATCGAGAACGTCGCGGTGGTGCCCACTGAGTCACCGGGTCCACGGGTGCACCGCCAGGCGACACGGGTAGGACTCTCCGATTCGGTTATCTCCCAACGAAACTCGGGATGGTCGGCATAGGGGAAGACCCATTCGCTGCCGACTTCTCCGCTGCCCGACGCGGTCGGGGCGTGCCAGCCGCGGACGCCCTCGAGTGTCGTCAGGGCTTCGAAGACTCCCTCGGGTGCGGCGTCGATCTTCAGCTCGTGGTCGATCTCGCTCATGTCACTCCTACTTGCCGTCGATTTCGGGAAAGTCGTAGTCCCGCCAGCCGGGCACGTCCGCCACCTCGACGAACTCCTTGCCGTGCTCGGCCAGCGCCGGACCGCAGACGTCGCCGACGGTCTTGACGACGGTGCCGTACGGGTAGGTGGCGTCGATGCCGAGCGCCGAACCGGTCCGCTGATCCGGGGGTAGCGACTCGTCGGCGGTCGGGTCGAGGGCGCCGCCGGGAAGCGCGTCGACGATGATGACGTCCCGGGCCGGCTGGGTGCGAAAGGCCATGGCCCACTCCACTTCCTCCGAGTTGTGGACGTCGACGTCCGGGTCGACGACGATGACGGTCTTTGGTCGCATGTTGCTGCCCATCGCCGCGAGGATGGCACTCCGTGCTTCGCCTGCGTAACGGGGTCGCATCGCGATGACCACCCGGAAGAAGACGCCGCCCGACGGCGGGATCGACACCCGCTCGATCGTCGGAAACTGTTGACGCATCTGGTGAGTGAACGAGGCCTCGAACGGCAGCAGTTTGAGGATGTGGTTCTCGGTCGTCGGGCGGCCCGTCAGGAGGGCTTGGAAGTAGGCGCCGTCGCGATGGGTGACGGCGGTCGGTCGGACTACTGGCTTGGCGGACGCTGGCGTGTAGTAGCCGGTGTACTCGCCGAGCGGCCCCTCGGAGACGGTCTCGGTGAAGTCGACCTCGAATTCGACGACCACTTCGGCGTGCGCGGGGACCGCGACGTCGTTGGTGACGCACTTGACGAGTTCCACTCCCTCGCCGCGCAGGCCGCCGACGACCTCCCAGTCGTCGGTGTCGTCGGTGGTCTGGATCGGGCACGCGTACGCGATCATCGGGTCGACGCCGACGACCAGCGCTCCGCGAAAGGTTGTGTGGCCCAGCCGTTGCGCCTTCGCCATGTTCTTCGCGAAGCGGTGCCCGGGGGCGGCCATCATCGACATGGTCTTGCGGTCGACGATCTCGCACCGGTAGTGGCCGATGTCGGGGATGCCGGTCTCGGGATCGTGGCTGACGACGAATCCCGACGTGATGTAGGGGCCACCGTCGTCGGGGCTGTACTTGGGCACGGGCAGCATCGCCAGGTCGACGTCGTCGCCGAGCACGACGTTCTGGTGGACCGGCGCCTCGGTGACGTAGGTCGGCGGGATGCGGTTGCCCAGCCCCGTGATGATCTTGTCGTAGGCGGCGTCCTCGTCGCAGCCGAAGGCGATCAGCGCCTTGGCCCGAGAGTTGTAGACGCCGCCGACCAATGGGAAGGCGGTCCCGTTGTCGGTGAACACGACCGCCGGGCCTGCGGTCGACGCGCTCTTGCGCAGCGCCTTGGCCACCTCGAGTTCGAGTGCCACGGGACGGTCGACGTCGATGAGCTCACCATGGGAGCGCAACGCGTCGAGAAACTCGCGGAAATCCTGAAATGGCACGGTGCGATGCCCCATACTCTCCTGGATGAAGGTGGCCAGCAAACCTACGGTGATCGTGCCACATGCGTATGGGCGACCGGCGTGAAACGCATCATCGTCGCGATCACGGGAGCGTCGGGCGCCGTCTACGGCATCCGCGCGCTGGAGTTGTTGCGCAAGGTCGACGACGTCGAAACCCACGCGATCGTGACGTCGTCGGGCCAGCGGACGATTGCCCACGAGACCGACTACACCCCCGGGGACGTCCGCTCCCTCGCCGACCATCACCACAACCCGCGTGACATCGGCGCCGCCGTGTCGTCGGGGTCGTTCGTCACGACCGGCATGCTGGTGGCGCCGTGCTCGGTGAAGACCCTCAGCGGAATCGCCAACTCCTACAACGACGAACTGGTGGTCCGCGCGGCCGACGTCTGTCTCAAGGAGCGGCGCAGGGTGGTGCTGATGTTGCGTGAGACTCCCCTGCACGCCGGTCACATCGAGCTGATGGCGCGCGCGACGACCAACGGGGCGATCATCATGCCGCCCGTGCCCGCGTTCTACACGCTGCCGCGTTCGCTGGACGACGTCGTCGACCAGACCGTGGCCAGGGCGCTCGAGTTGCTCGACGTCGTGATGCCGGGAATTCAGCGGTGGGACGGCACGTCCGTCGTCCCCGACGACGGCTAGGAGGCCCGGGGTCGGCCGAAGTACAGCTCCTGGGTGGCGATGCACACCACGTGGCCGCTTCGGTTGTACATGGTGGCAGTGGCCAGTCCACGCCCGCCAATACCGCTGGGCGACAACTGATCCGACAACACCCAGTCGGTCAGGTCGACCGGGCGATGAAACCAGAGCGCGTGATCGATCAGCGCGTTGTAGGCGGTAGCCGGGGTAGCCTTCCGCATGTTGAGGGTGGTCTCCAACATAGTGGTGCCGGACAGGTACGTCAGCAGGCAGCTGTGCAGGATCTCGGCGTTCTCGGCGCCGGCGACCACGGGTTCGCTTGGCCGCCACCACAACCGGATGCGGGGCGAGGACTCGGGACATTCGAGCGCGAGCCGCGGTGGCGCGTCGACGTAGCGCAGTTCGAAGGGCTGTTTGCGCACCCAGTAGCCGTCGAGCTCGTCGGCGAAGTCCGCCAACTGCTCGCGCACGGGGAGCAACGCCTCGGGAGCCGGGACTTCCGGCATCCGGTCGTGGTAGTCCATGCCGCCGTCCACCGGATTGCTGAACGACGCGAGTGCCTCGAGCAGCACCTCGCCGTCCTGCATCGCGGTGACCTGTCGGGTCGACAGGGTGCCGCCGTCACGGGACCGGACGACGTGAAAGTCCACCGGGCGCCGGGCGTCGCCGGCCCGGATGTAGTAGACGTGCACGCTGTGTGGCGTGCGACCCGGTGCGGTCCGGCTGGCGGCCATGAGTGCCTGACCGGCGATGTGACCCCCGACGATGTGGTGAGCGGGATTGTCGAGCTGCGTCGCGACGAAGTCGTCGGTGCCGGTTTGGTCGACGTGCAGGGTGGCGACGACGTCGGCCAGCGACGGCGTAAAGGAAGTCACTGCGCGCATCTTGCCGTAGCCGACGTTGTCACTTTCAACCTGCTGCCGCACGGCGAACGTGGTATGTGACTCGCGTCGAGAAGCTCGTCAACTGCTGTTAAGGTGACGCTGAAAATCGTCTTCGGGGAGACTGTACGACCGCTGGGGGAATCTTCGGGTGAAGCTATTCGTGGCACTCTGCCGGAGGGCTGAGTCCAGAGCGCAAACCGTGTCGCGGTGACGTCGGCCGTCGGAAGCGATCGAAGCGTTCGTGATTTGGTTGGCAAGCAGTTCCGCCCGGACATCGAGGGGCTGCGTGCCGTCGCGGTGTTGGCCGTGGTTCTGTTCCATGCCGACCTCCCCGGTCTCAGCGGCGGATTCATCGGGGTGGACGTCTTCTTCGTCATCTCGGGGTTCCTGATCACAGGTCTCTTGTGGCGCGAAGTCAGTAGCTCCGGTGGTGTCCGGCTACGGAAGTTCTACGGCGCGCGAGCCCGCCGCTTGCTCCCTGCTTCGGCATTCGTCGGCGTGGTGACGATGGTCGCCTCGGCTCTGTTGCTACCCCCGCTGCAAGTCCAATCCGTCACTCTCGACGGCATTCTCAGCGCGCTGTACGTCAGCAACTATCGGTTCATTAGTTCCGGCGTCAAGTACTTCGGCAAACAGGACGTGCTCGCTCCGTCTCCGTTCCAGCATTACTGGTCGTTGGGAGTCGAAGAGCAGTTCTACATTCTCTGGCCGCTGCTGATCGTTTGTGCGGCATGGCTCATCAGACGGGCCCGCCGCCGAGGCAGCAAGACGACGGATGGGACGTCGTCCGTGCGGCCCTACGTGGTGGTGCTGGCAGTCGTCGCGGCCATCTCATTCGGCCTCTCGCTGCTGATGACGTACCTGGTCCCGCCCGTGGCGTTCTTCTCGCTACCGACCAGAGCCTGGCAATTGGCCCTCGGCGGCTTGGTGGCTCTCACCGTCGTGCAATGGCGTCGACTGTCTTCGCGTTCGGCCGCACTCGTCGGGTGGACGGGGTTGGTCATGATCCTGCTCGCGTGCACCTTGTTGAGCGGGGAGACGAGCTATCCCGGGACGGCCGCGTTGTTGCCGACGATCGGCGCGATGCTGGTGATCGGTGCCGGATGCGCCGAACCGTCGCGCGGGGTCGGCCGCGCCCTCGGCGTCCCGGTGATGGGAGCCATCGGCAGAGTGTCCTACTCGTGGTACCTGTGGCACTGGCCGGTATTGGTGCTCACCCCTCCCCTGCTGGGCCATCAGGTCGGGTTGGGGGTCAAGCTGATTGCCGTCCTGGTCTCGCTGGGGCTCGCGGTGCTCACCGTGCGATTCGTCGAGAACCCGTTCCGGTTCGCCGAGCGCGTGCGCACGTCACCCGCCGTCAGTCTGGCGCTGGGTGGTCTTGCCACCGCCGCGGCCGTGTGTGTCGGGTTGGTGGTGTATCTGGCCGTGCCCACTCCGGTCGGCAGGGGTCCCGCGATCGAACCGGTCGTCGTTTCCGCGCAACCCGTCTCCCCAGGGTCGCCGCAAGCCGCGCATGACGCAGCGGTACAGGACGCGTTCGCCGAGGTAGAGGACGCGGTCGAGGCGTCGGTCGACCTACAAGCCGTGCCCTCGAACTTGACGCCGCCGCTGACCAGTGGGTCCACCGAGCAGTTGGGCATGTTGAGCGGGGGCTGTCTGCGAATCTTGCCGTTCGACTCGGAACAGCCCGAGTGCGCGACGGGCGACATCGCCTCTGCCACGACCGTTGCGCTCATCGGCGACTCGCGTGCCGCAATGTTCAACCCGGCGTTCAAACGAATTGCCGAGCAGCGACATTGGCGGTTGCTGATGATGGCCAAGGCGGGCTGCTCCATCACGGACCTGCCGATAACCACGACGTTCAATGCGTTGGCCGAAGGCATCCAGCGGTGCTCGGAGTGGCGCGACCACGTCATGGAGCGGTTGCGCGTCGAGCGGCCGAAGTTGATCGTGGTCAGTTCGTCACGTGCGTACGACGCCACCGGAACCCACACGATGGTTCCAGGATTGAAGAAGTACGACGCCGCCTGGTTGGCCAGTCTCACCGACGTCGTCGAGGAGTTGCGAAGCACCGGGGCCAAGGTGCTGGTGCTCGGCCCGACTGCGGATCCGCCGGCGCCGGTACCGCTCTGCCTGTCGGGGCACCTCGACGACCCGACCGCCTGCGCGGCGCGACGCGGGCCGGAACACGGCCCCGGCATGGCGGCCGAAGCGAAGGCCACCGAAGCAGGCGGCGGACGATACGCCGACATCACGAAACTGTTCTGCAGTGAGAACCGCTGCCCGGCCATCGTCGGCAACACGATGGTGTACTTCGACGCGGGCCACGTGACGCGCGAGTACTCCGAATTCCTGGCGCCGGCACTGGGCGCTCTTGCCGACCGTGCGCTCGCGCAGCAGTGACGTCACTACCAAGTGAACAACGCGAGCGGATGACGGGATTCGAACCCGTGTAAACGGCTTTGCAGGGTGATCTGACAATTGTTGGGTTAGCTGTGTTGGCGCAGGTCAGCCGCGCGCAGTTAATCGAGAATGGTTGTGTCACAGCGGATGTTCAGGCGTATCAAGTGAATTGGCGTTGCACACTATAGCGCTCGTGTCGTTTGCTGGCTCTTGGCGTTTTGCTTGCGTTTGGGGTACGGATGGGGTCCAGAATCGGCCTCTGATCAGGCGATTTGCCGAAACAATGCGCTCGACGTCGACAATCCGAATTGAACACGCTTTCGGCAGCGAACACGACGACTGCCGAGCGTGGCTTGTCCGCAATCGCGAGCGATCGCGGCCTAGGCTGTCGCTGTGGCAGACAGCCAGAGGGACACGAAGTGGTACCACCACGTAGGCGAGGGGTTCAGCACAATATTTCGTAACCTGTCAGGTGTGCGCGGCCTCACTGGCATCGTGTTCATAGGATCATTCCTCGCCACGGTCTTCGCGGCTTGGCAGTATTCAGACAGCGTTTTCGGAAAATTTTCGCAATCTCTAGGAATCACGATTTCGAGCGTCCTCGTCGGCCTATGGGGTGCTGATTATTACTACCGAAAAGATGCGTACAAGAAACGCTATCGCGATGTCGAAGTGTCGGTCTATACGACGTGGTTATTGATCGCCGGTGTTGAGGCTATGCGGCAGCACTTCGCGAACTCCAAAACCGCCTTATCTGCTATCAGACCTACTGATGACGCCGAACATGAACACAAGTTGCAAGCCCACTCACAAATTGAGGCTGGGCATACTGCCGCCGAACTGACAATTGGTATGGCATTTCTGGGAATTGCCAACCTCGAATCGTTCTCTAAAGACGCGGTGAAATCAGGCAAGGACAAATTCTCCGTGAACGAGCTTGAGGCCGGCACGCGCCAACAGATCAGAGATGGCGCAAAGAATGGCGCCGCTACCGCGAATCACCTCGGTGCCGATGAGGTACCCAATAATGAAAACGGCGGTGCCAGCAATGAGTGACCCGATCACGGGCAAGGTGGCCGCAATCGAGAACAACTACAGTGTAGTGATTAATCGCGGGTCTAACGATCAGGTCAAAAAGGGGATGACTTTCGTCATTGAAGACCCCAAGGGCAAGGAGATTCGCGACCCAGACAATACGGATGAAATTCTCGGTTATCTGCCCGTGGAGAAGATCAAAGTTAAAGTCTTCGACGTACAAGAGAAACTTTGTCGAGCAGAAACTTTTGTTCGCGTGCGGCCCGAAACGCCGTATGAAGCGGCGGCGCGGGAATTGCTAGAAGAATATCGCGCGGAGTCGCGACTAGATATGCCTAGGCCTTCGTACTTGACATTCCTCGGCGGCGGTTCCGATGCGAAGTTGCGGCAAGCTCTGGAGTTACTTCGCGTGGGTGCCGCGTCGAGAACTGGAGATAAGCGCCCCGCCGTCGTTGAGGTCAACGTTGGCGATACCGCTCGTCAAATAGGCTGATCTACAGTGCAGATACTCGCCTCGGCGTTGCCAGGTTTTCGCGACCTGCGCGCCCCATTGACCGCCGGTTACCTCTGGCTGGTTTTCTTATGGATTGTGCTCAAACCAGACCTCACCATCAGGCCAACCAATGATATTGCCGGTGCAATCTACGACCTCGGCAAATCAGCCGGTCCAATCTGGATTGGTCTAGCTATCGGGATCGTTGCCTACCTTGTCGGCGCGGTGTCGCAATCTGTATCACCGATGATTGAATGGGCGATCGATAAGGTGTGGCAGGGGGCTTACCGGTATGCCATGGTTCGCACCGTCAATCCTGACGGCACTCCGAATAAGCGCCTACCTCGCATCTTCATCAATTATGGTCGCGATCCACTCGATAAACTTTGCGATATCGCAAGAAATCGCATGTACGCCTACGCGTACAAATATCCAGACGGTACCACCCCCAATTATGAGGAAGAAGTAGAGGATCAAGCACGTGCCGCTCGTGAAAGCTTAGACGAGGAGATCAAGCTGCCCGCCACGTTGCTGCTCAATCAGGAGCCGCAGCTATTTACGGAGGCTGATCGATTAAAGGCCGAGAGTCAATTTCGATTAGCTATATGCCCGCCTTTAGCGGTAGTTGCAGTATTCGTCGCTTCTACTACATCACTGCTTTGGTTTTTGTCTTTCGTGCCGATATTACTTCTTCTATGGCAAAGTCACACGCGAAACCTAGAATATCGTTATTTGATGCTGGGTGCGGTTCAGAGGAATTTATTGGAATCAGAGAGCATCGAAGAATTCAAAGCGTGGGCCAACAGTCTGGTCCCTACGGAACATCTACTTAGCCAGCCCGATATCAAGGAAACTAGTTAAGCTCGCAAACTGACTACGTTCCCCGCCGAATCCCCCGCCAGGGCGGTTGATGTTCGGCTATCGTGTTGGCGGGTCAATCGCTGGCGACGGCGCACAATTTGCGAGCCAAATCAGCAAACGCGCAGAGCCTCGCGGCCGGCTAACCCGTCGTCGGGGGCGCCGTTTTCCAATGGGGTACGGATGGGGTACAGAACGTTCCGAACGCGGCTAGAGCCGCACCCTGGCGGAGGCCAGAAGTGCCGCTCTAGCTGCGGTGATACACGCGAGCGGATGACGGGATTCGAACCCGTGTAAACGGCTTTGCAGGCCGGTCCAACGCCTGAAAGTGGGTTGTCTGGCGACTTCAGGGCGCGTCGTGTTGACCCGTATAGTCGCAGCTAGAGCGCTTGATTGGCACTTGCGATGCACTTGCGTCCCAGTTGCCCACCAGTCCCCCGGTCAGCGCCACGTTAGCGCCACGTCCAGCAAAGGCCGTTGACGCGTCAGCTCGGCCACTGCGAGGCATCTGGCGGGGTCGCCATGGGCGCAAGCGCCCCGCAACTGCGATCACGCGTTACCCGACTACCTCTCAAGTGGTGCTAAAACGCCGAATACTGTTGCTAGACAATGTGTTTGATGAATTGCCACGTAAACTGGGCTGATTGGCGCAGCACCGCGCGCCCACGACGTGAGGTTTCACCGATGACCACGACTCTCGATCTGGAAGCGACGATCGCCGCATTCCGCGCCAATCCGCCATTTGGCGCAACTGTGCCCACTCAAATGGGCATCGGGTCGACTGGCGATGCCCTGGTCACCCACACCATCGACGGCGTCGACCTCAACACGGTGTGGGAAACCGTCGTTGCTGGCTTCGAAGCTCACAACGCTCACCGGTCGTCTATCGCGGACCTTTTATCTTTTCGCACAACGGTCCCCGGCGAGGCAATCCCGCAAGGCGTCAGTTCGCCGCCCATGGAACGACTGACCGAATATGGAATCCCGAACGCCGCCAACGTTCCGTCGAACGTTCTGATGCTTGGCTACGATTTCGGCGACTTCGGCCTACGGTCGGCGTTCACCTGGCAAGCCCTTCGAAAGATGACAGCCGATCAGGTCTATGCGCACGTGAACTCGATCATGCATTCCGACAACCGACTGGTCACCGGCACCATCCTGAAACGGTTGTTGGACCCGCAGCCGCGCACCAACGCCGAAGGCATCCAATGCCGTGGTCTGTATTCGGCGGACGGCCAAATTCCACCCGATTATTTGAATCGTTCATTTGATGGAACAGAGACCCACTACATCAAGTCGGGCGCAACGCAGATCGACTCAGGCGATCTTGAGGACTCGATCCGACTCATTCGTCAGCACGGATACGGACGCACGCCTGATTCAAAGATTCTGATTCTCGCCTCGGAGATCGAAAGCGAGCAGATTCAGACCTTCAGACAGGGCGAAGAGTCACGTCCGTCGAGCAACATCATGTCGAAGTATTCTTTTGTACCGTCGAAATCTGCGCCGAGTTACCTCACGCCGGACAACATTGTCGGCGAACCCGTCGAAGGGACCGTTTTTGGCGTTGAGTGCCTTGGCTCCCTCGGACCGGCGCTCCTGGTGCAGACAGAATTCATTCCGCAGGGCTACGTAGCTGTAGTAGCCACGGGCGGGCCAAACTCGATCGCCAACGTCGTCGGCGTTCGGGAACATCCGATCGAGTCGTACCGAGGTCTGCTGGCGGTCGCCGGAGTGAACGCTTATCCGATCACCGATTCGACCTACATCCGGTCGTTTGGCGTCGGTGTGCGTCAGCGGGGCGCGGCGGTCGCCGTCCAAATTGGCACCGGCTCCACCTATGTGCCACCGGTCATCGCGACGTAGTCGACGGAATCAGGAATAGCGCAATGGGTTTCATTTCAGTCAACACCCACATGCCCCAACACGTGCTCGACGCGATGGCCGACGCCAAACGTGGCCGTGGCGAACGGGACGGAGCTTCGGAGTTCGGGCCGGGACCATCGCGCAACCGTGCCGACGTCGCGCCGCTGGTCAACCGTGCCCACCGCGACGGCATCATGCGCGATCCGGCCGACGTCGGCCCGCGAGCGTTCGGACACACCGGCAACGAGGGCGACGTCGAGCGTTTGGGGTGAACGGCTGCCAACGACGGCGCATGTCATCGCTTACCCCCTACCCGAACCACCGCTGAGGACGTGACACATGGCGAGGAAACCGACCAAAGCCCAGAAGGCGGCGCGAGCCAAGTTTTCCAAACAGGCGCGCGGCAAGGGGAACACCAAAGTTGGTCGGCGCGCAAAGTCCAGCGCACGGCCGCGCAAGAAAAACTGACTGGATTCCTCCCGTGTCCGCTCACCGTCGATTCGTCCGGGATTCCCGTGGACGCTTCGCGTCGGCACCTGGCGGGTCGACGTCTTCGTCCACAGGCCGCGCTGTTCCCACTCCTGAGGCTGCGCGAAGGGCAGCTCTGCGCCGTCAGCGAGCGCGCCGAGTCGCCACAAAGACCGCCAAGGCGGGTGTGGTCGTTGCGGCGGTAGTCGTCGCCAGCCAAGTTCGACCGTCGAGCACTACCCGCACCGCACCAGCGCGGCGACGAATCGAGCGCGCCTACGTCGCGCGTGCGGCTGCCGATCATCGGAAGATGACCACGTTGCGCGCTTCGGCGTTTCCGGCTTCCCGGCTCAATGCCCCGAAGTTCGATCCCCGCGCCGCACATCGCGACGCCAAGGCGATCACCAAGGGCTACCGAGGCCAAGTGCGCGCCGCACGCCGGGTGCGTCGATGAGCATCCGGCCGACCGGGGCGTCGAGCGCCAAGCCGTGAGTGAGACCGAACCCAACTGGTCGGCGTGCTACCGCGAACCCGTGGTGCCCTTCGGAGCACAACCGCACCCCTGGAAGGGGTCTCGACCACCCCGCCATGGCCGTACGCCAGCGGGCAACCGGCCGCAGAACTTGTTGCGGCCGGGGTGACCCGTTGGGCTCGGCTGTTTACACAAGGCCAGAAGAATTGCAATTCGCATTTCGCGCGCATTTCTCATTTTCGACCGAATGCGATAAAGGTCGAGAATCTTAAACGGTCGAAATGATTTGGGCTAGCCCAAATAGACTAAGGGTTTAATGAGACTTCCATTTGCCTGCACTTGAGGGGTCGATTAATGGCAATAGGCAGCATTAAAGTGGTGCCTTAGTTAGAAGTCATGGCACCACAGAAGCAGCACGCAAGTCCCGAAAGGTCAACTCCGACAATGTCTCTCACGACTACCCGCCCGCTAGCCCCAGGCGTGGATTTCGAATTGTCACCTGAAGAAAAAGCGACCCGCGAAGGGTATTCTGCCGAGCGTTTCTCCAAAGGGCCAAAACGCGCCGCCGAACGGGCCAATGAGCTATTTGGGATCGAAGTGTCAGAACACTTCATTCGACGCGCAACTCACAAAAAGCAACTTGCGTACAACGTGATTGCCCATAGCGCGCATTACAGCGATCGGCAGCTTTACGACTTCATTGTGTTGAGCACGCGACGCAACGCGCCCGAGTCGCAGCAACGCTCATGACCGACCGAAACGAACAACCCGACAACTTCGAAGAATCGGAGAACCACGACATGACACCCGACGAGCGTTTGGCAGCACTACGCCGCAAGAAGGCCGAGCAGCGGTTGGCCGATGTACGACAGAAGCTCGACGCACCACAACGAGCACGCTTCGTCGCCCTGGCTCAACGGCACGGTACGACGGCACTGGCCGATGCCGCCGTGCGGTTCCCGATGCTGACCGAAGACGAAGAGACCGGCTCGGCGCTAGCCGACCAGTTCGAGGTCGGAATGCTGCTGTCGCATGAACTGACCGAAGCGCGCTTCGTCAGTGTTGGTGATACGGCGAAGTTCATGGCCGTGCACATCGCTGGTGATCGACTCGGGAAATTTCGTGCCATCGCCGACCGTGCAGTTGCTGACTACTTCCGCGAATTCGAAGCGCCAGCGGGACGACCAACCTCCCATCCGACCGGGTTCACAGTCGAGTCGCCAACCTCGACTGGCGCGACACCTGACACGCGCACCTACGCGATCTTGGCGCGCTACCCGTTCGAGCGGACACCGGTTGCGAGCCAGGCGGAACTGAACGCGTTCGTCGCCAAGGAGAGCCGCCACAAGATGTGCGATCTTCGGCTCAACGGCGGTTTCTGCGACGGCGCAATGTGGTCGGATTCGACCTTGCTGCCGATTGTGCGAGCCGACGTAATCGTGTTCGTCGCAGTGTGCGGCAACTGCTGGAAGTCCTACTGTGAACGGCACGGTATTTCGGGCGGAATGATCTCCGATCCCGACGACACAATCGACTAAAACATTGCTGAAATAATTTGGTCGAAGGCAAACTGACCTCGCGTGCTGTTTGCGCAACACGCGAGGTCAGTTCGGAATCGGGAAGACAATCCCTTGGGTGCACCACCAGGTTGGTGGCACTGCCCAGAATACCAGTGCGGCAAAGGGTTTCGGGTCATCGACACGCGCCAATGCCCCGGGGTACCGCGTGGTACCGGAGTAAATTGGTCCCCCTACAGAGCGACGGGCCGACCCCAAGCTAGGTCGGCCCGTCAAATAGTTCAGCTTCCAGGAGAACTGCAATCATGATAGCCCAAACCCCGTCAACAGTCGACCTATCGAATGGCGTTTTCGATTTACCGTCGACAACTGTCGAGTGGGCCAATGATGCGGTTATTCGTCTTCGCCGCGACATTGCCCAATGGCGGGCCTTTCCGGTCTTTGGTGGCACCGCAGACGCCGACGACGACCCCCCGCCGTGGGCGGGTGAGGGGCCGTCGATTCCCGATGTGACTGGACGGTCGGCGCTCACCACCGCCCTGGCCTACGCCGAGGCGGGGTTGTTCGTCCTCCCTACCGATCCGTCCGACGTGAAGAACCCCGGTTCGCTTCTCGGGCGAAAGTGGCAGCACCAATCGACAAGCGATCCCGACCAGATTCGCCGATGGTGGTCTGACCATCCCGACGCCGGTATCGCATTAGATGTTGGGCGATCCGGTCTGATCGCCTTCGACCTCGACTGTGATCAGCGCCCAGACGACATGAAAGACGAAATCTGGTCGGCCCTACAGACCGGCGCAGTTCACTCGACGCGGGTAACGGGCGCGCGAGCTCACTATCTCTTCGCGTGCGACGCCGACGAATTCGGCAACAGCGCAGGTGCATTCGGGCGATGGGGCGAAGTCAGGTGCAGCAACGGAGTCATCATTCTTGCGCCGACACCGCACCCCGACGCGACGACGAAAGGCGGTCGCTACGAATGGCGCACGACCGGCGAAGTGCCGCCTCTGCCCGCTGTGTTGCGCATGCTGCTCTCAAACGCCGGCCAAAACGACGATCCTAAAACTCCCGCCGAACTGATCACGTTTCTGGCCGCGCACACCGGCAACGACGCACCCAACGGGCTGCAAGGCCATCTGACCACCTTCACAAGAGCTGTCGAACGCGGGCAGTCCCGTCACGACGAAATGACCAAGGTCATGGCGTGGGCGTTCCGTGAAGCAATCATCGGACGGTTTCCAGCTCGCACCGCCTACGACGCCCTCAAGATGGCGTTCTATCGAGCGAAGCCCGAAACCAAGGGAACCGGCGAGTTCGACCGGATCGCGCGATGGGCGGCGGCTCAAGCCGAAAGCGCCGATCCGGCCCACACTCGCGCACGGGTCAACCGGGACGCCTTCGCCGATCCGCTTGAGAGCGTCCGCGCCGACCTCATTGAGTTCTGGTCATCATCAGGCCAACTGACCGATCTACGAGACTTCGCGCACGCGCGCTTCGTCGGCCCGTTGTCGATGCTCGGAAACACCCTTGCCCGGGTTGTCTCGGCGATTCCGCCCGAAGTGGTCCTACCGCCAACGGTCGGCGGCGTCGCCAGCTTGAACATGTTCGTTGCGCTGGTCGGCCGAAGCGGTGATTCAAAGTCGGCGTCGATGCGAGCCAGCGCCGACTGGTTGAGCATTGCCCCCAACTACGCACCCACCAAGCCGGGAAGCGGGGAGGGGCTGGCGAAGTGCTTCGCCACCAAAGCCAAGGCGCTCGGGGGCGGGTGGAATCAGGTCGGCAAGCAATGGTCGGTGCTGGCGCAGATCACCGAAGTCGACACACTGGCTGCCACCGGTGGCCGGGGCGGGGCGACCATCATGAGCACTTTGCGAGAAGGGTGGTCCGGAGAACGCCTCGGACTTGACTACGCGGGTGAAGACAAGCGAATCGTGTTGATGGACAATCGATACCGATTGTGTCTGAGCTTGGGTGTGCAGCCCTTGCGGGCCGCTCCGCTGTTCGACGACGCCGATGGCGGTACTCCGCAGCGATTCGTGTGGTTTCCCACCACCGATCCCGACATCCCCGAAGTTGAACCACCCGAACCGCCCCGAATCGACTTGGGACGGTGGGAACTGAACGCCAATCCGCTCTCGGATCAAGACATGATCCGAAACGGCGCGCTTGCCACACCGGTCGATCCCTCAGAGTTCGACATCTTGATTATCCCAACGATCGCGTCCGAGGAAGTTAAGGCGACTCAACGCGCGATTCGACGGGGTTTCGCAGACGTCGACCCTCTCGACGGACACCGTCTGCTGGTTCAACTCAAGATCGCCGCTGCGCTGATGGCCTTGGAAGGACGACGGCACGAGGTCACCGAAGTCGACTGGCAGCGCGCCAAAGTGGTGATGGCGGTTTCAGACCTCACACGTCAGATGGTGCTCGACCAATTGGCGTCGAAGGCACGAGAAGCCAATTTGGCGCGAGGTCGTGCCGAAGGTGAACGCGAGATCGTCAAGACCGACGTGATTGTCGAAGAACGCCAACGGGTGTTCAAGATGGCAGAGCGAATCTGCGAAGCGCTCAAAGCCGAAAACGGTCAGACGGTCTCGTCTCTGCGTAAGCGCCTTGCCAGCGGCAATCGCAACCGCGATGTCTTCGACAGGGCGTTCCCGATGGCCGTCGACAACGGGATGGTTCGCAGCGAAGATTTCACCGCACGCAACGGCCAGGACAGCACGCGACTGTGGGTGACGACATGAACCCCACCGCAAGCCACCTCAGCAAACATCGATTGAGTGGAGCAATACCGCGTGGTCGATGGGTGGAACGGTGGAACTGTTCCACCCATTCTTTGAGAGCGCGACCGGGCGACCGACGTAAAAACCCTGGTGGTGTGTATCTCTTGACGGTCTATATGGACCTTTCGCCGCGAGTGTCATTCGCGAAGGGTGGAACGTTCCACCGTTCCACCCTTCGCTTCGACCAGGGCGCAGAACCCAGGTCTAGCAAGCAAACATCTAGAAGGGAACGACGATGACCGAGACGCCCGAGGCCGCCATCGAGCGCGATGGTGACGACCAGAATGACCCATCGACAACCCGACCCTTGGTCAAGTGGTCGGAGGCGTGGTGGGCGACCAGACCGCCCGAGGTGCAAGCGCGGCGATGCAAGGCGCGGCACTCCGATGGTTCAGGCGAGCGGTGCTGCAAGGCCGCGATGAAGGGCCAACGAGTATGCGGATCGCACGGCGGAAAGGCGAAAAAATCAATCGAGGCCGCGAAACGTCGCATCGCCGAAAGCGCCGACCCAGCCGCAGCGCAGTTGGTAAAACTCGCCTTCGACAAGAGAGAGACCGCCGAAATCCGTTTGCGCGCAACGCTACAACTGCTCGACCGCGCAGGACTCAACGCGCGTACGGCGATCGACATCGAAGTCAGCCAAACGCCGTCAGAACAAATATTGGAAGGTTTGTCGACTCAGCTCGAAGTGACCAGCCGCGCGGCGTTTCGGGCGAGCAGCGGTGTCGAAGACGACCAATCCGACGTGTCGACCGCCTTGGCGAATCTGGCCGCGCGCGATCGAGCCGAAGCTCACGCCAACGCTGATCGCCATCGAGACCTCGCCGAGCGACTTCGCGCACAACACAGCCGCGACGACGACGGCATTGTCGACGCAATCGTGGTCGATGTCAGGGAGTCAGCCCAACCCTTCACACCGGCCGACTACGAACATTCCCCAGACGCGTACGGGTCGCCGGTGCCGCTGTCCCCTACCCGCCCTGGCGGGCCGATGGATCAAGCCGTCACGGTCGAGCAGGGCAACGAGCTGATGGCCGAGCTGCGCGCCCGCCAGGCCCAACGCGCCCACGACGAGCGCCGATCAGATGGCCGCGCAGTGATCCACCCGGCGCGACGGGCGTTGCCGCCTGGTCGTTCTCAGAAGTAAAGATTTGAGACGGTTCGCGAGGTGTCCTGTCGCGCATCGGAAAGGCTGGTCGCAGTGTCTCAGAAGATGACTCAAAACAGGTGTTTCATATCTCAGTCCACTTCGATTTTTGATACGGTGAGGACATGACCCCAACCGCTGCACCAGCGACGACCGGTGCGCTGCTTGGCTATGCCAGGGTCAGCACCACCGGCCAATCGCTCGACGCTCAAATCGACGCCTTGGCTGATGCTGGCGTTGACGATGAACGCATCTATCGCGACAAGCTCTCTGGCGCATCGCGGCGTACTGCGCGGCCCGGTTTCGCGGCTGTTCTCGACTATGCGCGCGAAGGCGACACGATCATCGTCACCGGAATCGACCGTCTTGGCCGAGACGCTGCCGAGGTCATGCTGACGATTCGAGAGTTGGGCGAACGCGGCATAGTTCTGCGATCACTGCGCGAAGGCATCGACACTTCGAACGCCACCGGGCGCATGGTGGCTGGTGTGCTCGCATCGCTGGCCGAGCTGGAACTTGAATTGGGTCGGGAACGCCGAGCCGCAGCGCGGGACGCTCGACGGGTTCGCGATCAGCCGCTAGGGCGACCGAAAGCGCTCGATGCCGACAAAGCCGCGTTGGCCGTTCGGATGCGCGCGGCCGGTGAGCCAGTTCCGACGATCGCCTCAGCTCTCGGCGTGAGCCGTGCAACGGTCTATCGCGTCATTGCGAGTGTCGAGACCGACGAGACGGACAGCAAATGAGGATCGAAGAAAAGCAGCGGCTCCACGACGATCTGGCGGCTCGCATCAGGACGTGCACGCTGTGCGACGGGATGAACGTCAAAGGCGAGACACAATCTGCGCCCGGGTTCGGTTCCGTCCGGTCGCCGGTCGTGATCGTTGGGCAGAGCCTTTGCGGGCCATGCATGGCCAAGCAGGAACCGTTCTACGGCGGAACCGGAGCGCTGTTAAATCGCGCGTTCGACCAAGCCGATAGGCGCAAGGTCGACCTCTACATCACCAACGTGGTGCATTGCCACCCACCGAAAAACCGCCCGTCTCTCCCCTCTGAGATCGACAACTGCAAGCCTTACTTGGCTGAGGAACTAGCCATCGTGCAACCGCGACTGATCATCGGTTTGGGCGAAGACGCCCGCGACGTGCTGGACACGGCTTATCCCAAAGCACGTCGGCTTGATTGGCCCCTGGTTTCGGTGGCTGGCATGACACCGCCGAGCGCCGATGAACCCGACCTGTTGTTTCCGACGCATCCCGGCGCTTTTCGCTGGAAGCCCAAAGAGTTACGAGCTGAACTCATAGAGCAATTCGTCGATTGCCTAGCGCGCGCCGTGCGATGGGGTTTCGAACTTCCACCGACCTGCGACGGCATGGCCGACATGCCAGGACCGTTGAACGATTCGGAGGGCTGACCGATGTACGTCCGTTTGCGTGAATCCAAGCGCCGCGATTCGCGCGGCCGACCGATCCGCCGCTATCAGGCGGTGTGGACCGAAGACGGTCGCCGCCACACCGAAACCTTCAACACCCGCGAGTTGGCCGAAGACAAGCTCGACGCTGTGAAAACGCTTCTGGCGAAAGGGCAATCCCCCGCCAGCCTTCGCGAACGCGGTGCCGAAACCTTCGCCGTCGTCGCCGCGCACTGGCTCGCCACCCGCCACGACCTCAAACCCCGCACCCTGGCGGGATATCGGGAAATGCTCACTCCTGCTGCCGAGCGCAACCGCGACATGCGCGCGTTGGGTATCGATGCTGTTTTCGGTTCGCGCGCCGTCAACGACATCAGCCGCGCCGACATCGCCGAGTGGGTCGGAAAGCTCACCGACGCCGGAAAGTCGGCATCGACGGTTCGCCATCACTACTACGTGCTCAAACAGGTGTTGGCCCAAGCCGTGGCCGATGACCGAATCATCGTCAACCCGGCTGATCACGTAAAGCTGCCCACCGAGCGAAGCGTCTCCGGTGGCACTCCTGGTGTTGCCGACGATCCCGACATGTATCTGACTGCTGCCCAAGTCGCGGCGTTGGTCGACGCGACGCCCTGGCCGTGTTCGGCGTTGGTCGCAACCGCCGCGTGGTCGGGTCTGAGAGCGGCCGAACTGGCGGGTTTGCAGATCGGTGACATCGAGCTACCGCCGCTTGCAATCAATCCCAACGCACCGGCCAAACCAGGTGCGCTGCACGTGCAACGAACCGTCATTTCCGCCGATGGCGCGCTGACCTACGACACGCCGAAAACGAAGGGTTCGCGGCGTCGCGTCCCGTTGACGTCGGCAACGACTGCGTTGTTGCGCGATTTCATCGCAGATCACCCGCGCGGTGATGATCCCTCTGCGCCGCTGTTTCCGAATGTGCGCCTGACTGCCATCGATCCCCCGTCGCCAAACGGCTCGGAGGCGTCGTCGGCCACCACTAGTTCGCGGCGCGATCCCGAGCACTGGCGGATCGTCGCGCAGCGCCAGGCGCGCACGCTGGCGGGATTGTCGGTCGACCATGCCGCGCAAAGGCTAGAACTCGATTGGTCACAGCCTCTTCGCCACATGACGTTCTACAAATCAGTGTTTCGCCCATCGGTGCTGCGCGCGAACCGCCTCGCCGGTTCGACCGATCAGTCGGCCCCGGATGCCGCGCCGCTGCTACCGCCTGGTCTGAAGTTTCACGCGCTACGCCACACGTATGCGAGTTTGTGCGTTGCGGCCGGGATCGCACCGCTCGACATTTCGCGTTTCATGGGCCACAGCCGCGTGACGACCACCCTGGCGGTCTACGCGCACCTGTTCGACTCCGATCACGCCGATTCGATGGCCGCGCTCGAAGCGATGAGCACACCGACCGACACGACGAACGTGGTGCGGTTGCGTCGTCGCGGTTAGGGTGCCGGTTCGTCGCTCTTTGTCTCCTTCGCGCCATCAGCGACTCGGTCAATTAGTCGCGCGAAGGGGTTTGGACTATCCGGTTCGTCATCGGCGAGTCTGCCGTTCAAATAGATGTTCCGGGCCATACCTTGGCGGATTCGGTCCTGCTCGCTCGGTTCCAATTTTGAGATGAACGCTTCAACCGTACGAAGCCGAATGTCGGCGCTCTTGCTGACCCGAGCCTGCCGGTGATTCGTGGCGCCTCGACTGAACAGGTAGCCGCCCAAAATAACAGCACCGAAAATTATGCTGAGCCGCGTAAGGCTCAAAGCAACGGTCCCGTCCGCGCCCTGGGTGTCAAGAAAGTGCTTAAGTACGAAGAACAGCGGTGTGCCGATTACAGCCGCCCCTAGCACGTCATAGACCCACGCCGCGAAAGACTTTCGGCGCGCCTGCATTCCGAAATCGGTGGCTACCGCGCGTTGGGCGAGCCAGTCGGCGGCGTCTTTGGTTGATTCTGCCATTTCTTCGGCTTCATCACGAAAGATTCGGGTTTGGTCCCGGAACAATTCGGCTTTGACTACGTACTGTTCTAGTTGTTTCTGGCGTTTTTCGATTTCTTGATCAATGGCTTTGTCAAACGCCTCTTCGCCTAACGATTGGACATTCTTTAGCGTTTCGACATACTCATTCTCTCGCGCCTGCAGTGAATCCATAAAGCGGTGCTCGAGAATTGCTAGATCATTCTGCATATCAGTGATGTGCGCTTCAAGGTTGTTTTGCATCTGCAACAAGGAGGAATTGTTTGAAGTCAACTCCTCGATGGCGGATTCGGCTTCCTTGCGGTAATCGCTAAAAGCTCGTCCTGCCGCGTTGGCTTGTGCGCCTGGAGGGATCGCTGGCCACTGACCGATGTACGCCAAGAGCGTGTCAGCGTTCGCAGCAGCGGCTGCTAAGTGCCCGACATATATGTCGGGGTTGCTCATGAATTGATTGAGGTTTGGAATTACTTGATCGGCAATAAGTGATCGCGCGTTGTCCAACATGCTCGCCGCGTAAAACTCATGCATGCCTTTTTGCTGATGTTCGCGAAGAAGGGCGGATACGGTTCTCAAGCGCGCAACCGATCGAAGCTGGTCGACGTCCTTCGCGGGCCGCAGTTGTTTCAGCAAGCTGTCCATGGTTTCGAGAACAGTCCACAAGTTGTGTTGCTCGAAAAAATCGTCCAAAGTGCCCATTGCAGGAATCGTAGCGACGAGCACCGACAGTTCCAGCAAACCGTTTCAGGGTCGGTGTGTCGCAGGGCCAGCGCCACGCCAGCGCCAAGAACGCCAAACGCCGCTGGCTAGATCAGCTAATTAGCGTCTCTGCCAGCGGCGATGTCGAGCGGATGACGGGATTCGAACCCGTGTAAACGGCTTTGCAGGCCGGTGCCTAGCCACTCAGCCACACCCGCGTAGTCCATGACCTTGCCAGCGCGCCGCGGCGCACCCAAGACTTTGGATCGCCGTGATCGCTAGAGCGGCAGGCCGGCAGCCACACCCCCGCGCGGCCAGCCGTCCGGCGAGTCCTCCCACTCCTCTTGGCGGCCGTATGGCGTCATGTCCAGGAAGGGATAGCCGACGGAGGTGTGCTCGAGGCCGCGCGCGAAGGCCGAGTAGGTGTGGAACACCTCGTCGCCCCGGCGCAGGAACACGCTGGCTCCCGGCACGTCGCCGCGCAGGTCCCCGTCGACGGGCTCGTAGTTGTAGACGACCGGAGCGCGCGCCGGGTCGAGCGTCGCGTGGAAGTCGTAGGTGAAGTCGCCGTCACGCGAGGAGTACCACGGGAACGTCCAGCCCTGCTGGTCGCGATACCGGGCGATGCTCGCGTACGGCGCGCGGGACACGCACGCCAACGTCAGTCCCCTTCCCGCGAGCAGTGCGCGATCGCCGTCGGTGAACGAGAGCTCGGCGGAGGCGCTGCAGCTGGGGCAGCCTCGGTCCTCGGCGTCGACCCACATGAAGTGGTGGACGTACAGCTGGGGTCGGCCGTCGAACAGGTCGACCAGACGCACCTCGCCGTCCGGACCCTCGAAGACGTAGTCCTTGTCCACCTTGACCATTGGCATTCGCCGCCGCTCGGCGTTGACCGCGTCGCGAAGGTGCGTGACCTCGCGCTCGCGGGCCAACAGACGTCGACGGGCGGTCAGCCACTCGGCACGGGAGGCGACCTCTGGGTAGGCGGTGGGAATAGTCGTGGTCATAGGGTGTCGACCCGCCGAGTCGCGAAGACTCATCGCGGCGCGGGTATCGCGCGATACCTTGTCGGCATGCATCTCTGGCTGGCCGATCCGCCGTTCTTCGGCGGCCCGGGCCAAGGCACCCGTCAGATCGTCGAATTGTTCGTGGCCTTCGGCCTGACCGCGCTGATCGGCCTCGAACGTGAGATCCAGGGCAAAGCCGCGGGACTGCGCACGCAGACCATCGTTGGCACCGCCGCGGCACTCATCCTGCTGGTCAGCAAGTACGGCTTCCAGGACGTCCTGGTCGACGGGTTGGTCGTCGTCGACCCGTCGCGCGTCGCGGCTCAAATCGTCTCGGGCATTGGCTTTCTCGGCGCCGGCATCATCATCTTCCGCCGCGGCTCCGTCCACGGGCTGACTACCGCCGCGGCGGTGTGGGAGTCCGCGGCGATCGGCATGGCCGCCGGATCCGGGCTTTTGCTGCTCGCGTGCACCGTCACGGCCATGCACTTCATCATCATCTTGGGGTTCATGCCGGTGGCCAAACGGTTGGCCGCCCGCCTCAGCGGGTCGATCCGCGTGCACGTCACCTACGAGGAGAACCGTGGCGTCATGTCGGCGCTGTTGCAGGCCTGCGAGCGACGCAACTGGCAGCTCGCGGAGCTGGAGTCGGACCCGACCGGTGGAGTGCTTCTGACGCTGTCGGGCAACGGCATCCTCAACGCGCCGAATCTGCTGGCCCGCATCGACGGCGTGACCGCGCTCCGGCAGCTCGACGACGACCGCGACTAGGACGCGACGCGGCCGCGGCTGGCCCGGTACGACGCGACGCACCCGAACGCCGCGAGCAGCGCCATCACCGCGAAGAGCCACCTGGCCGCGGTCGCGTCACCGCGGTCGGTGAGGTTGACCACGACGCCGGCCAGCCCGGCGCCGAACGAACCGCAGATCAGTTGGACGGTGTTGATCGCAGCGGCCGCGGTGCGGCCCTCCGCCGGGTCGTCGCTGCTGCCCATCGCCCACGCGGAGAGGTGCGGCCAGGCGACGCCGATGCCCGCGCCGGTGATCATCAAGGCGACCACCCACACCGCGACCAAGAGGCCGGAGGCATCCTCGAACTGACTCACCGCGGCGATGCCGAGGCCCGCCGCCATCACCAAAGGCGCACCCGCGACGACCGTCACGATGAGCCGGGTCCTGGTCAGCGACGCACTGGTGATCTCGCTGATGGTCCACCCCACGGCCAGCGACACACTGAGGAAGCCTGCGGCCACCGGCACCAGGTGTGCCAGCCGCTGACCGAACAGCGGCACGTACATGTCCGCCATCGTGGCGGCCATCAGCACGCCGAGAGTCAGGTAGATCCACTTCAGCGGACCGGGCCGAAAAGCCATGGGCGGCAGCACCGAAGCGCTAGTCCTGCGGTCCACGACGAGGAACACCAGCACCAGGGCCACGCCGAGTGCGAGGAGGCCACCCGTCAGCGCGAGGTTGCGCGGGATGCCCGCGACGCTGATCGCCAGGGCCGCCGCACCGAGCAACATCAACGACCACACCGGGATGCGGTCGGCGGCGGGGCGGGTGACGCCGTCCGTGCGGCCCGGCAGCGCGAACGGGACCAACGCCGCCATCACCGCGGTCAGCACCGCCAGCAGGCCGAATGCCCAACGCCACGAACCGAACTGAGCGAACAGTCCACCCGCGGCCGGTCCGAGCAAGGTCCCGACGCCCCACATGGCAGACACCAGAGCCGACGCCTTCGTCCACAACGACTGCGGCAGAGCGGAATTGATGACCGCGTAGCCCAGGCCGGCTAGCAGCCCACCCGCGGCGCCCTGCACCACCCGGCCGAGCAGAAGGAACTCCATGCTGGGTGCGACGGCACACAACACGCTTCCGACGCCGAACACGCCGAGGCCGCCGAGGTAGGCCCATCGCGGGCCGACCTTCGTCAGGACCGCACTGACCGTGGTCGCCGCCACCACCGAGGCGACGAGATAGACGGTCGTGACCCAGGCGTACAGCCGTTGACCACCGATCTCGGCGACGGTGCTCGGCAGCAGGCTGATGGTGAGGAACTCGTTGGTGGCGTAGAGCGCCACGCCACCGGCGAGCACCGTCGCCGCGCCAAGATTCTTCGGCCCGAGCAGTTCGCGCCAGCCTGCGGTCGGGGTGTAGCTCTGGGTGTCGTCGGGGTGGGTCACGCGGACAACCGTATGAGCTCAACCAAGGTTGAGATCAAGTGCTCTCGCACGGCGCTACTTCAGGCCTGCGGCATCCATGCCGCGAAGCTCCTTCTTCAAGTCGGCGATCTCGTCGCGGATGCGACCCGCCAGCTCGAACTGCAGGTCCCGCGCCGCCGACATCATCTGAGCGGTCATCTCCTTGATGAGGTCGGCGAGTTCCGCTCGTGGCATGTTCGACGTGTCGCGTCCCTCGACGATCCCCGAGCTGACGGCACGCCCACGTTCACCCTGCGCGCGCCGCCCACGGGATGCGTTGCGTCCCGAACCGCCGACGTCGACCGTCGCGTCGGTGTCGTCCGCCTCGCGGTACACCTGGTCGAGGATGTCGGCGATCTTCTTCCGAAGTGGTTGCGGGTCGACGCCATGGGCCTCGTTGTAGGCGATCTGCTTGGCCCTGCGGCGATCGGTCTCGTCGATCGCCTGCTTCATCGAGTCGGTCATCTTGTCGGCGTACATGTGGACTTCGCCGGACACGTTGCGCGCCGCGCGGCCGATGGTCTGAATCAGGCTGCGGGCCGATCGGAGGAAGCCCTCCTTGTCGGCGTCGAGGATGGACACCAGCGACACCTCGGGCAGGTCCAGCCCCTCGCGGAGCAGGTTGATGCCGACCAGCACGTCGTATTCGCCGAGGCGCAGCTGACGCAGCAGCTCGACGCGCCGCAACGTGTCCACCTCGGAGTGCAGATAGCGCACCCGGATGCCGAGTTCGAGGAGATAGTCGGTGAGATCCTCGGCCATCTTCTTGGTCAGCGTGGTGACGAGTACGCGCTCGTCCAACTCGGTGCGCTTGCGGATCTCGCTGATCAGGTCGTCGATCTGGCCCTTGGTGGGCTTGACCACCACCTTCGGATCGATCAGACCGGTGGGACGGATGACCTGCTCGACGAACTCGCCGCCGGCCTGGCTGAGCTCGTAGGGGCCCGGGGTCGCCGACAGATACACCGTCTGCCCGACCCGGTCGGCGAACTCCTCCCACGTCAACGGCCGATTGTCGACCGCCGACGGCAGCCGGAAGCCGAAGTCGACGAGGTTGCGCTTGCGCGACATGTCACCCTCGTACATGCCACCGATCTGCGGCACCGTGACGTGGGACTCGTCGATCACCATGAGGAAGTCCTCCGGGAAGTAGTCCAGGAGGGTCGCCGGCGCCGTGCCCGGCCCGCGGCCGTCGATGTGCCGCGAGTAGTTCTCGATGCCCGAACAGAAGCCGACCTGCTTCATCATTTCGACGTCGTAGTTGGTGCGCATCCGAAGCCGTTGTGCCTCAAGCAGTTTGCCCTGACCCTCCAGCTCGGCCAGCCGCTCCTCCAGCTCCTTCTCGATGCTGGCGATCGCGATCGCCATCCGCTCGGGGCCCGCCACGTAGTGGGTTGCCGGGAACACTCGCAGTGAGTCGACCTTGCGCACCACGTCACCCGTCAGCGGGTGCATGTAGTACAGCGCCTCGATCTCGTCACCGAAGAACTCGATGCGGAGGGCCAGTTCCTCGTAGCTCGGGATGATCTCCACGGTGTCGCCGCGCACCCGGAACGACCCGCGGGTGAAGGCCATGTCGTTGCGGGTGTACTGCACGTCGACCAGCAGTCGGAGCAGCCCGTCACGCGGAACCTCGTCGCCGACGTTCAACTCGACCGAACGATCAAGGTACGACTGCGGAGTGCCGAGACCGTAGATGCACGACACCGACGCCACCACGACGACGTCGCGGCGGGACAGCAGATTGTGGGTGGCGGAGTGTCGGAGCCGCTCGACGTCGTCGTTGACGGAGCTGTCCTTCTCGATGTAGGTGTCGGTCTGCGCGATGTACGCCTCGGGCTGGTAGTAGTCGTAGTACGACACGAAGTACTCGACGGCGTTGTTGGGCAACATCTCTCGGAGCTCGTTGGCCAACTGGGCGGCCAGCGTCTTGTTGGGCGCCATGATGAGCGTCGGCCGTTGCAGCTTCTCGATCAGCCACGCCGTCGTCGCGGACTTACCCGTGCCCGTGGCACCCAGCAGGACGACGTCCCGCTCCCCCGCGGTGATGCGGCGTTCCAACTCGGCGATCGCCGCGGGCTGGTCGCCGGCCGGCGAGTACTCGCTGACCACCTGGAACTCGCCGCCCACGCGCACGACGTCATCGACGGCCCGGTACTCCGAGACCGCCACGACTGGATATTCGGTAGCGAAAGCCATGTTCACCAGGTTAGAACCAACCACCGACAAGTTCGATTCCCGACTGGTTAGGCTGACGAGATCCATCCCCCCAAACGCGAGACCTTCGACGTCGCGGCCCGCACCAACACCGATCCCAAGGGCATCGTGCGGGACGTCGACGTGTACGACGTGCATCCCTTTGGCCTGTACATGGCCCGGCCGACACCCGGTCGTGCGCAGTTCCACTACCTGGAATCGTGGCTGCTTCCGGCCCTGAGCGTGCGAATTTCGGTCTTCCACTTCAATCCTGGCTACGAACGCGACCAGGACTTCTACCTCGACGTCGGGCCCATCGTCGTCGACGGTCAGGTGTGGCGCACCGAGGATCACTACCTGGATTTGGTCGTCCGGACGGGCTCAGGAGTCGACCTGCTCGACGTCGACGAGCTGTTCGAGGCCGTCAGCGCGGGCCTGGTCACCACGGAGAATGCCACCGCCGCGGTACGGACGGCCGCGTTCGCGATCGACGGTCTCGCCGCTAACGCCTACGACGTTGACGGCTGGCTGGCGGGCCACGAAATGGTCCTCACCTGGAAGGCAGCGTAAAGTCTCTTTTTATGAGCTTGACTAAGCGTGGGCTGGTGGCTGGTGCAGCGGCGGCCGCCCTGCTCATCGGCGCCCAGGTGCTGCCGGCACTCGCCCAGGCAGACCCCGACGCCACCGAACAATCGGCCGACACTCCCGCCCCACCCCCGGACGCCAAGGTCGACCTGGGGCCCGGCCCCTACAACGTGGTCTACCGGGCACGGGTCGACGGCGTGTCTCGCGGAGCCACCATCAGCTACGCAATAGCCGACGACCAGGTGAACACCGCGGCGCCGACCATGGTGCCCGGCCGCACGTTCGAGACCACCGGCGTCGTGACGCAGACGCAGAAGGCCGGCATGCAGGTCGCCATCCAGTGGCCGTACTCGGCGAGCCTGCACTGCGAGATCCTCGTCAACGACCAGATCATCGCCGAAGCCGACCAGTTCGTCGCGCCCCGGCTCACCCCGCAGCACGACGACCCCGGCTACGGGGTCCTCAGCTGCGGCACGGTGGCCAACTTCCCGACGGGCAACACCGCGCCGATGGACGTTCCCGAACCGGCCCCGGCCGAGCCCGCACCGGCGCCCGCCGCCTGACGTCTCAGGGCTGCCAGCCCGTGGCGTCCGCCCACTCCGACGCTCGGCGGTAGGCGTCGACGAGCCATGGTTCCTTCGCCTCGGCGTAGTCACCGACGGTCTCGTGTCCCTCGGCGGCCACGGCGCGCTTGAGGGCCAGATACCCCGCCCGCTCGTCCGCGTTGGCGACGAGCCAGTCGCGGAACAGCAGGGCGAACCGCTGGTTGGGCCACCCGTCCACCCTCAGATGCACGTTGGTGGGCCGACCCGGATCGGCGGACGCATACAAGCGCTTCTGCCACGACACGACGTCGTCGGAATGTGCGACGTCGTCGGTCTGGCCGTCCACCTTGGGGTAACCGCCCGCCAGTAGGGCCTCGGCGAGTTCGTCGGCGACGTCCAACGACGCAACGGTGACCTGAACGTCGACGACGTCCTTAGCGTCCAACCCGGGCACGGCGGTCGACCCGATGTGGTCGACCCGGATCGCCCGATGTCCACAGGCGGTCCGGAGTCGATTGACGATTCGGCGGGCCTGGTCGGGCCACGTCGGGTCGGCAGGAACCAACCGTGGCACTGCGCGCGCGGGAGTCGAGGTCTCGACGTTGTGCGCGAAGGGCGCGATCCGGTCGTGCCACAGCGCCTTGGCTGCCGCGATTAAATCCGCTGCGGTGCCGGAGTTGTCGAGCCACACGTCGGCCACCGCCCGGCGCTGCTCCTCGCTGGCCTGGGCGGCAATGCGGGCGCGGGCGTCGGCCTCGGAGAAGCCGCGGTGTTCGATCAGTCGACGGAGGCGGACCTCCTCGTCGGCGTCGACGACGATCACCAGCGGGAACAACGGCGCCATCTGCGACTCCACCAGAAGTGGAATGTCCTCGACGATCACGGAGTCGTGCGGGGCCGCCTCGATCAGCTCGGCGCGCCGCTTGCCGACCAACGGGTGCATGATCCCGTTCAGCGTCGCCCGCTTCTCGTCGTCGGGGAAGGCGACGGCAGCCAGGGCCGGGCGGTTCAGCGCGCCGTCGGGCAGCAGGATCTCCGACCCGAAGGCTTCCACCAGTGCGGCCAGCCCCTCGGTTCCTGGTTCGACCACCTCGCGGGCGATCACGTCACCGTCGACGACGATGCCGCCGAGCTCGCTGAACGTCGAGGACACCGTCGACTTGCCGGCACCGATTCCACCAGTGAGCCCAATTCTCAGCATGGCGTCAGTCTGTCAGGACGCGAAGTCGCGGCTGACGGCGGCCACGAACGTGAAGTAGTTCGCGTCGAACGCGCGAAAACTCGCGCACGTCTTCACTTTCGGCGCAGACCCCGCAGACCCCGCAGACCCGCAGACGACGAACGCCCCGGCTCTCGTGAGCCGGGGCGTCCTGTCGTGCTACGTGTTACGCGTTGCCCGCGAGCTTCTCGCGAAGCGCGGCCAGCTGAGCATCGCTGGCCAGCGTTCCGCCGGTGGACTCGGGACCCGTGCTGGACGACGTCGAGGACGAGGAGCTGTTGGCGGTGGCGGGCCTGCTGGCCGCCTCCGCGTCGGCTGCCGCGAACTTCTCCATCTGCGCGGTGTGCATCTTGTGGCGACGCTCGGCCTCGGCGTACCGGGCCTCCCACTCGTCACGCTGCTTCTCGAAGCCTTCGAGCCATTCGTTGGTCTCGGAGTCGAAGCCCTCGGGGAAGATGTAGTTGCCCGCGTCGTCGTAGCTGTCGGCCATGCCGTACTTCGACGGGTCGAACTCCTCGGTGTAGTCCTCGTTGGCCTGCTTGAGGCTCAGCGAGATACGACGACGATCGAGATCGATGTCGATGACCTTCACCATGGCGTCGTCGCCAACCTGGACGACCTGGTCCGGCACCTCGACGTGGCGCTCGGAGAGCTCCGAGATGTGCACCAGGCCCTCGATGCCCTCTTCGACGCGGACGAACGCACCGAACGGAACCAGCTTGGTGACCTTGCCGGGCACGATCTGGCCGATCGCGTGGGTGCGCGCGAAGTGGCGCCACGGATCTTCCTGAGTTGCCTTGAGCGACAACGAAACCCGCTCGCGGTCCATGTCGACGTCGAGCACCTCGACGGTGACCTCGTCGCCAACCGTGACGACCTCGGAGGGGTGGTCGATGTGCTTCCAGGACAGCTCGGAGACGTGCACCAGGCCGTCGACGCCACCCAGGTCCACGAAGGCACCGAAGTTGACGATCGAGGAGACGACGCCCTTGCGGACCGCGCCCTTCTGCAGCTGGTTGAGGAACTCGCTGCGCACCTCGGACTGCGTCTGCTCGAGCCACGCGCGGCGCGAGAGCACCACGTTGTTGCGGTTCTTGTCGAGCTCGATGATCTTGGCCTCGATCTCCTTGCCGATGTACGGCTGCAGATCGCGGACACGACGCATCTCCACCAGCGACGCAGGCAGGAAGCCACGAAGCCCGATGTCGAGGATCAGGCCGCCCTTGACGACCTCGATGACGGTGCCCTTGACGGCCTCGTCCTTTTCCTTGAGCTCCTCGATGGTGCCCCAAGCGCGCTCGTACTGAGCACGCTTCTTGGACAGGATCAGGCGACCTTCCTTGTCCTCCTTGGTGAGGACCAACGCTTCGATCTCGTCGCCGACGGACACAACCTCAGAGGGGTCGACGTCGTGCTTGATCGAAAGTTCGCGAGAAGGAATGACGCCTTCAGTCTTGTAACCGATGTCGAGCAAGACTTCGTCGCGATCGACCTTGACGATGGTGCCTTCGACGATGTCGCCGTCGTTGAAGTACTTGATCGTCTTGTCGATTGCGGCCATGAAATCCTCGGCCGAGCCAATGTCGTTGATGGCTACTTGCGGCGAGGTGATGGAGGGGCTTGGCATTTGGTGGGTGGCTCCGGACAGGTTTTATCGTAGGGACAGGATTTGTTGGTGTGTACTGGTGCTACACGCGTCAAGCGCGCACACGGGTACCCGAAGAGACTACTCGACCGGATACACGCTGGACAAACCTGGGTCTGCACCGACCGTTACGCTGCCACCGTGTCACACCCCGCCGTGCCGTCACCGCGTTCGTTCGGTCCCCCGTTGCCCCGCAAGATCCGTGCCGTCGGAGCGCCTCTGGGTGCCATCATCGCGATGGGCATCGTGGCCGGGTTGTCGGTCATCCTGCTGACCGCCGTAAACCCCGTCGGCACGTCGATCGGGTTCGTGCTGGCCACCGTCGCGGTGATCGTGGTGCTGCTGGCCTACCTGTGGCTGGACCGGTGGGAGCCGGAGCCCCCGCGGCTGCTGGTACTGGCCTTCACCTGGGGCGCGTCGGTCGCAATCGTCGTCTCGGTGATCCTGGAGCTCGTCTTCGGATCGCTGCTCGCGACGGGTGACGCGGCCGCCGACGAGTTCGTCACCCTCGCGATCGTGGCGCCGATCGTCGAGGAGGCCGCCAAGGGCGTCTTCCTGCTGATCATGATGACGGGCCGCCGCCGCAACGAGCTCAACTCGCTGACCGACTGCCTGGTGTACGCCGGCATCGTGGCAGCGGGGTTCGCCTGGCTGGAGAACATCGCCTACATCGGTGGCGGGGAATCCCTCGGCGGGTCGCTGGTGACCGCAGGTCTGCGCCTGATCATGGGACCCTTCGCCCACCCGCTGTTCACCACGATGACCGCCATTGGCGTCTACTTCGCCCTGCAGCGCCGCGGACCCCTCGCCAAGGCGGGGTACATCCTGGCCGGGTACGCCGGCGCGGTGGTGATGCACGCGCTGTGGAACGGCTCGTCGTTCTTCGGCATCGAGACGTACTTCCTGGTCTACCTGCTCTGGATGATGCCGGTCTTCGGGCTGGCGATCGTCCTTGCCGTCACCAGCCGGCGCAGGGAGCAGCGGACCGTCGCCGCGAAACTGCCCGGCATGGTCGCCGCCGGCCTGGTGACCCCCAACGAGGCCACCTGGCTCAGCTCGATCCGCGCCAGGAACCTGGCGGTCGGCGAGGTCACCCGCTTCGCAGGCAAACCAGCGGCCAAGGGCGTCAAGAACTTTGCCGCGCAGGTGATCGAGCTGGCCTTCGTCAGGGACCGCATCGACAGGGGCTTCGGCGACCCGAGGGTGCACGCCCTGCTGAACGAGGAGACCTACCGCGTGTACGAGGCGCGGGAGGCCGCTCCGGTGTTGCACTCCTTCGCGGCCTATCGCGGTGGGGCGCTGCACTAGAGTCGGTCGGCATCGGCCCCCCAGGATCGGATGTCACATGCAGGTCATAGCCTTTGGACCATCGCTGAACGCAGTGCAGGAGCAAACCGGCGGGATCACCGCCACCGGTTTCCCGATGACCAGTTGCTACGTGGACGTCTTCCCCGGCCAGATCAGCATCCCGATCGTGCTGGCTGTCACGACCCAAGGCGGCACCGACTACGACGTGCGCCGCTTCGCAGTCGCCACCGCGCCGGACGGTGAACGGGTCGGCGCCCTGGAGTTCGCGTGGCACTGGCCGGACGATCCGCCCCAGCCGGTGAAGTTCAGGGTGTTCGCGCAGCCCCTGCCGATGCAGGTGACTCAGCCCGGTATCTACACCTTGGGCCTCTACGACACCGTCGACGGTACCGACGGCGAAAACCTGTTTCCGCTGTCGATACTCAAGCTCAACCCGCTCGGCCAACTGTCGAGCGGGTAGGCAACACCCTCAGTGCGCCGCCGCGTCCCAGCTGCGGCCGTATCCCACCGACACCTCGAGCGGCACGTCGAGCGGGTACGCCCCGCCCATCTGGTCGCGGACCAACTGGTCGAGCTGGTCGCGCTCGCCGTCGGCGACCTCGAACAGCAGCTCGTCGTGGACCTGCAGGAGCATGCGGGACTTCAGCCCGGCCTCGCGAATCGCGGCGTCGGTGTTGATCATCGCCACCTTGATGATGTCGGCGGCGCTGCCCTGGATCGGGGCGTTCAACGCCGCCCGCTCGGCGGCCTCCCTGACGTTGCGGTTGCTGCTGTCCAACTCGGGCAGGTAGCGCCGCCTGCCGAGGACCGTCGAGGTGTAGCCGTCCTTGCGGGCCTGGTCGACCACTGATTGCAGGTAGTCGCGCACCCCGCCGAAGCGGGAGAAGTACGCGTCCATCTGCACCTTGGCCTCCTCGGTGGAGATCTTCAGCTGCGACGCCAGCCCGTAGGCGCTCAGCCCGTAGGCCAACCCGTAGGACATGGCCTTGACGCGGCGGCGTAGTTCCGCGGTCACTTCGTCGATCGGAACGCCGAATGCCCGGGAGGCGACGAACGAGTGCAGGTCCTCACCGGTGTTGAACGCTTCGATCAGGCCGTCGTCCTTCGAGAGGTGCGCCATGATCCGCATCTCGATCTGGCTGTAGTCGGCCGTCATCAGCTCGGTGTAGCCGGCGCCGACGACGAAGCCGGTGCGGATCTCGCGGCCGGCTTCGGTGCGGATCGGGATGTTCTGCAGGTTGGGTTCGGTCGACGACAGCCGTCCGGTTGCCGCGATGGTCTGGTTGAACGTGGTGTGAATCCGGCCGTCGGAGCCGACGGCGTTCAGTAGGCCGTCGACGGTGACCTTGAGCCTGGTCGCGTCGCGGTGGGCCAGCAGGTGTTGCAGGAACGGGTGGCCCGTCTTGTCGAAGAGGCCCTGCAGTGCGTCGGCGTCGGTGGTGTAGCCGGTCTTGGTCCGCTTGGTCTTCGGCATCTCCAGCTCGTCGAACAGCACGACCTGCAGCTGCTTGGGCGAGCCGAGGTTGATCTGCTTGCCGATCACCTCGTAGGCGGCCTCGGCGGCGTTGCGGATCAGGTCGGCGAACTGACTCTGCAATTGCCCCAGCAGGTCCGTGTCGATGGCGATGCCGGTGGCCTCCAACTGGGAGAGCACGCGCTGCACGGGAAGCTCCATGTCGCCCAGCAGCGCCGAGGAGTCGATCCTGGCCAACTCCTCGTCCAACGCGTTGGCGAGATCGGCTACGGCAGACGCGCGCAGGAGCAGTGTCTGAACGGCCTGGTCGTCGACCCCGTCCTCGTCGTCGAGAAGCGAGAGTTGTTGCTGCTCGGGGTTATCGGCACGAAGTTCACGCTTGAGGTACCGCACGGCGAGGTCGTCGAGGGCGAAGCTGCGCTGCCCTGGTCGCACCAGGTAGGCCGCCAGGGCGGTGTCGGAGGTGACGCCCTTGAGCTCCCAGCCGCGGCCGGTGAGGTCGTGCATCGCGAGTTTGGCCTCGTGCAGCGACTTGGGTATCGCCGGGTCGGCGAGCCAGGCGGCCAACGCCGTCTCGTCGGCAGGGTCCATGGCGGCGGTGTCGAGGTAGACGCCCTCGCCGTCGGCGGAGACGATCGCCAGTGCGGTCGCGTCGGAGTCGAACGCCAGGTGGTTGCCCACCACGGCGAGGCCGAATCGCTGACCGGTGCCGTGCTCGGCGAGCCAGGTCGCCAACGTGCCGCGCTCCAAGGCTCCACCGCGGACGTCGAACCCCTGCTCGACCTCGGGGTCGGACGAGGCGAGCGTGTCGAACAACCGGTCGCGCAGGACGCGGAACTCCAGGTCGTCGAAGAGTCGATGGATTAGGTCGCGGTCCCACGGCATCATCCGCAGCGTGTCGGGCGTGTGCGGCAGCGGGACGTCCTTGACCAGCTCGGTCAGGTCGCGGTTGAGGATGACGTGAGAGAGGTTGGCGCGCAACGACTCTCCGACCTTCCCCTTCACGGTGTCGACCTTGTCGACGAGCGCCTGGAGTGAGCCGTATTCGACGATCCACTTGGACGCCGTCTTCTCCCCCACGCCGGGAATGCCGGGGAGGTTGTCGCTCGGGTCGCCACGCAGTGCCGCGAAGTCCGGGTACTGGGTGGGCGTCAGGCCGTACTTCTCGACGACGGCCTCCGGGGTGAACCGGGTCAGCTCGGAGACGCCCTTGCGTGGGTAGAGCACCGTGACGTCGTCGCTGACGAGTTGCAGCGCGTCCCGGTCGCCGGTGACGACCAGGACGCGGTAACCCTCGGCCTCGGCCTGGGTGGCCAGCGTTGCGATGATGTCGTCGGCCTCGAAACCCGGCTCGGCCAGGGCGGTGATGCCGAGCGCCAGCAGAACTTCCTTGGTGATGTCGATCTGACCGCGGAACTCGTCGGGAGTCGCCGAACGGCCCGCCTTGTACTCCGGGTACTTCTCGGAGCGGAACGTCTGACGGGAGACGTCGAAGGCCGCCGCGATGTGGGTGGGTTGCTCGTCGCGAAGCAGGTTGATCAGCATGGCCGTGAAGCCGTACACCGCGTTGGTGGTGAGCCCGCTTTGCGTCTTGAAGTTCTCTGCGGGCAACGCGAAGAACGCCCGGAACGCCAGCGAATTGCCGTCCAAAAGCATCAAAGTGGGCTTGGTGTCGGTCTTGGCGGGGCTCACGCCCTCACTCTATTCATCCCCGGTGACACGGATCGACGCCGTGCCCTGGCCCGATAAAACTGCAACACGTTGCAGTTTGGGGCTCGGCATCCATTAGTCTGACCGCGTGCCAGGATCTACCGACGCCCAAGCGCAACTACCGGCCATCGACGGGTGGTTCACCGTCGACGACGACGGGGTGGCCCATCTGATCGCCGGCAAGTGCACGCAGTGCGCCACCTACGTGTTCCCCCCGCGGGAGAACAACTGCCCCAATCCGGCGTGCAGTGGCGAGGATCTCGAGCAGGTGCCGCTGTCCCGGCGAGGAACGCTGTGGAGCTACACCGAGAATCGCTATCCCCCGCCGGCGCCCTATCCGGCCGCGGACCCGTTCGTGCCGTTCGCGATCGCCGCGGTCGAGCTCGCCGCCGAGGGTTTGATCATCCTCGGCAAGGTCGTCGACGGCACCCTGGCCGCCGACCTCGAGGTCGGCATGGAGATGGAGCTGACCACGATGCCGCTCTACACCGACGACGACGGCTTCGTCCGCACCGTGCACGCCTGGAGGATCGCCTCGTGACCACCCCGGATCCGCTCTACATCCTCGGCGCCGGCATGCACCCGTGGGGCAAGTGGGGCCGAGACTTCACCGAGTACGGCGTCGTGGCCGCCCGCGCCGCGCTCGCCGAGGCAGGCCTCGACTGGCAGCAGATTCAGCTCGTCGCCGGCGCCGACACGATTCGCAACGGCTACCCCGGCTTCATCGCCGGGTCGACGTTCGCGCAGAAGCTCGGCTGGAACGGCGTCCCCGTCAGCTCCAGCTACGCCGCCTGCGCGTCGGGCTCGCAAGCCCTGCAGAGCGCACGCGCCCACATCCTGGCCGGCTTCTGCGACGTCGCGCTGGTCATCGGCGCCGACACCACGCCCAAGGGAGCCTTCGCACCGGTCGGCGGCGAACGCCGCAACGACCCGGACTGGCAGCGCTTCCACCTCATCGGCGCGATGAACCCCGTGTACTTCGCCCTGCTGGCGCGACGCCGGATGGATCTGTACGGCGCCACCTCCGAGGACTTCGCCCAGGTGAAGGTCAAGAACTCCCGCCACGGCCTGCAGAACCCAAATGCGCGCTACCGCAAGGAATCCGCGATCGCCGACGTCCTGGCCAGCCCGGTGGTGTCCGATCCGCTGCGCCAGCTCGACATCTGCGCCACCTCCGACGGCGCCGCGGCGTTGATCGTCGCCTCGAAGTCCTTCGCCGAGAAGCACCTTGGCTCCCTGGATGGCGTGCCGTCGGTGCGGGCCGTCAGCACCGTGACGCCGCGCTACCCCCAGCACCTTCCCGAACTGCCCGACATCGCCACCGACTCCACCGCCGTGGTCGCCGCGCCGGATCGGGTGTTCAAGGACCAGATCCTCGACGCCGCGTACGCAGAGGCAGGCATCGGCCCCGAGGACGTGTCGCTGGCCGAGGTCTACGACTTGTCGACTGCGCTGGAGCTGGACTGGTACGAGCACCTCGGATTGTGCGCGAAGGGTGAGGCCGAAGAGTTGCTGCGAAGCGGCGCCACCACCATCGGCGGCCGCGTCCCGGTCAATGCGTCGGGCGGACTGGCGTGCTTCGGCGAGGCCATCCCGGCCCAGGCGATCGCGCAGGTCTGCGAGCTCACCTGGCAGCTGAAGGGTCAGGCCATCGGCCGTCAGGTCGAAGGGGCCACCGTCGGCGTCACCGCCAACCAGGGGCTCTTCGGTCACGGCTCGTCGGTGATCGTCGCGCGCTGAGCGTGGCCACGGACACGACCGTCGTCTCGGTCCGCGTCAAACCGGGCAGCCGCAAAGGACCCCTGGTCGAGGTCGGCGACGACGGGGAGCTGACGGTCTACGTGCCGGAGCGGGCAGTCGACGGCAAGGCCAACGACGCCGTCACGCGGCTGTTGGCCAAGCATCTCGGCGTTCCGCGCAGCCAGGTGTCCCTCGTCGGCGGTGCGACGGCGCGGATCAAGCGCTTCCGCGTCGGCTGAGCCGCGCGGTCGGGCTTACGCGACGCCGAGGTAGGCGGCGCGAATGCTGTCGTCGTCCAACAGGTCCCTGGCGACGCCGGCCCTGGTGACCGAACCCGTCTCGAGGATGTAGGCGCGGTCGGACCGGCTCAGCGCCTGCTGCGCGTTCTGCTCGACCAGCAGCACCGTGGTGCCCTGCTTGTTGATCTCGGAGATGATCTTGAATATCTGCGAGATGATCATCGGCGCCAGGCCCATGGACGGTTCGTCGAGAAGCAAGACCTTGGGCCGCGCCATCAACGCACGCCCGATGGCGAGCATCTGTTGCTCACCGCCGGACAGGGTGCCCCCGACCTGACTGCGGCGTTCGGCCAGCCGCGGGAACGTCTCCATCACCCAGTCGAAGCGCTCCTTGTGCTCTGCCTTCGAGGGGAACTTGCGCCCATAACAACCCATTTCGAGGTTGTCGACCACCGTCATGCCGGGGAACACCCCGCGACCCTCCGGAGCCTGGATGAGCCCGTCGGTGACGCGGCGGTGCGCCTTGACCTTCGTGATGTCCTGACCGTCGAACCACACCGAGCCCGACGTCAGCGGCCGGAGACCGGAAATCGCCCTCATCATCGTGGTCTTGCCGGCACCGTTGGAGCCGAGCAACGTGACGAGCTCGCCCTGGTGCACTGTCAGCGAAACACCGTGCAGCGCTTGGATTCTGCCGTAGTGCACGACGGCGTCGCGCACCTCGAGCAGCACCGGACGCGGATCGGCGTCGGTCGTGTCGTTCGTGTCAGCCGAGCTCGTCATCGGGAACCCCCAGGTAAGCGGCGACGACCTTGGGGTCCTCGCGAATGTCGGCAGGCAGACCGTCGGCGATCTTGCGCCCGAACTCGAGCACCACGATCCGGTCGGTGACGCCCATGACCAGCCGCATGTCGTGTTCGATGAGCAACACCGTGTATCCGTCTTCGCGGATGGCTTGGATCAACTCGATCAGAGCAGACTTCTCGCTCGGGTTGAAGCCGGCCGCCGGCTCGTCCAGGCACAGCAGCTTGGGCTCGGTCGCCAACGCCCGCGCGATCTCCAGACGGCGCTGATCGCCGTAAGGAAGGTTCTTGGCCTTCTCGTCGGCGCGTTGGGAGATGCCGACGAATTGCAGCAGCGCGGCGGCCTTTTCGATCGCCGACTTCTCCTCCCGTCGGTGCCGGGGAGTGCGGATCAGGGCGCCGGGGACCGACGTCTTGTGCCGGGCATCAGTGCCCACGACGACGTTTTCCAGCGCCGTCATCTCGCCCCACAGTCGGATGTTCTGGAACGTTCTTGCGATGCCGCGCCGGGTGATCTCGTGCCGCTTGATCTTGCCAAGCGGTGCTCCGTCGAACATCACCGTGCCCGAGGTCGGCCGGTACACGCCGGTGATGGCGTTGAAGCAGGTCGTCTTACCGGCGCCGTTGGGCCCGATGAGACCGAGGATCTCACCTCGCTTGATGTCGAAGTTCACCGCGTCCAGGGCGGTCAACCCACCGAACTTCACCGTCAAATCAGTTGTCTGGAGCAGGGTTTCGCCCTCGGCGACCTTCACCTCGCGGTGAAGTGCCGCCAGTTCCTCGTCTACCACGGGCTCGCTGTTGGTCATGCCGCCGCCTTCGAGTCGTCGGCCTTGCTCAACAGCTTCTTCGCCGACGAGGCGTAGGCAAGGAGTTGTTGACGCACCGGGAACAGGCCCTGCGGCCGGAAGATCATCATTACCACCAACGCGAGACCGAAGAACAGGTACTTCAGGTCACCGAGGTTGACGCCGAACGCCTCAACGCCGAGCAACCGGTTGGGCAGGTAGACGACGATGAACGCACCGAAGATGACGCCCAACTTGTTGCCTTGGCCGCCGAGCACCACCGCGACGAGGAACAGCATCGAGTTGATGATGTTGAAGTTGGTCGGGGCGACGTACTGCACTTGACCGGCGTACAGCGCTCCGGAGAGGCCACCAATTCCGGCGCCGATCACGAAGGCCCACAGCTTGAACCGGAAGGTGTTGACGCCCATCACCTCCGCCGCGTCCTCGTCCTCCCTGATCGCCACCCAGGCGCGGCCGACGCGGCTTCGCTCCAGATTGCCGACCAGCAGCAGGATTCCGATCATCAGCAGCAGACCGAGCCAGAACCACCACGTGCCGTAGTTGGCGTCGCCGGTCGAGTTGCCTGCGGAGAACACGCCGTTGGGGAGTCGCTCGCTCTCCCCCACCCGCGGGTACGCGATCTGGTTGAGACCGCGCGAGCCGTTGGTGACGTCGGAGAGATTGTCGGCGAGCAGCCGGATGATCTCGCCGAATCCGAGTGTGACGATGGCGAGGTAGTCACCGCGCAGTCGCAGGGTCGGCGTTCCGAGGATCAGTCCCGCGAGCGCCGTGACCGCCATGGCAATGGGTACACACGACAGCCACGCCCAGTCCTTGCTGAAGAATCCGGTGGCGCCCATCTTGTTCCAGGGACTATCGGGGCTGGTGAGCAGCGCCACCGTGTACGCGCCGACGGCGTAGAAGCCGACGTACCCGAGGTCGAGCAGACCGGCCTGACCGACCACCACGTTGAGTCCGATCGCGATGATTGCGATCATCACGAACTGAGCCATGGTGCCGCCGAGACTGATTCCCGTCGTGGCGACCCACGGCGGCGGGAACAGCGGCAGCAGTGCCAGCAGGCCGAAGCCCACGATGCCGAACAGCCACTTTTGCGGCCGTGCGAGGCCGTCCCACCACTGCCTCAGGCCATCGCCCGGGGCCAGAAGCCGCTTTGCCGCAGTGCTCTTCGTCGTTTCCGATCCCGCCTGATGGCTCATGCGCGCGCCTTCCCGAGGCTCTCACCGAGGATGCCGGTCGGACGGATGAGCAGGACGAGCACCAACAGCACGAAGGCGACCACGTCCCGCCACTGGGTTCCGAACAACGCCTGACCGTAGTTCTCCATCACGCCGAGAATGAGACCGCCCAACAATGCGCCGCGAAGGTTTCCGATGCCGCCGAGGACCGCCGCCGAGAACGCCTTGATGCCGAGCAGGAATCCGCCCGAATAGATGATGCCCTGGGGCACCTTCAGTGTGTAGAGCAGTGCGGCCGCACCGGCCAGCAGACCACCGATGAGGAAGGTCGTCATGATGATGCGCTCCCGCGAGACACCCATGAGCGTCGCGGTCGTCGAATCCTGAGCGACCGCGCGGATGCCGCGGCCAAACTTGGTGCGGTTGATCGCGATGTCGGTGGCGAGGGCGAGCACCAGCGCCGAGACGACGATGACAAGCGTCACGTTGGAGACCGTCGCTCCGAAGATGGTGAACTGAGTCTTGGGCTGCACCAAGAGGATTGGCTGTTGTGCGTTGGAGCCGCCGTAGCCCTTGATGAGCTGCGGCAGGATGAAGTGCACGAACTCCTGCAACACGAACGACATACCGATGGCGGTGATGAGGAACGTCAGGGGCCGGGCGTTGCGGCGGCGAAGCGGCCGGTAGGCGATGAACTCCAAACCGACTGCCGCCGAACCGGATACCAGCATCGCGAAGACCATCGCGATTGCCAGGTACACGATCGTGAGCAGGACGCCCTTGTTGTAGGCGTTACCGCTCGGCGTGAAGCCAAGGATGATGTCCAGGCAGAAGTAGGTGCCGAACATGCCGAACATGAAGATCTCGGAGTGGGCGAAGTTGATCAGCCGCAGAACGCCGAACACCAGCGTGTAGCCCACGGCCACTAGCGCGTAGATGGCACCCCAGGACAGACCGTCGATGGTCAACTGCCAGAAGCCGTTTATGAGGCCGTCGACGTTGAAGTTGATGTTGGCAGCCATTAACACCGGCGGCGGCTCCTTGCAGGTAAATGGATACGAGGCGCGCCCGGGCCCGTTGGCCTCGGACGCGCCTCGCGTCGACGACTACTGAACCTTGAAGATCCAGATCAGGTTGGTGGTCAACTCACCAGTCGGCGACCACTGGTAGTTACGCGCCACGCCCTGACCGTTGTAGTTCTTGACGAAGTCCAGCAGCGCCGGCCGGGTGATGGCACCCGAGTCGATGCCCTTCAGCATGATCGTTCCGAGGTCGTAGCCCTCGGTGCTGTAGGTGCCGGGTTCCTGCCCGAACTTCTTCGTGTACTCCTCGGCGAACGTTCCGGTGGCCGGGCCGCACGGGCAGGACAGGATCGAGCCCTTCGAGGACTCACCCGCCTGCTTCACGAACTCCGGATCCTTGGTGCCGTCGGCACTGACGAACGTCGCCTCGACCCCGCCGTCCTTCAACTGCTGGACGAACGGCGCCGCCTCGGAGTAGTAGCCGCTGTAGAAGACGGCGTCCGGGCTGACTCCCTTGATCTGCGTGACCGCCGCAGAGAAGTCCTTGTCGCCCTTCTTGACCTGGATGTTGCAGGCCGAGTCGGCGACGGGCCCGAGGGTCTCGCGCACCGGGATGGCCAAGCCGAGGCCGTAGTCGGTGCTGTCGTCGACCACGCAGATCTTCTTGTAGCCCAGCGTGTTCTTCAGGTAGTTGGCCACTGAGGGCCCCTGCACGCCGTCGTTGGCCAGGCCGCGGAAGAAGGTCTTCCAGCCGTTCTCGCTCAACGTCGGGTTGGTCGCCGACGCCGTCACGGCGACGAGGCCGGCCTGGTCGAAGACCGTGCCGGTGGCCTTGGTCTCGCCGGAGAAGGCGGGACCGACCAAGCCGATCGTGTACTGGTCGTCCACGATTTGAGGTGCGATACCGGTGGCCTTCTGCGGATCGCCTTCGGTGTCGAACGGCTTCAACTGCACCTGGCAGCCGGGGTTGGCGGCGTTGTGCTTGTCGATGGCGAGCTGCACGCCGTTCTTGATGTTGATGCCGAGCGCCGCGTCGGGGCCGTTGAGGGCACCGGCCATGGCGATCGACACCGGCGGGCAGGTCGCCTTTCCGTCACCGGTGGGATCGGCGGGCTTGACGTCGCCCGCCGCCTTCACCTCGGCGCCGTTCTCGTCGATCTGAACCTGTTCGACGATCTTCAGGTCAGCTTGGGAATTGCTCTCCTCGGGTGTCGACTGGTTACAGCCGGCAATACCGAACACGAGCAAGCCCGCGCTCCCGAGAGCAAATGCATTACGTGCCATGCGACTGCGCACGTGTCACCTCCGTGTCAACGTTGTCATTGGCACCGACGACGCAGGTCACGTCACCCGGGGCGCCGATGCTTCGGGTAGAACATAGCCAACACTCGGCGCCGGTGCGTGATGTTGACGAACGCGGGCTGGGTGTCGCCTGTGTGACAGGGCGAAACCCGGTTCTATGACACGCAGTTGTTACGTCTCGGGGGTGTCGAGGGTCTCCAGGACGACCTCCGCGACGCGCCTCATGGTGGTGCGCCGATCCATGGCGGCACGCTGAATCCACTTGAACGCCTCGGGCTCCGACATCTTCTGCTTGGCCTGGAGCAAACCCTTGGCCCGCTCGACCAGTTTGCGGGTCTCGAGCCGGTCGGACAGCGTGGCAACCTCCGACTCGAGTGCGGAGATCTCGCCAAAACGGCTGACGGCCAACTCGATCGCCGGAATCAGGTCGGTGATCGAGAACGGCTTCACCAAGTACGCCATCGCCCCGGCGTCACGGGCGCGCTCGACCAGCTCGCGTTGCGAGAAGGCGGTCAGTATCAAGATCGGCGCGATGCGCTTCGCGGCGATCTCGGCGGCCGCGTCGATGCCGTCCCTGCGGGGCATCTTCACGTCCATGATCACGAGGTCGGGTCGGAGGCTCTCGGCGAGCTCTACGGCCTCCTGGCCGTCGCCGGCCTCGCCCACCACCTCATAGCCCTCCTCGCGAAGCATCTCCGCAAGGTCCATCCGAATGAGTGCTTCGTCCTCGGCAATGAGGACACGGTGCGGTTTGGCGGCGTCCGCCGGTGACCCGGTCATGCGGTCATTGTCGCGTGAGTCGCCCGGATCGGCGACCGCGGGGCCATGACGGACCCTCTGACCGATCCTCTATGGTGGGAAGCCGCAACACGATGCCCTCGTATCCCAATTGGCAGAGGAAACGGATTCAAAACCCGTGCAGTGTGAGTTCGAGTCTCACCGAGGGCACCAGAAAGGCCAGTTCGGAGCATCCGATGAAGCGATGTGGCGCATTGATTCTCGGCACGATACCGCTGGGCACCAGGTCGTTACGGAATCGCCCCGGTGCCGCAGACTTGGTCCGTGGACCCTCAACTCAGGCTTGAACAGTGGGAGCGGCGGGCCGAATGGCCGCTCGCCGCGGTGGCGATCGCGTTCTTGGCTGTCTATTCGGTGCAAGTACTTGGTCGACCACACGGTGTGGAAGCCACCGTTCTGGGGGTGACGAGCTGGATCATCTGGAGTGTGTTCGTCGCGGACTACTTCGCGCGGCTCGCTCTGGCAACCGATCGCCGTCGGTGGTTCGTGAGGCACCTCCTCGACCTGGCCGTGGTAGCGCTTCCTCTTTTGCGCCCGTTGCGGCTGCTGCGGCTGGTCATCTTGGTTGGCGCGCTACAGAAAGCCTTGGGCAACGCGATACGCGGACGCATCGTGATCTACACGGTTGGCGGTGTCGCCCTGTTGATTTACGTGGGGTCGTTGGCGGTACTGGAGCAGGAACGTGATCAGCCCAACGCCCTCATCACGTCGTTCGGCAAGGCCCTGTGGTGGTCGATCACCACGGTCACGACCGTCGGATATGGCGACCTGTACCCGATAACCACCACGGGCAGGATCGTCGCAGTGCTCTTGATGTTGGGCGGGATCAGCCTTATCGGCGTGGTTACCGCTTCGCTCGCGTCATGGATCGTGCAACGCGTCGCCGAAGATGACGCTGCTGCGGGCGCGGCAACAGCTGAGCAAGTCGCCGCATTGCAGATGGAGATTCGAAACCTCGCAGATGAACTCCGCATCATGACGGCGCAGGGCGCGATACCTGGAGGGCGCACGTCGCCGCAAACGGACGGCATGTCCGAGATGGCGTGGCCCGGGTCTGGGTCGTCGGCGTCGTCACGGCCCCCTGGTTCATCATCGGCGCCCTGATCGTGCCCGGCTGTCCGGCGGAAGCATGATCACAAGTCGCACAGCATCTTTCGGTGCCTCGAAGTAGACCCAGCCGTCCACGCGACCGGCCCCTGGACTCCAAACAACCCCGCCCTGGACCACTTCAAGGAGGGCCTGTTGGCCCCTTGGTCTACCGGTACCGGTCGGACAACTTCCACCACACCCACGTCCACAGGGCGGACCATGCGGTCAAGAAGGCGGCTATGTCGTTGTCGGCACCCCCGGTCACGAAGACCAGAAGAAAGAACGCTGTAGGTATCGCAGACAGCACCGCCAATACCAAGAAGAGCGGATTCCTCTTCCTCTCAGTCCTTTCTAGCGGACTCAGAAACTTCGTCGGCGAGGACAACGTCGGTTGCCTGCACACAGGGCCAGCGTTCGGTTGTGCGATCTGGTGCGGCGCGCCCTGCGGAGGCGCGAGGCTGGCCGCTTCCACTTTGGTCGCATAGTGGTCGGTCCACTGCACCCCGTCGAAGAATCGCTGCTGTGGAGCACCCAGTGGGTCCGGATACCAACCAGCCTTCGGCGAAGTCATCGCTCGTCCCCCTCATTCTCAAGATCGCTCGCCGATATTGTGCACAGACAGGTGGCTGCGGTCGTGGGAGCGGGGGTCCTAGGCGACGTGGCGGTTGGCTTCGATCGTCCAGCCCTTCACCACTTCGACCAATCGCCGCGGAAGACGTGCACCGATTGGAAGGACTCGCTGAGCAGTGTTGGTAACGGGTCTCATCCGTGGCAATGCAGCAGCAGTCCAGCATTCCCTGAATACAGATTCCGATGTACTGTCGGCTAATGCAGACACTGGTGCAGCGGGATGCCCTGGCGCGCTTCGGCTATGCCCTCTCCGATGTCACCCGCGCGTCGATCCTGCTGAGCCTTCGAGATGGTGGGCGGTATCCGTCCGATCTTGCCGACGAGATGCGGGTGTCTCGTCAGATCGTGTCGAATCACCTTGCGTGCCTTCGTGGATGCGGGCTGGTCGTCGCCGTCCCGGAGGGCCGGCGGAGCCGCTACGAGCTGGCCGACGGCCGCATCGCGCACGCCCTGAACGATCTGGTCGGCCTGGTGCTCGCGGTCGACCCGGCCTGCTGTCCGGTCGGTGACGAGGGGTGCTGCTGATGGCGCCGGACGTCGGGCTGTCGGCCACCCGCAGCCGCGTGCTGTCCCGTCGCATCAGGTACTTCGTCGCCGCCACGATCACCTACAACGTGATCGAGGCCGTCATCGCCCTCGCCGAGGGAACTCGGGTGTCGTCGGCCGCCCTGCTCGGGTTCGGGCTGGATTCGGTCATCGAAGTGTCCTCGGCCGCCGCGGTGGCATGGCAGTTCGCCGGCCGCGATCCCGAAGCCCGCGAGAAGACCGCGCTTCGGATCATCGCGTTCTCGTTCTTCGGCTTGGCCACCTACGTCACGGTGGACTCCGTTCGCGGCCTCCTCGGGCACGGCGAGGCCGAGCCGTCCACCATCGGCATCGCACTCGCTGGTGTGAGCCTGGGCGTCATGCCCGTCCTGTCGTGGGCGCAGCGGCGGGCAGGCAGGGAGCTTGGCTCGTTGTCGGCGGTCGCAGACTCGAAGCAGACGTTGTTGTGCACCTACATGTCTGCCGTGTTGCTCGTGGGGCTGCTGCTCAACTCACTACTGGGGTGGTCTTGGGCAGATCCTTTGGCGGGCTTGGTGATTGCCGCCATCGCCGTTCGCGAAGGCCTCGAAGCGTGGCGTGGCGAACCGTGTTGCGTCGCGGGGGACGGCTCACCGTGTGAATTTCGGGACGCGTCGGAGTAGCGACCCCCAACACCGCAATAGCCGCCGCTAGCAGCGGCTTTCCTGGCCTCACATCATCGGTCTGTGCGTCACCTTGGCAGTCGCGTAGGGTTCCCTGACTCCGCCAGGGTCCTCCACGCAATCGTGGTAAGCACTTCCCAGTCATCGACTACGGAAGGCATATGCAATGGTCAGGATAGTTTCGTTCGCAGGCACGCTACTCGTCGCCGGGGGGTTGGCGGTTGGCTCAATCGGCTTTGCCGGTGTCGCTGCGGCCAAGCCGATTTGCAACGGCGCGGTCCCCACGGCGTCATCACACAAGGCTTTCGCCAACGGCCCAGCGAGTACGGCCGATTGCGAGGATGCCGACGACACGGGCAAGTCGAGCATGGTCAAGATTGCTACCGCGGGTTCCTATGCGGAGGGTAACGCTGCGTTCACGGCCTCCCCACAGAAAACTACTTAGCCAGTTCGAGTAGCGCGTCTAGCTCCGAAGCCGACAACAGGAGTCGATGGTGGTCTCGGCCGATTCCGACGCCAGGATTATCCGCCGCCAAGCGAGGCGTGGCGAATCATGTTGCGCCGCAGGGTGCAACTGACCGGTCACTCCCCCAACAAGTACGAACCGCCGCGACCCTGCGTGTGCAGGAGCCGCGGCGGTTCGCAGTGGTTCGGGCGGACGGTGGCTACCCCTCGTCTCCGCCGCCGCCCGATCCACTGCCGCTCGGTGAATGCGACGCACGCTTGGCGTCGGATCCCTTGTCGGCACCAGCTCCCGCGGAGCTAGTCTTCTTGTCGCCCTTGTCCTTCGAGGACGACGAGTCCTTGGCGTCAGCCTTGCTGGGCTTGACGCTCTTGTCAGGCTTGGCGGCCTTGTCGGGCTTGACGCTCTTGTCGGGCTTGTCCGCCTTCTCAGGCGTCGTCGACGCGTCGGCCTTGTCGGGCTTGGTCGCGGAGTCGGCCTTGTCGGGCTTGGCCGGCGTGTCCGACGCCCCCGAGTCGGCAGGGCTGGACGCCGCCGGCTCCGTGGAGCTCGACGGGGTCGCCTCGGCGGCCTCGGGGCTCTTGGCGTCCTCCGGGGTCTTGGTGTCCTCGGGAGTCTCGGTGGCCACGGGCTCGACGACCGCGTCGGTCACCGCGGGCGTCGTCACGGCCTCCACCACTTCGGGTTTCGGTGTCGTCTCCGTCTCGGTTGCCGTCGACTTCTCGGGCTCGGCGGCGACCTTGGTGCCGTCGGTTCCCTCGGAGCTCTTGGTGGTCGCGCCTGCCTCGCTGACGTCGTCAACCCCTGCACTTGGCGTGTCGGACGTCGGCACCGAGGCGACCTTCAGCGCCAACGCCGTCGACGTGGTCACTGCGGGAGAACCTCCAATGGAGGCGAGTGCCTTGGCGATCGCTTGGACGAACGCGGCGACGGAGGCCTGAACCTGGGCGGCGATCGCCTGGAACTGCTTGGCGAGGGCTTGGACGATCGCAGCCAACGGGTTGGCCACCGGTGTCGGCTGGCCGGGAGTCGTCGGCGTCGTGGCGTTTTGCGGATGATCCTTGAACCACTGCAGCAGGAAGTCGGTGATGACTTCCTTCGGTTGCCCGAGAAGATTCCAGAGCCCGTAGTTGTCGTTCGGGTTGGTGCTGCCCGTTGCGGTGTCTCGACCGGTGTAGAGGAAGATCGGGCCGGCGTTTGCCCCAAAGGATGCCGCCCAGTTGTTGATCAAGTCGGCGATGTACTTCTCCTGCTGATCCTGTGTGATGGTGTGCACGACGCCGTTGGCGTCGGTGTACGTGTAGGTCGGAACGCCGAATTCCGTGATCCACATCTTCTTGGTGGGGAACAGCTTCACCAAGTCCTTCAACTGGTTGAACGCCGTGTCGGACGCCCACCAGCCGGAGTTGGGATTGATGTTGCCCTGCGAAAAGGGAAGGCTCTCGTCGTACGGGTGGTACGACAGGGCGTCGAAGTAATCGCCGATGGTCGGGTCGGCGGCGATCATCGCCTTGACGAACTCCACGGGGTCCATGGTCACGTTGCCGAAGGTGACGACGTGACCCACTGCACCCGCGATGACAGTGGCCGTCGGGTCGAGTGGCTTGATGGCTTGGTAGGCCGCTTTCACCAACGCCGCATACGCAGCCGGATCGATGGGATTGGACGACAGGATGGCATTCGGCTCGTTCCAAATCTCGTAGGCGGAGACCGTCGAGCCGTACTTGGTGACGAACTTCGTCATGAAGGCGGCGAACTTCGCGGGATCGGGGGTGCCGCTGCCCGGGGTTCCAGCGGTGACGGCGCCCGGCGGGGTGCTGTCGACTTCTGCCAGCACGCCCATGTCGTGTTCCTTGGCCGACTGCATGACCATGTCGAGCAAGTCCCATGACGCGCTGCCCGGCTGCGACGGTCCGAAGTAGTCGACGAGCCCCCAGGGGACGAACACGCGGATGTTCTGGACACCCAGCGCCTGCATCTCGCTGAGCTGCTGGTCGATCTGGGCCTTGGTCTGACCGTATAGAGGGGACGCGGCAACGCCGACCGTGTTGGGCGAGACGGTGATCTCGGCGACCTGTTGATATTCGTAGGAGGCCATTCGAGGCGGCACGGGAACGAATAAGTTGCTCGCATAAGCGCTAGCCATGGCGACGGGTATGGCGGCGATGACTCCCCGCGTCGCGATGGCCTTCAAAAGTCCCTGACTTGCCTTCTTCATTCCTGCTCGCTTTCACGATTTGTAATTTTCTTCGCCGTCAACCCCGGTCAATTTAGCTGCCGCAGGGGCAAACCGCATAACGAATGGGATACCTCATCGCAGGGGCTGGCAGGGCGGCAAACCTACAGGTCCGACCGTGCATCACGGTTCAATTAACGCAAACAGCAATACTGGCGAGCAACCGATCGTGACCTGCTGATTACGGCCATTTAGACCTCTTCAGCGATTGTCGATTGGTTTGTGTCAGGTTTCGTACCAAAGGTCTCATTTTGCGACTAAATCTGACGCACTGGAGCACCTACGAATGGTCCGCTCGCGAATCTCTGTCGTTTGCGCGACAAAAGCACCGTGGCGACTCCATTCGCAATGGAGTCGCCACGATGAACGGGTGCCCAACCCTGCTTGAATTACCCCGCTGTAACTTGTCCTCGGGACGGGGCTGGATGCGGCGGTTCTACGCCTCACCCTCACGGCTGTCTTGCTGCGCGAGCAGCCTGGCGTAGCCGGTTCCCATGCCAAGCAGCACCAGGCCCACTGCGATGAAGACGACAACGCGGAAGATCCCGTCCAGCGTCCCGAGGTCGAAGAGGAACAACTTGGCTACCGCGGCGGCCACCAGTGCCATGCCGCCACCGATCGGCAGTGAGCGCTCGGCGCGAGAGACCTTCGCCGCGTACCGAAGCACGGCCGCGGCCAGCATGATCCAACACAGGGTCGCAGCCACGTGGCCGGCGAGGAATCCCTGCTCCTCGCCACCAAGCAGCACCCCGGCCGTCACCGTGAAGGTGGTGGTCGCGTACAGCGCGACGACGGCCGCAGTGGCCCACGACCAGTCCGCAGGCCACGACCACGCGATCGCCACCGCCCACGCCACCAGCAGCAGGCTGGCGATCAGCGTCGAGGCGGCGATCGGCGCGCTCAACTCGGTGGCTTCGATCAAGAACGACGGCGGCGCGTAGGCAAGGTAGAACAGACCACCTGCGACACCGAAACCAATGGCGCACCAACGCGCCACCCCGCTGCGTCGACCCCCGAGCGCCACCACGACAGCCATCGCGAGGAGGACCGGCCCCGCCACCGGACCGTCGAAGGCGACGATCACCGCGATGAGCGCCGACACCGCCGCCAGGGCTGCCCAGATCGACCGCACGCTGGCGGCTCCCCCGGTCGGGCGGTCGCCGACGAGCACGAGTCCCAACACGGCCGCCGACAGCCCGGCCGCCATCAGCGCCGCGACGGCACCGTCGACGGCCAGCGAGGCGGCCAGCACCGGGGTGGTGCCTGCCGCGCTCACCCACGCCATGGTGGCCGGGTGCTTGGTGTGCGGCAGCAGGACGACCGCACTTCCGATCGCCAGAGCGGCTGCGACGGAACCCGCGACGGCGAGCAACGGCGAATGCTCGGAGTCGAAGCTGGTCAGTATCAACGCGAGCAGCAGCGGCAGCGTGGTCACCGCTGTGCGCGCCGCGTGCAGACCGTTCCAATCCTTGCCAAGCTGCACGGGCACCGACGCAGCGCCCAGCGCCAGCATGAAGCCGACCAGAACGACGGTGATGCCGTCGGCCACCACGGGTCCGAGCCCGATCACCGGGACCAGGACCAAGAGGCCGAGATGTTCGGAGTTCCATCGGCGCGACAGCATGAGCCCGGCGACGGCGACCGCCGCGGCGATGGTGAGCCCGACGGGAGCCGACACCCAGTGGTAGATCGTCGTCACCGCGATGACGTCGATGTATGCCGCCGCAATGCCCGTGGCGGCCAACGCAATTGCGCCGATCCGACCGCCGGGCCGGTCGACCAGCCGCCATGCGACTCCCACCAGCCCGGCCGCCAAGGCGGCGCCGGCGAACACCCGGAACCCGGGCCGCAGGATGCCGGCCTGCGCGGCCAGCACCAGCAGGAGGGCGACGCCCACCAAGGTGACCGCGACTCCGGCGACCGCCAGTGCCTTGCCAATCCACCCGTCCGACCGCGGCGGCCTGGGTGTGGGGGGTACGGGCGCGAGTGGCTGGGGCGCGGGCGTGTATGCGGGCGGCGGCCAGTACGTCGGGGCCACGGGCTGCGCGGGTGCCACGGGCCGCTCCGCCACGATGCGTTCGAGCTGGCGCAGGTCGACCGACGCCCGCGCCAGGTATGCAGCCATGGCGGCGAAGTCGGACGACAGCCTGGCGATGACGGCCTGATCTGGTTCGCTCATTCAGCCATCGTGGCAGCCACGCCAGACGACGGGATGAGTATTACTACTCGTCGAGCCCGTGTTCGATCGCGTAGCGCGCCAGTTCGACACGATTGGCCACCTGCAACTTACGGAAGGTGGCCTGCACGTGGTTCTCCACCGTGCGATGGCTCAAGGACAGTTGTTCGGCAATCTGCTTGGCGGTCAACCCCTTCGCGACGTACCGCAGGATCTCCGTCTCCCGCTCGGTCAAGCTGGGCGTGGAGTCGTGCCCTCCTGGCGAGCGCGCGATGCGCCGATATTCGCCGAGCACCAGACCCGCCAGGCCCGGGGTGAACACCGCACGCCCCTCGCCGGTGGCCCGGACCGCTTCTGCGAGTTCGCCCTTCGACGCACTCTTGACGAGATAGCCCGTCGCCCCGGCCTTCACCGCCTCCAACACGTCGTCGCGTTCGTCCGATGCGGAGAGCACCAGGACCCGTGACGACGGGGACACCGTCAGCACCTCGGCGGTGGCGATGGCGCCGTTGCCGTCAGACAGGCGCATGTCCATCACCACCACGTCGGGTTTGACTACTTCTGCGCGACGACGGGCCGAGCCGACGCCGTCCGCAGTGGCGACGACGGTGAAGCCCTCCTCTGCGAGGTCACGGGCGACGGCGTCGCGCCAGATCGGGTGGTCGTCCACGACCATCACCGTGAACGTGGAATGGTCAGTTCCCACTCGGTCCCCCTTCCTGGCCCCGTGCTCAACCGGGCCGTACCACCGAGCCAATTCAGCCGTCCGACAATCGACTTCGACACTCCGACCCGTCCCTCGCCTGCGGCCTCCTCCAGCCGGCCTGCCGGAATGCCTGCTCCGTCGTCACGGATGCTCACCACGACGGAGTCTTCCAGGTCTTCCAAGAGCACGAAGGCGCGGGCGGCTGCGCCGGCATGCGCGACGACGTTGTCCAACGCGTTCGCCACCGCCGCGTCGACTTCACGTGCGACTTCCGCGGACAACATGACCGGTTCCGGTGGAAGGCTGACCGACACCCGGTCGGCGGCGCGGTCGCGCAGCAGCGTGACCAGATCGATCTCGAGCCCCTCCGGCACCGGCGCACCGGCAGCGCTGACCCAGCGGCGCAACGCGCGTTCCTGCTCGCCCGCCAGCACGGCGAGTTCGGTTGTCGGACCGCCTATCTCACGCCCCCGCCGGGCGACCAGCGCCAGCACCTGGATGGCTCCGTCGTGGACCTCCCTCGAGAGCCGTTCTCGTTCCTCGAGAGAGGCCGCCAACCGCGCGGCTCGCTGCAGTTCGGTATGCGCACGCCGGGCGGTCTGGGCGGCCATCCCGATCGCCAGGCCGACGGCGAGTTCGATCACGACGGTGGCGTTGCGTCCGACGTCGACGCTGACGTACCCCTTCAGAACGGCGTTGGATGCCGTCACCAACAGCCCAATCGTCATGCCCGCGACGGGGCCGAGCAGGATGGCTGCCGAAATCGTTGCGTTGGTGGCCCACAACGTCGTCGGCCACGACTGGTTGTCCAGCGCCCACTGATCGGATGCCACGATCTTGGTCGAGAGCATCAGCGCCACGACCACCACGACCTCGGCGCTCACCCACGCGGTCCGCCTGCCGTAACCGTGAAGGTAGGCCGCTGCGCAGGCGACACTCCACGACACCAGGACCGCGAAGAGTGCCCAGCCGATCGCGGGCCGTTCGAGGTCGTCGTTGATCGCAATCTGAAAACCGAGAGCGTAGAGGCAACTGAGCAAGCGAAACACCTGAGCCGCCCGCCAGAGCGGGGTGGCCGGATCGGGCGAAGCTTGCATGCCCGGCGTCTACATCACCTTGGACAGGAACAGCTTCGTGCGGTCTTGCTGCGGGTTGCTGAGAACGTCTCGCGGCTTGCCGCTTTCGACGATGACCCCGGCGTCCATGAACACCAACTGGTCGGCGACTTCACGGGCGAACCCCATCTCGTGGGTCACCACGACCATCGTCATCCCCTCACTGGCCAGCTTCTTCATGACGCCGAGCACTTCGCCGACCAACTCGGGGTCAAGCGCCGAGGTCGGCTCGTCGAACAGCATCAGCTTGGGATCCATCGCCAATGCCCGGGCGATCGCAACGCGCTGTTGCTGACCGCCCGACAGTTGTGCCGGGTAGGCGGTTGCCTTGTCCGACAAGCCAACCTGGCTGAGCAGGTCCTTGCCGCGCTCGATGGCCGCGGCCTTCTTGACGCCCTTGACCTGGATGGGCGCCTCGATGATGTTGGCCAGCGCGGTGCGGTGCGGGAAGAGGTTGAAGTGCTGGAACACCATCCCGATGTCGCGCCGCTGCCGCGCGGCTTCCCGCGGCGGCATCTCGAGCAGCTTGTCGCCCTTCTCGCGGTAGCCGATCAGCTCGCCGTCGACGTAGAGCCGGCCACCGTTGACCTGCTCCAGGTGGTTGATGCAGCGCAAGAACGTCGACTTGCCCGAGCCGGAGGGGCCGACCAGCACCAACACCTGACCTCGGCCGATCTCCAGGGTCACGCCCTTGAGGACCTTGAGCGCGCCGAAGTTCTTGCAGACGTTCTCGGCCTTGACCATCGGTGTGGCCACGGCAGTCGCGGTCATGTGTGCCCAGCCTCTCCAAGTGTCTGCGCCTCGGCCAGTTTGCCGAGTTGTTTGGCGGTGAGCTTGCGGGACGCACCTCGGGAGAAGTAGCGCTCCAGGTAGAACTGGCCCACCATCAGGATGCTGGTGATGAGTAGGTACCACGCCGCCGCGACGAGCAGCAGCGGGATCGGCTGGAAGAGCACGGCCGAGATGTCACGTTGACGCCCGAAGAGGTCGAACGTGAACGGCACCGCCGCCACCAGCGACGTGGTCTTGAGTTGGCCGATGAACTCGTTGCCGGTCGGCGGGATGATGACCCGCATTGCCTGCGGAAGCACCGTGCGGCGCATCGTCATCAGCCACGACATGCCCAGTGCGGTGGAGGCTTCGGACTGACCCTCCGGGACCGAGCTGATGCCGGCCCTGATGATCTCGGCGAGATAGGCGGCCTCGTTGAGCCCAAGGCCGATGACCGCCAACAGGAAGTACAGCGACAGGTTCTGGATGTTGATGGTGAAGAAGGTCGGGCCGAACGGGATGCCCAGCTGAATGTTCTTGTAGATCGTCGGGAACAGACCCCAGAACACCAGCTGCACGTAGACCGGGGTGCCGCGGAAGATCCACAGATACACCCACGACACCGAGCGGAACACCGGGTTCGGCGACAGTCGCATGACCGCCAACAACACCGCCAGCACGATCGCCAGGATCATCGACAAGACGGTCAGCTCGAGCGTGACCACCACGCCGGAGAAGATGCGCTCGTCGAGGATGTACTTGCCGAAGGTGCCCCAGCCGTAGGCCTCGTTCGTCGCCGCGCCGTAGAGGAACAGCGCGACGAGGATGACGATGACGATCGCCGCCACCCACCGCCAGGGGTGCCGCAGTGGGACGGCATCGATGACGGGCGGACTGTCGGGTGGCGTGCGAACGTCAACGCTCATCAGTGAATTCCGACTGTCAGCTGGTCGCGCCGTTGATGACTGGCTTGTCGATCATGCCAGCCTCGACACCCCAGTTCGCGGCGATCGTCTTGTAGTCGCCGGACTCGATCAGGTGCTCGAGGGCCTTCTGCAGCGAGGCCGCCAACGGAGAACCCTTCGCGACGGGCCAGCCGTAGGGCGCCGCGTCGAAGGTCTCGCCGGCCTGCTCGAGCTTGCCGGCGCTCTGCTTGATGGCGTACAGCGTCACCGGGGAGTCCGCCGACATGGCGTCGGCCTGTCCGAGGACGACGGCGTTGGTGGCCTGATCCTGACCGTCGAACTTCACGATGTCGATCGCCGGCTTGCCCGCGTCGGTGCACGCCTTGCTCTTGGCGGGCAGTTCGTCGACTTCCTGTGTCGTCGTGGCCTGCACCGCGACCTTCTTGCCGCACGCGTTGCTTGGGTCGATGTCGGAGCCCTTGGGCTTGGCCCACAGCGAGCCGGCCGAGAAGTAGGTGACGAAGTCGACGGTCTGTTCGCGTTCCTTGGTGTCGGTGAACGACGACATGCCGACGTTGAACGTGCCGCCCTGGATGGACGGGATGATCTTGGAGAAGTCGGCCTCGCGGTACTCGGCCGTCAAGCCGAGGGTGGAGGCGATGGCGTTCATCAAGTCGACGTCGAAGCCGACGATCTTGCCGCTCGAATCCTTGAACTCGTTGGGCGTGTAGGGAACGTTGACGCCCACGATGAGCTTGCCGGACGACTTGATGTCCTCGGGAACCGTGTTCGCGATGTCGTCGACCTTGGCGGCCTTCGCCGCGGTGGTCTCCTTGGTCGGTTCTGCGGTGTCGGTGTTCTTGGTACAGCCCGACAGAATGAGCGATGCCGACACGGCGACGACCGCAGCGCCGCGCCACCAGCGTGAGCTCACTCGACGGTCCTGAATTCCAGATACCACGTTGTCTCTTCTCTCTGCATCGGGGTCGCCTTCATTCCTCGCGGGCGACGACCTCAGGAACACTAGCGGGATGTACGCGCTGTAGTAGGTGAAACTTAACGCCGGTCGACGATCCGCGCTGTCCGAAACGGCAACGCGGTGAATTGGACCGCCCCCGAGGGTTGCCGTGCGACACTGCAGTTCGTGACCACCCCGTCTGCGCCGTCTATGCCAAGTCTGTTGCCGCATCTGTGGAAATCGGCCGTCGTGTCCGGACTGCTGGCCATCGCGATCGGTGTCGCCATCGTCGCGTGGCCGGGCATCTCGATCACGGTGGCCGCCATCTTCTTCGGTGCCGGCTTGCTGCTGACCGGAATTCAGCAGGTCTTCTTCGCCTTCAGCCTCCACGTGTCTGCCGGTGGACGGGTGCTGCTGTTCATCAGCGGTGCGGCATCGCTCATCCTCGCGATCATGGCGTTCCGCCATCTGTACGACGCAGTCTTGTTGCTGGCCATCTGGATCGGGGTGGGCTTCATCTTCCGTGGCGTCGCCACGACCGTGTCGGCAATCAGCGATCCGACGCTGCCGGGCCGGGCCTGGAACGTGTTCGTCGGGCTCATCAGCTTGGTTGCCGGTGTGGTCGTCCTCGCCTCGCCCTTCGACTCGATCGGCACCCTGGCGCTCGTCGTAGGCGTCTGGTTGATCGTCATCGGCGTCATGGAGGTCGTCGCCGCCGTCGCGATCCGCCGCGCGACGAACCAGCTCTCGGGACAGGGTCAGCCAGCTCACTAAAAACGCCCTGGGCTGGGGGAAGGTTGTCTACTACACTTTGTCGTAGGTACTACCGGCAGCCAGGGGACGGTGCACATGAACGCTCTCGACGTTTCGAGATGGCAGTTCGGGATCACGACGGTCTATCACTTCATCTTCGTGCCGCTGACCATTGGGCTGGCTCCGCTGATCGCCGTCATGCAGACCGCGTGGGTGGTCACCGGAAACCCCGCCTGGTACCGGTTGACCAAGTTCTTCGGCAAGCTGTTCCTGATCAACTTCGCCCTCGGCGTCGCCACCGGCATCGTGCAAGAGTTCCAGTTCGGAATGAACTGGAGTGAATACTCCCGATTCGTCGGCGACGTCTTCGGCGCCCCACTGGCGATGGAGGGGCTGATCGCCTTCTTCTTCGAATCCACCTTCATCGGGCTGTGGATCTTCGGCTGGACCCGACTACCCCGACTCGTCCACCTGGCCTGCATCTGGATCGTCGCGATCGCGGTCAACATGTCCGCGTACTTCATCATTGCGGCCAACTCGTTCATGCAGCACCCGGTCGGCACGCACTACAACCCGGCCACCGGCCGCGCCGAACTGACCAGCATCGTCGCGATGCTCACCAACAACACCGCCGTGGCGGCGTTCACCCACGTCATCGCCGGATCGCTGCTCACCGCAGGCGTCTTCGTCGCGGGGATCTGCGCCTGGTGGATGGTGCGTACGCACGACGCCGAGGACGGGGACGGGGACGCCGCGACGCTCTACCGACCGGCGACCATCGCGGGGTGCCTGCTGGCGCTCGCGGCCACGGTGGGTCTTTTCTTCTCCGGCGACACGCAGGGCAAGCTCATGTTCGTCCAACAGCCGATGAAGATGGCCTCGGCGGAATCGCTGTGTACCACCGCCACCGATCCGGACTTCTCCATCCTGACCGTCGGCACCCACAACGACTGCGACAGCGTCACCCACGTCCTGCAGGTTCCCGGCGTGCTGCCCTACCTGGCCGAAGGCCGGTTCACCGGTGTCACCCTACAAGGCGTCCAAGACCTGCAACGTCAGTACGAAATCCGTTATGGGCCAGGCGATTACCGACCCAACCTGTTCGTCACCTACTGGTCGTTCCGAATCATGATCGGACTGTTGGCCATCCCCGTGCTGTTCGCCGTGACCACGCTGTGGTTCACCCGCCGCGGGCGGCTACCCAACCAACGCTGGCTGTCATGGTTTGCGTTGCTGAGCATCCCGATGCCGTTCCTGGCCAACAGTGCCGGCTGGATCTTCACCGAGATGGGCCGTCAGCCCTGGATCGTGGCGCCCAACCCCACCGGCGACCCGATGGTGCGACTGACCGTCGACCACGGCGTCTCCGATCACCCGGCCTGGCTGGTGCTGCTCTCCCTGGTGATCTTCACCCTGCTGTATGCCGCACTCGGGATGGTCTGGTTCTTCCTGATGCGGCGCTACGTGCTCGAGGGTCCGCGCGAGCACGACGCCGAACCGGCGCCGCCAGCACCACCCGACGAGCAGGACGTCGCCCCACTTTCGTTCGCCTACTGAGGAGTTGACATGGGACTGCAACAGTTCTGGTTCGTAACCCTGGGCGTCTTGTTCTGCGGCTTCCTCGTCTTGGAGGGCTTCGACTTCGGTGTGGGCATGCTGATGTCGCCGCTGGGCCGCGCCGCCCACGGCGACCCCGAGGCCCACCGGCGCGCGGTGCTCAACACCATCGGGCCGGTGTGGGACGGCAACGAGGTCTGGCTGATCACCGCGGGCGGCGCCATGTTCGCGGCGTTCCCGAACATGTATGCCACGGTGTTCTCCACCCTGTACCTGCCGCTGTTGGTGATCCTGGTGGCGATGATCGTCCGCATCGTCGCCATCGAGTGGCGCGGCAAGATCGACGACCCCAAGTGGCGAACCTGGGCCGACGTGGGCATCGCAGTGGGCTCCTGGCTGCCCGCCTTTCTGTGGGGGGTGGCGTTCGCCATCCTGGTCCGCGGCCTGCCAGTCGACGGCCAGCACCAGGTCCACCCGTCGGTCTGGGACGTGTTGAACCCCTACACCCTGCTCGGCGGCCTGGCGACCTGCGGATTGTTCCTCATGCACGGTGCGGTCTTCGTCACCCTGAAGACCGCAGGAGCGGTCAGGGACGACGCGCACCGCGTCGCGGTGTCCCTTGCCGTGCCGGTGACCGTGGTGGTCGCCGCCTTCGGGATCTGGACCCAACTGGCCCACGGCAAGGGATGGACGTGGTGGGTGCTGGCACTCGCCGTGGTCGCGCAACTCGCGGCGGTCGTGTTGACCTGGGGTGGCGGCCGCGAGGGCTGGGCGTTCCTGGCCACCGCCCTGGTGGTGGCCGCCGTGGTGGTGCTGCTGTTCGGCTCGCTGTACCCGAATCTGGTGCCATCCACCCTCGATCCCCGGTGGAGCATCACCGTCTACAACGGCTCATCGAGTCCCTACACGTTGAAGGTGATGACGTGGGCCGCCGTCATCTTCGCTCCGCTGGTGATCGCGTACCAGGGCTGGACGTATTGGGTTTTCCGGCAGCGCATTTCGGCCGACGCAATTCCGCAGTCGGTTGGCCTTACGGTGCGTGCGCCCTGAACGCGGCCGCGCCCGTGGAATCCCGCACCTCGATCGAGACGGTGCTGGGCAGGGCCCGCCGCCTACTCCCGCGCCGCGACGACTACGCCGGGCTCAAGCAGTCCTGGCGCCGGGACGCGTTGGCCGGGGTCACGGTCGGCGTGGTCGCCCTCCCCCTCGCGTTGGCCTTCGGCATCAGCTCGGGAGTCGGAGCGGCGGCGGGGCTGATCACCGCGGTCGTCGCGGGGCTGGTGGCAGCGGTCTTCGGTGGATCGCACGTCCAGGTGTCCGGCCCGACGGGGGCGATGGCCGTGGTCCTGGCACCCATCGTCGCCCTGCACGGGCTGGGCAGCATTGCTCTGGTCACCGTGCTGGCCGGGCTCATCGTGGTCGCCGCCGGCGTCTCCGGTCTGGGCCGGGCGGTGACGTTCCTGCCCTGGCCGGTGATCGAGGGGTTCACGCTGGGGATCGCCGCGATCATCTTCCTGCAGCAGATACCGAATGCGATCGGCAGCCCCGCCCCTGCCGGTCGGGGAACCCTGCGGGCGGCCTACGAGGTGGTCGCTCACGTCATCGGCGGCGGCGGCTGGTCGGCGGCCCTGAAAACCGTTGCCGTGGTGGTCTTCGTCGCGGTGGTGATGATCGCGCTCCCCAGGGTGCACCGTGGGCTGCCGGCATCGCTCATCGCCGTCGTGGCGGCCACTGTGATCGTCCACGTATTCCACGTGTCCGTTGCGAGCATTGGCGAGCTGCCGTCTCGGCTTCCAGCACCCGTGTTGCCGAGCATCGACGTCGCCGCACTGCGCACCGTGGTCGGTGCCGCCATCGCGATCGCGGCGCTGTCGGCCATCGAATCGCTGCTGTCGGCGCGCGTGGCGGCCACCATGTCGCCGACCGGTCCGTATGACCCAGACCGGGAACTGGTCGGACAGGGCCTGGCGTCTGTCGCGTCCGGCGCATTCGGCGGCATGCCCGCCACCGGAGCCATCGCCCGCACCGCGGTCAACGTACGGTCGGGGGCTCGAACCCGGGTGTCGGCGATCGTCCACTCGCTGGTGCTACTCGCCGTGGTGTACCTCGCGACCGGCCCGGTTGCGGCGATCCCGTTGTCCGCGTTGGCCGGCGTACTGATGGTGACGTCGTTTCGGATGATCTCGGCCGCCACGGTGGGACAAGTGCTGCGGTCGACGCGGTCGGACGCCCTGATCTTCGTGATGACTGCCGTCGTCACCGTGTGCTTCGACCTGATCGAAGCGGTGGAGATCGGGCTCGTCGTCGCGGCGCTGTTCGCGCTGCGCAGCGTGGCGCGCCGCAGCAGCGTGGTCCGCGAGGAGCTGCCGGGTCCGCATCGGCCCGGCGACGAGCAGATCGCCCTGCTGCGCCTGGACGGGGCGATGTTCTTCGGTGTGGCCGAACGCATCTCGACCGCCATCGTCGACGCCGAGCATCCACACGTCACCGTCGTGATCATCCGGATGTCCCAACTCGGCATGCTCGACGCCACCGGCGCACACACCTTGGCCGAAATCACGACTGAACTCGAGTCCCGGGGCATCACGGTCATCATCAAGGGCGTACAACCCGAACACCTGAGCCTGTTGGCCAATGTCGGGGTGTTCGATTCGCTGCGCCACGACAACCATCTGGTGGGGACTCTCGACGAAGCGATCGCGCACGCACGCTCCCACGTCATGACGGCGTGACCGCACCTGAAGGCTCAAATCGTGACCGTCGCCCGGATACGCCGGGTCGCCGTGATGGCTACTCCCTAGCGCCATGTGCGGCCCGGCGTGTCCGAGGGCGGTCCGTCCCGGTTCTCCTCAGAGAACTCCGGCAAGGAGGAGAACGGCGGCGCCACGGCTGGCAGCGTGAGACGGAACGTCGCTCCGCCGCCGGGGGTTTCGCTGACGTCGACGCCCCCGCGATGCGCCACCGCGATCTCGCGGACCAGCGCCAAGCCGATGCCGTAGCGCTCGCGCCCCGCCGTCGAGGTGTGACCGTGGCCGTGAGCGAACCGGTCGAACAGGGTCGCCATCGCGGCAGGGTCGACGCCCACACCGTCGTCTCGTACCTCGACGACGACGTCCGCCGCGCGCCGCCCGACGTAGACGTCAATCGCCCCGCCGGAGTGCTCGTGGGCGAGGGCGTTGTCGACGAGGGCGGTGATCGCCCGCCGCAGCGCCGCGGCCGATCCGAGAACCGTGACGCCACTCGCCGCGTCGGCGTCCTGGGTCAGCGTCAGACGCACCCCGGCGGACTCGGCGTGTTCGGTCATGCCGTCGACGACTTGGCCGGCGACGGTCGACAGGTCGACCCGCACGCGGGGGATGGCGTCACTTGCCATGGAGGCCGACGCGAGGAGGTCTTCGATGACCTCGCCGAGCACTCGGGTGTCGGCGGCCAGCGCCTCGATCTGCTGCTTGGTCCGCTCGGTGTCTCCGACCTCGAACCGGCGAGCGAGGAGTTGAATCCTGGTGTGCAGCACCGTCAACGGCGCGCGCAGCTCGTGCGACGCGTCCGCCACGAATCGCCGCTGCAGCGCGAGCGCCTGGGTGAGGGGGCGAATGGAACGCCGGGTGAGCAAGACGACCACCGCGACCGAGGCCAGAATGCCAGCCAGCTCGGCGGCGCCCAGCGCGAGCAGCAACCGGCGGCGTCCCTCCTCATAGGAGTCCAACGCCACCAGGGCCACCACCCGGCCCTGCGGTCTGTCTGCGACCAGTACGCGGTGTTCCCGGCCGTCGACGTGTGCGTCGGAGAACCCCGCTGGGCGCGCCAGCAGATCAGCCGACGGCAAGCCCATGGCACTCACCTGCACCCTCCCCGACCGATCTCGCAGCACGAGCTGCATTCCCGGGGGCGGGTCGATCGCGTCGTCGGCCGTTGCGGCGACCGTGGTGAGCTGGTTGGCGATCTGCTGGTTCTGTACGCGCACGTCGACGATGAACACCACCGCACCGACGACCAAGAGGACGGCCGCCAGCGCCGACGACGCTTGCACGGCGGCGATCCGGCCCGCGCGCCGTACCACCGCGAGATCGACGCTCTCCCAGGTCATTCGGCACCGAGGCGGTAGCCGGTTCCGTGCACGGTGCGCACGATCCCCCGACCCAATTTGCGCCGTAGGTAGTGCACGTACGTGTCGACCACGCCGGGGTTGTCCGCACCGTCGAACACGGCGGAGAGCAGTTGATCGCGCGTGTGGACCCGCCCCGGCGCCGTCATCAGCACACTCAACAGGGCCGCTTCCCGCTCGGAGAGCTCCACGTCGGCGCCGATCCGGCGGCCGCTGGCGGTACGCGTCACCCGGTCCAGGCACAGACCCTCGGCCCGAAGCGTCGAGCTACCGGTCGGTCGCCGCACCAGGGCGCGTATTCGAGCCAGCAACTCCGGGACCTCGAACGGTTTGACCAGATAGTCCTGGGCTCCGGCGTCAAGCCCCTCGACGCGGTCGGCGACAGCGCCCCGGGCGGTGAGTACGAGGATCGGCGTCGAGATTCCGCGGGCCCTCAGCACCTCGACGAGTTCCACGCCGTCCATCACCGGCAGCCCACGGTCGACGATGATCGCGGCGAAGTCGCCAAGCAGCCCGCGGTGAAGTCCCCGCTGGGCGTCGTAGGCGACTTCGACTTCGTAGCCCTCGCCGGTGAACAGCTCCGCGAGCATCGCGCTCAACGTCCGATCGTCCTCGACGATGAGCAGACTCGGTGCTGCGTTTTCCCCGGCCACCCCACGAGCCTGCCACGCCACATCTTCGAAGGCTCGAAGAATTGGCTGCCAGCATCGGGGCATGGACACACCCGTTCCGAATTCCCGACACCTGTGCCGGGCCCACATCAACGGAGAAGGAGATGGTTCGTGACGACGCTCAACGGGCTCCCCGCCCATGCCCTGTTCGTGCACTTCATCGTCATCCTCGCACCGTTGACGGCAATTCTGGCGGTGCTCTGCGCCGTCTGGCCGGCGGCCCGAAAGCGCTTGGTGTGGTTGGACCTTGGCCTCGCGACGGCTGTCGTGGTACTCACCCCGCTGACCACCGAGGCGGGTGAATGGCTCGAAGACCAGGTCGGCCGATCGCCGCTGCTACACCAGCACACCGAACTGGGTGACACGATGATCTACTTCTCGATCGCGCTGTTCGTTGCCGCTGCCGTGCTCGCGGCAATACACGTGCGGGAAGCTCGCGGCCGCACACTGCAGCGGACCGCGTCGTGGAGTGTTGCCGCGCTCGTCATCGTCGTCAGCGTCGTCACCTCGGTGCAGGTGTACCGCATCGGAGACACCGGCGCTCGAGCGACGTGGGGCGACACCGTCGGTGCCGCAGAGTCACCCACGCCATAGCCACCGGTGCGCTCAGCTCGCCGGCGCGCGGTCGACCGGGTCGAGACCGAAGGCGAACCGCCGGCCGGTGACCCGTGACGGGCGGATCCGCACGAAGTGGTCCTTGGCGATCACCGTCCACGGCCGCAGCGGCGCGGCTTCGGCCTCGGTGCGGTGATCGGCTTCGAACAGCACCTCGTCGTTGATCGCCGTCGACACTCGTGACGAGTCTGCCCAAGCCGACGCTTGACAGCCAGTCCCAGCACTCGGGCTCCGACATGATCGAAATGGGTTGCGGCACTGTCGTCATGAGACGACGCTACGCGAGCAGTGGGGCTCCACGCGGGTGCCATGGGTCCTCTACTTCGGCAACCACTGGCACCGATCCTGGTGCGCGCTCATCCGCCGTCGGTGACGACCAAAGTCCCTAGCGGGAACCGATACGCGTGGTGCTGAATCGACGGGCACACGCGCGTAACCCTCACTCCGGCTCGAGCCGGACTACACCGTCGCAACGGCGGTCAGCGGTTGGTCAACCCCAGCAGGCCGGGATCGAACGTCGCGCGTGCCGCGACCGATGCCGTTGCCGCCGCGACGATGACCCCCGCAGCCGCCTCCTGGCCCTTCGGAAACACGATCTCGGCACTGTCCGCACCGTCGCGGTGCGCCATCAGCCAGTCATACAGCAGCCAATCCAGCGCACAGGTGACCGACATCGGGTCCGCCTCGGGCGATCCGGCCGCGGCGGTCACCGACCGCAACGCCGCCAGATGCTCGGTGCGCGACGCCTCCTTGTTCACCCCTGAGCTGTCGAAGAGCAGCATCGACAGGGTCAGCGGATAGCGTTGACCCGCTTCTGTTCTGACGACCCACCGGCCACCCTTCCACGGTTTCGCCGGATCGACCTCGGTCATCTCGCCGAAGCCGCCGACGACGCCGATGGAGGGGTCGTCGAGTTCGCCGTCCAACGGTGCCGGCCCGAGGAGCCCGAGCGGCTCGCGCGCCAGGATGGAGAACAGTGTCGCGGTGCCGATGATCTGACCGGATCGCGGATCAGCGGGCAGACCCGTGACCTCGAGGGCGGCCGCGTACTCGAAGCACGACCGGTCCAACGCACGGTGCAGATCCAGCAGGCCGTCACGCTCGTCCGGCGAGGGACGCCTACCGCCGCCGAGGATCTCCCCGAAGCTCCCCGCGGCGACGATCAGCTCGTCGTCGAGGGCCTCCAGGTGCGTGGCGAGCAGCCGATCCGGCTCGTCGTCGCCGGCCACGAGCGCCCGCAGGGACGTCGACGAACCCGCCGGCGTCGCCCAACCGAACCCAGGCTGCCCGTCGCCCTGAACGATCCGCGGTCTCACCTCGGCGTCCGTCTCCAGATGACGACGCGGTTGTTGCCCGAGTCCGCCACCGCCAGCCGGTCTCCGCGCAGCGAGATTCCGTACGGCCAGCACAACGTGTCCCGTTGCACCGAGGTCCACCGGTTCTCGCCGTTGGACCCGAAGTCCGCCTGCGCCAACACATAGTCGGCGGCGCGCCCGTCGTCGGGGACGCCGTCCCACAACAGAATTCGATTGTTGGCGGTGTCGGCGACCGCGAGACGCTCGTCGCCGCCCGTGCCGTCCAAGCCCACGGCGTACGGGAAGCGAAAGCGGTCGCCGGTGTGCGGTCCGTAGGGCCATTCACTGGCGGAGGTGAAGTCGGGCTGCCCGATCACGACGTTGGCGGCCCGGTCGGCGCCCGGCGGCGGTGACCACCCCAGAACGCGGTGGTCACCCGCGTCGGCTACCAGCAGCAGGTCGTCGCGACCGGTGACGTCATGCGGCCAGCGGAAGCTCGCGGCAGTCGCCGCCCCGCCGCGATTCTCGTCGCGCCGGGTGCCGTCGGGCTGTCCGAGCACCACGTCGGCGGGCCGACCGGGGTCCGGAATCCCCCCGTCCCAGCCGAGTACCCGGCGGTTGCCGGTGTCGGCCACCCAGAACCGACCCGCGACGACGGCCATGCCGAACGGCCAGTAGAACGTCGCCGCCGAGCACTCGCCGCCCTGATTTGGCAGCACACCAACCGAATCTGGTTGGCCGAGAACGTGATCAGGTGGCGTGTCGTCGAGCACGGGCACTTCGTCCCAGATCAAGATGCGGTGATGCCAGGCGTCCGCGACGATCAGCCGTCCGTCGTGTACGAGCACCCCGGTGGGCAGGTTCATCCCGCGCTCGGGGCCACGGCCGTTGGCCGCCCTACCTTCGGTGGTGCCGTCGGGTTGGCCGAGGACGACGTCGGCGGGTTGCTCGTCGGCAGTCGGCAGACCATGCCACACCAGCACCCGGTGGTTGCCGGAATCGGCGACGACGAGGTGGTTTTCGCCAAGGAAGACCCCTCGCGGGGAGTACATCCAGGCCATCGTCGGACGCGCGGGCGGCAACGCCAAGCCACCAGGCGAGGGCGCCCCCAACCACAGTTCGGGAGCCCAGCCGCCGCTGAGGTCGACCGTGGGTGCGGCGTCCACTCGGGCCGGTCGTCCGCTGACGTTCATCCGCACGGTGTATCGGCTCACGACGTAATCCGGACCCAGACGTCGCCCGCGTCGACGCGCAGCGGAAGCTGCTCCAGCTGGGCTCCCGGCGCGGTCAGGCACTCACCGGTGGTCGCGTCGTAGCACAGGCCGTGCCACGGACAGGTCAGGGTGCCGCTGGAGACGTCGAGGATCGCATTGTCCAACGGCAGTGCCTGGTGGGCACATTCGTTGCGATAGGCGGTCAGCCGATGGTCGACGCTGACCACGATGATCTCGACCTGCGCACCCGAGGCGGCGGCCAGGGTCGCCGCGGTGACGTCGCCGTCCCCCACCTGGGCGACAGGGCCCATCTTGACCCAGCCCTCGGCGGCCGGATCGCGGCCCATCCGCACCGATTCGAGCGGAATCAGCGTCGGGGACGGCTCATTCGGCAACACCTCGACGGCGCCCACCCCGGGGACGCCGTCGGTCAACGCGCTCTCGACCAGGTTCCGCAGCGTGACCGACGACATCGAGCAGCCGTTGCAGGACCCCTCGAGCCGGACGAACGCTGTACCGTCCTCGATCCGGACGAGCACCACGTCGCCGCCGTGGCTCTGCAGTTGCGGGCGCACCTCGGTCAGCACGCGATTGGCCACCGTCACGGGGTCGGGGCGGACGATCTCGTGAATCGACAGCAACATGTGCACCACGGGGTCGTCGACGAGTTCGAACAACGCCTCCCTGGTGGCCTCGTCGGACTTCAGCCGGCGCACGATGGTCACCAGGCCGGCGCGGTGGATCGCCTCGACCGAGGCCTTGACCTCCTCGGCAATCGCACGCGACATCGGGTCCAAGCCCGCCAGGGCACGCATCGCGTCGTCCACGCGTGTGGCGAGCTTCTCGAATTCCAGCTCGGTCCGTCTCTCGGCAACAGTGGTCATGTCAGCCCTCGTCAATCCGACGTCCGGTTCAAGGTGATCTGCCTGGCGATCTCGTCGAGCACCCCGCGCACGGCCCGCACCGACTCCTCGTCGCCCAATTCCTCGAACAGCGACCGCGCCTCGTAGAGCTTGGCCTTGGCATCCTTGAATGCGCCAAGGTGCGCCAGCACGTTGCCCTGGTTGGCCAACACGCGGGCGCGCCCAAGCGGGTCGGTGTGGCGATCGCGCGTCGCCAGCAAGGCCTCGTACAGTTCGACGGCCTCGACCAGGTTGTCGGCCTGATGCTTGGACGGGGTGTACACCAGCGAATTGGCAAGGTTCAGTTGCGCACTCGCCCACTCCTCGGGGTACTCGTCGCGGGTGTAGACGGTCAGTGCCGACCGCAACGATTGCGAGGCGACACCCAGCCGCAGCTGCCCGGAGGCTTCGACCATTGGCATCGTCAGGTACGCGGTCGCGAGATTGGCGTGCGCGGACGCCCACAGTAGGGGCGCGTCCTCCCGCTGCACAAGTTGGAGCGCCGAGTGGTAGTGCGGAATGGCTTGGGCCATCAGGCCAGGGTTGTCGTGCGTCTGCTCGTGCAGCAGCGCGGCGGCGCTCAGGTGCAGTTCGGCCCGCGCCACACGCAAGCCGTCGGCGCCGTCGAGCAAGCGCAGCGCCTTCTCGATGCGTTCGTGTGCTTCACCGGGATCGTCGGACTCGATGCAGACCGATGCCGAGGCGCCCAGCAGCAGACCGGCCAGCGGACGCGACACGGTGCGCGCGGCATCGACCGCCGCGTCGAGGGTCGCGACGGTTTTCGGCGGATCCTCTGCCAGGGTCTGACTGGCGGTGGCGCCGAGCAGGACCGCGGCGATCTCGTTGTCGGCGTTGCCGATTGCGGGAGGAGAGTCCGTACGCCCCAGGGCAAACGACACCAGATCGACGAGCGGGGCGAACTCACCGAGTACCGATCGAAGGTCGTCGGCGTCCTCGAGGTCGGAGTTCAGCACGAAGCGGTTGTAGCGGGTGATCGGGTCGGTGCCGACGAGCGCTGCCAGGGCTGCGTCTCGGTCACCGGCCAGGGCGAGTTGGTGCGCAACCAGTCGGGGCGGCCATTGCTCGGGTACGCAACCGGCCAGCATCGCCAACCTCGCCGGCTCGGTATCCGGACCGGCGGGAATCAGCAGGTATCCGACGGGAAGCTCGAAGGCGCCCAACGGTTGTGGGCGGGCGGCCAAGACCGGTTGCGTCGACGCCTCGACGATCACGGTGTCGATCACGTCGTCACGTCGAGTGGAACCCGCAGGGCCCCGCGCTCGTCGTCCCAGTACGCGCGCTGCACGCCGACCGGGATGCGGCCGTAGAGCACCTCGTGAACCAGCGCGCTGCGATCACCGGCGGGGTTGCGTTGCTTGAGCAGCAGGCCACCGCTGCGCGGACCGCGCAGCGGGATCAGCAGGAAGTCGTCGTCCTGCACGATCGCGGCCACCGCATCGGAGGCAAACCTGCTGGCGGCCAGCGCCGCGTCAAGGCGAAGGTAGCCGTCCGCGGTGAACTCGACGGTGACCTCCGCAGCCTTCGCCGGGCGAAGCGGAGCCAAGAAGTCACGTTCGACGACGTCGATGACGGTGTTCATGGCCGCCGTCACCGCTTCCGACAGCTCGGCCCCGTAGTCCACACTCTGCACCTCGACGAGGAACACGGTGATGTCGGTCGGGCACGCGTCCCCCAGTGCCCACCGGGCGAACGCGATCGCGTGATCCCACCGGAAGGAATGAGTGTGCAGTCCGTGCAGCGGTGGCAGCTCGGCGAACTCCTCACCCGGCACGCGATAGACCGTGCCAGGGGCAGCCCCCGTCGCCGCGGCGTCGACGATGACCACGCGCTGCGCGCCGCGCATCCGAAAGGCGGTGTCCATCCCGGCGGTACCGCCGTCGACCATCTGTGCCCCGTCCGGCACCCCCAGTTCCCATAGGTGACGCACCAGAACCGGTCCGACGCCGTCGTCGCCGCGGAGCAGGTTGCCGCAGCCGACGACCAGCACCGCACACCCGGGCGGCTCGAGGTCGTCTGACGAGATCGCTTTCGCTGGCTGGAAATTCAAGTTGGGGTCACACCATTCCGTTGACGACGAACTTGGACAGTTCCTTGCCGGTCTTTCCGTCGTAGGCGTGCACGGTGCAGACCAGACACGAGTCGAAACTGCGCGCCACGTGACCGAGTTCGACCGGGTCTTCGGCATCGACGATCGGGGAGCCGACGAGGGCCTGCTCGATGGGGCCGAGCACCTCGGAACCGTCGCGCGGCCCGATGTTCCACGCCGTCGGGGTGACGACCTGGTAGTTCTTGATCTTGGAATTCTCGATGACGATCCAGTCCGCCAGCGCGCCTCGGGCGGCCTCGGTGGCCCCGAAACCCCGTCCCTCGGCATGCTCGGTGGGCTTGGTGTAGAAGCTCTCCTTCAAGTCGATGTCGTCCAGCCACTGCCGCGCCCACTTGTAGTACTTCGGCGCCTCGTGCATGCGGGCCATCTGACGCACGAACACGCTGGGCCCGATCGACCGCATGAGATTCGGAAAGAGCGGGTCGTCGTCCTGATGCGCCGCGGCATGTGGGCCGCCCGCCGCCATGCGCCGAGCCAGCGGGCCCGCCTCGAGCGGCACGTTGCCCAATCCGCCGCCGATGTCGTAGCGCGGCGACTTCGCCCAGCTGTACTTGCCCTGCTTACGACCCGCATCCGGGTCGATCGGGATGGTCTCGCCGTCGAACGGATGCAGGGGCTGGCTGCCTTCGTAGAACGAGTGCGTGACGTCCTCGCGCACCTTGGCCTGGTCGAAGTCGTGCCACGCACCGTTGGCGTAGATCCCGGACCGGCCGATCAGTGCGGCATTGCGTCCGTCGATGGTCGGGTTCTCGTACAGGGTGGGGTCGAAGTAGGTGCCCATGGCGAGGTAGTTGCCGACGCCCTGTCCGTACTGGTCGAGACCGACGTCGCGGCAGTATCGGATGAAGAAGCCGCAGTCGCTGTTGTACTGCGACTCGTTCTCGTCGACCCAGGCGAGCATGTCCTCCCAGGTCTTCACCTCCAGCCAGCGGTCGACGCTGCACCCCAGCCACTGACCTTCCAGCCACGCGTCCTTCCAGTGCTCGAGGATGGCGATTGACCGCGTGACGTCCGACAACGTCGGTGCGCACATCACCCCGCCGGGCACCATGAAGCTCGAGTGCGGCCACTGCCCGCCAAAGATCGCGTACACCTCGACCGGCTTGCCCGAAAGCACCACGCCCGGTTGGTAACTGGTCCCGACATAGGGCGCGAAGCGGCGCACCGCCTCGGCGTACATGGGTGACTTCGCGTACTTCTTGTTGGTGAGGTCGATCGCAAACAACGCGTAGAAGTAGCGCGGAATGGATTGCAGGGTCTCCGCGGCCTGGCAGATGTTGCGGACGAGCGTCGCGTTGGGCGGCATGTGCGTCGCCCACGCCGTGTCGAGCGCGTAGGCGGACTTGTACAGGTGGCTGCCGCCGCAGATGCCGCAGATACGCGGGCACACGACGAGACCCGCTTGAGGATCCTTTCCGCGCAGGATGATCTCGAAGCCACGGAACATTGCGGCCTCGGTCCAGGCGGAGGTGACGATGCCGTCCTCGATCGTGACTCGCACGTCGAGGTCACCCTCGACGCGCCCGAGTGGGCTCACATACAGGTCGAGCGCGGTCATGGAGGTCCTTTCGAAAACCGGGGCTGGTCGCTTCGGGGCGGGTGGTCCGTTCTCAGACGACGAACATGTCTTCCTTCGACCACTGCGGCGCGGCGATCCGGGCCGCCGCCGCGTGGGCCATGTAGGTCAGGTGGTCGCTGCCCTCGGGGACTTCCTTGGGAATCACGCCGGCGACCTTCTGCGTCTTGAAGACGGTCCCTGGGGCCAGGTCGAAGTGGGGAAACTCGGGCTCAGTGCACCCTAGGCAGGGCATGCCTGCCCGGGTCTTGGACGATTGCCTGTTCCACAGGATTCGGTTGCACGGCGAGTGCGTCATGGGGCCTCTGCAACCAAACTCGTAGAACAGGCAGCCCGTGCGGGTGCCTTCGCCGAAGGACATCGTCGACTGCTTGTACTCGAAGAATTGCACTCGGGTGCATCCGGTTTGAGTGAAGGTCTTGAAGAACGTCTCGGGCCGGTGGAGCTCGTCGAGTGTGAGGTCGCCGGCTCGTCCGGTGGCAAGGGCGACGAGGATCTGCGTGATCCAGTCGGGGTGAGCGGGGCAGCCGGGGATGTTGACGACGGGAAGGCCCATCTTCGACTTGAAGTCGGGGCCGAGGAATCCGCCCTTGTTGCGCTTGTGGAACTGCAGTCCGGTGGACCCCGAGGGGTTGGGCTCCATCGCCGGTATGCCACCCCAGCATGCGCAGTCACCGATGGCCACGACGATCTGTGCGGCGCCGGCGAGATCGGTGACCCAGTCCTTCATGGGGCGGTCGGCGAACATGTCGGTCCGGCCGTCATAGGCCTCCATCACGGTGCCTTCGAACACGAAGATGTCAAGGGGCCGTTCGCCACTCGCACAGTCGTAGAACACCTTTTGGGCGTTCTTGCCCAGCTCCAAGCCAAGGGACGGATGCCAGAGCAAATCCAGCCCGAAGTCGACGATCAGGTCGACGACGTTGGGCTCTTCGGCGTTGAGGAACGACATGGTGTTGCCACTGCACGCGCCTCCCTGAAACCACAGAACCGAAGCCATGGAGTATTCCTTCCTCGTGGCGACACCGTTACCCGGACCCTGGTCGACGGCGATTGGAAAACAAAGGGCCGAAAGTCATCTGAGCTGTCTGCCGAACGCCTTGGCGACCTGTAGCAGGAAGCCCAGGCCGCGTATCACGTCGGGATCCTTCGTCGTCTTGAGGATTGCGAAGAGCCCCTTGGGACCGCGTGGGTTTCGGACGGCATCCGACTTCGCCTCCACCAGGGCGTCACCCAGTTGCGTCAGTACTTCGGTGGCCTGCGGGTCGGTCAGGCGGGATCCCAGTAGCGAGTTCAGCGCTGGTGTCGCGACGATGACCTTGTCGGACAACGTTGCGAAGCTCTCGGCGAGACCGGCGAGGTCGACTGATCGCAGCGACTCGAATCCCGGAATGGAGCTGGCCAGCGACGGATCGCCGGCGGCTCCCTTGAATTCCCGAATGGCCGCGGTCAACGAATCGCTGATCTCGTCGCTGCGCCGCATCAAGCCGTCCAGGCCGGACACCAGAATCGCCAGTAGATCAGCGTGATCGAGCAGGTCGTTCAGAGATTCGGCCACCCGGGGATCGTCGAGTTTGGCGCGAACCCTCTCAGAGGGCGAGAGTTCCAGAGCTTGACCACGAGCTGTCACTGCGCCTCCCAAAGTCGGATGTTCGACTTGTCACAAGCTAGCTCGCCAAAGTGGCTGCGCCTATCGCTATTACGCAGCTATTGTCACTATTGCGCAGACTTCAATGCGCTGGCGCGCAGCAGGATTGGGCAAATGACGTGAACGAGTTCGCAACCTTAGGGCAGGCTCGGCTGTCCCGGGCCGGCCGTCGTGGACGACGCCGATGTCACGCCTGACCCGGCTCGGCTTCATCAACGTCCGCCACACCGACGACCCGGTGCGGCGGAAGGTGCGGCCCCGCGGGGTGCCGCCTGCGCTCGCCGCCAACGAGATCTTCTACACCGAGGACCTACGAGAAGCCGCCAAGTTGATGGGACAAGCGCTTTCACCGTTGACCCTGCGCGTCGCCGAGGAGCACCTCGCCGGCTTCGCCGCAGGCATGCATGGCGTACGGCTGCGCAACGTCAGCATGCTCTACTTCGACCTGCACGTCCCCGTCGAGGTCGACATCCCGCGCCTCGGCGCCTACTACGCCGTGCACATGCCGACGAACGGCAGCGCGACGGTGACCTGTCACGGAAACACTTTCGAGGCCAACAGTATTCGCTCGTTCGTCACCAACCCCGACACGTCCCTGACCATGCGTCTTGAGCTGGATTCCCCGCAACTGTTGATCAGGATCGAGGAGCCTGCCATGACGGCATACCTGACCCGCGTCACGGGCCACAGGTTGGCGCACCCGTTGGCGTTCGATCCTGAATTCGACCTCACCACCGAGGCCGCGATGCGATGGCATGCCGCTGTTCAGCTCATCCACGCCGAGGTTCTCCACCCTGGCTCCTTGGTGGGGCGCGGGCAGGGCATCGGACCAGTCGAAGACCTCGTCATGAGCAGTCTGCTACACCTGCAGCCGTCCAATCATCACGCCACCTTCAGCTCACCGGCGCGGCCCGACAAGCGTGGGGCCGTGGTCCAGGCCGCCATGGACTACCTGGACGACCATCTGGCCGAGCACATCACCATGGCTTCGGTGGCGAGCGCCGTCCACATGAGTGTTCGTGCGGTTCAACAGGGTTTCCACGAGCAACTCGGCATGACCCCGATGGCATACGTGCGCGAGCGCCGGCTCGAGCGGGTGCGCGAGGAGCTGATGGACGCCACCACCGCAGATGGCATCACGGTAACCGCCGTCGCCGAACGGTGGGGCTTCCACCACCTTGGCAGCTTCGGCGGCGAGTATCGCAAGCGGTGGGGCGAGTCTCCGTCGCAGACCCTGCGCCGCTAGCCACGTCAGCAGATGCGTGGAAGTTGCTCGCCCAGTTCACGTTCGATCACTCGCGTGGTGCCGAACGGCGTCCTCCCCACCGCCATGCCCGGATGCTCGGGAACCACCCGACCGATGACGACGGCCCTGGCGCCCTCGGGATGGGCGTGCATCGCGGCGAGGACGGCCTCCGTCGCGGCGGGGTCGACGAACGCCACGAGCTTTCCTTCGTTGGCAACCTGCAGCGGATCAAGGCCCAGGAAGCCGCAGGCCGAAGCGACGGCATCCGGGACAGGAATCACGCTCTCCTGCAGGCTGATTCCCACACCAGCCGCCCTGGCGATCTCCACCACCGAGGCGACGAGACCACCTCGGGTGGGATCGCGCAGGGCGTGAATGTGGTGTCCGCCCTCGTCGGCCGCCAGCATCGCGGCGACCAGGCCGTGCAGTGGTGCACTGTCGGTGGTGACCACCGTGCCGAAGTCGATGCCCGTGCGGACGCTCATGATCGCCACGCCGTGCTCGCCGACGTTGCCCGAGACGATCACGTCGTCACCGGGCCGGACCCTTTCGGGCCCGATGTCCACGCCGTCGGGGATCACCCCCACGCCCGCGGTGTTCACGAAGAGCTGGTCGGCACTCCCCCTGCCGACCACCTTGGTGTCGCCCGTGACGATGCCGACGCCGGCGTGGTCGGCCGCCTTGCCCATCGATTGGGCAATGCGTCCGAGAAGCTCCAATTCGAGGCCCTCCTCGAGGATGAATCCGGCGGTCAGGCCCAGCGGTTGGGCCCCGCTCATCGCGAGGTCGTTGATGGTGCCGTTGACTGCCAGGTCCCCGATGTTGCCACCCGGAAAGAACAAGGGCTGCACCACGTATGAATCGGTCGACACCGCGATCCGTCCGGCGGGGACCGTCAACACCGCGGAGTCGCGCGACGGTCCGCCGGCACCGAACGCGGGTAGGAACAGATTTTCGATCAGCTCCTCGGACAGGATCCCGCCGCCGCCGTGGCCCATCACGATGCGCTTGGTCTCCCGCAGCGGAAGGGGGCACACCCAGTCCGCCGGATCGATTGCAGTCACCTCAGACATGGGCAAGATCCAGCCGTCGGAATTGGTAGTAGGCCGCGCACGCTCCCTCGCTGGAGACCATCGTGGCGCCGAGTGGACTGCGCGGCGTACAGGACTTGCCAAACGCCGGGCACTCATTGGGCTTCAGCAGCCCCTGCAGCACCTCGCCGCTGTGGCAGTCGGCGGACTCTTGCACGTGCATGTGGCCGACGCCGAACTTCTTCTCCGCGTCGAATGCCGCCCACCGCGGCGCGAGGGTCCACCCCGACTTCGGAATCACCCCGATGCCGCGCCAGGCTCGATCCGTGACGACGAAGACGTCGTTCAACACTTGCTGGGCGACGACGTTGCCGACGTCGTTCACCGCGCGCGGATAGGCGTTGCGCAGTTCGACCTTGCCGTCTTCGAGCAGGTCGACCAGCTGCCGCACCCCCTCGAGGAGATCAAGGGGCTCGAATCCGGACACCACGATCGGGACCCCGAACTTCTCGACCAGCGGGCCGTACTCGGACGTTCCCATCACGGTGCATACGTGTCCCGCGCCGAGGAAACCCTGTACGCGGTTGGTCGGCGAGGACAGGATCGCCGTCATCGCCGGTGGCACCAGGACGTGAGAGACCAAGAGGAAGAAGTTCTTCAGGCCGAGCCGTTGGGCGTGCACGACGGACATGGCGTTCGCGGGTGCGGTGGTCTCGAAGCCGACCCCGAAGAACACCACGTCCTTGTCGGGGTTGTCGGCGGCGATCTGGGTGGCGTCCAGCGGGGAGTAGACGATGCGGACGTCGCCCCCGCTGGCACGCACGCCGAACAGGTCCTGAGTGCTTCCGGGGACGCGGAGCATGTCCCCGAACGAGCAGAAGATCACGTTGTCGCGCGATGCGATCTCCAGTGCCCGGTCGATCATCTCCAAGGGCGTGACGCAGACCGGGCAGCCGGGTCCGTGGATGAACTCCACGGCATTGCCCAGCAGCTGGTCGATGCCGTTGCGGATGATCGAATGCGTCTGTCCCCCGCAGACTTCCATGATCGTCCAGGGACGGGTGGCCCGCCGCTTGATGTGCTCCACCAGGACGTGGGCGGCGGCGGGATCGCGGAACTCGTCGAGGTACTTCATGCCGGGGTCCGCCGTTCGCCGTCGTGGGGCGCCTGAACCCCTGCGAGTTCCTCTTCGAGGATGCCGAGGTCGGAGAACATCTTCAACGTCTCGTTGGCGGACTCCTCGTCGAGCCGGTTCAAGGCGAAGCCGGCGTGGACGATCGTGTACTCACCGATCTGGAGATCGGGCAGATACGCCAGGCATACCTTCTTGGTGGTACCACCGAAGTCCACGGTGGCCATCCTGGTGCCCGACTCGTCCCAGATCGTGGTCACCCTGCCGGGTATTCCAAGGCACATGAGCCGCTTCCTTCACTAGTGGATCGTTGGAGTGCTGCCGCGATCGCGGCCTGTCCCAGCGCCAGCCCGCCGTCGTTGCACGGCACCACTCGATGGGTGAGCACTTCGAAATCGCGGTCCTGCAGACCGTTTCGAATGCCTTCGAGCAGCAGCCGATTGGCGAAGACGCCGCCCGTCAGCCCGATCGTCGGGATCGCCGCGGCCAGCGCGCATTCGGCGGCAGCCGCGACGGTGGCCCGGACGACCGCGTCGTGGAACGCCACGGCGAGGTCGGCGACGCCCACCCCGGCACGCAGACCCTCGACCATTCCCGCGACCACCGGAGCCGGATCCAGCACGCGGCTGCGGACATCGAAGTCGACGGTCACGACTCCCGATGTGCCCCCGCGCGCCACGTGCTCGAGCTCGATCGCAGCCTGGCCCTCGTAGGTGACCTCCTGACAGACACCAAGGAGGCTGGACACCCCGTCGAACAATCTGCCCATGCTGGTGGTGGTGACGCAGCCGACTCCCCGCGCAATCTGTTGCGCCAGCACGCGCACACCCGCCACCCCGACTGCGGCGACCGGTGCCAGGTCGACGCGCCAGTCGACCCCGGCTCTGGTCATCAGGTCCAGTGCGATCCGCGCGGGTTGCCGCACGGCACCCTCACCGCCGGGCAGACCGAACGGCAGCAGATGACCGACCCGAGTGAATCGCGACGGCTCGACCACCGCGAGGAGTTCGCCGCCCCAGATGGTCCCGTCGGTGCCGTATCCGGTGCCGTCGTAGGTGACCGCGAGTATCGGAGTGCCGAGGCGACCGTGTTCGGCCAGCAGTGAGACCGCGTGCCCGTGGTGGTGCTGAACCTGCACCATCGGTCGACCCCGGCGCTGCGCCCAGTGGGTGCTCGCGTACCCGGGGTGCATGTCGCACACGAGTAGGTCGGGCCGTTGGTCGGTCATCTGCGCCAGGTGATCGAGCGCCTCGGTGAAGCACGACTGCGTCCGCGGATCTGCCATGTCGCCGAGATGCGACGACATATGGGCATGTCCGTCGGGAGCCATCAGGCAAAAGGCGGTCTTGACGTCGCCGCCCGTCGCGAGGATCACCGGGGCGCCGTCACGAGACGTCGGCATCGTCACGGGCAACGGGGCGTACCCCCGGGACCGCCTCAGCGGCAAGGGGTTACCCACGTCGTCGACGGTGAGCACGGAGTCCTCACACGGGACGTGGATTGGCCGGTCGTGGGTGAGCACACCATCGGCGAGGCCGTCGATCCAGCTGAGGTCGCCGTCCCTGAAGACGATCGGCGATCCACCCGCGTTGGCCGAGGTCATGACCAATGCGGCGGTTCCAAGAGCCTCGAAGAGCAGGTGATGAATCGGCGAATAGGCCAACATCACCCCCACATCCCGCAGACCCGGCGAGACGAGCGGAGACAGCGCCCCCGGCACGGCAGGCACCACGACGACCGGGGCCGCCGGCGACGTCAGCAGGGCGGCGGCAGCGTCGCCGATCTCGGCCACGCCCCGGGCCGTCGAGAGATCGGACACCATCACGGCAAACGGTTTGGCGGGCCGCGTCTTTCGTCTGCGCAGTTCGGCGAGAGCGGCGGTGTCGTCCGCCCGACAGGCGAGGTGATATCCGCCAATGCCCTTCACCGCAACGACTCCACCGGTCTCGATGACCGCGGCGGCGGCGGCGATCGGCGCCAATGTGACACCCGGTCCCACCCACCTCAACCTCGGGCCGCAGTCCGGGCAGGCGATCGTCTGCGCGTGGAAACGGCGATTGCCGGGGTCGCCGTATTCGGCCGCGCACCGCGCACACATGGCGAAGTCGCTCATCGTCGTCGCGGGACGGTCGTAGGGCAGGTCGGTGATCACGGTGTAGCGCGGTCCGCAGTTGGTGCAGGTGATGAAGGGATGCCGGTAGCGGCGATCGGCGGGATCGCGCATCTCCCGCAGGCAGTCGGCACACGTGGCGACGTCCGGCGGCACCAGGGTGCGCGCAGTGCCCGACTCCTCGCTCGCGACGATGAGGAACTCCCGATCCCCCCGCGGCAGCACCGACGTCACCCTGACGGCGTCGATGCGCGCCATCGGCGGCGGCGCGTCGCGAATCTCGGCGATCGCCGCCTCGACGTTCGCGGGGGTGCCCTCCAATTCGCAATGGACGCAACCAGAGTCGTTGTAGACCAGACCGGTGAGGTCATGCGCGCTGGCGGCGCGCACGACGGCGGGCCGGAACCCGACACCTTGAACGACGCCAGAGATGTCGAGCCGGTAGCGCACCGCCGTGACGCTCTCATCTCGGACGCGCTTCATGGGCCTCCCGGACAGGGCGCACCAGTCACGTCAATGGGCTGTCGACGCGCTTGGTCACCTCAGGCTAGACCGCCACACTATGGCCGGAATCGCGAATGGACGAGTGACTTTAGTCCTCAATTCTTGAGGCGCCTTCCGCTCTCACGGGGCGCATCCACGGCATAGGGTAGGTCGTCGTCGACGACTAATCCGATCGGAAACCGTTGTGCACGAACTGTCCTTGTGCCAAGCCATCGCCGGCGTCGTGAAACCTCACGCCGCCGGACGACGGGTGGACGTCGTCCGCGTGCGGGTGGGCGCCCTTCGCCAGGTGGTGCCCGATGCACTCGCGTTCTGCTGGACCCTGGTCCGCGACTTCGAGGACATGGAGCATGCCGAGCTCGAACTGGAGCTGATCGCCGCCGCCGTGTCCTGCCGGTCATGCGGTGCCGACACCCCGATCGCTTCCCGATTCTCCGTGGCGTGTCCAGCCTGTGGTGGCGCGGACGTCGAGATAACCCACGGTGAGGAGTTCATGGTGACGTCCATAGAAGTCGCCGACCACACGGCGGTCGAATCCTCGGAAGGTGTTGCTAATGGGTAGGTTTCATCGACACGACGACGGTACCGATCATCACCACGAGCACGATCACGATCACGGGGACCACGGCGGCTACGACACCGGGTCGCAGCGGGTCGACGTGCTCGAGTCGATCTTCGCCGAGAACGACGTCAGAGCCGGTGTCAACCGCACCGCTTTCGAGAGCAACGGCGTGCGCGCCCTGAACCTGATGAGCTCACCGGGATCGGGCAAGACGACGATCCTCGCCGCCACACTGGACGAGCTGCGCGGCGACGTCGCCGTCGGGATCGTCGAGGGCGACATTGCCACCGATCTCGACGCCGCAAAGCTCGAGGGCCGGGGTGCGCAGGTCTCGCTTCTGAACACCAGCAACGGCTTTGGCGGCGAATGTCATCTCGACGCACCAATGGTCAACCGGGCGCTCGGCGGCCTCGACCTGACCACCCTTCAGCTCGTCATCGTCGAAAACGTCGGAAATTTGGTGTGCCCAGCGGAATTCGACGTCGGCGAGCACGCCAAGGTGATGGTGTACTCGATCACCGAGGGTGAGGACAAGCCGCTCAAGTACCCGGTCATGTTCCGCGCGGTGGACGTCGTGTTGGTCAACAAGATTGACCTGGAACCCCATCTCGACGCCGACGTCGCCACCTACGTCGACCGCGTTCGTCAGGTCAACCCGACCGCCCTGGTGCTGCCGGTCAGCGCCAAGACCGGGGCGGGTATGCCGGCCTGGTACACCTGGTTACGGACGTTCACCCGTGCAACCGGCATGTGACTTCGGCGGACCAACGGCCGCAACGAGGGGACCTTCTGCCCTGCCGTCGCCTGGTCGCGCCGCCATAGCGTGTGTGTAGGCAACCACACTGGGAGACAAACGCATGCGAGACAACATTGCAGCGCGACCTTCGGTAGTCGTCGGCATCGACGGTTCCCGCTCCGCCGTGACCGCAGCTCTGTGGGCCGCCGAGGAAGCCGTCGCGCGCCACGTTCCGCTGCGCCTGGTCTCGGTCGTCGACGCGAACGGCGCGTCGCCCGACGTCGCCACCGCCGAGACCAGGGTGCGGCAGGCCGTCACCGCCGTCGAGTCGACGAACGACGCGGTGAAGGTCGAAGTGGAGATCTTGCAGGGCCGGCCGGTCGATCGGCTCCTCGAGGCCGGTCGCGGTGCCGCAATGCTGTGTATCGGCGCCGTCGGAACCACCGGAGCCACCTCGAGGCGCATCGGTTCCACGGCCGTTGAACTCGCCGGCCGAGCGCACTGCCCGGTTGCCATCATCCGCGGAGCCACACCGTCGCCGGATCTGGCCGAATCGATCGTCGTCGAGCTCGACCGCTCCCCCGCCGGCGACGTGGTGCTGCAGCTCGGCGTCGACGAGGCACTGCTGCGCCACGCTCCGATGGTCGTGATCTCCGTGTGGGACCCGCACGTGACCGACGTCCACGACGTCCACGCCGTCGAAAAACAGAACCGGCAGCTCCGGGCCCAGTTGAATCGGCGCCTCGCCTGCACGCTGCGTCGGCATCCCGAGTTGCAGGTGGAGGCGGTCGCCGTGCACGGCAGCCTGCTGAACTACTTGTCACATCACGGCCGGTCGGTGCAACTGGTCCTGGTCGGACGCCGCCGAGCCCACGGCATCGCCGAGATGACCGGACCACGCAGTCATGCCGCGCTGCACGACACCGACTGCTCCATCATCGTCTGCGACCAGCAAGGCGCGCTTTGATGCGCTAACAAGTGGTGTCCGCATGCTGGTGAACCCACTGCGCGACGTCGACGACGACCGCTTCGTCGACGTGTTGCGCCGGTTCGTATTCCCCGGGTCCGGACGGTCCGGAGCCGGAGAAGAACAGGTGGTTGTCCGCGGGGAAGACGCGGATGGTGACGTCGGGATGACCGGCCAGTGAGGTCTGCCAGCCGACGAGATCGTCGACGACGGTCACCTGGTAGTCGCGGCCTCCCTGCACGATGAGCATCGGCTTGCCCAACTGGGCGGCCACCGCGACGGGGTCGTAATCGCGTAGATCGAGCCAGTATGAGACCGGGATGCCCAGTGGCGGCGGATGGTTCGACGCGGGTGAGGAGGGGTCGAGGCTGTCGACCAGGGCGGCTTGTCGGGTGATTTCCTGGATCGTCGGATCGTCGTCGAGGTCTCCCCCCGGGGCGTGAAGGGCTGTGAGGTAACGATATTGGCGCACGACGGTGTGGTGCAGCGGCTGTGTGGCACCGGCCAGGACGACAAGGCCGGCGACGGCAGGTTCCGCCGCCGCGATCCGCGGGGCCAGGGTGCCACCTTGGCTGTGGCCGAGCACGAAAATCCTCGTCGGGTCCACCGCCGGGTGATCCCGCAGTAGTTGAATCGCGGCGACCGCGGGCTTCACGTATTCGTCGACCACCGTGAAGTCGGTGACGTCCGCCAGCGCCTCGCGGTGTGTGTGCGTGACCTTGTCGAAGCGCAGCGCCGCGATTCCCTGGCTCGCCAGACCCCACGTGAGGTCCTTCATGATCTTGTTGCGGCCGATCGTCGCGTCGCGGTCAGCCGGTCCGGAACCGGCGAGCAGGACCACGGCCGGCACCGGTCGCGGCGAGTTCGGCAGGCTCAGCGTGCCCGGTGTGGCCCACGGCTCGGAGTCGACCGTGACTGATTCTTCGGTGAAGCTGGCCGGGTCGACGTAGGACGCCGGCTGCCAGGGGGCCACCGGTTCGGCCGCCTCCGGCGGCGCGAATTGCAGACCCTGCAGACCGCCCGCGTCGTCGAACGCCATCAGCACGGCGAACGCCCCACGCTCACACGTCACGAGAATCTTCACCATCGTGCTGTTGTGACCGGCAGGCTCAGTCGAGCGGGTACCGACCCGAGTGACCGGTCCGTACGTCGTGATCAGTTCTTGCCAGGGGTCACGCAACGCGTCTGCCGAGACCTGATCGCGCAGCGCCGGGACGCGCAGCTCGTCGATCTCGGCGAACCGATCGGCCTCCATCAGGTGCACCACCGCTTCGGCGGTGGAGACGGCATCGTGCTGCATCGCGAAAACCCATGCCTCTCTTCGATTCTCATGGCCCACATCGAAGGCGTTGCGCGGTGACGCTATTCACATGTTAGTCGTCAAATCCAGTCCGTGGTGAGTCGACGTGCGGTGGCACGGCGCCTGTCGAGGAGCTCCCGCTGCCGATGGGAGTTCGGGTACGGGGCTACCTCCCCTTCCCGCTGACTGAGGAATCGCCTGCTCTAGCGTGGCAGACGATCCGACGTGACCCACATCTGGTCGATGGTTCAACTCTGGAGGTAACAGGTGATGGTTCCGGCAACGGCCGATGCGTCGAGGCCCGTCGCGGTGGTGACGGGCGCAGGTAGCCCCACCGGCATCGGATTCGCCTGCGCCCGAGCCTTGGCACCGACTCACACGCTGGTGATCGCCGCGACGTCGTCGCGCATCGACGACCGCGTCGCCGAGCTGACCGCCATCGGGGCGCAGGCCGTCCGCTTCGTCGGCGACCTCAGCGACTCCTCGACCGCTCAGCGACTCGTCCACGACGCCGTCGAACGGTTCGGCCGACTCGACGTCCTCGTGAACAACGCGGGCATGACGGCCACGACGGGCAGCGAAGAACAGACCCCTGCCGAACTGACGTCGGACGATCAGTGGCACGCCGCGATCTCCCGCAACCTGGACACTAACTTCTTCGTCACCCGAGCCGCGTTGGCCCCCATGGCCAAACAGGCGTTCGGGCGGATCGTGAACGTGGGTTCGGTGTCGGGATCGGTGATGGCCTACCGAGGCGACGCCTCATATCACGCGGCAAAGTCAGCCCTGGTCGGGCTAACGCGGTCGATTGCGATCGACAACGCCCGTCATGGCATTACCGCAAATATCGTTGCCCCAGGCTGGATCTCGACGGGTTCGGCCAGCGATCACGAGAACGCGATGGGAGCGGCCACCCCCATGGGGCGCTCCGGCCGGCCCGACGAGGTCGCGGCTCTCGTCGCGTTCCTGGCCTCTGCTGCGGCGTCCTACGTCACCGGCCAGGTCTTCGTCGTCGACGGCGGTAACTCCATCGCCGAGGAACGCGGAGCACGCGAACACACCACGACTTGATGGCGCCGGTGCCTACCTCGGTGCTGCCGCCATGGCTTGTTGCGCCGCGCGGTGAAGGTCGAGGCGTGAGTACACCCCGAAGGCGCTGCCGTTGTCGAGGAAACCGCCGCCCGGCCCCAGGGTCGCCGTCAGGATGGCGTTGGCCTGGCCGAGCGAGAGGTAGGGGTATGCCGCGGTGAGAAGATATCCGGCTTCCGGCGCCACCTTGCCGACGTCCACGGCGGCGTTTACGTTCTGTCCGAATACTGCTGGCAGGCCATAGGTCTGGGTGGTGTCGACGAATCGCGCGTTGTCCTCGGGTCGCGAAAACCGGCTCTGGTCGTCTTTGGCGCACACTGCCACGGCGTTCCCGCACGCACCGGCGAGCGCCCCGGTCACGTCGGATCGCGCCTCGGCCAGCGCTTGCCGGAAGTCGTCGATGCGCACTCCGTCCCGGTCGACACCGACGTAGTCCGGCGTGTTCGCCAACAGGTGCGCCAGGTCGTAGGTGGCCAAGGTCCGACCGCCGAGCACGTCCATGGCGTAGTGCGCGCCGATGATGACGCGGTCGTTGCCGTATTCGGCGGCGCGCACCATCATCTCCGGATAGCGGTCGGGGACCAACAGGGCAAGCACCAGCGATTCGGTGTAGCCGTACGTGGTGTGGCCGCTGGGGTAGGACGGGCTGTCGACCAGGTTCTGCTCCGGCCCACGCAGCCAAGCCACGTTGTCGGATGGAGCCCCGAAGAAGTCGGGCCCGCCGTAGGTCAGCAGATGCGGCTCGGTTTGGAACGGTCGGGAGTCGCCGTAGGCGTCGGCTCCCTCGCTCCCCGCCGGCAGGTTGTAGGCCTTGCCGAAGATGTCGGTGACGCCGCCCGCCTGGTGCAGGATGGCCAGGGCTTCCGCCGAAACCGGTTCCTTTCCGTCGGTGGTCGCATTGGCGAAGAAGTACTTTCCCGCATTGGAGTCGGTCTTGGTGACATTCGACGCGTAGGCGATCAGATTCGCGACCGCCGGTGAGACGTTGGTGTAGTTCTCGTCGCGGGTATAGGACGTCAACCTCTGGTAGGCGTCACCGAGCTTGGTCCCCAGGCCGTCGGCGAGCTGATAGGCGTTGCCGTCGGTGATGAAGGCGTCACGCAGTGCCTGCTGCTGCTGATCGGGGAAGGGTAGAGGGGTCGGCTGATTGGCGGTCCCGTTCTGGATCGCCCCGGTGACCGTGAGGTTCGCCGCAAGGGCAGCCCGCCCGGCGTCGGTGTTGTTCAGGGTGGCGACGGGCGTCAGCCCACGGAGCACGGTCAGGCTCGTCGCGCTCTGGGCCGTGGCGGTGCCGGGGCTCAGCAGCGCACCAGCGCAGACGATCACGACGAGTAGGCAGGCACGCATCTTCATACAAAATCCTCAGGTCACGGGAACAGCTCGATCCTAAGGACTCAAACTGGTCGGCCGCCAAGGTATGCGGCATCGCCCAGTGCGCGGAGATCACCAAGGGACGGGGCCGTGCGCGGAGAAATAGCCGCCGGTGGGACCGTCACCGGGAGTTTGGGCCATCTCGACGATGATGCGGGCTCCTTCCTCGACCGTCTGCGTTCCGGTGTGCCCGTTGAGGTCGGTGTCGGTGTAGCCCGGCTCGACGGCACTGACACGCATGGTCGGGAACTGCTTGGCGAACTGGACGGTGATCATGTTGACCGCCGATTTCGACGCCGGATAGGCGACACCGGGATAGAAGAAGGTCGGGCTCTCCGGCCTTTCGGCGAGGCTCAACGATCCCAGACTGCTGCTGACGTTGACGATCACCGGGGCCGACGACCGCTGCAGCAGCGGCAAGAACGCATGGGTCACCCGAATCTGACCAAAGACGTTGGTGTCGAACACCTCTCGCATCATCGCCGCGGTCACTTCCCCTGCGGTGATGATCGCGTTGCCGTCACCGCGGCCCTCGACACCGGCGTTGTTGACCAGCACGTCGAGTCCGCCCATCTCCTCGACGAGGTGCGCTGCGGCGGACACCGAGTCGTCGTCGGTGACGTCGAGCTGGATGAGCCGCGCATTGAGTCGCTGCGCGGCGTCTTGGCCGCGCTGAGGGTCACGGCACCCGAGATAGACGGTGTGCCCCGCCGCAATCAGCTGCCGAGCAGTTTCGTATCCGAGGCCCTTGTTGGCGCCGGTGATCAGAATGGTGGTCATCTGTTTCTCCTTCGGGTGTGTTGCGCGTTGCCGGGCAATTCAGTCCTCGAGCCAATGGAAGGCTTCGGTGCGCAGCGCTTCTGCCATGGCCGGCTGGTCGTCACCGGGCAGGTCGGGGTCTACGGGATAGCCGCGAATGTCGAAGTAGTACGCGAGCATTCGATAGCTTGCGGGCGGACTCACCATCAAGCATTGGCGGGCTGGCGGCGCCCTGGGTAGGTCCCGCTCATCCTGGGTACCGGGAGTCCCAGTCTTGGCTAGGCTATGGCGATGAGCAGCGGCAATGCGCTCGGCGACTATCTCAAACTGCGTCGCGGCCGAGTCCGGCCGGAGGACGTCGGTCTGGTGGCCGGCCCGCGGCGGCGCGTCGACGGCCTACGCCGAGAAGAACTGGCGGCGCTGGCGGGCATCAGCGCCGACTACTACCTGCGAATCGAGCAGGGCCGCAACCCCCATCCCTCTGCACAGATCCTCGACGCGCTCGCCAGGGCGCTGCGCATGGACGCTGCCGCCAGCGCGCACCTGCACCAACTCGCCCGCGACCGTCGGGTCACGTACTCCGATGTCGAGCGGGTCGGCGACGACATCGCCAGCCTGATCGATCAGCTGCCCCTGCCTGCATTCGTCGCCGGACGGTGCCTGGACTGCCTGGCCTCAAACCAGCTCGCGCGCAACCTCTCCCCCAACTTCGCGCCCGGCCGAAACCTTCTCCGCGCGTTGTTCCTCGACCCAGCCGAGCGTCGACTCCACCTCGACTGGGACGACGCTTCAGCCGGTGTCGTCGGCGGTCTGCGCCAAGTCGCGGACGGTGAAACCCGCGACCCTCGCCTCGACACACTCGTCGACGAACTCTGCGCGAGCAGCGCGTCCTTCGCAGAGCTCTGGGCCAGAGCCGATGTGGGCTATCGACCCGCGGGCACCAGCCGCCTACACCACCCCGAACTCGGCGAGTTGGTGTTTCGCCGCAACCGATTCGCCATTCCAGACTCCGACGGCCAACACCTGCAGATCTACCATCCGGAGCCAGGCACCACCACTGGCGAGAAGCTGGCACTGCTCGTGACGAGTCCCGACTGAGGCGAACCAAGGTGGCGACTCGGTCGTCCCACTCCGATGCTCACGTCGGGGTGGAACCAGCGTGCGCACTGGCCGATGTCGCTGTTGCCCACCATGAACGGTCGATCGCTTCGCGCTGTTGAGTGCTCATGCCGGCCTCCCCCTTGGTATGCCGGCCGGTAATCGAATGTGGTTGTGGCAGAGGACTACTTGTTGTCGGGCACCAGGATCGTCTTGCCGTGCAGGCGGCCGGCATCGGAGTCGGCATGCACCTCGGCGGCCTCGGCGAGCGGGCGACGGTGGGCGACCTCAACCCGCAGCTGCCCGTCGTCGACCCGGCGCACCAACCCAGCCAGCTGCGCGGCGTCACTGCGCACGAACACCCGCTGCGACCGGACCCCGCGCTCGGGCTCCTTCGGCCCGAAGACCATCGTCCCGACGTGGAAACCGCCGTCGGCCACCAGTCCGATCAGCGCGTCGGTCTGCTCGTCAGACGTGGGCACCAAGTTCAGCACCACGTCGAACGGCGCACCCTCGACCACCAGTGGGGACCGGGTGTAGTCGACGTAGTCCACGATGCGGTCCGCGCCGTAGCCGCGCAGCCGATCCGCATCGCGGTCCTTCGCGGTCGCGGTGACCACGGCACCGGCCTGCTTGGCCAACTGAATGGCGTATCCGCCCACCGCACCCGAGGCGCCGTTGACAAGAACCGACTGGCCGTCGGTGAGCCCGGCGATCTCGAAGAGGGACTGCCACGCCGTCAACCCGGCCTCCGGCAGCGCGGCGGCATCGGCCAGCGGAACCGATGTCGGTGCGGCGGCGAGCGATTCGGCCGGGGCGATCGCGTACTCCGCGGCGGCCCCGTCGGCGTCCAGCGGCAGAAACGCGACGACCGCGTCACCGACGCTCCAGCCCGCCACCCCGTCACCGATCTTGGCGATCGTGCCGGCGACGTCGACTCCGGGAGTGTGCGGGAAGCTGACGGTGTACACCTCGGCCAGATAGCCACCGCGGATGCCGGCGTCGACCGGGTTGAACGAGCTGGCGGCCACCTCGATCAGAACCTCTCGCGGGCCGGGAACCGGTCGCGGAGCGTCCTCGTATGCCAGAACGTCGCTGTCGCCGTAACGGTGGTAGCGGACTGCCTTCATGAATCCTCCTCGGTCATGTGCTTCGAATGCGAAGCAGTTACACGTCGTACAAGTCGCTTCGATATCGAAGCGATTCCGCACTCCGCCGTGAGGGTGATCACAATGCTTCGACATCGAACATTGATGGGCGGGCTACCGCCAAGCCACCATTTGAGTGCTCGTCATCGCCGGCGACACCGAAGCCGCCAGAACCCAGTTGCAACAATGCGCAAACTGCCAACGGCGGCGTTCGTCAAAGCGCTCGGCGTGCCCACCGGATCAGCCATGAAGTTTGAGACCGTCGACGATCTTGTCGACGACCTTGCGTTCGGCACGCACCGCCAGCCCGACGACGTCCAGCTCGGCCCGCCGGACCGCTGCCACGGCGGCACGGTTCTCGTCGTCGTGTCCGGTGCCGAACAGCGCAGAGGTGAAGATCGCCGGCGACACCCCACGATCCAGCGCCCGGTTGAGAGTGCGGGTGAGCCGGGACTTGTCGGCGCCGAACACCATCACCGGCTGCCCGAACATCGGCGCGTAGTCGGTGCCGTCGGCGTCGGCGTAGTTCAGGCCGATTGCGTCGACCGCAGTGGCCGCGATGCCGCTGGCCAAGAACGCCGTCACGTTGAGCTTCTGCCACACGGGCAGATCCACGTCGAGGACCACCGCAATCTTGGTGTTCAGGCGGTCCATTTCCTCAGGCGCCCGAAAGGGCATCGCTAGTTCGCTCATGCCGCCCAAAGTAGGCAATCCGTCGTGTCCATTCCAGAGCAGCCGAATTTCATTCGATCAGCGATGTCATTATGGCGTTATGGACGAATTAGATTCTGCGATCGTCGCCGCATTGCAGGCAGATGGTCGGCGCAGCAACCGCGACCTCGCCGCCGCCCTGGGGGTTTCACCGTCCACCACGCTGGAACGCGTGCGCTCCCTGCGGGACCGCGGCGTCCTGGCCGGGGTTCACTACGTGGTCGACCCCGCCCAACTGGGACGGCCCGTGCAGGGGATGATCACCGTCCGACTGCGACCCCAATCACGCGACGTGGTGCTGGGTTTCCGCAACTTCGCGATTCAGCTACCCGAGACCTTGCAGGTGTTCATCACCACCGGCGCCGAGGACATCGTCATGCACGTCGCGGTCCCCTCGACCGAGGCGTTGCGTGACTTCGTGCTCGACTCCCTGACCAAACGGCGCGAAGTCGCCGGTGTCCGCACCGAAGTGGTCTTCGACCACGAACGAAATCCCGTCGTCACCCCTGCTCCACAGCAGGGGTGACGTCGCCGAAAGCTGTTGCGCACGTTCTCAAGTCAGAGTGACGACGACCTTGTCGCTGCTGCTCTCGGCCAATTCGTGCGCCTCCCGAATAGAGGCAAGTGGCAGCACGCGGTCGACGCGGGGCGGTGTACGGGCCGCGCCGGCCGGATCCCCTACGCTTCGGCGGTGCCGCACCTCGATGCCTCCGTCTCAGACGGTCAGCGGCCGGTGGTCAGCATCGTGCGCACCGTCAACGCGACCGCCATGGGCAGCAGCTGCTGCGCGTCGTCCAGGTTGCACCCGGTGAGCCGCTGGATCTGGTCGAGACGGTAATACAGCGACTGGCGCCGGATGTGTAGGCGCCGAGCGGCTTCGAGTTTGTTGCCCGCGCATGCCACCAGCACCTCCAGAGTCTGCAGCAGTTGCCCGCTGCGGCGCTTGTCGGAGTCATCGAGCATGCCAATCTGTTCGTTGACGAACTGGCGCAGCGTCTCCCGGTCGCTGTACCCGTCGAGCAGTCGTTGAAGCGCGAGTTGCTGTACCTCGATGACGGGGTCGGACAGGTGCAGTTCCCGAGCCAGCTCGAGGGTGGCGTGCGCATCCGCCATCGCCCTGGGTACGTCGGAGACGTCCTGGACCCGGCGGCCCACCACAGCGCAGACCCGTTTGTCCCGCCCAAGCTCGCGCTCGGCCACCCGCCGCACGGCGTCGCCGAACGCCGCCCCCTCGACGTCGCGACTGCGGGCTACCACCGCGCACAGCGAACCCATTACGACACCGAAGATTCCGTGCCCGCACTGGCGGATCACCTTGTCGACGAAGTGCTCGGCAGATGGAATTCGGTGCCGGTCCGCGATCAGGCAGACGTACTCGTGACCGTCGACGGCCACCCCGGCTGCCGCCAGCCGGGCCTCGAGCAGTCCGCGCGCCATCGAACGGTTCCCGACGAGTTGTTCGAGCAGGATCTGCTGAGCACGGACCGCGTCGGCGACGTCCTTGTGCTCGCGGATCAGGCACAGCCCCAGCACCGTCGGGGCGCGATCCAGCACCGCTTCGCACTGTAATTCGGGTGCGCCGTCCGTTCCGATCACCAGCCGTCCCCAGGCGGCCCCGTCGACCAGCACCGGGGCGTCGGCGCTCGCGGCATCCGGATCGTGCGGGCCACCGGCCTCCTCCACCAGTCGGCCCGCCCGGTCTCGAAGCTGCGCCCAGGAACCCAGCGTGGCCGCTACCTGTGCGACGAGTTCGCGCAGCGACGCACCGCGGGCCAGCGCCACGGACAGCGCGCGGGACGTCTCGTCGGCATGGCGCAGCCGGATCACCGACCGGTCGATCAACTCGCTGTTCACCGCCTCGGCCACGTCGGTGAACCGCAGCACCGGCTGCATCTGCACGATGGTCAGACCCGCTTCCGTCGCCTCGTCGACCATCTCCTCCGGCACCCCGGCGAAGGTTCGACCAACCTCGAACAGCAGTGCCGCGACACCGATTTCGGCCAAGCTCCGGACGTAGTGCCGCCGTGCCGCTTGGTCGACCCCGACCAGTCCAACACCGTTGGTCAGCAGCACCTCGCCGCCCCGCAGAAGCGGTGCGATGTCGAGCAGATCGGCGGAGTGCACCCAGCGCACCGTGTGGTCGAGGTTGTCGTGGCCGCTCAGGATGACGGGGTCGGCCAACTGCAGCAGCGGGTGGTCGAGCACCTCGCTCAGGATCAGGCTCATACGACAGTATGTCCCATAGGAGGGGCTTGGATTGCTGACACTGCGTCCGTTGCAACGGCGCACGAAGGCGACAATCGTTGGCGGTCACGGCAGACAGGAGCCCGATGACCGCCCAACCGGCAGTGACCCCACATCAGTCCAAGCAGTCATCCCCCGGGTGGCGCAACGGTGCCGCGGCAGTGGCCATGTTGACCTTCGCCGTCGACGGCGTGACACCGGTCCTCGCCGCAGGACGCCGGCACGCCGACAACGCGATGGCGATAACCCACCAGCAGTTCGACGCGCGCCGTGGCACGCCGAGGCTTCTCGACATCCTCGACGAATTCGGGATCAAGGCAACGTTTTTCGTGCCCGGACTGTCAGCCGAGCTCTGGCCCGCGCTGGTGACCGAGATGGCGGAGCGCGGCCACGACGTCGCCCACCACAGCTACTCGCACCGGCCCGCCACTCAGCTGACCACCGCCGAGGAGCGCATCGAGTTCGAGCGAGGCTACGAGGCCCTCGCCAGACTGGGAATCACGCCCAACGGCTACCGCTCCCCCATGTGGGCCGCCACGTGGGGCAGCGCGGGGTTGGCCGTCGAGCACGGGCTGACCTACGACACCAGCCTGATGGACGACGACCGCCCCTACGTCATCGAGACCGACCACGGCCCCCTGGTCGAACTGCCGCCGCACTGGTCGCTGGACGACTGGGAACAGTACGCATACCTGCCCGAGCCACACCTCGGCTACGTCATCGAACCGCCGGAGAAGGCGCTCGCCCTCTGGACCGCCGAACTCGACGGACTGCGCGAATTCGGCGGACTGTTCCAGCTGACCGCTCACTCCTTCCTCTCCGGTCGTGCCGGGCGAGCCAGGAACCTGCGCCGCATGATCGAGATCATCTACGAACGCGGCGACGTCACCTTCATGACCGGCACTCAGCTGCGCGATGCCGTCCTCGCCGATCCCACCGTCGAGCGGCGCCGGCTCGAACCGCTCGAAGTCGACCCCGCCATCTACCCCACCTGGTGATCGGAGATCCACATGAGCACTCTCGTCACGGGCGGACGCGGATTCGTCGGACGGCACCTCGTCGACCAGCTCATCGGGCTCGGCGAGCCGGTGATCAGCTACAACCGCGACTTCGCCGTCGACGACCGTGACGGGCTCGTGCTCGTCCAGGGCGAACTCTTCGACATCCCCCGGCTGGTGCAGACGCTGCGCGACCACGAGGTCACCCGGATCATCCACACCGCCGGACAGAGCCACCCGGGGGTCTCGATCGAGCTGCCGGTGACGACCTTCGCCGCCAACGCCGAGGGCACGTTCTCCGTCCTCGAGTCTGCTCGAATGGCCGGCGTGAAGCGGGTGGTCAACTTCTCGTCGGAGTGCGCTTTGGGCAACATCGCACCGGGAACCGTGGTTGGCGAGGACGTCACCCCGGCCCCCACCACGGTCTACGGCGTCACCAAGGTGACCGGCGAACTGCTCGGCTCGGTCTACACGTCGCTGTACGGCGTTCACGTCGTGTCCCTGCGCATCACCGAGGTGTACGGGCCGGGGCTGTGGATGCCGAGCCTGCTGGGTGACATGATCCGCGCGGCACTGAACGAGGAGCCGTTCCATCTCCCGGAGGGTGGGGACCACCCGTTCCAGTTCGTCCACGTCGAGGACGTCGCCACCGCGGCACGGCTCGCGTCCATCGCCGACGCGCCCGCCCAACCGACGTACAACGTCTCGGGCGGACGGCAGGTCTCGGTCACCGAGACCGCCGCGATGCTCGCAAAGCTGTTGCCGGAGGCGACGTTCGACATCGGCCCAGGTCTGCTACCGGCCTGGGACCACATGGGCGCCTTCGACATCTCCTCGGCCGAACGCGACCTCGGCTATCGCCCGCAGTGGGACCTCGAGCGGGGTCTACGTCACCAGATCGACTGGCTGCGCGCGAACATCTGACCCCCAACGCCACCACGACGAGGAGGAAGCACCCATGACATCGAGCGACAGACGAGTCGCACTGGTCACCGGCGCCGCATCGGGGATCGGGATGGCCACGGCCGCCGCACTCGCCCGCGACGGCGCAGACGTGGCCCTGCTCTCGCGCGCCGAGGACGACTTCGGCGCCGCCGTCGACCTCGTGGAAGGCCATGGCCGCCGGGCCCTTCCGATCGGACTCGACGTCGGCGACCCCCACTCCGTTCGCGACGCCTTCGAGCGCGTCGAGCGTGACCTCGGCCCCATCCACGCAGTGCTCAACAACGCGGGCATCTCGATCGTGGCGCCGCTCGTCGACACCACCGACGAGATGTTCGACCGGCTCGTGCGCACCAATTTGGCAGGCAGCTTCCACACCCTGCGCGAAGCCGCCCGCGTCATGCAGCCCCGCCGCCGTGGCGCGGTCGTCAACACCGCCTCCGAACTCGCGCTGATCGGCCAGCCCGGTTACGTCGCCTACACCGCCACCAAGGGGGCCATCCTGGCGATGACCCGTAGCGCCGCCGCCGAACTGTCCTCGTGGGGCATCCGGGTGAATTCGGTGTGCCCCGGCACCACCAAGACCCCCATGTTCCTCGCCGAGTTCGACGGAGCAGCGGACCCCGAAGCGGAGCTCGCCGACAACGCGGCGAGCGTGGCGATGCAACGCATCGCCGAACCAGCGGAGATCGCCGAGGTCGTCGCGTTCCTGCTCTCCGATCGCGCCAGCTATGTCACCGGCGCCCAGATGGTCGCCGACGGCGGCCGCACCAATTGCGTACCCGTGGGCACCATCGGCGTTGCCGCCCATTAGAACCCGATCCACAACAAGGGAGAGCACGATGACCGAACCAGAACGGGCCCCTACCCCTTCGCGACTCGAGCAGCTGGGCTACACCCAGGATCTGCACCGCCGACTCAACGTGCCGGAAGTGGTCGGGCTGGCCATGGCCGACGTCTCTCCGACGATGGCCGTCCTCTTCCTGTCAGCGGGCGTGTTCGTCGTCGGCGGCACGTTCTCCATCGGCGCAGGACTACTCCTCTCGGTGGTAGTGGTGCTGATCTCGTTGTGCCTGGCCGAACTCGCAGGCATGTTCCCCATCGCCGGCGGCATGTATTCCCTCGTCCAGAAGGTGCTGCCAGGGCCGCTGTCCTGGATCACGATGTTCAACTATCTCATCCAGGGCGTCGTCATCCCCGCCAGCATCGCACTGGGAATCGGCGCCTTCCTGAAGCACTTGATCCCGGGAATCACGTTGTCCGACGGCGTCATTGCGATCATCTTGCTGGCGTTGGCCACGGCGCTCGCGCTGACCACCGTCGAGATCGGCGCCTGGGCCACCGCGGTGATGGTCGTCGTCGAACTCGTCGTGCTGAGCATCATCACCATCGCCGCCTTCGCCAATCCGCATCAGTCCCTGACCGAGGTCACGTTCCACCCCACCGTCCTGAGCAACGGCGAACTCGTCGCCGTGGGCTTCGCGGTGATGCTCGCGACCCTGGCCCCGGCCTTCAACGTCATCAACGGCTACGACGCCGCACTCGGCTTCTCCGAAGAACTCAAGGGTGGTGAGCGCAACATCGGCAAGGCCGTGATCATCTCGGCGGTGCTGGCCTGCGTGTTCATCATGGTTCCGCTCATCGCCGCCGTGGTCGCCGCGCCGGACCTCAAGGAGTTCTTCAGCGCCCCGGCGCCGGTCGTCTACTCGGTGGAGGCGTCGCTGGGCACGAAGGCGGGCGCGATCGTGGACATCGGTGCCATCGTCGCGTTGTTCAACGCGATGCTGTCGCTGCTCATGTACTTCGCCCGCGGCGTCTACACCACGGGTCGCGACGGCGCCTGGCCTCAGCCGGTGAACCGGATGCTCGGCAGCCTGAACCGGTTTCGGGCGCCCGGGGTCGGAGTGCTGGTACTGGCCGTGCCGGCCGCGGTGCTGGTCTTCACCTCTGCGCTGAACTTCCTGATCATCTTCGCGGGCACCGTCATCGCCGCCGTGTACCTCTGCATCGGGCTGGCCGCGCTGCGCAGCCGCCGATCCATGCCCGACGAGCCGCGCCCGTTCAAGATGCCCTTGTGGCCGCTGCCGCCGCTGGTGGTCGTGGCGTTCACCGCGATCGCGCTGGCCACCCAGGACACGCCGTACCTGATCGCCGAGTTCGTCCTGATCGCCCTGGCGCTGCTGGCGTGGGGCGGGTCGAAGGTGTGGTCACCTGCCACACCGACCACCGCCGTCGATACCGCGGACCTGGAGCCGACATCATGACCCCTGACACCAATCCCGTTCGCTATCAACACATGACTTGGCCTGAGATCGCCGACGCGGCCGCGGCCGACGTGCCGGTGGTGATCCCCGTCGGAGCCACCGAGCAGCACGGCCACCACCTCCCGGTCTGCACCGATTGGGTACTGCCGGAGCGGATCTTGGTGGAGGCAGCCCGGCACCGCCGTCTCGTCGTCGGCCCTTTCATCCCCTTCGGATACCGCAGCAGACCGGGTAGCGGTGGCGGACAACACTTTCCGGGCACCCTGTCGCTGCGCGCGACGACGCTGATCAGCGTGCTGGAGGACGTCCTAGACGAACTCGTCCGGAGCGGATTCCGCAACATCGTGTTGTACAACTGGCACTTCGAGAACAGTGGCTTCGTCTACGAGCCGGCCTTCCTCGTCAGCCAGCGGCGTCCCGAGGTCAAGATCGTCGTCATCGAGGACGTCAACCCCGACTACACCCCGCAACGCCGCGAACTCCTTTGGCCCGACGCGTTTCCCGGGCTCGCCCTCGAACATGCCGCGGTCATCGAGACCTCGCTGTGGATGCACCACCAGCCCGACATGGTGCGCACCGAGCTCATCGCACCCGACGAGCCCGAGCGGGTCGTGAACCACGACGTCCTGCCCATCGACACGCGCCTGTCGACCGCGAGCGGGTCACTGTCCTCGCCGGTTCCGGCGAGCGCCGAGAAGGGCCGCATCCTCACCGAGTGGTTCGTCGAGCGGGTGCTCGACGTCCTCGACGAGGAGTTCCCGCGCGAGGGGCCCACCCGGTGAGCGGGGCCGCGCCGATCGGTGCCGTACCCGCCGTCGACGTGCCGCGCTATGCCGGCAAGGGGACCTTCGCGCGGATCGCCGACATCGGCGAGGTGAGCGACTACGACATCGCCATCCTCGGGGTGCCCTTCGACGGCGGCACCTCCTATCGGCCGGGAGCTCGTTTCGGCCCCATGGCGGTCCGTCAGGCCGCCCGTACGCTCCGACCGGGCTACCACGTCGAACTCGGCGTCGCCCCATTGGAGGTCGTACAGGTCGTCGACGCCGGCGACGTCACGGTCACACCGTTCGACGTCGACGAGGCGTGCCGCCAGATTCAGCAGCATGCCGCCGAGATCCTCGGCGACGGTCGCCGCCGGATCGTCTCGATCGGCGGAGACCACACCATTGCACTGCCCAACCTCCGCGCCCTGCACGCGGTGCACGGCCCCGTCGCGCTCGTGCACTTCGACGCTCATCTCGACACCTGGGACACCTACTTCAACGCCCCGGTCACCCACGGCACGATCTTTCGACGGGCCTTCGAGGAGGGCCTGCTGATCGAGGACCACTCGATCCACATCGGCATCCGGGGACCCATCTACGACCAGGCCGACCTCGACGACGACGCCGCCATGGGCTTTCGGATCATCCGAGCCGGAGATCTCGACGTCATGGGGATCGATGCCGCCGTCGACGTCATCCGGCGCCGGGTGGGCGACGAACCGGTCTACCTGTCGGTGGACATCGACGTGCTCGATCCCGCCTTCGCCCCCGGTACCGGCACCCCCGAATCCGGCGGGCTGACGGCACGAGAACTGCTGCGGATGCTGCGGCGACTCACCGGGCTGAATCTGATCGGCGCGGATGTGGTGGAGGTGGCACCGGCCTACGACCATGCAGAGATCACCTCGATCGCCGCGGCGACCGTCGTCTTCGACATGGTGGGACTGATGGTCGCGCGCTGACGCCTCGGTGACGGCGCAAGCCGTCCGATTCCTCCGCCAAGCGCCTGCCCAACTGGTCAAGCGATTGACCTGGCACCAAACCGCCTGAGGTGAAGGGCCACCTCAGAGCGCAGCGAGGAGATCGATTGTGCGCGATTGAGTCTCGGCGTCGCCGACCGGTGTTCCGACGAACTCGGTGACGCCGATGTCGGCGAGGCGGTGCAGCTGCGCCTTCACCGACGCCTCATCGCCGACGATGCTGACGTCGCCGGGTCCGTTGACACCTTCGCGATCGAACATGGCGCGGTAGGCGGGCATCGACCCCGACGCGGCGAAGTCGTCGTCGATCGCGGCGCGGACGGCGTCGGCATCCGTGGTCAGCGCGACGAGAAGGCCCGCGATGACCCGCGGCGCGGGACGACCCGCATCGGCGGCCGCCTTGGTCAGCGAGGGCACGATGTGCTCGTCGAGAGTGCGCGGACCGACCCAGCTGGTGACGGTGCCGTCGGTCCGCGACCCCGCGATGCGCAGCATCCGGGGACCCAGCGCGGCGAGGACGACCGATGGCACGGGCGCCTGCGACACCTCGAGCTGACCGACGGCGGTGAGGAATTCGCCGTGAACGTCGACCGGCTCCCCGGCGAGAGCGGGTAGAAGCGCGGTCAGGTACTCGTTTAGAAATGCAGCGGGCCGGTCGTAGCGGTAGCCGAGTGCCTCCACCACGGCGGGGTGGCTGACGCCAAGCCCCAGGGTCAGCCGTTCCCCGACGGCCGCCGACGTGGTCGCCGCCTGCCGGGCCAGCGTGAAGGGATGCTGCCCGTAGATCACGCTGACCGCGGTGCCGAGTTTCACCTCCGGCGCGAGCTGGCCCACAAGAGCCAGGGCGATCAGCGGGTCCCAGCCCGACAACCCCGGCCCCGCGGGCAGCTGCGGCAGCCAGAGCGAGTGGAACCCCCTGGCGGCGATGTCGCTCAAGCCGTCGAGGACCTGCGGGAGCGGATGCGAAGGATCGGGCATGGGCATGGTGCTGATATGCATGTTTCTCATACCTCGCTAGAATTCGGAGAATGTCTCCGGTAACCATACGGAGAGTGTCTCCGCTTGTCGAGAGAGGTATCCGCGTGACCACTTCACCCGCCCCGTCACGGCCGTTGCGGGCCGATGCCGTCCGCAACCGGCGCGCCCTGCTGGACGCCGCGCTCGCGGCGTTCCAGCGCGCCGGCGTCACCGCATCCCTCGACGACATCGCCAAGGCCGCGGGCGTGGGGGCCGGCACGCTGTACCGGCACTTCCCCAGCCGTGACGATCTGGTGCTGGCGGTCATCGACGACGGCCTGCTGGGCCTCGCCGAACGCGGTGAGGAACTGTTGGATGCCGCAGATCCCGTTGCTGCGCTTGCCGATTGGCTCGACGCCTTCGTCGCCCAGGCAGGTCTTTTCGAAGGCTTGGCACGCACCCTCGTCAATCCGGAGGCTGGTGACGACACCTCGTGCAAGCGCAGCAAGCGCGCCGGGGCGGCTCTCTTGGACCGCGCCGTGACCGCGGGGCGGCTGCGTGATGACGTCTCGAGTGCGGATCTGCTCGACGTCGCCGCTGCGATCGCCTGGCTCGGGGATCAGGGCCGTGACGACGCTCAACGGTCCCGACTGCTGACACTCGTGATCGACGGGATGCGCCGGGCCCCATCCGCCTGACCAGACCGTCGCCGCCCGTGTGATCACCGACCCTAAGTCAGCCGACACCCGCATCGCCGACGACGCTTTCGTGCCATCGGGACGCACATCGGCGTCGCAGCGCGACACCGCAGGGGCGGGAGACATAGTGTGCGGTCGAAGTGCCAACGGTGAAGTTGAACGAGTTGATCGCACCCCGGTGACGGCCGGGTAAGGGGTTTATTCTTCGGGCCACTAGCGCAATTCGGCCTTACCTGGCGACGTACGGACGTTCTCCGCATCCGTGCGCTAGACATGGCGTGGTCAGGGGCGTGCGCTCGAGGACGTCCGACGGCGAGCCGGTGCCGGCTCAGCGCACCGCCGGGGCGGCCAGCCAGGCGACCCGACCCAGCCGCGGCCCCAACCAGGTATCGACGCTCCAAGTTGAGCCCGCTGCGGCGAAGAACAGCGCAAGCGAGGCGAAGACGTAACCCGCCGACGGGCCGAGATCGGTCATGCCGCCGTGGAAGGGCAGGTGAAACCCTTCAGCTCCGGACCAGATGCCGAACGACAGCACCGCCGTTCCGATGAACGCGACGTTGGACAGCACACCGAATACCAGCGCTACGGCAGCAAGAGTCTCGAGGATGGCCATCACGGTCGCGAAGGCGCCGGGGTTGAGCAGCGCGACGGTGTTCCAAAGTTGCAGCCATTGATGGACGACGGGCGTGTGGACCTTGGCGGCTCTGCTGAGCTCGTCGGGGAGCGTCTGTCCTCCGCGGAAGCCCGGCAGCCACTTGAAGCCGGCGTCGAATGCCCAGAGGACCCCGAAGAGGATGCGTACGACTGCAGCGCCATGGAGCCATCGCGTGCCGAAGACACCGGCGTGCGCCGATGTTCGAGTGCTCGTCGCGTCAGTTGGGGTGTGCGAGGACTGGATGATCACGGGGGTCCTTCCGTTCGGGTGACTAGTGTGAACACGACGTGGCCTCGCGATTGGTTCAGCAATCCAGCGAAGTGGTTGCGCCGCAAAGCCTCTGCACGCGCTGCTCACACGATGAGGGCGGTCATCCCGAGTTCACCCAGGGCCGTTTCGACCCGCTCCCGCAGGCGCGCCTTGGAATTCTCCGCTCCCGGCTGATAGCCGACGACGGTCATGCTCACCGTGCCGTCTATCCGGCCGGACACCACCGTCAGCAGACCGTGTCGCTCCTCGAGCACCCGGCGCGTGACGTGCTGGTCCACTCCCCGCACGAGCACCTGCTCGGCAGGGGTTCCATCGAGGCGCGCCACCTCGGCAGGCAGGTCGCCGACGTTGGAACACGACACCGGCTCTGCGGTGAAGCCGAAGGCCAGATCGGCCGCCCCCCGCACCGCGGCCTTCGGGACGAAGGGGGTCAGCGGGAGCAGGGCGAGCGCCTGGTCGGGCTGCGAGCGCGCCACTTGGAGAGCCTCACGAATCGCCGTCCGGGTGGTGCTGAGCTCTTTGGTGACGAGGTTCGTGTCGACGCGGACGTACGCCAGCTTCACGGCGTTGGCCCGGGTGTCCTCCAGGGTGCGGTCGTTGATCGGCACGATGAGACCGACCGTCCCGTCGTCGGCGAGTTCACGTCCTTGGTGCACGGCGAGCCTGGCCGACAGCGCGGCCAGCAGCGCATAACTGTTGCCCCCGAGACTGGCGGCCCGCCCGTCCCACAGGTCGATCGGTACGAGCACCGCTACCGCAGGTGCCACCACCACGGCGTCGAGATCTTGTCCTGCAATTGCTGTCGCCTTCTTCCTGGCCGACGTGGCGGCGTTCGCACGCGCGCGAGCCAGGAACCGCGCCGCCGCGACGAGGGTGCGCGCCAGCTCGGGAAGGTCGTGCGCGGTCTGGCGAAGGTCGCGCACCAGTGCCTGCCGCTTGGTTCGCGACCGAGGCGGTGGATAGTGCAGGTTGCGGCGGGCTCCCAGAACGGCCTCGTACACGGTCAGCAGGGCTCCACCGCCGTCCGCCACACAATGCGACCCGACCAGGCTCACTGCCGTGGAGCCGTCGAGCATGGGGAGCACGCTCATGTGCCAGGACGGTCCGAACTCGGGATCGATTGGGAGCTGGGCACATTCGTCGATCCAGTCACTCAGCTCGGCACGCGGGCGCGGCGACGAAGCCATCCGCAGCGGGGCTGCCGGACCCGTCGACGTCACCCACCGATGCCGTCCGAACGGCAGGATCGACGGCTCGATCAGCCTGCCCGCCATCCCGAAACCCATGTCCTGATGAAACCGCCGGACGCCGTCGAGGTCGATCCCGTGCTCGTAGACCCAGACGATCTGCGTCACCGCCGACTGACCGGTGGCCCGCAAGCCGAGGAAGAGCGCCTGGTCGACGAAGTCCAGGACCTCGTCGCTCACGCGGGCGCTCCCACTACTGTCACTGTTCTTGTCAGCATTCGTCTCCTCGACGGGCTCAGCCGGCACGAGAGCCCTTGCGTCAAAGAGCTCCGAGGATTACCACGTTCTGGGGCCCGCCGAAGTTCACCCGCGGCCGAAGCCGTTCTTCACATGTCGGCATGACGCACGCGGATGAAGCCGTACGAGCCGTAGGCGGCCCGGCCGACCGCGGCGAGCAGCTGCACCTTCGCCACGCCGGCTACCTTCCCGCCGCCTCGACCTTCCCCTCGGCCACGGCGGACGAGGGATCTGACGCCAGCCCCGGTAGCGGAACTCGAGGTACGCCGGGCGTTTCCAGCCTCCCCGCCAGCCAAGGAAGAGCGGAGGCAAAGGCGTTGGCGGCGAATGGCCAGTCGTGCCTTCCCGGCTGCGCGACGACCACGCATCGCATGCCATGCACGCGGCCGAGCATGCACAACGAACGAGCGGCGAGGTCTTGGCCCTCCGGATTGCCCGCCTCTTTCGGCGTCGTCGAGCCGACGCCGCCAGGGTCCCCCGCCACCTCGAACCACCCCGACACCCCGCTGTAGCGCCCGTGTCGAACGATGACCGTCGTCGGATCGAATGCCGCCCACGCGTCGGCGTTGCCGCCGAACAGTCGGTCGATGGTTTGCGCCTTGGTCCCGGCATTCGGGCCGAGATCCCCCGAGACGTCGACGAAGGCACTAAACCTCTCCGGATACCGCGCGACCAGGTTCACTGCACAGGTACCGCCCATCGACCATCCCAGAATGCCCCAGTTGGCCCGGTCGGCACTCACACCGAAGTTCGAGATCATGAAGGGCACAACGTCTTTGGTCAGGTGATCCTCGGCGTTGCCACGGCTGCCGTTGACGCATTCGGTGTCGTTGTCGAACGCCCCGGTCGGATCGACGAACACCAGCACCGGAGCGTAGCCAGCGTGCGCGGCGGCGAAGTCGTCGATCGTGGTCACCGCATTGCCGGCACGCAGCCAGTCCGCAGGGGTGTTCAACTGGGCACCGATCATCATCACCGTGGGCAACCGTGGAGGCGGGTTGCTGGCGAACCATGCCGGCGGCAGGTACACCAGCTCGCGGCGATGGGCGAACCGTGACGCGTCGGCGCTGACGGTCACGGGCACCACGACACCCTTGGTGGGCCGAGCCCCGGTCATCTGCATCGCGGTCACCGCGAGCCGGTCGGTCTCGTCGGGCAGCGGCCCCGCGGTCAACTGATTCCAGGCGGTGTGCACCGAGGGGAAGTATCCAACCCATGCGTTGATCGCCAACGTCGCGCTCAGCGCGCACCCCACCATCGACAGAAGGGCCGGGATCCGACGCCGCCAGGGCGAACGACGCCAGCCCAGTACGAATGCGCCACAAGAGAGTCCGGTCAGCGCAATCCACACCCACAGCCGCCACGGCGCCGGATCTCCGGCCACCCCCACCGAGGCGATGTACCAGTGGGCCCACACCGCCAGGGACACGCCGGCGGCCACCGAGACGGCCAGGCCGCGAGCTCGCCGTCGCGTCGCGGGCGCGGTGACCGCCCCCACCACGAGCAACACCGCAACGAGTTGGGTCAACGTCGGGAGCCAGCCATGGATCAGAGAAAGACGGGCCACGTCATGACGGAAGGTGTCGGCCCACCAGCCAAGGGCAGCGACCTTGGTAGACGGCGGTCCCATGTCGACATCTGATCAACCGAACCTTGAGCATTGCTGTCCGTGACGTCGCGCGAACCGGCGATACGTCCAAGCAATTCACATCGTGGGCTCATCTGGCCTCGAAGTCCGTGCACGACAGTGGACCGCATGGGATCGGAGAACCACCAGACCGGGGACGGTGATGCCCGAAGCCCACGACGCCTGCCGTGGCGGCACCGTGGTCTCGCGTGGAGCGTGGCGGCACTGTCCAGCGCAGTCGCACTGACCGTCGTCACGATGATCGGCGCGAGCGACATCGCGTGCACGGTTGACCATTGGCAGGCGAACTCGCATTCCGTCTTCGCCCGTGGCGGACAGGCAAGTGCCACGTGCGCCGCATGGCCGGCCGCCAAGCGCAGGATTGACGCGACGTCCGCGCTGCCCGCCGGGTGGTACTGGGATGCGGGCTCGGCAAGAGTGACCCTTCATGATCACGCGGCTGCAGTGGACGATGCTCTCGACCGCTTCGGGTTGCATGTCGCGCCAACGGATCCCGTCGGCGTGAAGACAGCTGCCCACTCCTACATCACCGCCAAGCGCGGAGAGCTTAGCGCGCTGGCTGATAGAACATTCGACTACGCCGTTGCCTCGACCGTGATGCTGACACGCGTCGAGCTGAACCGGGCCTGCGGCCTCCCGGACACGGCGGCTGGCCCGGCCTGACTCGCGATCCGCGGTCACGGGAAGGGCGGGTAAGAGCTCGAACCACCGGCGACCGCGAACTCCTCGGGGGCCGTGGCCCTGCTGCTGGACACCGGGTTGAACACGCTCCACCCGATGAGCGTGCCCAACGCGATCGAGAAGATCGCGGCGATGCAGCCGCCGACGATGGGGAGGGCATCGCGTCCGAGAGTGATGGCGTCGCCCAGGGTCTCGAAGCTGACTGCGCTCGGAGCGAGCGCCCAGAAGGCGGCGAGCATCATCACCAGTGCCGGTGGCGCGGTCTTGACGCGGGCAGCCGTCGCGGCGAACGGAACCACCAGAAACGCGCCGACTGCCCCGGCGTGCGTCGCCGACAGGAACAGTCCCCCGACCCTCTGGCCTACGAGAGCCAAGCCGACCGCGGCGATGAGCCAGGCCAGCGAGCCGCGTGGAGCGGACAGGTGAACGTACAGACCGACGGCGATCACGAGTATCGCCACGTTTGCCGCCCAGGAGCCGACGGAGGCACTGACGGCATGCGGGGGCCCTCCGGGGATCAGGTGCAGGCCAAGTGACACCCCGAAAACGATCAACATCAATTGGACGACGCCGTAGACCAGGCGGCTCGCTCCGGCGACGATCGAGGAGCCGGCAAGCTCCATGGCACCGAGCGTCAACGCCATGCCGGGCAGGATGGCGACCAGTGCGGGTCCGATGAGTCGCAGCAGTCCACCATCTCCCCCGGCCGGCGCGATCACGGTGGCGAGAGCGGTGACGATCGTGGCCGCTGCGATCGGGAGCACCGGTGCCAATTGGGGGAACGGTCTGCCCAACAGTTCGACCACGCCGACGACTGCGCCCAGCAGGGCGTAGGCCGCCAGGAGCCGCCACGTGGGTGCGGTCAACATGCCGAACCCGACGGTGGTGACGGCGTAGCCGATGACGACCATCACCGGACCGAACCGCGGCCTCATCGACCGGGCAGCGCGCAACGACGCGATGGCATCGGCGGGAGTGATCGCTCCCGCTGCCGCCAGTTCGGCGATGTCGTCCACCCGACCCGCTACGTCCAGCTGTGCGGTGGACCGCGTCGTCACGTCCACCTCGTAGCCCACCGTGCCCACCTGAATGAACAGCACCCGCGGGAGGACGACCACTCGAACGTCCTCCGCCGTGTAGCGCCGCGCAACAGCCAGCAGTCTGGCGGCCACCATCTGCGTCGGCTGCTCGACTTCCACCAGCGCGATACCGAGCTCACGGAGCATGGCGGCGACGTCGGTCTCCGTGTGGACGTGGTCGTCCACGAGGGCACGATGAGGTTCCTTTCGGCACCCGTCGACGACCTGCCGTACCCGCGTGAACCATTCGTCGGTCATGCTCGCCGATTCTCGGTGCGCACCATGGACGGAAGCTGTGAGGTGAGAACGTGCAAGACCACTGCTGCCGATGCTCTCGCCCTTGCGACACACTGAAAATGCTGTTGGGCATTTGCGCGATGCCACAAATCACGTGAGTTGTGGCGCGGCGTCATATCCAAGGCTCGCGGTCGCGTAGCGCATTGGGACAGTTCCTGCGCTCTCCTTCACGTCGATGCCGGTGGCTGCGAACAATGCGACTCGGCTGGTGCCCACGACCGACCATTCCCGCGCCTGTAGCTCAAATTCGACATCACCGCGGTCGCCCATGAAGTACAGATTCGCGAAGTCGACGTTCAGCCCGAGGCGAGCCCAGTCATCGCCGATAGTTCGCATCATCTCGCTGAGGGCATCAGCCCGGCCAGGAAGATGATCGACCGCCAAACGGCTGCCATGGGCGCTCATGTCGGTGATCTGCTGGATCAACCGCACCTGCGCATCCCCAGACAAGAATCCGATGAACAATCCCTCTGCCACCCACGCAGTGGGCTTGTTGTCGTCGAATCCACTTTGACGCAGAGCCGTAGGCCAATCCTCCCGCAGATCTTTGCCGATCGCCCGAACCGGGGCCAACGGGATCGCCCCCAACGCTGAGAGCGTGGTCTGCTTGAAATCGATTACCTCCGGCCGGTCTATCTCATAGATTGTCGTGTGCGAGGGCCACTCCAGACGATAGGCGCGCGAATCCAGACCGGATGCCAGAATCGCCACCTGCTGGATGTGTTGCTCGGTGGTGACGACGCGAAGGAAGTCATCGAAGAACTTCGTTCTCACCGCCCAGGTGATCGGCATCCAGCCAGTTCGTGCGTTGCCCCCGACGTCGGCGAAGTCTAGTTCGCCGCTTGCCAGCCCGCTAAAGAAGTCGACGCCCACCGCGCGTACGAGTGGTTCAGCATATTCGTCGACGATCAGCGGATTCGGCTGTCGGCTTGCGGCGGCCCTGGCGGCGGCGACTAGCGTCGCTGTCGCTCCCACAGTTGTCGTCAGATCCCACGCATCATCGTGTCCTCGTTTTATGTTCACTCAGTTCAAAACGCCACTGGTGCAACAAACATGTCCCGATGGAACAACGATCAGCGAACTGGCAGTCTGCTACTTCGAAACGCGATGCTTGGGCTCCCCCACTCCCCGATCAGACGCTCGGCTCAACAAACCCAAACCTAGTGACGCCGCGGCGGCGGCCCCTCCAGAGATCAGCGTCCGCGGAACTTGGGCAAGACGTCAGGGCTATCCATCCCACCGACCCATCACTGGTCTTGCCACCCGAACGCCAAAGCTCTACGGCCATACGGTGGTGTGTGGGATCGTGGAACCATGACATTCCATGGCGTCGTGGCCGTGCAACCCCGGGGCATCGTGGCGTTGCCCGCAGACTTGCGACGCCGCCTGCACCTCGACGAGTCAGGCGCGCAAGTCGAAATCACCGAGCGCGAGGACGGTGTAGTCGAGCTGCGGCCGGCCCCACCGGTTCCTGCTGATCAACGGCGACTCCGACAGCAACGGGAGAAGGAGAGCACGTTTCGGCACGGCGATGACTGGGCTTACGAAACAGCTGGCCCATCAGCGACATTCAACGCCAACTCGATGGCGAAGGACAGTACTTCGTAATTCAGGTTCAGTTCACTGCACGTCGCGTCGGCCGTGAAAGCGTCGACGTCGTCGACGTCGAACTCCCCCAGCGTGGTTGTCTTGCCGTAGTGCAGGAGGTCCGCCGTCGAGGCTGTTGGTTTGCATCCGCCAATCGGCGCGCGGTAGCGGATCAGGTTGGTTCGCGTTGCCGACAGTTGCTCGCCCGGAAGAAGATTCGCGGGGCCAAGCCGCCGGCGATCTGCTGTTTGGGTTGGCGCCACGAGAAAACGGTTTCTGACTGAGAGAAATCACGGAGGTCTAGTCTTACCGTTCACCACGCCGTCACCAACGCCGGTGAATGAGACTTAGCCGAGGACGTCGGCAATTGGCGCACCAGCGACAATCTTGCCGCGGGTTTTCATCACCTTCCCCGACATCCCTCCGCCGACCACGCCGACGATCACACCATTTCGCTCGTAATAGGCCAAGAATCTGCGGCCGTCGTCGGCGACCACGTGGACGATGTCGTCCGCCTCCGGCTCGCCGAGGCACTGAATCTTGACATCATATTGGTCGCTCCAGAAGTACGGCACCACCCTGCCGGCGGAACCGCTGCCGGAACCCACCAAGGCGGGCACGAGTACACGTGCTTGCTCGGCGACGTTACTCCAATGCTCAACGCGGACTTGATGTCCGCGCTCATTGCGCCAGGACGCGACGTCGCCGAGCGCCCAGACGTTGGGGGTGTTGGTGCGACCGACACCGTCACAGATGACCCCGTTCTCGACGTCGACCCCACTGCCGCGGAGCCACTCGACGGATGGTTTGGAGCCGATGCCGACGACGACGACGTCGGTTGCGATCTGGACGCCGTCGGAGAGCACCACGTATTCGACGTGCGCAGTGCCCTTGATCTCGCTGACGCCGACCCCGCATCGGACGTCGACGCCTTCGTTGCGGTGCAGCCGGGCAACGAGCTTTCCAATCTCTTCGCCCAGCACCGATGCCAGAGGCGCCGGTTGCGGTTCGATGAGCACCACCTCGACGCCGAGTGCGCGAAGGCTGGCTGCCACCTCGCAGCCAATGAAGCCGGCGCCGATCACGACGGCCCGCCGTGCCGAGCCCGCATGCTCACGCAGTGCCAAGCTCTCGTCTAGTGTGCGCAAAACCCGCACGCCCGCGATGTCGGGACATGACGGAATCTGGTTCGGCGTAAGGCCCGTGGCGATGATCAGCTGGTCGTAGGCGATCACGTCACCATCGAGGAGGGTCACCGTCTTGGCAACGGAATTCAGGCTGGCAGCACCGGAGCCGAGGCGGACGGTGATCTGGTTGTCGGCATAGAACTCGGCGGATTTGAGAGAGACGTCGTCGGTCTCGGCACGCAGCACGCCTTTGGACAGGGGTGGCCGGTCGTACGGCAGGTGGACTTCGTCGCTGACGATGGTGATGGCCATCGAATCGTTGGCGCGGCGCAATTGTTCGGCGGCGCGAACGGCGGCCAGTCCGCCGCCGACGATGACGACGCCATGATCGCCGGTCACGCTGACCCGCCCCGGTGGAGCGTGGATGACGGCGTAATTGGCGTACCGAAATCGGGCACGGCGTCGACGCCATTCTTGCGGGCGGCCGCGGCGCTGCGGTCGAGCAGCGCTGCCAGCACTCCGATGGAGGCGTAATCGGTGATCATTGCAGTGATGAGGCGGTTGTGCACGAAGCTAAAGGCGGTCTTCGTGGCCGGATTGGCCCACCCGATGCATCCACCGACGCCGGCGTGCCCAAATCCAGGCATTACCCCCGGAACCGGCGAGGCGTGGTAGCCAAGGTGAAAAGACATGGGTACGACGACATTTCGGTCAGGGCGTCGCGACAGCCTTCCGGTCAATCCGGCGACCGTTTGAGCTGACAGGAACTGGGTCCCACCGATGTGGCCGCCGTTCGCCATGGCACCGTACATCTTGGCCAGGGAGCGAGCCGTCATGACACCATTGGCCGACGGGATTTCGCTGTCGAGGAACGGCATGTCACCTTGCAGAAGGGATTTCAGGCCCGGGACGTAAAACGCGCCGAGGCCACCGGACAACGGCGACGCGGCCAGCCGTGGAAACAGCAATCCGAGCAAACCGCTGTTCGTCACACCCTGAGGCATCAGGATCTCTGCGACCTGGACCGGTGAGCCCGCCGGCGGACGTCCGAGGTACAGGCCCTCGGTGCACAGTGGCCCCGCCAGCTCTGAGCGGAAGAGCTCGCGCATGGATAGGCCGGTCGTCGCTCGCGCTAGCCCCGAGACCAGCCAGCCGTAGGTCAGCGCGTGGTAGGCGGACTTGCCCAGCAACCGGTCGGACGGCGCAGCCGCCAACCGCTCCTCCATCAGACGTTCGTCCAACAGATCGGCCGAGCCGACCCCGCCGAGTAGGGACAACCCCGCGCGGTGTGCCATGACGTCGCGGACGGTGATCGCCGACTTGCCACGGGCACCGAACTCCGGCCAGAACCGGGCGACCGGAGCGTCGTAGCTCAACAGGTCGCGTTCGACCAACCGGTGAATGACCGTCGATGCCGCGCCTTTCGTGGCGGAGAACGCCATGGCTGCGGTGTCGGCCGTCCAGTGCGCTTCCCCGCGCCGATCAGCCCATCCGGTCCACACGTCCACGACTGGACGGCCGTCTTGGTACACGGCGAGCGCCCCACCCCCATACCGGGGTCCAGGAAACAGGGTGGCGAAGAAACGCACGGCACTGGCGAAATGCGGATCCGCGGCACCCTGGATGCCGTGCGGCAGGCTCCCAACGTCGCGGGTTGCGCCACTTTCACTTGACCCGAGTGCGCGGCGAATGGCCCGAGAAGCCCCCTTCCGAAACATGAGAACCACATTATCAGGGAGTTGGGGTGTTGTTGCCCCACTCAAAGGTCAGCGCCTGCGGTGCACGACGTCAGGTCCAGCGAGGCCGTCTCAACCCAGCAGCGGGAAGCGGCGCTGGCGACTCAGTCGGTCGAGCGCTGCCTGCATGACTGACCGCACGTAGCAATCGACCTCGTCGATGTCGGGGTCGTCACCAAACCGGTCGGCGACGTCGATCGGCTCCAAGACCTCCATGATGATCTTGCTGGGCAGTGGAAGATTGGGCGGCAGAACGGTAGTGAGCCCAAAGGGCAGACCGAAGGTGAGCGGCAGCGCCTTCAACCGGATGCGGTTTAGCCCCAGACGCTTGGCCAACGCGTCTCCACGGGCCAGGAATAGCTGAGTTTGCTGACCACCGATGGACACCATTGGGACAATCGGCGCACCAGTCAAGATGGCCGTCCGGACGTAACCCATCCGACCTTGAAAGTCGATGGTGTTCGCCGCCCGGGTCGGCCTGAAGGCGTCATAGTCCCCGCCGGGGAACACCAGCACCACCCCTCCTGAGCGCAGCGCTTTGGCCGCATTTTCCCGAGAAGCCTCGATACCGCCGGCACGGGAGAAGATTGACCCCAGTGGGCCCAGCAGAACGCCATAATGCGCCAAGATGAACAGCGGTCGGTCGTATCCGAAGGCGTCGTAGAAGGCCGGCGCAAAGATCAGCACGTCAGGGGTCAAGACACCGCCCGAGTGATTGGAAACCACCAAGGCACCGCCGGTGGCGGGCAACGAATCTAGACCGTTGACGTTGGCACGAAAATAACTCCTGACGATCGGTCCGACGGCATTCTTGAAGTGCCGTGTAAACACGGGATCCCAGTTGGCGGTATCTGCGTGCTCGGTGCCGTCCACTGCGCCCCCAACGTCGATTCGACACATGCGGTGTCGCCGACCGATCTCACAGCCGCGAGCGGACTTCGATGTCGGTGTCGGCTTGCCGCAGGGGACGAATAAGCCCCTCCTGCGTGAAGGATGCGATGAGCTGCCCCGCCTCGGTGTGCACGGCTCCGCGAACATAGGACATCCCGGCGCCAACCTGGGTGCTCTCATGGGTGTACAGCAGCCAACCATCCCAGGACACCGGCTCGTGGAAGCTGACGGCGACCGTCATCGGCGCCGTGGACACCGTGTGATGGGCCTGGGCCGTTCCGATTCCCGCATGGGCCCGCATCGTGGTCGAAATGCCCAAATGACCGGTGAAATAGGCCAACAACGCCTTCGCCAACGCGTCACCGGTGGGAACTGGGTCGTAGTGCACCCACGCATGGAGTTCCGGTGGCCCGACCTCGTCGGGACTGTTGACGTCCACTACGTCGACCAGGCGCAGTTGCCGCCCCTCCATCGGCATGTCCCCCTCGTTGGCGTCGGCAGGCGTACCCACCTCGGGACGCGCCAGCTGATGGCGGATCACGTCGGCCGACGGGACGTCGGCAAGCACCGTCATCGTGATCGCACGCCGGCCGTGCTGCCGTGCGGACACGATTGCAGTCGCCGTTGACCTGCCCTCGGCCACCACGTCGATCACCAACTCCACCGGCGAGCCGACCTGAATTGCCCGACTGAACACGGCGTGCACCGAACGGATCGACTTGTCCTCGAACCGCTTTCCGACGGCCACTATCGCCTGGGCCACCACCTGGGTACCCTCGACCACCTGCCGGTCGTCGGCGCCGGCCAGACCCGTTTCCCCGACGAACCGGTCGGGTCCGTCGGCTGCCACCTCGAACAAGTCCAGCAGGTCGCCGAGCGACCAGAGCACCGCATTCGATTCCGTCGTCATGTCGACCTCCACCTTCGTCATCTCCTCGGTCACTTCGTCACCGGCGAGTAACTGGGTCGGCCGAGTCCAAGCACGTTCTGGGCGATCATGTTTCGGAACACCTCGAGGGTGCCTCCGTAGATGCCCGTGGGGACGGCCAACCGGAACAGGTGTTCCACCGCACCGTCGTCGACGGACCCGGGGGTGTCTGCGGGCAGGCTCGACGCCGACCCCGCGACGTCCATGAGCTCCGGGGCGATGTCGCGCATGGTCTGCGCGAGCGCTACGCGCCCGAACATCCCGGAAGCGCTCAGTGCCGCCTCCATCCGGGCGACGATCCGTCCGAAGCGGAACCCGACCGACCCGTCGTCGACCAGGCGACGACCGTCGGCCTTCACGTCCCCGATCATCGCCCCGACGCCGTCGACCGCCTGGGCCATGAGAGTCCCGTGGTGGGACATGGTCGAAAGCGCTTGCAGGCCTTGGTCGTCGCGCTCCCGAATGCCGTGTTCGACCTTCAACGCCTCGCGCATCACACTCCAGCCGTCGTTCACGTCACCGATGCGGTACCTGTCGTCGACGCGTACGCCGTCGTAGAAGACGACGTTGGTGCGGTCCCCGTCGACGGTGCGGATGCCCTGGATCTCGATGCCCGTGGTGTCGAGCGGGACCAGGAACATCGTGAGACTGCGGTGTTTTGGCGCAGTCGGGTCGGTGTTGGTGAGCAGGAAGACATACCGGCTGTGGTGTGCGTTCGAGGTGTACATCTTGGAGCCGTCGACGACCCAGACGTCGCCGTCGCGCACCGCCCTGGTCTTGCACGTGGCGACGTCAGAACCACCGTCGGGCTCGGTGAATCCCAGACACATCCGGATCTGGCCAGAGAGCACCCCCGGCAGGACCTCGTCCGCCAGTTCCGGCGACCCCAGCGCTCGCACGATCCGGCCGACCATCGCGGTGGTGCCCCAGTGGAACCACGGCGTGCGCGCCCGTCCGACCTCCAGCTCCCAGATGCGCCGTTGCACGGGGCTGAACCCACCGTCCGACTCCACGAGGAAGTCGCCGGCCAGGAAGCCTTGTTCGCCGAGCGCGACGTGTACCGACTCGTCGAAGTTCTCGCCGGTCTCCCGGTCGCGTCGGATGACGTCGTCGGTAACGCACGCCTGCAACGAGGTTCGGACCCGGCCGACGAAGGCCAGGTCGTCGTCGGACAACGGCACCCGTGAGAAGTCCACTGCTACGCCGTTGCGCCGGCGCGCCTCTCGCGCGCCACGACGACCTCCGCGATCCGCGCGGCAGCGGTGCCGACGTCGCCACCCGCCAACGGCCATCCCCTGGCCCGCACCAGATACGCCGACGCCGCCGCCTCGACCGAGACGCCGAGACCGCCCTGCACGTGAACGGCCGTCGTCGCGGCCTTGGCTGCTTCCTCGGTCATGAACACGTAGGCCGACGCCGCCAACTCGGACCGCTCACCGGGTTCGTGGTCGAGGAACCACGCCGCCCGCCGGGCCAAGTTACGGCCGCTCTGGACGACGATGGCAATATTGGCCAACGGATGCGAGATGGCCTGCAACGTCGAGATCGGCACGCCGAGAGTGTGCCGGTTCTTCGCGAATTCGATTGCGCCGTCAAGAGTCTTCTCCACCAGTCCGACGAGCGCTGCCGCGGTAAGAAGCCGCCATTCGTCGACTGCCAGCTGATACCGAGCGACTGCGGCAGGCCCCGTGCCCACCACCGTTCGGACGTCGGCCCTGGCCGGGTCGACCCAGGCCATCGGAAGGTGGCCGAGGTTCTCGACTTTGGGGCACGGAATGTCGAAGGTCAGCCGCACGACGTCCTCACCGTCGCAGATCAGGACGTGGTCGGCGACCGAACCCGGGCCGATCAACCGGGCACCGCCCGCGCCGTCGACCCGTGGGTCCATGCCCACGAGGGACCTCCCGTTGACGACATCTCTGGTGACGTCGTCATCGGAGTCGAGCACGCCCAATCGGGCAAGCAGGCGGGTGGCGACCACGTGGTCGATCCACGGCACCGGCGCGATCGAGCGGCCGATCTCCTCGGACACCAGCGTCAGGTCGACCAAGGTGGCGTCGTCGCCACCACACGACTCGGGCAACGCCATCGTCGTCGCACCCGTGGCGCACAATCGGTCCCACAGCCCTTCGTCGAACCCGGACGCTTCGGCGGCGCGGACCACCTCGATCGGACAGTGGGTCTCGAAGAACTTTCGGTACGCAATCTGCAGGTCGACGTGATCGTCGGTGAGGCTGTAGTCGAGCCTGCGTAATTCGTAGCGGTCCATCGTGAGCCCTCCCGGGTCTAGCTGTCGGCCACGTCTGTGCCGGGCTTCCGCGAGAGGCCTGGCCCACGACGCGCATTCCGAATCACTGTGTCTCACTTCGTGGTCGTCAGATTCCTCTGTGCATAGAGTTCCGACCATTCCTTGCGGGACCGAATGGACACGTCCACGTCAGTGGCCTTGGCGCGCAAGGCCCCGACGGTCGCCTCACCCTTGGGCGTCCTCGTGAAGGGATCCCAGCCGAAGAATCGGCACGAATTCTCCCAGGTGATCTTGTTGATGTCCCCGTCGTCGGCACCCGCCCCGTTCAACTCGGCCAACACCTGCTCGGGCGCGTCCGGCCAGAAGCAGTCCGAGTGCGGGTAGTCGCACTCCCAGGCGATGATGTCGATGCCGATTTCGTGGCGCAGTCTCAGCGACGTCTTGTCGGTGACGTAGCAAGCAAGGGAGTGCTCGCGGAACACGTCGCTCGGCAACTTGTCACCGAAGTCGCGGCGCAGCCACTTCTGATTGGTGTAGTGCCGGTCGCTGCGGTCGAGATAGAAGGGGATCCAACCGATTCCACCTTCGGAGAAGGCGAACTTCAACTCGGGGTAGTTGCGCATCGCGGGTCCCCACAGCAGGTCCTGGGCGCACATCGCGGAGACCTGGGTGGCCAGGATGATGAGGTTGTCGATGGGCGCGTTCGGCGCCATGCTGATGGCCCCAAATCCCGTGCCGATATGCAGGCACATCACCACGTTCTCCTCGGACAGCGTGCGGAAGACCGGGCCCCAGTAGTCGTCGTCGTGGTAGCTCGGCAGGCCCTCCAGGTGCGGGAGTTCGGGCATCGTCACCGCGTGACAGCCCTTGGCGGCCACTCGGCGGATCTCGGCGCACATCGCCTCGGGGTTCCACGTGGGCATCACCGCAATGGGAATGAAGCGATCCGGGTAGCTGCCCGCCCATTCGTCGATGTGCCAGTCGTTGTACGCCGACACCATGACCAGGGTGACGTCCTCGCGGAACTGGTTGAGGTGGCGGGCGGAGAACCCGGTGAACGTGGGGAAGCACATCGACGCGAGGATGCCGTTGCGGTTCATGTCGCGGACGCGCTCGTGCACGTCGTAGACACCCGGCCGCATCTCGGCAAACCCGGCGGGATCGCGGCCCCACTCCTCGGGCGGCCACGACACCACGGCGTTCAGCCCGCTCACGCCCTGCGGCTTGCCCTGATACATCCATTGGTCGACGCCCTTGTCGTCGGTCACCACGATCGGCGCGTCCGCCTTGTACTTCGCGGGCACGTGGTTGAGGAACATGTCCGGTGGCTCGACGACGTGATCGTCGATGCTCACCAGGATTAGATCGTCGACGTTCAAGATGTTTCCTCCGATGTGGCTGCCGCTTCGAGAGGCGGCCTTTCTCTCAAGATGGCAGATCTGGCGCGCTTTGTAAAGAGGTCATACTCGTGAAATCTATTGTCGGACAACCACTTTGATCGCGGCGCGAGCAAGCGCGCCCCAGCGTGGTCGCCCGCCTGGGCTCCGGGTTACTCGCCGTGATGCCGCCGTCTACACGGGGTCGAATGACGAGATGAGCCAGTTGCCACCAACATCGGTGAGACCCACCTTCACCGAGCTCGCGGTGAAGGAACCGGCTGGATTCTCCTTGCTGGTGGTCGTCTGATTCAGGAACAGCAGGACGACTGCCGAGTCTGGCTTCAGCTCCGAGACGGCCGACTGCACAACCGTCGCAGAGGTTTTCACCGACTTCTGCTGGACCGCGGGAGTCACTATGTCGTGGGTGAACTGGGTGTAATAGTTGAGGAAGTCTCCGGTCAGGTGCGACTTGGCGGCCGCAAAGTCCTTGTCCATCGACTCGGGCGCATACGACAGCATGGCGATGGAGCCGTCACTCGCTGCCTTGACGACATCGCCTGCCACCACGGCGTTCGTCTCCCGGTCCGGTTGGAACTGGTTCAGGTAGACCCAAGAGGCGAAGCCGGCGGAACCGATCAACAAGGCTGCGAGCACGATTGGCACCACGAGGCGCCTGTTCCCGCCCCGTCCTGGCGCTACCTCTTCCGAGGCAGGGGCGCCGTCGACGTCATCGGTCGCGTCGTCCTGGGCTGCCTCGACATCGAGGTCCTCGACGTCCACTTCGTCAGAAGTCATGGCACGAACTCCACTTTCGCCAGCTTGAGTTGACCGCCGTCTCGGGCCATGTCGACCCGGAGCCGCCAGGAACGCGGCTGCTGCTCCTTGCTGGCGGCATTGGAGACCTGCGTGGTGACCGCGACGAGCACGGTCGCGGTGTCCTTGGTCATCGACTGGACGCCCGTCGCGCTAACCGTTGCCTCAGTGATGACCTTGGAAGCCTGTGCCACGGAAGCGAATTGCTCGGACTGGGATTCGAAGTCCTTCTTGAAGTCGCCAGTGGTGTTGTCGATGATCCGCTTGACGTCGTCCTTCGCGTTGTTGAAGTTCAACGACATCAAGGTCACGACGCCCTGGCGGGCAGCGGCGGCGAACTCCGCCGAGCGCTGCTGCTCCGCCACGACCTGGCGATGGTGCCACATCATGTATCCGGAGCCTCCGAGGAAGCCCAGAGTGCACAGGACGACGAGCGCGGCCGCCACCCACGTGACTCGAAATCGGGGCGCCCGCAGGCGGAAGCGACGACGATCCGACCTCGTGTCGTCGGAGGCGTCGAACCCTTCCGGGGATTCCGATGCTTCGAGGGTTTCGGGCGCGTCCGCGGCCACCTCGTCGACGTCCGTGGTTTCCGGGGTCGGCACTTCTCGAGTGGTCGCCCCGGTCTCGAAGACGGCGCCGAGCGAGTCGGGCGGGGGCGCTTCTACCGACGCTGCGGTCGTCGTGGTCGTGTTCGCCCGTCGACGCAGCTTCACGGCCCGGGCGCGTGCACGAGCAGCCGCAGCGGCCGCCTCGGCCGCCAGCGCCTCGGCTTCCGCTTCGTCGGCAAGCGCCGCGAGATCTTCTGCGCCAGAGGTTGGGTCGTCATCGTGCGGCGTCATGATCGCGTGCTCGGCAGACTTGCCGTTGAGCACTGTTGAGGCTCGCTTCGGGGTCGGCATCCGACCTCCTGTCTCGACTTCCACGGTGACTGCCATACGAGAATGACATTATCAATTTTGCCTACTAGATCTACAGTACCCGAGTTTTTCACGTCGAGAATGCCCTTTTTGCAGCGATAACGTTGTTCTCCAAGCTGTGCTCGCGCCTAGCGGAGACGATCCTTGACCACCTTGCCGGCGGCGTTGGTGGGTAACTCGTCGAGGAACTGTACATACCGAGGGACTTTGTAGCCGGCCATTCGCTGGCGGCTCCAGCACCGCAGGCCTTCGACCGTCGGCGGTTCGCCACCCGAGCGCAGCACGACGAAGGCCTTGCCCACGTGACCCAGCCGGTCGTCGGGGACTCCGACGACGGCCGCCTGGGCGATGGCCGGATGCTCGGCGAGAATGCCCTCGATCTCAGCCGGGTAGGCGTTGAAACCCCCGACGATGAACATGTCCTTCTTGCGCCCGACGATGCGCAGCCGACCCGACTCGGTGAACTCCCCCACGTCACCGGTGCGCAACCAGCCGTGGGCGTCGATCGCCTCGGCGGTCGCCACGGGGTCGTCGAGGTAGCCCTGCATGACGCCGTAACCGCGGACCAGCACCTCGCCGTCCTCGCCCAGTCGCACGTCGACTCCGTCGCAGGCCACCCCAGCCGTCGTGGCGACGTCAGCGAAGGAGTCGCCGGGCCGCGACAGCGTCACGTTGCCCGCCTCGGTGAGGCCGTATCCCGTCATGATGGTCTCGAAGGGAAGCTCGGCGTGCACGCGGCGGATCAGCTCGACGGGAATGTCGGACGCTCCGGTGACCCCGGCTCGCAGCGAGGCCAGTTTGGTCTTGTCGGCCACTGCGAGCAGCGAGTGATAGACCGTCGGCGGACCGGGCAGCATCGTGACGCGTTCGCGTTCGATGAGATCGACCACCTCTGCGAGGTCGAACACTGCCACGGGCAGCATCGTCGCTCCGCGCAGGAACGACGCCACCAGGCCGGCCTTCAGCCCAAAGGTGTGAAAGTAGGGGTTGATCATGAGGTACCGGTCGCCCTCGCGCAGGTCCGCGAGCGTGGCCCATTCCTCGTACATCCGGAGCGTCTGACGGTGATTCATCATGGCGCCCTTGGGCTTACCGGTGGTCCCGGACGTGTAGACGACGTCGGCGATGTCAGCGCCGTCCACCGGGCACCAGTAGGGCACGCCCGAAGCCAGGACGTCCGATTCGACGTCGAGCGCCGGAATCCCCGAAGGGACGTCGAAGTCGCGGCCCAGGAAGCCCCTTCGCACCAGGACGGCCTTGGCCCCGCTGCGCGTGATGACGTCGGCCGCCTCGCCGTCGGTGAAACGCGTGTTGACGGGGACGAGGACGCCACCGGCCGCCGTCACGCCGAAGGCGGCCACGATCCAGTGCACGGAGTTCGGCGCCCACAGCGCGACGCGGTCACCCGGGCGGATGCCAAGTTCGGCGAGAGCGCCCGACGCGCGGGCGATCCGGTCGACGAGCTCGACGAAGGTGAGGCGAAGCGGACCGTCGACGACGGCTTCGGCATCGCCGAAACGGTCCGCTGCGCTCGCGACCATCTCTGGGATGGTATTCCAGCTGTGGGCTTCGATCACGCAGTGATGAGGCGGGACAGGTTGCCGCCCATGATCTTTGCCTGATCGTCGACCGAGAGGTGATCCAGGGCGGTGACGTAGTGGGTGGGCTCGGCCAGGCCCTCGGGGTGCGGCCAGTCCGACCCGTAGAGCACCTGGTCGACGCCAATCAGGTTGATCAGTTCGTCGATGCCCTCCTCGTAGAACGGGCTGACGTAGATGCGGTTCTTGATCTCCTCCATCGGGTTGCCCAGGAAGGCCTCGGGAGCCTTCTTGTAGACCTCCGACATCGAATCGAGAAGCGGGAACATCCACTTCGAGCCGGCCTCGACGATGCCCACCTTCAACGTTGGGAACCGAAACAGCGCGCCGTGAATCACCCAGGACGCCACGGCATCCTGAATCGGCCGCCATTCGTTGAGGATCGACATCGCGTTGGTCTGGAACGGCAGCATCTCCTGCGCGCCGCCGTCCCACTCGGAGGTGTAGCGGGAGTAACCGCTGTCGCTGGAGTGCATCCCGACGAAGACGTCGTACTCGACGCACTTCTGCCAGAACGGGTCGAACTCGGGCAGCGCGAACGATCGAGGGCCACGGAAGCCGGGTACCGGGGCCGGCCGGATCAGAATCGCCCGGGCTCCGCGCTTGACCGCCCACTCGAGCTCCTCGATGGCCTTCTCGACGATCGGCAGGGTGATGACCGGGGTGGTGTAGATGCGGTTCTGGTAGTTGAAGCCCCACACCTCGTGCAGCCATTCGTTCAGCGCGTGCACGATGACGTGGATGGCGACGGGGTCGTCAGCCAGACGTTCCTCGATGAGGCTTGCCAGTGTGGGGAACATCAGCGAACGGTCGAGCCCCAGCTCGTTCATCTTCTCCAGACGGGGGGCAGGCTCGAAGAACGCCGGGATGGCCTTCATCGGCTCACCGAAGAGTTCGCGCTTGCTCTTGCCGTCGGGATTGCCGAACTTGAAGTACTCCTCCCAGGCGCCGGGCTTGGCGACGACCGAAAAGGTGGGATTGGGGATGTAGTTGCTGATCTGGCCTCGCAGCGCGATCTTGGTGCGGCCGTTGATCTCGACGTACTGGACGACGTCCTTGTATTCCTTCGGCAGGTACTTGGTTAGCGCCTCGGGCGGCTCGTACAGGTGGTTGTCCGCGTCGAACAGCGGAAAAGGAATGTCGACCCGGTGCGAAAGCTGACCCATTCGGAATTCTCCTTATCGTTTGTGAGAATCATATTCTCATAGCGGCAGCCTGGCAATGGTCGGCCGGGTCATACACGAGGCCGCAGCGACTCCCGAACCCGGAACTTCTGCACCTTGCCGCTCGCCGTTCGGGGGAAGTCGTCCGCTTCGTGCAGTTCCTCAGGCCACTTCTGCCGGGCCGCACCGGCGCCCTCGAATTGGGCGCGGACCTCCGCCAGCGTTGGCATGACCGCACCGGCCCGGATCCTCAGTACCGCCGCGACGCGCTCGCCGAACCGATCGTCGGGGGCTGCCACCACTACCGCCTCAACCACCTCGGGCATGCCGAGCAGCACCTCCTCGACCTCAAGGGCACTGATGTTCTCCCCGCCGCGGATGATCACGTCGGCCACGCGGTCGGTGATCGTCAGGTAGCCGTCGGCGTCCAGCACGCCAATGTCCCCGGTGTGATACCAGCCGTCGTCGTCGAAGGCCCTTGCCGTGAGTTCGACGTCGGTGTAGCCCAGGCAGAGGTCAGGCCCGCGGCTGAGGATCTCGCCGTCGTCGGCCAGCCTGACCTCGACCCCAGGACGCGCATTGCCGTCGGTGTAGAGCCGCTTGTCCTCCGGCGCGCCGGCACCCGAGCCCGTAATCGACGGATGCTCGGTGCTGCCGTATGAGCGGAACACGAAGAAGCCGAGGTCCGCCAGGCGTCGGGTGAGCGCAGCGGGCACGGTCGACCCGCCGAGCCCGACGGTGGTGAAGAGCCGCCGATGTTCGTCGGTGCAGTCCGGGTGGTCCAGCAGGCTGGTGACGAAATATGGCGGACCACCACCTATCGACAACCCGTCGGACTCCATCAGGGCCAACACCTTCGCCGGGTCCCAGACGTCGACCAGGTCGACCGGAGCCCCCTCGATGACCGGGATCAAGAAGGCGCCGACCATGCCGATGAAGTGGCCAACCGGCGTCGCGGTAATCTGCCTGCCGCGGTCGGGCGGGTACGAGGCCAGCAGTTGGCGGGTCTCGCAGCTCAGGGTCTGATGGCTGTGGACGACACCCTTCGGGTCGCGGGTGGTGCCGGAGGTGAACGCAATCAGCGCGGGGGCACCCGGGTCGGTCGCTACGACTCCGTCCAGCGGATCCTCGGCGAGCAATGCGTCGAAGCTGCGTTCGCCGTCGGCGCCGACCAGCGCGACGATCGGCACGTCGCGGCACAGGTCGGGCGAGAACGTCATCCGACCGAAGCGCTCGGTGGTGACGAAGGCCCGGGGCGCGGAGGTCCGCAGGATGTGTCCAACCTCCTTGGGGCCGTAGAAGTGCACGATCGGCACGACGACCGCCCCCAGCAGCGCCGTTGCCCAGAAAGTTGCGGCGGCCTCCATCCAGTTCGGCAACTGCATGGCCACCACGTCACCGGGCCCGACTCCACGCGCGCGCAACCCGGCGGCCAGCCTGCGGGCCACCGCTTCGACGTCGCCGAAGGTGCCCGACCAGGGGCGCTCGGCCGAGTGCACGTGAAAACCCACGTCGGGGTTCGCCGCCAAACCGGCCGCCAGCATGTGGCCGAGGGTCTCCCGCCGCCACCAGCCCTGGTCCTCGTATCGTTTGACCAGTTCGGACGGGACGACTCGCAACGGGTGGGCGACCACGTGGAGATGTTATTCTCCCTGACTGAGAATGCCAATATCATCAACGGAGAACGGTGGACGAACACCATGGTCGACCTGGACGTCGACGACGGTTTGGCCGTCGTCACCATCGACCGTCCGCACGCGCGCAACGCCATCTCGCTGGAGACGATGGATCAGCTCGACAACGTCTTGGACCAAGCCCTGGACCCCGCCGCGGGCGTCCGCGCGCTGGTGATCAGGGGCGCAGGCGACAAGGCGTTCGTGTCCGGCGGCGACCTGAAGGAGCTCAGTGCGCTGCGCACCGAGGCTGATGCGGCGGCGATGGCGCGGCGCATGCGTGGGGTCTGCGATCGCATCGCCACGTTTCCCGGGCCGGTCCTGGCGGCGCTGAACGGGCACGCCCTCGGCGGCGGTGCCGAGGTGGCGGTCGCGGCCGACATCCGGTTGGCCGCCGACGACGTCAAGATCGGCTTCAACCAGGTGTCGCTGGCGATCATGCCGGCTTGGGGTGGCGCCGAGCGCCTCGCCGCCCTCGTCGGTAAGGGCCGGGCCCTGCTGCTGGCAGGAACCGGAAGGATTCTCGACGCCGACGAGGCCCACCGGGTGGGTCTCGTGGACGTCGTGGTCTCCCGCGCCTCCTTCGAAGACGAGTGGCGCGCCGTGGCTCGCCAGCTCACGGCGGCACCGGTCACCGCCATCAAGAGCGTAATCGCGGGGGTCACGGTCGAGGAGGCCATCGAATCGTTCGCCCGGCTATGGGTGTCCGACGACCACTGGGCCGCCGCCGACCGCGTGATGAGCCGCGCGAAACGGCCGACCTGACTAGCTGGGCGTCGCGGTCACGCGCACCGGGATGTTGCCTTGACGCGGCATGCCCGTGATCGGGTCGTAGTCGGTCTCGGTGGGCACCAGCCGCCCGACGTTGCTTCCCCGGTCGCGTACCTCGTGATCCTCGGTCACCAGTCCCCCGAAGGCGTGGTGCATCGCGACGACGTCGTGACGCAGCGTGTCGTCGGCCTCAAGAACGCTCGGGATGTGGTCGTGCGGCGAGGTGACCGTCACCAGGGACCCACCTTCGATGCCGAGGGCGGCCATCGCATCTGGATGCATGTAGACCGGGTTGTACGCCTTGCCCCGATTCAACGCGCCGAGCGCCGTCCCCGACGAGTTCATGAAACTGCCGTGGCGCCGCGGAATCAACCGGAACGGGAAGCTGGGCTCACTGCGCGCTGCCCTGAAGTCATCGGTCAACATGGCCTCCAGCTCGGCCAGCAGATACGCGTTGCCGACGTCCAGGCGGGCCGTGCAGTCGGTGTCCTTCTCCCCGACGACGGCGTCGACGTCGAAGATCTTGCCGTGCGGATGAGCGGCCACCTCCGCCAACGGAATTCGCGAGTTCGCACACATCTGCTCGAACAGCTCCTCTGTCGTCATCTCGGTATCCCCGTTGACGTTCAGCACGACCGGTGGTGACTCCATGAACCGTCCGCCGCCACCACCGAAGAAGTTGACGAACCACATGTCGAGTGTCATGCGTTTGGCCAGTCCGACGAAGAACTCCCACTCCTCGGTCAGATCCGAGCCGGCGGGTGGGTCGACCAGCCGCGGCGCGTACTGGCCGTAGGCGGCCGGAATGCCCGTGCCGCTGGCGTAGAACTTGATCAGCTCGCTGCCCTGGGTCATCGCCGGGGTCTCCATCTGCATCTTCGGCGCAATGACGTAGTCGGCGAGGCGCGAGGTCAGCGACATCTCGGTGTCGAGCGTGACCAGCAGGTCCAGGCTCTCCAGCGCTCGTTGCGTCTTGCGCTGATCGGGCCACGCCGCCATCGGGTTTCCGCCGACGCAGATCAGCGCCTTCACCTGACCGTCGCCCTCGAGCAGAATCTCGTCGGCCAGTGCGGCCGTTGGCATTCCGCACACCGCGTCGGTCAGACCGCGCACCCGCAGCCGTTCTCCGTAACCCCAACCCTCATAGGGCGGATGGGCCTGGGCCTTCGCGGCGAACGCGGGCATCAACGTGTTGGGCCTCGTCACCCGCCGCCCCTCCCGTTGCCACCGCCCGCAGACGGTCGTGAGACAGAGGCACAGATACTCCAGCAGGTTGCCGTGCATGGCGAAGTTGGCGCCGGTCCCTGCGTTCACCATCCCGCGGTGGTCACCGTAGGTGGCGAAGAGTCGGGCCGCCTCGACCAACTGCTGCTCGGGGACGTCGGCGCGTTCGGCGACGTAGTCGGGGGTGAACCCGGAGACCGCTCGGGCCAACTCTGCGAAGCCGTCGACGTTCTCGGCAAGGAAGGCGCTGTCGCACAATCCCTCTGAGATGATCACGTTGAGCATTGCCGCCACGATGGCTGCGTCTTCACCCGGCCTGGGTTGTAGGTGCACCGCAGCGCGCGCAGCGGTCTGCGACCGGCGGGGGTCGACGACGATCAGCTTCATCCCCCGGGCGAGTGCGGCCTTCAGGTTCTGCGCCGGATTCTGGCCAGGAATGCCAATCGCCTTGGACACCAACGGGTTGGTACCGATCAACATCCAGCTGTCGGCCTCGTGAAAGTCGACGTCGCCGCCGAGCCAGTGACCATGGGCAGCCAGCGCGATTTGCTTGCCCGGCTGGTCGATGGTGTTGGCGGTGAAGAACATCGGCGTCTCGAGCGCCCTGGTGAAGGCGTTGGCCATCAGTGCCGACGCCGGATACGGCAGGCCGTTGGTGCCAAGGTAGAGAGCGACGCAGCGGGGCCCGTGCTCGGCGATCAATTCGCCGATTTTGGTGGCGATCTCGTCCATCGCTTGCTCTGCTGCGACACGCTCGTACGAGCCGTCCGCGCACCGCCGCTGACTGTGCAGCAGACGGTGTGGGTTGTTGTGTATCTCGGGCAGCGCGCGGCCCTTGGCGCAGGTGTAGCCCTTGAACATCGGGTTGTCGGGGTCGCCGGTGACCTTGGTGAGTCTGCCGTCGGTGACGGTGGCGAGCACCCCGCAGTGAGCCGAGCAGATGCGGCAGATACCGGGGCGCGTGACACCGTGGTCGGTCTCCTCGGTCATGACGCGCAGACGGTGGTGCGATTTCTCGAGATTGTGCTGTGCACTCGCTTAGCATAGGCGACGTCGACGGGCCGGGAGGCACATTGGCGAGCATGACGGTTTAACCCGCGGCGCTTTGCGCACCACCGTGCCGCTCGCCCTAGACGCCCTGGCACAGTACGACTCCGGGTGCTATCACTCGATCTGGCTGCCTGACCACATGGTCAGCTTTCTGGCCGGACGCCAATCGGGCCGTGTTGCGCACCCGCCTGGTGTCGCCTTCTGCAGTACTCGACGACCTGCCGCCGGACACCACACTCCTCGACGCTGCAGGGCGAGCCCGCCAACTGAACGCCCGCTACCACGGCGTGAAGCTGCGCTACGGCATCTGAGAGGACCCGATCACCGTCGCACCGAACTCCTCGACGGACTCGAGTCTCGCGCCATCGGCGAACCACACATAGAAGCGTTGCACGCCGCGTAGGGCGAGCCCGGTGAAGTACTCGACCAACTCGTCGGCGTCGCCACAGACCAGCCCAGGACCCAGACGACCCCACCGCTTCTCACTCGCCTCCCGCACCGTCGCCGGATCGCTACCAGCACCTGCGAAGCCCACCATTTGCTGCACAGACGGGCGAGCGGTGCCGACCGATCCCGCCAGCTCGCCGAGCCGGTCGACCTTGTCGGCGGGCAGGTTCCACCAGTCGGCGTGCGCGCGAACGACCTCCAGCATGCGCGGACCCGTGCCGCCGACCACGATCGGAATGGGCTGCGTCGGAGTAGGAGCCTGCGCCAGGTGGACCCGTTCACCGAGGCCCCAATAACCGCGGATAGCGGTCAGATCTCGGTCGAGTCGACGGGTTCGAGCCAGACCGTCACCGCCGTCGAGACCGAACTTGGCAAGCTCGTCGGGCATCGAGCCGGAACCCAGACCCAGCTCGAACCTGCCCTCGGACGCCTCGGCCAGCGTCACCGCCTGCTTGGCCAGCACGGCGGGGTGACGGAACGCGTCGCACAGCACCAGGTGCCCGACGCGCAGCGTGGTAGTCCTCGCGGCCACCCAGGTGGCGATGCCCATCGCCTCCCACACTGGAAACCCAGGCGCACCAGGGGTTTCCAGGTGGTCGAAGAACGCCACGCCGTCGAAACCGCTGGCCTCGGCCGCCTGCGCCCGTGCCACGAAGTCGGGTATCGCCAGCCGGTACTGCGACATGTACAGGAACCACTCGGTCATGTCCAGTCTCCTCGGATCACACTGCGGCCGAAAGGAAGTGCGCGGCGCGGTCGATCAACCGCGGCAGGGCGGGCGCCATGGCCTCGAGTTCGGGGTCCGGGTCGACCCGACGGCGGTTGTTCTTGACGAGCAACGACCAGGTGGCGGCCGACTTGAAACAGGCCAGCGCCTGGAACCAGTCAAGGTCGGCGACCTCGGCACCCAGCGCGTCGGCGTAGACATCCGTCAGTTCGGCGGGCGAGGGCGTCGAACCGAGGTGCGGCGTGACGCGGCGGTAGGTGTCGGGATCGGCGTTGACCAGAAACCAGCCCACGTCCACCCGCGGGTCGCCCGCCGACCAGATCTCCCAGTCGACGACGGCGTTGATGCGCGCACCGTCGGCCAGCAGATTCCCCAGCCGAAAGTCGCCGTGCACCAACGACGTTGGCAGCGCGGTGGGCGTCGTCGCTCGCAGCTCGTCGGCCACGCTCGGCCACCCGGGGGCCACACCCGGGTCGACCGTCTCCAGCGCCCGGCACCACCGGTCGACCTCGGCACCGGGTCCGACGACGGGTTCGTCGCCCAGCCCCACCGCCGCGACGTCGACGCCATGCAGTTCGGCCATCACGCGAGCGGCGTTACGCATCCGTTGGGCCACCGTGGCGTGAGCGGGACCCGCGTCGAAGAGCGGCTCGGCCGCTTCGCCGTCGAGGAAGGTCATCACGAACAGGGGTGGATCACCCGCGTCCTCCCACAACACCTCGGGTACGGGCACCGACGTGCCTCCCAGTGCGCGGATGATCCGGGCCTGGCGCAACACGTCGCGGTGCCGGGTTGGAGGCAGTCCCGGCGGCGCCATCTTGACCACCACTCGCTGCCCGCCGACCGCGCCCACGTAGGTCAGGCTCGACGCGCCGCCGGCCAGCGGCCGCACGTCGGTCACACGACGGCCGGCCAACCGCGAGCGCACCAGGTCCAGCGACTGCGAATTAGTCCCGGGCATCGGACTGCCGAAGGAAGTCCTGGGTATGAGCGATGCACCCGGTCCGTGTCCGCGGGTCCGCAGTGCACAGGCGGAACACGGTCTCGACGATGAGCCCGATGTCCTCGGTGTCGACCTTGGCCAGGTCCAGGGCCCCCGCGCCGGGCGTGGCAACGGGTTTGGTTGGCGCGGCGGCGTTGACGGCGATGCCGTCGTCGTACAGTTCGGCGGCCAAGCTCTTGGTCATCCGGTTCATGGCCGCCTTCACGGTGCCGTACATGCCGAACCCGGCAGCGCGGTCGAAGTCGTCGAACGGCGGACCGGGCGGGAGCTCACCGCCCACGGAGGTGAGGTTGAGGATCCAGCCCCGTCCTCGGTCGCGCATCCCGGGGATGGCCAGCTGGGCCAGGTGCAGCGGCGCGATGACGTGCATCTCGACCATCAGCCGGGCGCGCTTCTCCGGAAAGCCCTCCAGCGGCCGCAGGAACGTGACCGCGGCGTTGTTGACCAGAATATCCGGCGCTCCAACGAGATTCACGACCTCGTCGAACATCCTGGTGCGGTCCCCGGAGTCCGAGAGGTCGGCCGCCACGGCCAGCGCCGTGCCGCCCTCGGCGAGGATCTCGTCGCGGGTCTGCCCCAGCGAGCCGTCGTACTTGGGATCGGGGTTCATCGTGCGTGCGGTGATCGCGACCGTCGCACCCTCGGCCGCGAAGCGCTGCGCGATCGCCTTGCCCAGCCCGCGGCTCGCGCCCGTGACCAGTGCCACCTTGCCTGCACACCCGGCGCTCATCCGACCCTCGCCACGTCGCCGCGCGGGATGCCAGCCAGTCGGTCGGCGAACTTCACCATGGCCGCCTCCCGTAGTCGCAGCAGGTGTTCGGAGGGAAAGCCGTCGGGCGCAGGCGTGACGTCCTTGAGCAGTTGCCGCGCCAGCGTCACCTTGTGGACCTCGGTGGGACCGTCCGCCAGGCCCAGGACGAACGACTCGGTCAGGTATTGCACGAAGGGCATCTCGTTGGAGGTGCCCAACGAGCCGTGGATCTGCAGGGCGCGGGCCGACACGTCGTGCAGCACCTTCTGCATCATGGCCTTGACTGCGGAGATGTCACCGCGGACAGCCTGGTAATCGTTGAACTTGTCGATCTTCCATGCGGTTTGGAGCGTGAGCAAACGGAACGCCTCGATCTCCATCCACGAGTCGGCGATCATCTCCTGCACCATCTGCTTGTTCGCCAGCACCTCGCCCTGGGTGTAGCGCGACACCGCCCGCTCGCAGATCATGTCGTAGATCCGCCGCACCAGTCCCACCGTGCGCATGGCGTGGTGAATTCGCCCGCCGCCCAGCCGAGTCTGCGCCACGACGAAGGCGCCGCCCCGTGGGCCGAGCATGTGATCGTCGGGCACGCGGACGTTCTCGTAGCGGACGTATCCCTCGCGGCCCCCGCCGCCCAGCGGTTGGTAACCCAAGCCCACGTCACGCAGCACGTTGATGCCAGGCGTGTCACCAGGGAGCACGAACATCGAATACCGTTGATATGGCGACGCTTCGGGGTCGGTCAGGGCCATCACGATGATGAACGACGCCATCGAGGCGAACGACGAGTACCACTTCTCCCCGTTGATGACCCAGTGGTCACCGTCCTGAACCGCGTTGGTGGTGAACACCTTCGGATCGGCCCCGCCCTGCGGCTCAGTCATCGAGAAGCACGAGACGATGCGATTGTCGAGCAGCGGCTCCAGGTATCGTCGTTTCAGCTCAGGGGTGCCGTAGTGAGCGAGGATCTCGCTGTTGCCCGAATCGGGTGCCTGCGAACCGAACACGATGGGTGCGCATTCCGAGCGGCCCAGAATCTCGTTGAGCAGTGCCAGCTTCATCTGGCCATGGCCGGGCCCGCCCAGGTGCCGTCCCAGATGGGTGGCCCACAGCCCGCGGTCCTTGACCATCTGCTGCAGCGGCGGGATGAGCGCCTGACGAACGGGATCGTTGAGGTCGTGGGACTCGGTGATGACGTAGTCGACCGGCTCACACTCGTTGCGGACGAAGTCCTCGACCCACGCCAGTTGCTCGGCCCACTCGGGGTCGGTGGTGAAGTCCCACGCCATCTTCGTTCCCTTCAGTCGTCGCCACGTCCCGACCACGCTTGCCTGCGGGCGGCGGCGTCGTCGGTGGCGTGGGTGAGAACCTGGTTGCGGTTCTCGAGTTCGAGCGACGCATCCAGGGGCGCGTCGACGTTGGCCTGTAGCGCTCGCTTGGTGAGTTCGACACCAAGCGGGGCAAGGCCTGCGATGAGGGCGGCCAGCTCCAGCGCACGATCCACCAGCCGATCGGGTTCGAGGATCTCGCTGACCAACCCGCGGCGATCGGCTTCCTCGGCGGACACCGTCCGACCGGTGAGCGTCCAGTCGGCGGCGACACTGGTGCCGACGATGCGCGGCAGGTGGTAGCTGGTGCCCATCTCCGCGCCGGACAGGCCCAGGAGGATCGCGGCGTTGCCGAATGTGGCTGCAGTGGAGCAGATCCGGATGTCTGAGGCGAGGCACAGGGCTAGTCCGGCGCCGACGCACGGCCCGTTGACGGCGGCAATGACCGGTTGCGGGAGCGCGCGGAGCGCAGTCGGCAGTGCCGCCATCGCCTCTTGGAATCGCATCCGGTCGACGGTGGGGGCGCTGGCGTCGAGCATGGCCGGCCCGAAGTCCCGTACGTCCAAACCCGAGCAGAAGCCGCGGCCCGCACCGGTGAGCACGACGACCCGCACCGAGCGATCGGTCGCCAGTGCGGCCAGCACGCAGGTCAGCTCGTCACGCATCGCCTGGTCGACCGCGTTGAGGCGCGACGGCCGGTTCAGCCGAAGTACGGCGACACCGTCGGCGGCCGCCTCGACGTCCAGGGTGGTGGGCATGGCTACACCCGTTCGACGACGGTCGCGGTGCCCATGCCGCCGCCGGTGCACATCGTCACCAGGCCGACGGTCAGATCGCGTCGCTCCAACTCGTCGAGGACCGTGCCGATGAGCATCGCACCGGTGGCGCCGATGGGGTGTCCGAGCGCAATGGCGCCGCCGTTGACGTTCACGCGGTCGGGGTCGAGGTCGAGGTCGCGAATGGTCTTGAGCGGCACGGCGGCGAACGCCTCGTTGACCTCCCAAAGGTCGACGTCGCCGAGGGTCATACCGGCCTTGTCCAGACAGCGTCGGGCGGCCGGACCGGGAGCAGTCAGCATGATGACCGGTTCGGAACCGACGGCCGCGGTGGCGCGGATGCGGGCGCGCGGCGCGACGCCGTGTTGACGGACCCAGCGGTCCGACGCGATGACCGCCGCTGCCGCACCGTCGACGACACCGGAGGAGTTGCCTGCGTGGTGCACGTGCTCCACGCGGCCCACACCGGGATACCGCTCGAGGCAGATCTCGTCGAAGGTACGGCTCTCCCCCTCGAAACGGGTACCGCCGAGAGCTTCGAAGGCGGCCCGGAGCCGGGCCAGCCCCTCGGTCGTCGTTCCCCCGCGAGGATGCTCGTCACGGTCGAGCAGCACCTCGCCGTCTGGACCGCGGATGGTGAGCAGCGAGCCTGCAAAGTAGCCGTTGGCGGTCGCCACCGCGGCGCGCCGCTGACTCTCGGCGGCATATTCGTCGACGTCGTCGCGGGTGAAGCCCTCGACGGAGGCGATCAGGTCGGCCGAGACACCCTGCGGCACCGTCGGATACCGCTGACGCAGTGCGGCATTCGTGCCGTCGATGGTCGTGGCACCGGCGGCGACGCCCCACCGCGACATCGATTCCACCCCGCCTGCCACCACGAGGTCTTGTGCTCCGCTGCCCACGCCCATGGCGGCGACGGTGATCGCCTGCTGGCCGGAGCCGCAGAAGCGGTTGAGCGTCATGCCCGGCACCGACTCGGGCCAGCCCGCGAGTAGCACGGCGAGGCGGGCGATGTCGTCGCCGTGGTCTCCAGCGAGGATCCCGTTGCCTGCGACGACGTCCTCGACATCACCGGGGTCGAACCCGACGCGGTGGGCGAGGCCCTGCAGACACAGTGCAAAGAGCTCCTGGGGATGGATCCCGTGAAGCGCCCCGTCGGGCCGTCCCCTGCCCCTTGGCGTGCGGACCGCGTCGACGATCCAGGCGTCGACGGGCATGTGCACTCCTGAAGTCAAGAACGTCATTCTCATCTCGAGCATACGAGCCGATCGGGTAGATGCACAGCAATATCCGATGAAGCCCCGTGATGAATTGGGCCGTTACCGGCCCGCCGAGGAAATCAAGTTCTAAAATACGAAAATGCGCTTTCCGCGACGTCGCCGGCGACCTCGGCAACTCACCGGCCGCGTGGCGCTGGTGCCACTGCTGCTGACGACGGGACTGGTGCTCGGCGCCGGGACTGCCGTCCCCGTCGCACTAGCCGATGACGAACCCACTCCCGGACCACCCTTGCACGCGGTGAAGTACACCGTGTTCTCCGAGACGCCGTTCCGCAACGCCGAAATCTACTATCACGCAGTCGATCCGCCGAACTTCGCCGACTACAGCCACGACCCCTACGCATTCACGCCCAACGTCGAGGCCGACCTCGGCCCGAATCAGCAGTGGACCATGGACGTCATGCTGGCCAACCCCGACGACTGGGCGATGGTCACGGTCACCAGCCTGGATTCGCCGAGTCGGCCCAACTTTCACTGCGTGCTCGCCGTGGACGGCAAGGTGGTGGTCGCCAAGCAGGGACCGGTCGGCGCGCTGTGCTCGATACGGAATTACTAGTGTTCGACCGAGGCGCCAACCCCACGCGTCGCGTCGGCGTCGACCATGCGCTCACCCTCCATCCGGTGCAACCACGATTCGCAGAACGCAAGCATCTCCGCGTGGCCGCTCGACATTCCCAGCGCCTGCTCCATGACCAGTACGCGCGTCACGCTCGTCGCGAAGACCGCCCAGACCACCGGTGGTACGTCCGACACGTCGTAGCCGTAGCGGCGCAACGCCGTGGCGATCGCGTCCACCTGTTGCCTGCGGAATTGCTCGGCGTAGGCGCCGATCTCGGCCCGCAGCGCCTTCCGGTGGTTGGCCAGCCCCATGAATTCCATGGTGAGTTGCGTGCCGGCGGGATCGATGCCGAACTCCCACAGGGCCCACAACGGCTGCGGCGAGTCGAGTGCGCGCGCCTGCACCTCGAGCCCCTGGACCGCCCGGCGACGGAAGATCTCGACGAACATGTCGTCCATCGTGCGGAAGTAGTAGTGCACCAGTTGGGGCTTCAGGCCGGCACGCTCGGCGACGCGCCGCGACGTCACCGCCGCATACCCGTCCTCCAGCATCAGCTGTTCGGCCGCGTCGAGCAGCACGGCACGGTTCTTGGCCTCGGGTCCCGCGACCCTCCGATCCGATGCCATGCCGTCACCTCCCTCTCGTGTGAATGGCAGCGCCCCCCAAGCGAATGGTAGGCGCGGCGCGCTCAGATCCCCTTGACCGGGCCATCACGCAATGCTAAGCATGTGCTCAGCATCTACGGCAACCCACGTGGTGCAACCACGAATCACGCCTCGCCCAACCTCATCCGTCGCCCGTCAGGGAACTGGAAGGACATTCTCGACCATGACCGCAGACTTCGACACCGTCGACTACTTCACCGATCAGTCGTTGGTGCCGGATCCGCACCCGTACTTCGACCACCTGCGCAGCAAGTGCCCGGTCGTCCGCGAACCCAACTACGGGGTCCTCGCCATCACCGGGTACGAGGAGGCCAACACGGTCCTGAAGGACACCGACACCTACTCGTCGTGCATTGCGGTGGCCGGGCCCTTCCCGCCACTGCCGTTCACCCCCGAGGGCGACGACATCACCGCGCAGATCTCCGAACACCGGCAGCTCATGCCGATGTTCGAGCACATGGTCACCATGGACCCGCCCGACCACACCAACGCCCGCTCGTTGCTCAACCGGCTGCTGACCCCGAGTCGACTGAAGGAGAACGAGACCTTCATGTGGCGGCTGGCAGACGAGTGCCTCGACGACATCGTCGCCGACGGAAAGTGCGAATTCCTCTCTGCGTATGCAAAGCCGTTCTCGCTGTTGGTGATCGCCGACCTCCTTGGCGTGCCGCACGAGGACCACGACGAATTCCGAACCGTCCTCGGCGCACCCAGGCCCGGTGCGACGGTGGGATCGCTCCAGGGTGAGCTGGTGGCGACCAATCCCCTGGCATGGCTCGACGACAAGTTCGTCGCCTACCTCGAGGACCGCCGCGAGAACCCCAGGGACGACGTCCTGACCGCGTTGGCAACGGCGAAGTTCCCCGACGGGTCGACACCGCCCGTCATCGAGGTTGCCCGCTCGGCCACGTTCCTCTTCGCGGCAGGCCAGGAGACCACCACCAAGTTGCTGTCGGCGTCGATCAAGGTCCTCGGCGACCGTCCCGACATCCAGGACGCCCTGCGCAAGGACCGTAGCCGCATACCGATATTCGTCGAGGAGGCGCTGCGCATGGACGCGCCCGTCAAGAGCCAGTTCCGGCTCGCCAAGAAGAACACGGTCCTCAACGGCACCGACGTTCCCGCCGGCACCACCATGATGGTCTGCCCGGGCGCGGTCAACCGCGACCCGGTGCGCTTCGAGAACCCCCACGAGTTCAGCCTCGACCGCAAGAACGTGCGCGAGCACATCGCCTTCGGACGGGGTGTGCACTCCTGTCCCGGCGGCCCATTGGCCCGCGTCGAGGGCCGAGTGTCGATGGAGCGAATCCTCGACCGGATGGGCGACATTCGCATCGACGAGGAGAAGCACGGTCCGGCTGGCGATCGCAGCTACAACTACGAGCCCACGTTCATCCTGCGGGGGCTTACCGAGATCAACATCGAGTTCACGCCGGTGGTGTCGAGCTGACCGGTTCCCGTTGGCGGCGCCCAGCACCCCTGCTGGGCGTGCTAATGGCTGCGGCGGCGACCATGTCGGCGCCCGTCGCCAGCGCCGCGCCACACATGCGGATAGGGAACTACGAGGTCCTCAACGACCGGTGGAACGACCATTCGTGGATCTGGTCGGTGACGCACTCGTGCAACGACGATCCCGATTGCGGCACGTACTACGACGATCCCGTGTTGGCGCCACACACCGACAACCTCAACGTCATCGCCATTCCGCGGCCCCTGAAGAGTCAACGATTCCAGAACATTGCGTTCTATGCCGACGGCCGATACACGCTGACCGTGGACGTAATCGACGGAGTGCGCTGTGTGGGGTACAACCTGCCCTCGCACGACGTCTACTCGTGGGACGCCGCGACGCTGGCCGGAACGATCAACTCGACCTATGACGCCGGGTGCTACGGAGCCCCCGGGGGCGTCAGCACGTATACCTTTGCCCTGCAACCGTACTGAGCCCGTCGCCGGGCGATGGGATCGAACCTCAAAGGTCGCCGCGCGTCCACGTGCTCGCTCCGTTGCGTGCGTCGCAGGACAGGAACAGCCCGTCAGGCGCTTGGGCCATCTCGCCGTCGCGGCCCGAGCAGTTGCCGCCTTCGAGCTTGACGCCACGCAGTTCGGTGGATCGAAACCACCGCGGAGCGTAGCGGCGCGGCGACCCGCAGAACACCACCCGGCCCCAATCCGTCACTCCGAAGACGTAATACGTCGTCTGATCGCACGGTGCGCCGAGAACCGCCCCCGGCCGAATCCCCGGCACACAGGCCGGTTCGTTGCACGACGTCGGATCGTCGGCGGGTGCCGGATCGGCGGGATCCGCGGCCGCCGAGGGCGCCACGGTCAGACCGGCAATCAAGAATCCGGCTGCAACGCCCCTGGCAATACGCACTCCACGATTCTGTCATGCAGGACGCCGGATTTCGCCGCATCTGGCGCACTCGCCGACACCGATTCGCCGTACCAGGTACTGCGCCCCGAACGCTGCCGCCAGCGCGGTGAAAGATGTTATCGTCAGTGGCAGAACGCCATTGCCGTGACGGCGCCCGTCGACGCCGACTGGGTAACGCATCGAGGGGTGGTCATGGAACTAGCCAAGTCCCTCGCCGGAGTGATGCTGATCGCCGGTGCCTCCGTCGTGCTGGCGCCGCCGGCCACTGCGGAATATGAGCAGTACGCCATGAACGGCACGTACTCCGTGGTCTCCAACGGAGAGTGGGCCAGGATGAACGACCGCTTCCAGGACGAGCCGACGGTGCGCAGCACCTGGACCGTCACCTCCACCTGCACCACGGCGCTGACCTGCGCGGGCAAGGTGACCAGTTCGCTGGGGTGGACCGAGGACATCTACACGACCTCGGGAGCAAACTGGTTCGTCAAACACGCTGTGCCCGAATGGATTCCATGCCCGGACGGGGGCACAGCCCCCGGGCTGCAGGTGTACCACATCTACCCCGCGACCGACGAGGGCCTCGTTCAAAACGTCTCCGACACGTGGTTGGGCGATGACGTGACGACCGGGATCAGCGGCAACTGCGGCAGAAGCAAGTCCCTCGTGCTGAGCCTGCCGGTCAAGATCCTCAAGATTTCTTGACCGGACCGGTGTCGAACCGTCCCTAGTGTGGCAGCAGATCTTGCCATGTCGTCGCGAGCGGGGTCGCCAGCGCCAGATTGGTCACCTTGTACACCTTGCCGTCAGAGCCGACGTACTCGCCCGTGCGCGGATTGTATTGCGTCACTGCGACCTTCGGCTTCGATCCGGGCGCACCGGTGGTGAAGGCGCTGGGCGCTACGGGAGCCGCGCCACCGTCGTCGACCGGCGCCGGGGGGCCCTGCGGCGTCGTCTCAACCGGCTCGGATGCACCCGGCGGCGGGGTGTCGACGGGCGGGATCGGCTGGCCGTTCAGTGAATTGCCGTCCGGTGGGGGCGGCGCAACGGGTACTTCGAGCGGTGACACGGGGGCTCCACTCGGCGGGGTACCGGACGGCACGGCCCCGGGCGGAAGCGGCGTGCCCTGCACCGGCGCGTGAATGTCGTCGGTCAGTGTCGCCCGATCGTCGATGGGAATGCCCTGGGCGATCAAGCTGGGGTCGAGTGGGACTGGCCCCAACACGTGCTGTCGCATCGCCAGTGGCACGTACGGCTGATCGCTGTTGCAGATCGCGATGGTCGGCGCGCGCTTGCCGGGCTTTCTGATGCAGGGGAAGTTGCGGGCGCCACGAACCGCGATGGGCGAATCCTGGGGCAACTTGCAGTACAGCCCGTCGGGGGTGTCGACGTCGGACAAGTCGTCGGGTGAACGCCACGACGACGGCGGCAGGAAGCCGACGGTGCACGCCGGCGGGTCGTTGACCGTGATGGCGAAGTCACCGCGAGCACCGCCGGTGGAGTCAGACGTACTCGAATAGCTCTGCTGCTGAGCGATGTACGGCGGAAGCAGGACCAGGAGCTGCTCGAGTGACGCGTTGTAGGTCATCAGGATTTCACCGACCGTGCTCAGGTTGCCGAGCAGAACGGGCAGCGTGGGCTTGAGCTCGTTCAACAATCCCGATACCTCGTCACTGAAGCCGGGAAAGGTCTGCAGCACCGTGCGCAGTTGGGGGTCGTTCTTGGCCAACTGACCAGTGACACCGGCGACGCTGCGTGCCCACGTCCTAATCGAATCGGCCCCCTGGGCTTGGCCTTCGAGCAGTGGTCGTGCGTCGTCGGCAAGTGCCCGGGTTTGGCCGGCCGCACCGTTGAGGTCGGCGCTCAGGGCCGCACCGGAATCGAGGAGCGAGCCAAAGTCCTCGCCGGCACCGTTGAGTCCCTTGTAGGTCTCGTCCAACAGGTCGGCCAGACGATCCTTGGGGAAGGTGCCGACGAGGGTGCTGACCTTGTCCAACACCGGTCCGATGGGCGTAGGAATGATCGCGTTCTGCCTGGTGATCACGGCGTGATCCTGCAGATAGGGCCCGGAGTCGGTGCGCGGCATCAGGTCGACGTACTGCTCACCGACTGCCGACACGCTCTTGACGCGCGCCTCCAGATCGGCGGGAATCTTGGGCGACGTGGCAATCGACATCGTCGCGTCCGCGCCGTCCGGAGTCAACTGGATATCGGTGACCTTGCCGATTTCCACACCGCGGTAGGTGACGTTGCTGAATTCGTAAAGGCCACCGCTGCTCGGCAATTCGAGCGTCACGGTAAGCCTTCCAATGCCCAAGAGAGTCGGCGCCTGCAGGTAGGAGATGCCCATTACCAGCATGCCGACGACCGACACGACGGCGAAGATCGCCAACTGAATCTTGATGAACCGGGTCAGCATCAGCGACCGCCCTGCTGCCCGGGTGCGGGTGGCGCGGGGGGTGGGCCGTCGCCACCGGGGGGTGGCGGGCCGTCGGTCACTGCGGGATCGGCAGGCGTCGCGGGTGAAGGTGCCTGCGCCGGGATGGATCCCGGCCCGGGCAGACTCTTGTCGGCCCCGGGCGGGTCGGCCTGCAGACCGGCCGTTGGCGGATTGCCTGGAAGGGGCCCGAGCGGACCGCCGGGTGGTGGTGGTGCGAGCGGTCGACCCATTGGATCGAGTGTGTAGCGCTGGAAGAGGGGTTCGCCGGGCAGCGGCACCAGGTCGCGTCCCTCCTGCCCGGCTCGCGAACCCAGGAACAGCGACTTGCGCAGCCGAGGTCCGGAGATGTCGACGGTTACGAAGATGTTGATGAAGTCACCTCTGATACCGCGGTCGATGACACCCTGTCCGAACGGGAAGACCGTGCCGTAGGCCAGGGCGGCGTCCAGATCGGGTCCGACGTCGGCAAGGGCCTTGATCGTCGGCGCCAGGTTCGTCAGATTTGCTACCAGGTCGGCCTGGGTGTCGTTGACCAGTCGGTTGGCCGTGTCGCTGAACTGTCCGAGCTTGGTCAGGGCGGTCGTCAGCCGCGGCCGTTCACGGTCCAGCACTTCCAGGGCCCGCGGAATGCGTTGCAGCGCCTGGTCAATGGTGTCCTTGCGATCGGCGAAGGTCGACGCCACCCGGTTCAGCGCGTCGATGGTGGCGACGATGCTCTGACGCTGCTGATCCAGGGTTCCGACGAAGGTGTCGAGTTGGGTGAGCAGATCCCGGAAGTCACCCTCACGTCCGGACAACGCCGTGTTGAAGGTGTGCACCACGTCGCCGATCTGGCCCAGCCCGCCGGCGTTGACCACCACCGACAGCGACGACAGGGTCTGCTCGGTCGTGGGATAGGTGGAGGACTCGTTGAGCCCGATCGTGGAGCCCGACGGCAGCCGTCCGGTGGGCTGCTGTCCGACGGGCGGATTCAATGCCAGGTGCATCGAACCGAGCAGGCTGGTCTGGCCGACGCTTGCGACGACGTTGTCGGGGACGACGACACCGGGTTCGATCGACACGTCGACCTCGGCATGCCAGCCCTTGACGCGCATCGCTCCGACACTCCCCACGACCACGTCGTTCATGAGCACCGGCGAATTCGATTCCAGCGTGGCGATGTTCGCGATCTCCACGTGGTAGACGTGTGCGTCGGAACCACGTCCCACCGCACCCGGTAGGGGCAGAGAGTTGATTCCCTGGAACGCACAGCCGGTGGCGGTCGTCACCACACAGGCCCCGACGGCCAGCAGGCGGATCGGCATCCTCGACCTCATGACGGCGGTGTCCCCTCGGCCGGTGGCGGGCCGGGTGCGGGACCCGGTGGAAGTTCGGCGGGAAGCAACAGCTGCGGCAGGCTCGGCGTGCCCGCCCCTTCTGGAGCCGCCTGCCCCGAGGGGTTCCCCGGGAGTATCTGCGGCGGATCCGTCGGCACCGGCGCCCCGGGATACAGGGCGGGGAACGGCGCCACGGGGAGGCGGTCGTTCGCGGGGAGCGGCACGCCAGGAGGGCCCATTCCCGGCGGCGGCGGAACGTCGCCGTCGAGGCCGGTGTAGGCGGACACGGCGGGCGGAATCTCCGGTGCCGACTGCACTCCACCGGCGCCGCCCGGCGCCAAGGCGGGGTCTGCGTAGATCACGTGATCCGGGCTGGCCGACTTGGCGAGGTACGGATTAATCGGCACCGGAATGTAATTGAGGTTGAGCAGCCGCAGGGCCGGCCCGAGGTAGTCGTTGCACAGCTTGGCGGTCTCCGGTGCCGTGCTGTTGGCGGTCGCGCCGACCATGCCGCAGACGAACTGCATGGGGTTCGCGAGGTTGGGAATCGAGAACGCTCCCCGGACCGCGCCGAGATCGGGGTCGTAGATGTTGTAGGCGTTGGCGAATGCGTTGGGCGTGACGTGCAGGACCTGCTCCAGGTCGTCCTTGGAGTTCACCAGCGTCTGGGTGACCTGGGCCAATCCCTGGACCTGCTCGACGGTCTGATTCCTGGTGCCGGCGACGAACCGCGTCACCTCGTGCACAGCGGCCGCAAGGTTCGTCAATGCGCCGTCCAGATCCGACTTGCTTCCGTCCAGCACGCTGGACAACGTCGCCAGCCGATCGTTGAACGACACGATCTGTTCGTTGCTGTCGCGCAGGGCGGTGACGAAGACCTGCAGGTTCTTGATTGTGCCGATGAAGTTGCCGCTACCGTCGGCCAGGATTCGTCCGACTCCGGAGAGTTGGGCCAGGGTCTGACGCAGCTTGTCGCCGTTGCCGTCGAGCGCGTTCGCCGCGCTGTCGATGAACCTGCCGACCGAGGACGTCGACACGTCGCTCGTCGGACCTAGGTCCGACGCGAGCCGCTCGAGTTGCCGTTTGACCTCGTCCCATTCCACCGGAACGGCCGTGCGCTCCAACGGGATGACCGCTCCGTCGGCCATCTTGGGACCGGACGAACGATAGGCCGGTGTCAGCTGCACGTACCGGGCGGCGATCAGATTCTGCGCGACGATCACGGCCTTGGCGTCGGCGGGCACCGACACGGAATGGTCGACGCTCATGACGATCTTGGACTGGGTGCCCTGAGGGACGATCGAGTCGATCGTCCCGACCTTCACCCCGGCGACCTTGACGTCGTCACCGGGATAGATGGACGTGGCCGTCGAGAAGTAGGCGGTGAGCGTCGCGGGCGCGAAGAACGCATCGCGGAGCACCAGGAACCCGCCGCCGATCAGTGCGACCGCCAGCGCCACCGCCACGGCAGGCGCCAACCAACGCCGCGACCCGGCCGTCATCGAGATCCACCAGGAATGGCGTTATAGGGCAACGGAAGCTCGGCGCGTGGTCCCGTCTCCGGGGTGGTGGGAGGCGCCCCGGAACCGAACGGACCGCGGCGGAAGCCGAAGGCGTAGTCCAGGAACGGCTGCAGGTACTGACCGAAGGCGACATTGGGCACGTACGCGATGTAGTAGGGACCGCTGGAGACGGCCTCACTCTGCGTCAACTGGTACTTCGCCAGACCCGGAAGCGCCTTGGAGATGTTGTCGCGGTTGCGAATGAGTACCTCGTTCACCTTGTTCAGGCGCTCCAGCGTTGGCGCTAGCGCCTTTTCGTTGTCCGCCACGAGGCCGACGAGTTGTTGGGAGACCGCGGAGGTGTTGGCGAGCAGGTCGACGATCGCCTGTCGGCGTTGCACCAGCACGTCCAGCAAGTCGTTGGCGTTGAGGATCAGGCTGTTCACCTGCTGGCTTCGCGCGGAGAGGATTCCCGTGACGTTCGACGCGGCTTGCAGCAGATCGCGCAGACTTTCGTTGCGACCGTTCAGTGCGCGGGACAATCGGGTCAGGCCATCGAACGTCGGGCCGAGCTGAGGCGCCATCTGATCGAGCGTCTCGGAGAGGGTGTCCAACGAGAGGTTCAACTGTTGGGTGTCCGTACCGGCTGTGTTGACGGTGAGCTCGCCGACGGCGTCGCTAAGCGAGTACGGCGACGACGTCCGGGAGACCGGGATCGGGTCGGCCCGGTTGAGGGCTTGACTCCCACTCGAGTCCAGAGTCAGGACCCGTTGTCCAAGAAGCGATCCCGTGCGGATATGCGCGGACGTCTCCGACCCCAGCGGGTACTGACTCTGCACGGTGAAGCCCACCAGGGCGTCACCGTCGTCGAGCGACACACTCGTCACGGAGCCGACTTTGATGCCGGACATGGTGACGTCGTTGCCGACGTAGATGCCGCCGGCCTCGGCGAAGCGAGCCTGGTACTTCAACGAGGTCGCATAGGAGAACAACCGTTCAGGTTGCAGCCCGACGGCGATGACCAGAATGGCGAGCACGACACCGACGAAGCCGGCTCTGATCAAGCGTGCGCTGGCGCGATACTTCAGCATTAGGGCTCAGCACACCTTCCGTTTTCCTGTTTCACGAAGGGGAACACCGACGCCCTGCCCTGAAGATCGGTGACGCGGACCTGAAGTGCACATATGTAGTACTGCACGAAGGATCCGTAGGCGCCGACCCGCGCGAGCTTGCGGTAGTTGCCCGGCGCGCGCTGCAGCGCACCGTCGAGGAAACCCTTGCCGCTCTCCAGATTTGGAGCGAGACGATTGAGCTGCTCGACCGTGGCCGCAAGCGGTGGCCGGGCTTGGGTCAGCAGGTCGGTCAGCGATGCCGTGCCGTTGTCGAGCGAGGTGATGGCCGTCCCGATCGGATCGCGGTCCTGCGCCAACCCGCTGACCAACTTCTCCAGCCGGTCGATGGCCCCGCCGAACTGGTCACCGTCCTTGGCGATCGTGCCCAGCGTCGTCTTCAGGTTGTCGATGAGGGCCTGAACCGTCTGGTCGTCGTCGGCTACCGTGCCGGTGAACGACGACGTCTTCGACAGCAGCGAGTCCAGGGTGCCGCCTTCGCCCTGAAACACTTGTACCAGTGAGGCTGTCAACGCGTTGACGTCCTTGGGGTTGAGGCCCTGGACGACGGGCTTGAGTCCGCTGAGCAACAGATCGAGGTCGAGCGCCGGTGCGGTGCGGCTCTTCGGAATCTGGGAGCCGGGGGGCAGCAACGCGGTGGAGCCGGGGCCGTCCACCAGGTCGACGAAGCGGTCACCGGTGAGGTTGAGGTACCGAATCTGCGCCCTTGTTCCGTCGGTCAATCCGATGCTGCGGTCGACGTCGAAGTCGACGAGCACCTCGCGGTCCGATCGCAGCGACACGTCGGTGACCGTGCCGACCCGGATACCGGCCACTCGCACCGTGTCACCCGACTTCAGCCGGGAGGCGTCGGTGAACACCGCCGAGTAGTCGTCGGTCGAACCGGTTCGGTACTGCCCGAAGGTGAAGAAGAGGAACACGGTCAGCAGCGCCATGACCGCGGCGAAGACGCCGAATTTCAGGATCATCCCCCGCGACCCGGTCATCCCGGCATTCCGACCTGCGAGGTGTTGCGCGGTGGCCCCTCGAGCGGTCCGAACAGCGCCTGTTTGAGTCCATCGGAGTTGACCAACACGCCCTGGTTGCCGAACCGCCACGGGTTCGCGCCGACGTCGGTGACCAGGAACGGCGGCCGCTTTCCGTTCGGTACGACCGGCAGCATCTGTTCCGTGCAGGACGTTCCGCTCTTCGCCGCGACCTTCGGAAGGTCCGACGGATAGCGGTAGCGGTCGACCCCGAGGGTGAACGTCGCCGAAATGTTCAGTCCGGCATTGTCGAACGGCGGGGTCTTGGTGAACGCGGCCAAACCCTGCACACCGCAGCGAAGGTTGTCGCTGTACTTGCTGGCCACTGCCGTCGTCGGCACCAGCATGCGCAGCAGGTCGGTGAGCGCCTGGCGGTTGGTCCCCAGCACGTCTTGCCCGGTTTCGGCAAGGCCGATCGAGCTCAGCAGGAACACGTCGATCGCTTGGGCCTGGTCGACGATCGTGTCACCCACCTTGGTGGTGTTGGCCAGCACGTCGACGAGATCGGGCGCGGCGTCGGCGTATGCATTCACCACGACGGGCGCCGCCTCCAGATCACGGCTGACGTTCTCCAGACTTGGGTTGAGGTTCTGCAGAAAGCGGTCGAGGTCGGTGACTGTCTGTCCGAGTTTGTCGCCGCGTCCCCGCAGGGCGCCCGAGACGGCGCCAAGAGTCTGGTTCAACTTGACCGGGTCGACGGCGTTGAGCACTGAGTTCAGTTGCTGGAAGACGGTATTCGTCTCCACGGTCACGTGTTCGACACTGACCTGGGCGCCCGCCGCCAACGGTGTCGGCGACGGATCGGGCGGTTCGGACAATTGAACCGACTTGGCGCCGAAGACCGTCGACGAACTGACGTCGACCAGGACGTTGGACGGTATGTTCCGGAGCTCGTCGGGATCCATCGCGAGGTGTAGGACGGCCATTCCGTCGGGGCGGGTCTCGATGGACTCGACCTGGCCGACCTGAACACCACGCATCTGGACCTTGGCCTCTGGATTCATCACCAGGCCCGCGCGTTCGGAGATTACGGTCACCGGAACGGTCTGACCGAAACCGCCAAGGAACATCGTGATCGCAAACACGATGACCGCGACGATCGCGAGTACGGTGGCCAGCCCCGCGAGGGGGCGCACGGACGTGCTCGACATCGGTGCCACCGCCTATCCCGACAGGTTGAAGTGGCCGTTGGAGCCGTACACGGCCAGGGAGATCAGCAGGGTGACCGACACGACGATGATCAGTGACGTGCGCACGGCGTTGCCGACGGCCACGCCCACCCCCGACGGCCCGCCGCTGGCGTAGTAGCCGTAGTAGGTGTGCACCAGCAGGATCGCCAGCGCCATCAGCAGGGCCTGCAGAAAGGACCACAGCAGGTCGACGGGGTTGAGGAACGTTCCGAAGTAGTGGTCGTACAGGCCGCCCGATTGCCCGAAGAGCACCACGGTGGTGAATCGCGAGGCAAGGAAGGACAGGATCACCGCGATCGAGTACAGCGGGGTGATGGCCAGCATCCCTGCCACGATGCGGGTGGACACCAGGTACTCGATGGGCGGGATCCCCATCGTTTCCAGGGCGTCGATTTCCTCGTTGATGCGCATCGCGCCCAACTGCGCGGTGACCCCGGCGCCGAAGGTGGCGGCCAGCCCGATGCCGGCCACCACCGGGGCGGCGATGCGGACGTTGATGAAGGCGGCGAGGAAACCGGTCAAGGCCTCGATGCCGATGTTGCCCAGCGACGAGTAGCCCTGCACGGCCAGGGTGCCGCCGGTGGCCAGCGTGAGGAAGCCGACGATGACCAAGGTGCCACCAATCATGGCCAGCACGCCGGCACCCATGGAGATCTCGGCGATCAGGCGGATGACCTCGGTGCGGAAGTGTGCTGCGGCACGCGGCGTTCCAGCGAGCGCCTTGCCGAAGAACAGCGTCTGGTCACCGATCCGGCTCAGCCTGCCGATCGGACGGTTCACCGTGCTCACCAGTCTCGGGAAGCGGCTGCGCACCACCTGCAATGTGCCCATGGCGTGCCTACCTCGCCGTCAACTGGATGCCGATGGCGGTGACCACCACGTTGATGACGAACAGGGCCATGAACGCGAAGACAACGGTCTCGTTGACGGCGTTGCCGACGGCCTTGGCGCCGCCACCGGTGATGGTCAACCCGCGGTAGCAGGCGATCAGGCCGGCGAACAAGCCGAACAAGGCCGCCTTCACGCACGAGATGATGACCTCAGGAACGCCGGTGAGCAGGGTGATTCCCGCAGCGAACGCGCCGGGGTTGACGTCCTGGACGAACACCGAGAAGAAGTAGCCGCCGAGGATTCCGATGATGACCACCAAGCTGTTGAGCAGGAACGCCACCAGACCCGAGGCCAGCATGCGCGGCGTGACCAGACGCTGGACCGGGTTGATGCCCAGCACCTCCATGGCGTCGATCTCCTCGCGAATGGTGCGCGACCCCAGATCTGCGCACATCGCCGTGGCGCCCGCGCCGGCAACGATCAGCACGGTGACCAAGGGGCCGACCTGGGTGACCGCGCCGAACGCTGCACCTGCGCCGGACAGGTCGGCCGCGCCCAGTTCGCGCAGCAGGATGTTGAGGATGAAGCTCACCAATACGGTGAATGGGATCGCCACTAGCAACGTGGGTACCAGCGACACGCGCGCCACGAACCAGCATTGTTCCAGGAATTCCCGCCCCTGAAACGGCCGCACGAACACGAATCGAATCGCATCGAGACCCATTGAGAACAACCCGCCAACGGCGCCCATCGGCGCCGACAATCCCTTGGGTAGCGAGATGCCCGTCGACCAACGTTCCGGCCCCTTGACCGCCATGGGCTTCAGGTCCTTCCCTTTTGATCGTCGTCAGCGTCAATATGTTGTGCGACAGCGCATTTCGTCTGACGTAGTTGGCGCTCGGCGTCGAGCCGCGAAAGCGGCTTGACGCACTGTGCCACACCGGACGCGCTACGCGGAGCACCTTCGACGAAGAAGTCCGCACCGATGGGTGACCCCACCGGGTGCGGATGGACGTAGACGAATAGACCCGCAGCACGGCATCTTTCACCACACCGATGACGTCGGGCCTTCCGTTGGGGCATTGCGAACACGATGTCTCCGGCGCCTAGGTGACCGCGCCGGCGGTCTTCAGCTCGATGATGCGATCCCAGTCCAGACCCAGTTCGACCAAGACCTCGTCGGTCTGCGCGGCGAATGCCGGCGCCGGGCCCGTGCGCGGCGCGGTGACGTCGAACTGAACGGGGTTGGCGACGAGGTCGAGATCGCCCGCCCGCACGATGTATTCGTTCGCAAGCACCTGCGCGTCGGCGGCGGCCTGCAAGGTGTCCTGCACGGGTGCCCACGGTCCCGCCAGCGTGGCGAAGCGCTCACTCCACTCCGGCAGGGTGCGGGTCGCGATGACGTCCCGAAGGATCTCCACGGCGGCGGCGGTGTTCTCCGCGATTGACGCCGCGGTGGAGAACCGCGGGTCGTCAACCAGGTCGTCGCGATCGATGTGCCTGCACACGTCGGCCCAGAACTTGGTGGGCTGCATCATCACCAACGAGATGTAGCGGTCGTCCTTGGTCGCATAGACACCGACGAGCGGGTTGACCGGCGAGCCGTGCACGCCGGGCGTCGGGGCGACGAGGCACTGGTCGAGGTGCGACGTCACCGCGATGGTGTGGCCCATCGCCCACAGCCCGCTTCCGAGCAGGGAGACGTCGACCGTCGACGGCTCCCCCGTGCGTTCACGCTTGAGCAACGCCGCTGCGATGCCGCCGGCCAGATTGGTGCCCGAGATGGTGTCGCCGTAGGCCGGGCCGGGAGGAGCGATCATGCCCGCGGTGCCGGGCGGGGTGATGGTGGCCGCGGTCCCGGCGCGGCACCAGAACGCGGTCATGTCATAGCCGCCCTTGGTGGCTTCGAGGCCGCGTGGACCGAGCGCGCTTCCCCTGGCGTAGACGATCTTTGGGTTCACCGCCCGAATGTCGTCGACGTCCATGCCGAACTTTTCGCGGTGGCCGGGCAGGAAGCTGGTCAAGAAGACGTCCGCGCGCCGGGCGAGTTCCAGGAGTACCTCGCGGCCCTCTGCGGTCGACACGTCCAGGCCGATGCTGCGCTTGCCACGGTTGGCGTGTTCGATGTTGGGATTGGGGTCGCCCTCGACGCGGAGCGAGCCGGTCTGCCGGAGGCCGCGCTGCGGGTCGCCAGTGACGGCGTGCTCGACCTTGATCACGTCGGCGCCCCATTCGGCGAGGACTGCGCCGGCCGACGGCACGAACCCGTACATCGCGACCTCCAGGACGCGAATACCCGCCAGCGGCAGGCTCACGACGCGGACCCGTGGACGACGGTCGCGAAGGTCTTGCGTTCTTGAAACTCCTCGAGGCCGGCGATCCCCATTTCGCGGCCGATGCCCGACTGCTTGTACCCGCCGAAGGGAGCGTCAGGACTGAAGTAGTTGCCGCCGTTGATGGAGAAGGTGCCGGTACGAATGCGGCGGGCAATCGCCACTGCGCGATCCTCGCTACCGAACACCGCGCCGGACAGGCCGTAGATCGAGTCGTTGGCGATCCGGACGGCGTCGTCGTCGTCGTCGTAGGCGATGACCACCAGAACCGGTCCGAAGACCTCCTCCTGCGCGATCTCGGCGTCGACGGCCACGTCGGTGAGCAGGGTGGGTGTGTAGAAGTATCCCGGATCCTTCTTCTCGCCACCGAAGACCAGGGTCGCGCCCGCGGCGACGGCGCGCTGGACCATGCCGTCGACCTTGTCTCGCTGCCGCTCGCTGATGAGCGGGCCCATGTAGGTCTTCGGATCTCGGGGGTCGCCGTAGCGCACGTGGGCGAAGTTGGCCTTGACCATCTCCACGATGGCGTCGTGGTGTGCGCGGGGCACCAGCAACCGCGAGGTCAGCGCGCAACCCTGGCCGGCGTGGGTGACCATGCTGAAGGCGGCGAACGTCGCCGCGGTGCCGAAGTCCGCGTCGTCGAGCACGATGGCCGCCGACTTGCCGCCCAGTTCGAGGAAGACCCGCTTGAGGGTGGCGCTGGCGGCAGCCATGATCGCCCGGCCGGTCGGCGTAGATCCGGTGAAGGTCACGATGTCGACCTCCGGGCTCGCCACGAGCGCGGCCCCCACCGCCGGATCCGATGAACTGAGGACGTTCACCACACCTGCGGGGATGTCGGTGTGGTTGGCGATGATCTCGCCGAGGGCCAGGGTCACCAGGGGCGTGTCGGGCGCACCCTTGAGGACGACGGTGCAGCCGGCGGCCAACGACGGCGCCAGCTTCGCGAGCGCCAGTTGGTTGGGGTAGTTGTAGGCCACGATGGCCGCGACCACACCGCCGGCCTCCTTCTCCACCCAGCGGTGGTGTTGCATCCCGCGGCTTTCGACGTTCCCCAGGTCTTCGGTGAGCGGGTGCGTCTTCAGGAGGTCTGAGTAGAAGCGCACGATGGCGATCGGCCCATCGAGCTGTGCGCCCGCGAGCAGGGCGGGGGTGGCGCCCACTTCGTCGGTGGTCAGCGCGGCCAGCTCATCGCGGTGGTCGACCAGCGCCTGGTGGAACTGGTTCAGGCACCGCATCCGCAGCTCGACGTCCGTCGCCCACCGGCCCTCGTCGAAGGCGCGGCGGGCCGCGGCGACCGCCGCCTCCGCGTCGGCGACGGTCCCGTCCGGCGCGTGCCCGACGACCTCGCCGGTTGCCGGGTTCATCGAGGCGAACGACCGTTGCGCCCCGACGAGGCTGCCGTCGATCAGCATCCGTCGACCGGGTGCCGCAGAATCCGTCTCGGAGAGCTCTCCGGTGGTGACCGTGGGTGACTGGCCCATCATCCTCCTCGAGTGTGATGGAAATTTCATTCTCATCTAGCGCAAATCATACATTCGGGCCCTGAGAACACAAACGTCCGTAGATCCGCTAGTCACGGCCCTTCGCGTGCCATCTCGAAATTTCCCGCGAATCGCCAGGTGGCCCAATTATCTTGCACGTAGACGGGATCCGAGAGTACGGTTCTCACAATCGGAAGCAGTATTCTTGCCGTCCACGACCGTTATCTGGAGGCCATGCAGTGAAGAACGCCGTCGTCACCGGAGGCGGATCCGGCATCGGCCGGGCGATTGCGAATCGGCTTCGATCCGACGGCTATCACGTGGCGAGTCTCGACCTGACCCCGTCGGACGAGGAATTCGCCTATACCGTCGACGTCACCGACCGTGCCGCGATCGACACGGCACTCGACGCCATCCACGCCCAGCTGGGGCCGGTCACGATCCTGGTCAACGCCGCGGGCCTCGACGGTTTCAAACGATTCCTCGACATCGACTTCGACACCTGGCAGCGGGTGGTGAACGTCAACCTCCACGGCGTCTTCCACTGCATCCAGGCCGTGCTGCCCGACATGATCGAGGCAGGCTGGGGTCGCATCGTCAACATCTCGTCCTCCAGCACGCATTCGGGCACGCCCTACATGTCGCACTACGTATCGGCCAAGTCGGCGGTCAACGGGCTCACCAAGAGCTTGGCGCTGGAGTACGGGCCGGCCGGTATCACGGTCAACGCCGTGCCGCCCGGGTTCATCGACACCCCGATGCTGCGCAAGGCCGCGAGCCGCGGATTTCTCGGCGACATCGACGAGAACATCGAGCGCACCCCGGTTCGGCGCATCGGCAGGCCCGAGGACATCGCCGCCGCGTGCTCCTACTTCGTCTCGGAGGAAGCCGATTACGTCACCGGGCAGATCTTGGGCGTCAACGGCGGCCGTAACACCTGATGCCGACGCGACGGGCCATCGATCACGGACACGAGAGGACACCCCATGGGACGCGTTGAGGGCAAGGTCGCATTCATCACGGGTGCGGCGCGGGGGCAGGGCCGCAGTCACGCGATCCGGCTGGCCGAAGAGGGCGCCGACGTCATCGCCGTCGACTTGTGCGAGGACATCGCGTCCATCGGCTACCCGCTGGCCACCGCGGAAGACCTCGAGGAGACGGCCAAGTACGTCGAGAAGACCGGACGTCGCATGGTCGCCGTCAGGGCCGACGTGCGGGAGCCCGCTCAGCTCAAGAGCGCACTCGAGCAGGGCATCGCCGAATTCGGCAAACTCGACATCGTGGTCGCCCAAGCCGGCGTCGCCGGGATGAAGGGCGAGCCGCAAATCGACGCGTGGTGCGACGTCATCAACACGAACTTGGTCGGCACCATCAACGCCATCCAGGTGGCTCTCCCCCATCTCGGTGAAGGCGCCTCGATCATCGCCACCGGGTCGACCGCCGCCCTGATGGACGTGGCCAAGGTGGACAATCCGGGTGCCGACCTGGGCGGGGTCGCGTACATGACGTCCAAGCGTGCGCTCTCCGGGTACGTCTACGACCTCGCCACCCACCTCGCTCCACGCGGAATCCGCGCCAACGTCGTGCATCCGACCAACTGCAACACCGACATGTTGCAAAGCGCGCCGATGTACCGCTCGTTTCGGCCCGACCTGGAGAAGCCAACCCGCGCCGACGCCGAGCCGGCGTTCGGGGTGCAGCAGGCCATGAAGATCCCCTACGTCGAACCGTCGGACATCAGCAACATGGTGCTGTTCCTCGCCTCCGAGGAGTCGCGGTACGTGACCGGAATGCAGATGCGGGTCGACGGCGGAGGCTACCTGAAGTGGTACGACTACCACATTTGATTCGAAAGAGGTTGCGGAAGTGAAGGTTTCAGTTGACGGACAGCGCTGCCAGGGCCACACCCTGTGCTCGATGATCGCGCCCGACTCGTTCGAGCTCGACGACGTGGACGGCCACGCGTCACCCGTCACCGACCTCGTTCCCGACGACCGGGAAGATCAGGTCAGGGAAGCCGCCCACTCATGCCCCGAGCAGGCGATCATCCTCGAATGACGTTGCGCGCCAAACAATAGGAGACACCGCCGTGAGCATCGACGACGTCGTAGGCGACGAGCACCGCAAGAAGAACAACTTTCACTTCGACCGGCACACCCCGGAGTATCGCGAGCAGTTTCAGCAGATCACCGAGGAAATGCACGCCAAGTGCCCGGTGGCGTGGACCGACGCGTACGACGGCCACTGGGTTGCGGCGGGCAGTAACGAGGTATTCGAACTGGCCCGCTGCCCGGCGATCTCCAACGACCACGATCTCAACGGAGAACGAAAGGGCTATCAGGGCATCACGATTCCCAGAGCCCAGCGGGCCACCATCGTCCGCGGCGGCATTCTGGAGATGGACGAACCCGACCACAGCATCTACCGAGGTGCGCTAAATCCCTACCTCTCGCCCGCCGCCGTCAAGCGGTGGGTGCCCTTCGTCGACGAAATCACCCGCGCGGCAATCGACGAGAAGATCGAGACGGGCCGAATCGACTTCGTCGACGACCTGGCCAACATCGTGCCAGCGGTCCTCACGCTGGCCATGATGGGCATCCACCTGGACAAGTGGCCCGTCTACAGTGAGCCCGCCCATCTGTCGGTGTCCACGCCCGAGCATTCACCCGACGCCCCTCGCGTCGCGGAGATGAGCAGACAGATGGGCATCGACATGATCACCACGATGATGGCGATCCGCGAGAACCCCCGGCCTGGTTTGGTGAACGCTCTGCTGCAACTGCGGATCGACGGCGAGCCGGCGCCAGATCTGGAGATCCTGGGCAACCTGGGGTTGGTCATCGGCGGCGGGTTCGACACGACAACGGCCCTCACCGCACACGCACTGGAGTGGTTGTCGGACAACCCCGACGAGCGCGACCGACTCAGCCGCGAACGCGACACCCTGCTGCACCCGGCCACCGAGGAGTTCCTGCGCTTCTTCACTCCCGCAGCCGGGGACGGCCGCACGTTCGCCGAGGACGTCGAGGTCGACGGCCAACGGTTCAAGGAGGGTGAGCGGCTGTGGCTGTCGTGGGCGATGGCCAACCGCGACCCGTCGGTGTTCGATGAACCCGAGAAGGTCGTCTTGGACCGGAAGGGCAACCGTCACTTCAGCTTCGGCATCGGCGTGCACCGGTGCGTCGGCTCCAACGTGGCCCGGACGGTGTTCAAGTCGATGCTGACCGCGGTGCTCGACCGGATGCCGGACTACCTCTGCGATCCCGAGGGTACGGAACACTACGAGAGCATCGGCGTCATCCAGGGCATGAAGCACCTGCCCGCGACGTTCACCCCCGGGCGACGGCTTGGCCCCGGCTTGGAGGACACGCTGCAACGGCTGCAGCAGATTTGCGACGAGCAGGAGCTCGCGCGGCCGATCACCGAGCGCAAGCAGGACGCGGTCATCACCTGGTAGCCGTCGGAAGAGCTCGACAGAACTAAAGGGCGAAGGAGAAGCCACCATTCACCGGAAGGGTCTGCCCGGTGATCCATGAACCGTGCTCACTTGCGAGCAACGCTGCAAGGTGGGTGACGTCCTCTGAGGTGCCGGGGCGCCGGATGGCGTAATTGCGAAGTATTGCCTTTGCCTGCAAAGCATCTGGCTGACTCCACAGCGGTTGGGTCAGCGGCGTCCGCATGGTCCCCAGTGCAATGTTGTTGGCGGTGATCCCGAAGCGGCCCACTTCCAGCGCAATTGACCGCGTGAATCCCGCGGCCCCGGCCTTGGCCGTCGCGTAGGCAGCTGAATTCGGATCGCCGGTTCGGCCGGCGTCGGAGACGATCGTGATGATGCGGCCCCAGTTCCGTTCGACCATCGCCGGCAGCACGGCGCGGGTGCAGTGAAGGACGCCGTAGAGATTCACCAGGAGAAAGGGCTCCCAGTCGACCGGTTCGGTCACTGCGAAACTCTGCCTAGTGCGGAAGCCGTCGGCGCCGGCGTTGCCGGCGTTGTTGATCAACACGTCCACCGTGCCAGCCGCCACGAAGGCGTCGGTGACGGCACCGTAATCGGTCACGTCGAAGACGAACGCCCGTGCCAATCCCCCTGCTGCACGTGCTTCCTCGACGACGTCGTCGGCGCGTTCCATACGTAGGTCGTTGACCAGTACCTCGGCGCCGGCCATGGCGAACGCCAGCGCCAGGCCGCGACCGATGCCCTGACCTGCCCCGGTGATTGCGACCCGCCGGCCGGCCAGATCGATCTCCAGCGTCACAGGAACATCCGAGGGATCAGCGCGGCGGCCGCGGCAGCCCCAGCACCTGCTGGGCGATGATGTTGCGCTGGATCTCCGACGTGCCGCCCGCGATCGTTCCCGAAAAGCTGCGCGCGAAGCGCTCGAACCAACTCGCGAAGTAGTGGTCGAGGTTCATGTGCGCGTACGAGCCGGACGTGGACGGATGGGTCAGACCGTCGGGTCCTACGGCGGTCAGGATGTTGGCCGACGCGTTCATCTCCGCCTCCGAGCCGAAGAGCTTGAGCACCGACACCGAGGCGACGTCGACTTCGCCCCGCGCCGCGCGGGCCAGGGAGATCGACCCCATCGCACGCAGCGCCTGATAGTCCATGACGATGGTCGCGAACTGGTCGCGCTCGAGTTCCGAACTCGGCGAGAAATCGGTGATCATGTTGTCGATCCGGTCGGCGAAGCCCAGCCACATCATCGTGCGCTCGTGGCCGAGGGAGCCGTTGACGACGCCCCAGCCGCCGTTCAGCGGGCCCACCAGATTCTCCGCGGGCACCCGGACGTCGGTGAAGAACACCTCGTTGAAGTCGTCGTTCTGCTGGCCGCACAGGTCGGCGAACGGCCGGCGCACCACACCCTCGAGGTCGGTCGGCACGACCAAAGCGCTGATGCCCTTGTGCTTCGGCGCGTCGGGGTCGGTGCGCACGAAGGTCAGCAGGAAGTCTGCGTCGTGCGCGCCGGAGGTCCAGACCTTCTGTCCGTTGACGACGAACGCGTCACCGTCGCGGACGGCGCGGGTGCGCAGCGACGCGAGGTCGGAGCCGGCGCTGGGTTCACTCATGCCCAGCGACGCGGTCTTCTCGCCGCGCAGGACCGGCACGGCCCACTCACGCTTCTGCTTCTCGCTGCCAAACGTAAGCAGAGACGCCGCAACGATGTTCACGCCTTGAGGGTTGAAGCTGTGGTAGATCCGGCGCCGGCAGAGCTCCTCGAGGTGCACGTAGGTCTGCAGTACCGAGGCGTTGCGGCCGCCGAACTCCGGCGGTTGCGCGGGGAGCAGCCAGCCGTTGTCGAACAACAACCGCTGCCAGTCGCGCGCCCATTGGGGCAGGTGAGACACCGAGCGGGGCCGTTCGAGCGTCTGCGCCGAGGTGGGCAGGTTCTCCTCGAGGAAGTCCACGAATTCGGCGCGGAAGTCCTCGACGTCGGAGTCAAAGGTCAATTGCATCAGCAGGTTCCGTATTCCGCGGCGATGACGGCGCGGTGCATGGCCGCGCCACCCAGCATGTGCTCGCCGGCCTTGGCGCGCTTGAGCGCGAACTGAAGATCGTTCTCCCAGGTGAATCCCATGGCCCCGAACAGCTGCAAACCGTGGCGGAAGACCAGCGCCTGGCACTCCCCCGCCGACGCCTTGGCCATCGCTGCAGCCAGCCGCCGGCGCGGATCGTCGGCGGCGATGGTCAGCGCCGCAAAGTACGACAGGGCGCGGGCGCGCTCGATGGCGACGTGCATGTCGGCGGCCTTGTGCTGCACCGCCTGAAAGGACCCGATCGGTACGCCGAACTGCTGGCGATTCTTGACGTGGTCCAGCGCCAAGTCGAGCACGCGTTGACAGGCTCCGACCATGGTGATCGCCATCCCCGCCAGCGCGACGTGGTGAGCGCGTTGCGCGTCGACCACGAGTCGGTCGCCGTCGACTGCGTGTAGGCCCACCAGGCTGACCTCGCCGACGTGCAGCACCGGGTCGAAGACGTCGGCGCGGCGGGCCACGACGGCGGGGTCGTCGGCATCGATGAGGAACACCCCGGCTGCGGTCACCACCGCGAACCGCTCGGCCCGGTCTGCGTCGAGGACGTAGCGGCATGTCCCGTTCAAGATCCACCCGTCGGCGTCGCGGTGGGCGGTGATGCCTTCGATGAGTGCCGCCCCGGCACGCTGCGGATCGAAGCGGTCGCCGACCAGCGGCGCGAATTGCGTCAGCGTCGCCAGAAAGGGGGTCGGGTCGGTCGCCCTGCCGAGTTCTTCGAGCAGGATGGCCAATTCAACGGCGTTCTCGGGGTCGGTCAGTTCGGTCCAGCCAGCCCCGACGTAGGTCTTCCACAGCGGTGCGGCGTCGGCACCTGCCTCGGCCACCTCACGCACCAGGGAGGCTGGACATTGCTTGCCAACCGCATCGCGGACTGTCTCCTGCCACAGACGTTGATCAGCGTCCAATTCCAATAGCATGCCGCCGCCTCCACTCTGATGATCGCCGAATGCGAGAATAGCATTCTCATTGATGAGGTATCCGTTCTCCAATTACTAAGGCGAACTTTCGGCACAGCTGGTCGCCCGACGATCTGCACGACGGTGCAACCTGCGCCTACTTGCCCGACGAGCCGGTGAGAACATAGTTCTTGCCATAGAAGAACAAGGATCTACACTGGGTTCGGCAGGAGCAGCGGTACATCCGCGCGATAGGACGGAAACGACGTGAGAGAACTGCGTGACGGGGCGGGCACGGTGTGGAACACACCGGTCATCGACGCCAGCGTGCACATCTTCTGTCAGTCGAACGCCGACCTGCGGCACACCTTCATGCGCGAGCCGTTCCGAAGCCGCGGCTTTCCCGACTACGAGATGGATTGGTACGGCGCACCCGGCGGCGAGTACGTCGCGGGCAGCGTCGGACCGGACGGTCAGTACCCCGGGTCCGACCCGGCACTGGTGGCGCACGAGCTGTTCGAGCGACGCGGCGTCGACGTCGCGATCCTGCATCCGATGACTCGCGGCATCATGCCCGACCGCCACCTCGGCACGGCGATCGCCTCGGCACACAACGACATGATGGTGACCAGGTGGCTCGACGGGGAGTTCGGCGACCGCTTCCGTGGCACCATCCGCGTCAACCCCGACGACGTCACCGGTGCCGTCCGAGAAATCGAGAAGTACCGCGACCATACGCGCGTCGTGCAGATCGGCATTCCGCTGCAGTCCCGCGAGCTCTACGGCAAGCCCCAGTTCTGGCCACTGTGGGATGCCGCGGTGGCGGCGAACCTTCCCGTGGCAGTACACGTCGAGGTGGGTACGGGCGTCGCGGCGGCACCCACCCCGTCGGGCAACACCCAGACCTACGAGCAGTACGCCGGCTTCATGGCCCTGAACTATCTGTACCACCTGATGAACATGATCGCCGAGGGTGTGTTCGAGCGACTGCCCGCGTTGAAGTTCGTCTGGGCGGACGGCGCGGCCGATCTGCTGACCCCGTTCACGTGGCGAATGGACTGCTTCGGCCGCCCACATTTGGAGCAGACGCCGTGGGCTCCGAAAATGCCGAGCGACTATCTGCCCGACCACGTCTACTTCGTGCAGGGCGACCTCGACGGACCCGGCGACGTGCCGTTCGCCGGCGAATGGGCGAGCTTCACCGGAAAGGACGACATGGTGATGTTCGGCTCGAGTTACCCGCACTGGCAGTGCAACGAACTCGTGGTGCCCACCAGCTACACCGCCGAACAGCGCGACAAGTTGTGTTGGCGCAACGCCGCCGAGCTGTACGGCGTCGACGTCCCAGCCACCGTGGTCGCAACGTAGCCAGAGGAGGCCTCGTGACAGTGACAGCGAATCCCCGGGTGGCGGCGACCGAGCGCGTCGCCGTCAGGTGCGTCGACTCCGACGTCCACCCCACGCCACGCCGTGGAGAGCTCGCCGAGTACATCCCAGAACCGTGGCGCGGCGACTACTTCGGCACGCACCCGGTGGGTGACCAGATCTACTACGACGCGCCCGATTACGCGCACGCCTACGCCATGCGGGTCGACAGCTTCCCGCCCGACGGCGAATTCCCCGGCAGCAGTCCGGATCTGGCGTTCCGCCAGCTCATCATGGAGGCCGGCGCCGACATCGCCATCCTGGAGCCGGCGTCCTACTCCGCCCGCGTGCCCGGAGCCAATACGGCCATGTGCTCGGCGCTGAACGACTGGCAGGCCAACCACTGGTTGGACGGTCGCAACAACTGGCATGAACGGTGGCGTGGCTCGATCTGCGCCAACGTCGAGGAGCCAGAAGCGGCTGCCCGGGAGATCGAGAAGTGGGCCGGACACGACTACATGGCGCAGGTGCTCATCAAGGCCGAGCCGCGTCCGTCGTGGGGCAACCCCAAGTACGACCCACTGTGGGCGGCGGCGACCAAGCACGACATCACGGTGAGCTGCCATCTGTCCCGGGGGCACTTCGAGGAGTTGCCCTTCCCCCCGGTCGGGCTGCCCAGCTACAACCACGACTTCATGGTCACCTACTCGCTGCTGGCGGCGAATCAGGTGATGAGCCTGGTGTTCGACGGGACCTTCGAACGGTTCCCGACCCTGCGAATCGTGTTCGTGGAGCACGCCTTCACGTGGATCTTGCCGCTGATGTGGCGGATGGACGCCATTTACCAGCGGCGCAAGCAGTGGATGCAGATCACACGCAAGCCGTCGGAGATCGTCAAGGACCACATCAAGTTCACCACCCAACCGCTTGACTATCCGGAGGACAAGACCGAGTTGGGCCGGGCGTTCGAATGGATGGAATGCGAGAAGATCTTGCTCTACTCGTCGGACTACCCGCACTGGACCTTCGACGACCCTCGCTGGTTGGTCAAGCACCTGCCCGAGCATGTCCGTGAACAGGTGATGTTCCGCAACGGAATTCAGACTTATCACCTGCCAGAGACCGTTCCGGCCCTCGAGGGCCAGGTCAGGGTGTTCTGATGCGGCGGGCAGGAGCGAAGCCACCGGGGAGTCCACTCTAGTGACCGAGGAAGTCGAACCGCCCCGGCTGGCGCAGGGCCGCGAGCACGTCGTGGCAACCGTGGGCGACATCCCCCCTGGCACACACAAATTGGTCCCGATCGGCAGGCACGGCGTTGGCGTCTACAACGTCAACGGCACCTTCTACGCCATCGCCAACTACTGCCCGCACGAGGGCGGCCCGCTGTGCTCGGGACGCACCCGCGGACGCACCGTCGTGGACCAGACTGCGCCCGGCGACGCGGTCATGGTCCGCGATCAGGAGTACATCTACTGCCCCTGGCATCAATGGGGTTTCGAGCTCGCCACCGGGACCACCGCGGTCAAACCGGAGTGGAGTATTCGCACCTATCCCGTGCGGGTCGTCGGCGACGACGTCCTGGTGCAGGCGTGAGGAACCGGACCGGAACGTGACGGTAGAACGAATGGAGATCAACGGCGGTAACGTCGTCTACGAGGTGCTTGGCGATTCCGGCGAGGTCATCGCGTTGACACCGGGTGGCCGGTTCGGCAAGGACATCCCCGGACTGAGGCCGCTGGCCGATGCGCTGGTCGCCGGTGGGTATCGGGTGTTGCTGTGGGACAGGCCCAACTGCGGCGCGTCGGACGTACAGTTCTACGGCTACAGCGAATCTCACATGCGCGCCGAGACGTTGATGCGGCTGGTCACCGGACTCGGCCTCGGTCCGTGCATAATCGCGGGCGGATCGGGTGGCGCCCGCGATTCGATACTGACCACGATCCTGTACCCCGAACTGGTGACCAAGCTGGTGGTCTGGAACATCGTCGGCGGCGTCTACGGCTCGTTCGTGCTCGGGGGGCATTACGTGGTGCCGAGCATCCTGGCCGTCCGAGGTTCCGGCATCGACGGGCTGCTGGCGATCGGCGAGTGGCAGGATCGAATTGCGGCAAATCCAGTCAACGAGAAGCGGATTCGCGATCTGGACGCTGACGCCTTCCTCAAGGTGATGCTGCGTTGGCTGAACGCCTTCGTTCCCAAGCCGGGGCAGACCATTCCCGGCGTCGAGGACGGCTTGTTCGACGACATCTCGGTGCCCACGTTGATCATCCGGGGCGGCGAAAACGACTGGGATCATCCCAAGCGGACGTCGCTGGAGGTCAGCTGTCTGATCAAGGGCTCGCATCTCGTCGATCCGCCGTGGCCGGAGGATGCCTGGGAGCGTGCGGGCGAAAAGTTCGCCGCCAGCGGCGGCACGGACTTCTGCCTGTTCGACACGTGGGTGCAGGCCGCGCCCGCAATCCTCGAATTCCTCGGCAGGTAGGCGGTGCGCTCACCGGGTGACGATGTGGACCTCGCAGTTCAGCGAAGCCTCCAACGCCGTCTGCACCCGACTCTCCGGCACCCGCGCCACGGCGGCCTTGGGCAGCGTCACCGTCACGACGTCCCAACCGCGGGGGTCGGGGCGGCGGTCGATCTCACCGCGCAACCCCAACCCTTCGAGCACACCATGCGCGTCGTCGTCGGTACCCCGGCTGACGTAGGTGAGCACACTCACCGTGGGCACCGCCCCAAGCAAGCCAAAGGAGTCGTCGCACAATCGAAGTGCCGTCATCTTCAGCTGATCGACGTCGACGCCGGTGATCAGGATTTCGACCTGGCGACGGCTGGGCGGCAGTGCCGCGAGGTCCACGTCGACGACTGCGGCCCCGGCGGCGGCCGCTGCGGCGCACAGGGACACCATGGCCTCGCGTAACCGGGCGGGCTCCAGCCGTGCCGTCGGATCCACGTCGACCCGCACCACCGCAGTCCTCACGCCCGCCACCCTATCCGCGCCGACGACGAAGGGTCACCGATGACGGCAGCTGCGCCAGAACTGACCGTGACGTCCTGGCCGGGCACCGCTCCCCGGCTGCTGCGCACCACAGCCGACCGTGAGGATCTCGGGGAGTACGACGACACCGGGGGCTATCAGCGACTCGACGACCCCGATGCCCTGCTCGAGGAGATCGACCGGTCCGGACTGCTCGGTCGCGGTGGCGCCGCATTCCCGCTGGCCGTCAAGTTGCGGACCGTTCGCGACGCCGGCCGCACCGGTCGTCCCACCGTGGTCCTTGCCAACGGCGAAGAGGGAGAACCGGCTTCCGTCAAGGACAGATGGCTGATGCGCCATCGGCCCCACCTGGTGCTGGACGGCGTGCGGCTGGCCGCCCGCATCGTCTCCGCCGAGCGGGCCCATCTCTATCTCTCCGACGCCGCCTCCGCCCGCGCGCTCCGAGACGCCCTTCAGACCGCTCGCGTCGACGTCCCGGTCGACGTCGTGGTGGTCGACGCAGGGTACGTGTCCGGCGAGGAGACGGCCGCGGTACGCGCGGTCGACGGCGGCCCGGCCAAACCGACCGACAAGCCGCCGCGCCCGTTCGAGCAAGGAGTGGGGGGACACCCGACCCTGGTCTGCAACGTGGAGACGCTGGCCAACTTGCCGTTTCTGCTGCGGCACGGCGCGGACGCCTATCGCGCGGTCGGCACGTCGGCCTCCCCCGGCACCTTCCTGGCGACTGTCAGCGGGGCGGGTCGGCCACCGGCGCTCTACGAGCTCCCGTACGGCGTGGCGTTATCCGAAGTGCTTGTCCACCATGATGTCTCGCCTGACAGCGTCGTCGGCGTACTGATGGGCGGCTACTTCACCGGCTTGCTCAACACCGACGTCCTCGACGCCACGCTCGACCACGAGTCGATGCGCCGATTGGGTGGCGGGCTAGGTTGCGGAGCCATCGCCATCCTCATCGACGACTGTCCCGTCGCCGTCGCGGCGTCGGTGATGGCCTACTTCGACCGCGAGAACGCCGGGCAGTGCGGGTCGTGTTTCAACGGCACCGCGGCGATGTCGGCGGTGACCACCGCACTGCGCGACGGTCGGGCCACGCCCGAGGACCTCGTGCGCCTTGAGCGGTGGTCGGTGGTCCTGCGGGGACGGGGTGCTTGCGCGACGCTCGACGCAGCCACGAACGTGGCGGCGACTGTGCTGCAACACTTCCCGCACGTCGTCGCGAGACACCTGAACGGGGAATGCGACTCCTGTCGGGCGGGCGCGTTCACCGCACGACGGCCCTACGAAGTGGAGGCGCTCTAGATGAAGATCCGCATGGACCGGACGGTGTGCGACGGCTTCGGCACCTGCGCACGGCATGCGCCGCAGTACTTCTCGCTCGACGATTGGGGCTATGCGTCCCTGATCGGGAACGGCTCGGTGCCGGAGACCGACCGCGACGCGGTCAGGCGGGCCGTGCTGGACTGCCCCGTGCACGCGATCACCGAGATGGACACCCACCAGGAGAGGACGGCGATCTGACGTGCCCGACGAACCGGGTCGCCCGCTGCCGCAAGTCACCCTCGCCAACGAGTACTTCTGGACCGCAGGCGCCGACGGTCGGCTGCGTCTGCAGGAGTGCCAAGCCTGTCGGGCGCTCATCCACCCACCGGCCCCGATCTGCCGGTACTGCCGTAGTCGGGATCTGGGCATCCGGACCGTGTCGGGGCGAGCCAGTCTCTCGGCGTTCACCGTCAACCATCGCTTCGGTTTCCCCGAGTTGCCGCCGCCCTACGTCGTCGCGCAGGTCGCCATCGCCGAGGATCCCCGGGTCCGGTTGACCACCAACATCGTCGACTGCATGCCAGCTGATCTCGTACTCGGCCAACCCCTCGAGGTGGTGTTCCGGCAACTCGGCGACGTGTGGCTGCCGTTGTTCCGGCCCTCCTCTGACGACGCCCCCGTGCCGCAGCCGGTCGACGAGATCGAGCCCCGCGACTTTCCCCGCCACGTGCGCGCGATGCGGACGACGGCCAAGTTCGAGGACCACTCGGCCATCACCGGGATCGGCGCCTCGCGGCTGGGCCGCCGCCTGATGGTGCCACCGCTTGCACTGACCATCGAGGCGTGCGAGGCGGCGGTCGCCGACGCGGGCCTGACCTTCGACGACGTCGACGGAATGTCGACCTATCCGGGACTGGACGTCGCAGGCATGGGAGAAGGTGGAGTGAGCGCGCTCGAGGGCGCCCTGGGCCTCAAACCCACGTGGATCAACGGCGGCATGGACACCTTCGGCCCCGGAGGTTCGGTGATCGCGGCCATGATGGCGGTCGCCACCGGAATGGCCCGCCATGTGCTGTGCTTCCGCACCCTGTGGGAGGCCACCTACGGACAGTTGATGAAGGAGGGCAAGGCGTCTCCGCCGGGTGGTGCGCGCACCACCAGCTGGCAGGTGCCCTTCGGCGCCACCTCCGCCGCGCACACGTTGGCCATGAACGCGCAGAGGCACTTTCACCGCTATGGGACCACGCGCGAGACGCTGGGCTGGATCGCTCTGAACCAGCGTGCCAACGCCACGCTGAACCCGACGGCCATCTATCGGGATCCGATGACGATGGACGACTATCTAGGCGCCCGGCTGATCACGACGCCGTTCGGCCTATACGACTGCGACGTGCCCTGCGACGGTGCCGTGGCCGTGATCGTCTCCGCAGTCGACGCCGCCCGCGACATGCCGAGGAGGCCCGTGTTCTTCGAGGCGGTGGGCACCCAGATCGTCGAGCGCACCGACTGGGATCAGTCGACGATGACCCACGAGCCCCAAGTTCTCGGGCAGGCAGCGCATCTGTGGACTAGGACCTCGATGAGAGCCGACGACGTCGACGTCGCGCAGCTGTACGACGGGTTCACCTTCAACTGCCTGTCCTGGCTGGAGGCACTGGGCTTCTGCGGCATCGGCGAGGCCAAGGACTTCTTGGACGGTGGCCACAACATAGCCCGAGACGGCGTCATCCCGCTGAACACCCACGGCGGCCAGCTCTCCCACGGTCGGACTCACGGCATGGGCCTCATCTACGAGGCGGTCAGCCAGTTGCGGGGCGAGGCAGGTGAGCGCCAGGTCGCCGACGCCAAGGTCGCCGTGGTGAGCACCGGCGGCCTGACCCCAAGCGGTGCACTCCTGCTGAGGACCGACTCGTGACCGCGCCCCGCCCCCGCGTCGTCATGGTCGACGGCGTGCCGATGTCGGCGGCGGTCATCCAGGTGCCCCAGCCGCGCGCGGTGATCGTGGCCGTCCACGGCGGTGCCGTGACGTCTCGGTACTTCGACTGCCCCGGCCAGCCGCGACTGTCGTTGTTGCGTATGGCCGCTTCTCAGGGATATTCGGTGATCGCCCTTGATCGACCCGGCTACGGCGCCTCGGCGCTGTATCAGGACGAGATGGCAGAAGCCGGTCGGCGATTGGAGTTGGCGTTCGGCGCAGTGGACGCGATCGTCGCCGCCGACGGTGGTGCAGGCCTGTTCGTGATGGCCCACTCCTCAGGATGTGAGTTGGGGCTCCGCATGGCCGGTGACGACACCCGACACGACGTCATCGGCGTCGAGATGGCAGGCACGGGATTGTGTTTCACCACGGGGGCCCAGGCTCTCATCGGTCAGGTGACCGCGACGTCGAGACCTACGGGCCTTCGCGACCTGCTGTGGCAACCCACCGTCTTGTACCCGGCCGAGGTTCTCACCGGTGCCCTGTCGGCGCCCGGCGCTGCGTATGAAGCAGACGTCACCGCCAACTGGGCCAACCGGGACTTCCCCGCCGCCGCGGCTCGGGTCACCGTGCCGGTGCAGTTCAGCGTCGCCGATCACGAGAGCGTATGGGAGACAACGCCACAGGCCTTGAACGACATCGCGGCGCTGTTCACCGCGGCGCCCCGGGTGACGGTCAACGCCATGGCCGACAGCGGACACAATCTCAGCGTCGGATTGACGGCTGAGGACTATCACCGACGGGTGCTGTCGTTCGTCGACGGGTGCCTGACGGACACCAACGTCGAAGTGGAGGCACCGTGATGCGCGTCGGATTCATCGGATTGGGCAGCCAGGGCGCACCAATGGCGCGCCGCATCGTCGAGGGCGGCTACGAGCTGACCCTGTGGAGCCGTCGCCCCCAGTCCGTCGCGCCGTTCGCCGGCACCGGCGCAAAGGTCGCCTCCTCGCCCGCAGAGTTGGCGGCGGCCAGCGATCTCGTGTGCCTGTGCGTGGTGGGTGACGACGACGTCCGACAGATCCTCGACGGTGACACGGGCGTGCTGGTCGGACTCGCACCAGGCTCCATCGTCGCCATCCACAGCACCGTACACCCGAATACGTGTCGCGACATCGCCGAACAGATTGCCGAGCAGGGTGTTTCAGTGGTCGACGCACCGGTCAGCGGCGGTGGCCCGGCCGCCGCCGACGGCACTCTCTTGGTCATGGTCGGTGGCGAGGATGCCGTCGTCGAGAGGTGTCGACCCGTGTTTTCGACGTTCGCCGACCCGATCGTGCACCTCGGGCCGGTGGGCAGCGGTCAGGTGACGAAGATCCTGAACAACCTGTTGTTCAGCGCGAACCTCGGGGCGGCCCTGAGCACGCTGGAACTCGGTGAGGCTCTTGGGGTTCCCAGGACAGCGCTGTGCGAGGTGCTGGCGCGAGGATCGGCGGCGAGCAAGGCCGTCAACAGCATGGGCCGGGCCGGTGGCACGCTGGCGTCCCTCGCGCCGGTCGCGGGAGCCCTGCTGCAGAAGGACGTCCGGCACGCGGCCAGCCTCGCCGAGGGCGCATCGGCGCCAGAGGGGACGGTCTTCACCGTCGCCGACGGCGCGCTGGCCGCAATGGACCATCCACGCCGATGATCGTCGGGTTCGTCGGGGCCGGGCGCATGGGCGGGCCGATGGTGCGCCGACTCGTCGACGCCGGGCACCGGGTGAACGTCCTGGCCCGCACCGATGAGAAGGCCCGGGTGATCGCGGGTCTGGGCGCGCACCCGGTGACCGATCCGTCGGCCGCCGCCCGCGCGGTCGCCGTCGTCCTTGGCGTCCTCACCGACGAACAGGTCCGAAGCGTGTGCGTCGACGATGGACTGCTGGCCGCGATGCCGCCGGGCTCGACGCTGATCCTGCACACCACCGGCAGCCCGGGCACCGCCAAAGGCCTTGCGGCGCAGCGACCCGACGTAGCGGTCGTCGACGCTCCGGTCAGCGGCGGCCCGCATGACGTCGCGGCCGGCTCGGTCACCCTGTTCGTCGGCGGTGACGACACCGCCGTGGCCCGGGTCCGGCCGATGCTCGGCGCCTATGCCGATCCGATTCTGCACGTCGGTGCCACTGGCGCAGGGCAACTCGTCAAGCTCGTCAACAACACCCTCTTCGCAGCTCAGATCGGCCTCGTCGCCGAAGCCGTTCGACTGGGCGCGCACTTCGGTATCACCGAGACGTCCTTGCTCGGCGCCCTGACCCATGGCAGTTCGCAGAGCCGGGCCCTGGCGATGATCGACGCGGCAGGGTCGGTCGACGCCTTCGTCGCCTCGGTTGGCGAGTTCGTCGGCAAAGACATTGCGGTGGTGCGCCACACCGTTGCCGGGCTGGGCGTCGACTTGGGCATCCTGGATGCCGCCGTCGAGGCAATCGCACCGCGACCGGCGTAGACATTCGACCGAGCGGAAAGGCCGAGGAGGACGCGGACGGGGACTTCTACGCGCTGACGCGACACGAAGAGAACTCCTGCGCCGGCGCGGATGGAGACTGCGATCGCACTCGAGCATCTGCTGGACTTCGTGCCGCGGTACGAAGTTGACTTCGATCGCCTGGAGCGGGTCAACATGCAGAATGTAGCCGACTATCGCCATGTCCCGGTGAAGGTTTCGCGGTGAGCGTCGCATGACGAGGAAGATCGACCGCACAGCGACCAGCAGATCAAGGAGGCCGTCCGACAGTGCCCTCGGCAGGCCATCACCATCGTTGGCGAGTGATTCGGCCGCGGCTCAGAGACCCGAGATGACGACCGCGTTGCACTCGGCCGCGGCGTGGCGAAGCTTCGCCGCCCGCTGGTAGTCCTCGGAGTGGTACCACTCGTTGGCCGCATCTACGGACTCGAATTCCAGTAGGACGGTTTGGGTTCCGTGCCACTGCCCCTCCAGCGTGGCGACGGCGGGGCTGAACGCCAGCAGCTTCGCGGTGGACATCGCCGTGCGTGCCAGCTTGCCGTACTCCGCCATTCCGGCCGGATCCTTGACATCCTCGGTGAGGATCACGTAACCCTTGGGCTCGTCGGACACCGTCGATCTCCCTTCGTCTCAGTCGATCTCGCGAATGGCCCGCTCGGGGCAATTCTCAATGGCCGCCCGCGCAGCGGGCTCGGCATTCTCGGGAACCTCTTCGTGTACCGCGACCGCCCACCCGTCGTCCGTCAGATCGAAGACCTCCGGACACAGCGTCAGACACATACCGTGACCCGCGCACCGATCCTCGTCGACGGTGACCTTCACGTGGCGTCGAACTCGACGTGCAACTCGGTCAGCCCGCGCAGGATGTAGGTGGGGATGTACTGGTAGTTGCGCTGTCCTGCTGGCCCGTGGTGCCTCTCGCTGATCCGTAGGTCGGTCGTCCGGTCGAGCAGCCGTTCCAGGCCGACCCGTGTCTCCGCTCGCGCGAGCGGCGCCCCGGGGCAGCTGTGGATCCCGCGCCCGAACGCAAGGTGTTGCCTGGCGTTCTTGCGGTCCGGGTCGAAGTCGTCAGGGTTGTCGAACCGGCGCGGGTCGCGATTGGCGGCACCGTTGACGACCATCAGAGTGCTTCCGGCGGCGACGGTTTCGTCACCGATCTCGGTCGGGACGCGCGACAATCGGAAGTCGCCCTTGACGGGGCTCTCGATGCGCAGGCATTCCTCGATGAAGTTGCCGAGCAGGCTGCGGTCGTCGCGCAGCCGCTGCTGGACGTCGGGCTGATCCCCCATGATCTTTATCGCGGTGCTGAGCAACCGCACCGTGGTCTCCTGCCCCGCCGAGAAGACGTTGGTGGCCACGCGGACGACGTCACCGACCTCCGGCATGGTTCCGTCGGGGAAGGTGGCCGTGGCCAGTCCGGTCAGCACGTCGTCGCGGGGTTCGGCGCGACGGTCTTCCACGTACTGGCCGAAGATGTCGTAGAGATATTCCAGGGGCGTCTTGGTCATTGCCTTGTCGGCGTTGCCCAGCCCGCTTCCGTGGGTGCCGCGGGCTAGTCGCTCCAGCAGTTCGGGACGATCCTCCTCGGGCACGCCAAGCAGGTCGGCGATGACGCGCAGCGTGAAGGGTGCGGCGAACCCGGAGATGAAGTCCCCTGCACCGGGGGCCATGAATTCGTCGAGGACTTCGTCGGCGATCTGCCACATCGCGTCCTCGTTCTCCTTGAGCCGCTTGGGCGTGATCAAGCGCATGAGAAGGGCACGGTGATTGGTGTGCGTCGGCGGATCCAGCGTCGGCAACTGGTCGCTGAAGGGGATCTCGTCGCGGTGCTTGACGATGAGATCAGTGACGTCGTCGCCTTCGAGCGGGACCGGAAACCCTGGGAACGGTCCCGTCACCGAGATGCAGGACGAGAACGTGTCCGCGTCGTTGTAGACGTCGACCGCCTCTTGCCAGCCCGTCACCATCGTGACGCCGTAGTGGTCCTCCCGGCTCACCGGGCACTTGTCCCGCAACGCCGCGTAAAAGGGGTACGGGTCGGCGACCAGTCGGTTGTCCCGAAAGAAGTCGACCGAGGTCAGGTCTTCCGCCATGTGCGCTCCACTCTTGCAATATCGTCCAGTGAGAATATGATTCTCATCTGTAGCGCATAACATTTTCACACGTCTGCCCGGTCGTCAATCTGCTCGAGCCGAACACCGGAGGTCTGCGCCAGTCAACGTGGTCGGCGCACTCCTCTCGTATTCGCTCGCGGCGACGACGAGCGGGGAAGCCGTCCCGTCGTGGCCCGAGCCGAACACCGCCTCGAACGACTACGGGCCATGAGTAGACGCAACGACGTTGCGGCTCAGCAGCATTGCGCGTGCGCGACGATTCGTCACCACTAGCGCCGGCCAGGAACGAGGGTGCATGACATGAGCAACCGCGGGAGAGAAGTGACACCGACGTTGCCCGTGCTGCCCAAGGAGACGAATTTCGCCAGACCGGTCGCACCGCATCGCGGACGGATTTACCTGGGCACCGGCATCTTCACCGCGGCCGTGTTCCTAGTGGTCACCATTGGGGTTCAGATCGGCGTCGTGGCACCGTCGTTCACCACCGACGTGGTCGTCAATCTCATCTTCGGCGTTCCCGTCCTGCTTCTGCCCCTCGTCATCTTCTGGAACGCGCCGGGCGAGAATCGAACGCGCCTCGACAGGGCCGCCGAACTCGTCCTGTTCTACCTTCCGTACACCGCGGGCAGCCAGATCGGTTACGAGTTGATGTTCCTGATCGGACATCCGCTTGGCTTGTGGGCGCCGACCGACGACCCCGGCTGGAAGTGGTTGTGGTGGCAGTACGGTCTGGCGGACACCCGCTACGTCAGCGGCAACCCGTGGATCTTCGCGCTAGAGGTCGTCGGCGTGCTCACCGGGGTGATGGTCTTCGTGATGTGGACGCAGCTGATCCGTACGCAACTCGGCACCGAGTCACGAATTCGCTGTCTCTGGTTGACATTTGCCGGCGTCGCCGTCTTGATGAGCAGCACCGCCGTGTACTTCGTCTCGGAAGTGGGTGCCGGGTTCGCCGACATCGGACAGGGCGGATACGGCTTGGGCTTCAAATTCGTCGCCGAGAACGTCCCCTTCATCGTGTTGCCACCGCTGGTGCTGTACGCCACCTACCTGCAGATCGACCATCTCACCCGCGCCGCCGCGCGAGGACTACCCTGAACTCGACCTCGTCTGGCGCATCTCGGTCGGCTGGAAGTACTTCTCCCCCAACGCCAATACCGCGTCAGCTTGCCGGGATGAGGTCCGCAGCCACGGAGGGCCGGAGCATCGCGCCGCACCGGAACGTCTCCGAATCGCCGACGTCGACGGCTCCGGTTTCGAATACACCCAACGCCTGTGCCTTGAAGGCGCGGGCGGCGGCACTCAGCCGGTGGCGCACCGAATCCACGGTGTCGTCGAGTTCGGCCGGGCAACGCTCACCCCAGAGCGTCACCTCCGTCAGTCCGTGGTCGAGTGCCTCGAGCACGCCGCGGCGAACCCGCGCGTCGGTCGCGAACAACTCCGACGCCACGGCCACGGTATGCGGGTGGGGCCGGTCGGCCCACATCTCCAGTGCGCCTTCAAGATCCTGGACGTCGACGCCAAGAATCTCCAGTGCTCGAAGGTCCTCCGCTCCGTCGACGAGCACCGTGACGTCCCAGCCCGCCATGACGCGGTCGACGACGAAGCCGCCGGCGAATGTGACGACGTCGTGGACCGAGGGCCCCACCACGTCCAACCGATACCTCATGGTCTGCTCCTGTCCACGGGTCCGAAATCTCTGGCCAGCGTCTGGGCGTACCCCCTGAAGACCTCGACCAGGGGTATCGAAGGATCGAGCAACCATACGGACTCCATTCCGTTGATGAAGGCGAGAATCTCCACGGCCTTGATGGCCGGGTCGAAGTCGGGGCGATAGACGCCGGTGTCCTGCGCGCGTCGAATGAAGTCGGTCACGATGCCCATCGCGGCCTGCTGTCGCCTGACCAGACGATCGTGCAACGGCGCATCGGGGGCGATGTTCTCGGCGAGCAACACCGTGAAGGTGCCGATCAGCTCGGGTTCACGGTCGAATCGCTCCGCGACCCTGCAAATCTCGGTGATCAGGTCGCCCGTGCGGTCGGCGTGTTGGTCGTCGTCGGCGTCGCGGGCGTCGAGCACGGCGTTGAGGAGTTGTTCCTTCGATGCGTAGTGGTGCAGCAGTCCGGCCGCGCTGACGCCCGCTTCCCTCGCGATCTGCGCGAGCGAGGTGTTGCGCCAACCGTTGCGGGCCAGCAGGCGCTCGGCCACTTCGAGAATCCGGACTCTGCGGTCGTCACCCTTCGCGAGCAGCGACGCGTAGGGCCGCGGCGACTGCTGCTCCGACATCGTCACCGGACTCCGATCACTCACCTGGCCCCGTTGCCAATCCAACCTAGTGAACACACAGTAGGTAGGTTTGGCCGCTGTGACAAGAGTCTCTTTTCGGCCGCGAGTCACTCGCCGGTAGGCCCCCTCAGAGACCGAGCGACTTGGCGATGATCACCTTCATGACCTCGCTGGTGCCCGCGTAGATCCGGGCCACCCGGGCGTCGGTGTACAGCCGCGCGATCGGATATTCCATCATGTAGCCGTAACCACCGAACAGCTGTAGGCAGCGGTCGACGACCCGCTGCTGCATCTCGCTGCAGAACAGCTTGACCCTGGCCGCGTCGGCGGCAGACAGCTCGCCATCGACGTGCAACTGAACCGCGCGGTCGAGCATTGCCTGCCCCGCCTCGACCTCGGTGGAGCACGCGGCAAGCTCGAACTTCGTGTTCTGGAAGGACGCCACCGGCGAACCGAAGGCCTTGCGGTCCTTGGTGTAGCCGATTGCCGCGGCAATGGCCGACCGCGCCTGCGCGACCGACCCGACCGCCACCGTCAGACGCTCCTGCGGCAAGTTGTGGCCGAGGTAGCCGAAGGCCTCGCCGATCTCACCGAGCACGTTGGCCGCGGGGACGCGGACGTCCACGAACGACAACTCCGCCGTGTCCTGGACCTTGCAACCCATCTTTTCCAGCTCGCGTCCGCGGGTGAAGCCGGGCATGCCGTCCTCGACGACCAACAGCGTCAGGCCCTTGCGACGGTTGTCCGGGTCGGTGGAGGTGCGCGCGACTACGACCACCAGGTCGGCCTGCATGCCTCCGGTGATGAACGTCTTGGCTCCGTTGAGGACGTAGTCGTCGCCGTCGACCACCGCGGTACTTCGCATCCCCGCGAGATCCGAGCCGGTGCCCGGTTCGGTCATCGCCACGGCGGTCAGCAGCGTGCCCGCCGCTAGGCCGGGATACCATCGCTCGCGCTGCTCGGCGTTCGCGTAGTGCAGGAAGTACGGCAGGATCACCTCGAGCTGAGTGCGCACCGTGGACAACGTCACCAGGGCTCGCGCCGCCTCTTCCTGCAGGACGACGTTGAAGCGGTAGTCCGGCGCACCGCCCCCGCCGAACTCCTCTGGAATCGCCATTCCCAGCAGGCCCAGCTCACCCATCTGCTCGAACACCTTCCGAGGTAGCCGACCGCCCTTCTCCCAGTGCGGATAATGCGGCACGACCTCCTTCTCGACGAATTCGCGCGCCAGCGCGCGAAACGCCTCGTGGTCTTCGTCGAACAGGTCACGGCGCATGAGCGTTCCCTCCGGTGGGGTCGGGCGTTGGGCTCGTCGGAGGCGGTCGGGTCGGAACCGCCCACTCCCCAACGAAGTTGGGTTCGCGCCTTGCGGTGAATGCGGCGTAGGCCTCCGCCGAATCCGTGGTCGCGAAGTTCCCCGGCTGGGCGCGGGCTTCGTTCGCCAGGGCTTGCTGCAGCGTGCTGCTGGCGCCGTCGTTGACCAGCGCCTTGCTCTGCGCCAACGCGAACGGCGGGCCGGCTGCCAACCGGCCGGTCAGGTCGTCGACGAATGCGTCGATCTCGTCGGCCTGGCGTACCCAGGTCACCAGACCGAGCGTACGAGCCTCGTCCGCATCGATCATGTCTCCCAACAGAATCAGGCGCTTGGCCTGCTGCAGTCCGACGATCTTGGGCAGCAGCCACGACCCGCCGAGGTCCACCGACAGTCCGCGCTTGGCGAAGATTTGGCAGAAGCGCGACTCGGGGGTGGCCACCACCAGATCGCATCCGAGGGCGAGGTTCCAGCCAGCGCCGACCGCAACCCCGGCCACCTTGGCCACCGTGGGGACGGGCAATTCGTGCAGGGCCAGCGCCACGTCGCCGAGCCGTTGCAGTTTGTATCGGGGGTGAATGTCCTCGCCGGTGCCGATGTCGGCGCCCGAGCAGAAGGCTCCGCCCGCACCGGTGATCACGAGTACTCGCACGGCGGGGTCACGTGCGGTCGCACGCAACGCATCGGCGAGTTCCCGCCACAACCGGGCATCGAGTGCGTTCTTGCGGTGCGGTCGATTCAGGGTGAGGGTGCGCACGCCGCCGACGTCGTCGACGAGCAGGACGGGATCGTCGGTCATCGGTACGCCGGGCCGATCGCGCCCTCGTCCCGCAGCGCGGCGATGTCGTCGGCGACGAGACCCAGTTCCGCGAGGATGAGGTCGGTGTGCTCACCGAGCCCCGGCACGGCGCGCATCGGCGCCTCGTACCCGGCGATCACCGGCGGTGGCAGCAGCGCGGGGATGCTGCCCTTGGGCGAGCCGATTCGACGCCAGCGGTCGCGTGCGCGCAGTTGCGGGTGCGCCACGACCTCGCTCGGCAGGTTGTATCGGGAGTTGCCGATGCCCGCGTCATCCGCGATCTTCTGCACGTTCACTAGATCGCGTGTGGCGCACCAGGATCCGATGGCTTCGTCGAGTACGTCACGATGCGCGCATCGGTCGGCGTTGGTGCTGAATCGTGGGTCGTCAGCCAAGTCGGGTCGCTCGATGACGTCCCTGGCCAGCCGTTGCCACTCACGGTCGTTGGTGGTGCCGAGCACGACGGTGTGACCGTCACCGGTTCGGAAGGACCCGTATGGCGCGACGGCGGGTGCGCTGACTCCCAGCGGAACCTGGTCGACGCCGGTGTGCTGGGTGTAGGTCAGCTGATACCCCATGATGTCGGTCATCACGTCGAACAGGCTGAGTTCGACCGCAGGCGCCACGACGTCCGGGTGTCGCCCGCGTGCGACGAGAAGCGCCATGATCGAGAGGGCGGCGTAGAGGCCGGTGGTGAAGTCGGCCATCGCCGGCCCCGGCTTGGCAGGCAGGCCCGGATGGCCCGTGACCGCACACGAGCCCGACTCCGCCTGTACGAGGAGGTCGTACGCCCGCTTGTGAGAAATGGGGCCACCCGGTCCGTACCCGTCGATCTCCACGGGAATGAGTCTCGGATGACGGACCGCGAGGTCGGCGCGGCCCAGCCCGAGTCGTGCCGTCGCACCGGGCGCGAGATTGGACACGAAGGCGTCGGCCCCGTCGAGAAGTCGATGCAGGACGTCGATCCCGTTCGGCGACTTCAGGTTCAGCGTGATCGACTCCTTGCCCCGGTTGCACCAGACGAAGTGCGCGCCCAGGCCGTCGGGCCCGTTGACGACGTCGTCGTAGTCGCGGGCGAAGTCTCCCCCGACGGGATTCTCCACCTTGATGACCCGGGCGCCGAAGTCGGCGAGCACCCGGCTGCAGATGGGGGCGGCCACGGCCTGCTCCATGGCCACGATCGTGATGCCCGCCAGGGGCCCCGGATTGGTCATGATCCCCCGGTCACATCACCATGCCGCCGTCGACGGGCAGCACCTGGCCCGTGACGTAGGACGCGGCGTTGGATGCGAGGAAGACGAAGGCACCCGCGATCTCGTCGGGATCGGCCCAGCGCTGCAACGGGATTCGACGCATCATGTTCGCCGAGAACTTCTCGTTCGTGCGGATGGTCTCGGTCATCGCCGTGGCCGCCAACGGCGCCAGCGCGTTCACGAGGATGTTCTTGCGCGCGAGCTCCCTGGCCAATGACTTGGTGAACCCGATGATGCCGGCCTTGGCCATCGAATAGTTGACCTGCCCGAGCGTGCCGGTGATGCCAGCCGCCGAGGTGACGTTGATGACGCGCCCGGTGCCGTCGGTCGCGAGGAACGGCAGCGCCGCCTGTGTGACCCGGAAGGCGCCCATCACGTGAATGTCGATGAGACGGCCGACGTTGTCCTCGGTGATGTCGGCGAACATCGCCGGCGCGGTGACACCCGCGTTGTTGACCACGACGTGGAGCACACCCCCGGTCATCGCCGCCGCCTGCACGGCCGCGGCGTCGGCGGATCCTCGGTCGGCGACGTCGAGTCCCGCGCTCTGGGCAATGCCGCCCCGTTCGACGATCCCGGCGGCGACGGCGGCTGCGGCGTTCTCGTCGAGGTCGGTCACCAGAACCGACGCACCCGCAGTGGCGAGCGCTCCCGCCACCGCAGAGCCGATGCCGCCCGCGGCGCCCGTCACGAGCGCCGACCGGCCCGAGAGGTCGAAGAGCGGGTTCGCAGTCATCAGTAACTCCTCGGCAGGCCGAGCACCTTGGACGCCAGGAAGTTCAGGATCATCTCCTGACTCACCGGGGCGATCTTCATCAGCCGAGACTCACGGAAGAAGCGCGAGATGTGGTACTCCTCCGAGTAACCCATGCCCCCGTGGGTTTGCAGGGCGCGGTCCGCTGCATCGAATCCGGCTTCTGCGCACAGGTATTTGGCCATGTTGGCCTCCCGGCCGCAGGATTGGCCGTTGTCGTAGAGCCACGTCGCCTTCCGCAGGACGAGCTCCGCGGCATCCAGGCGCGCCAGCGAGTCAGCGAGCGGGAACTGAATGCCCTGATTCATGCCGATCGGGCGATCGAAGACGACCCGCTCGTTGGCGTATTTGACCGCGCGATCCAACGACACCCGCCCGATGCCCAACGCTTCCGCCGCGATCAGCATCCGCTCGGGATTCAGGCCGTGCAGGATGTACTCGAACCCCTTGCCCTCCTCGCCGATTCGGTCCTCGACCGGGATGCGAAGGTCGTCGATGAACAATTCGTTGCTGCTGACCGCGTTGCGGCCCATCTTCCTGATGGGCCGCACGTCGACGTGGTCGCGATCGAGGTCGGTGAGGAACAGCGACAAGCCGTCGGTCTTCTTCGTCACGTCGTCGTAGGGCGTGGTGCGGGTCAGCAGCAGGATCTTCTCGGACTCCATGGCCTTGGAGATCCACACCTTGCGCCCGTTGACCACGTACGAGTCGCCATCCCGCTTGGCAAAGGTGGTGATCCGCGACGTGTCAAGGCCCGCACCGGGTTCGGTGACACCGAAGCAGACGTGGAGGTCGCCGTCGACGATTCTGGGCAGCGTCGCGGCCTTCATCTCCGCGGAGCCGAACACCACCACGGGCTGCATGCCGAAGATGGACATGTGAATCGCACTGGCCGCGTTCATCCCGCCGCCGGAACGCGCCACCTCCTCGGCGAGGATGGTCGCCTCGGTGATGCCGAGACCATGCCCGCCGTACTCCTCGGGGATGGTCATGCCCAGCCACCCGCCGGAGGCGACCGCGCCGTAGAACTCCTGGGGGAACTCGTGACCCAGGTCCTTGTCCATCCAGTACTGGTCGTCGAAGCGCGCGGCCAGTTCGGCCACCGACTTGCGGATCAGCTGCTGATCCTCGGTCAGTGCGAAGTTCATCCCACCGGTCACTGAATCTCCTCGTCGAAGGTAGTCGGGTGCCATCTAGGGCCACCTCGACCAACCGCTGATCCGCGTGGCGCCGACCAAACGGCTTGCGACCGTCACGAGTCTCGACGCCGACGGTCGCGGTGTTGTCCGGTCCCAGTAAACGAAAACTATCCTCTCACTGACGGAGAATCAACTAGCGTGAGTGACAAATGACGCGGCGCCTGCACCTTTCTCGCCCGTGGCACGGTCGGGAGCCGCACCATTTCGACCCCCGGCGTTGACGATCTAGCGTCAACGTGGAAACTTGTTAGTCGAATATGAGAATATGATTCTCATATCGGCGGGACACCGCCTCGTCATCGAAGGGAGACGCCGTGCGGATACCACCGTTGCCTGCCACGGAATGGGACGACGCCGTGCTGAGCGCCCTGCGGACGATGCCCGAGGAACGGCGTAATCCCACGGCTGCCGGCAACGCGATCGGCACCCTGGTCAACCACCCCGACCTCACCCGCCCGTTCCTGACATTCAGCTTCTACCTGCTGACGCGTTCGACGCTCAACGCTCGCATTCGGGAGCTGGCCATCCTGAGGGTCGCCCACCGCACCGCGTGCGCCTACGAGTGGGACGAGCACCTAGCGATCGGCACGGACGCGGGATTGACCGCCCACGACATCGCCGCGGTGCAGAGCGTCGACGCCGCCGAGGGCTTCGACCGCACGCTGCTCGCCGGCGTGGACGAACTCGTCGACGACGCTCGAATCTCCGACGGCACGTGGGCCGCGCTGTCCGAACACTTCGACAAGCGCGAGCTCATGGACTTCGTCTTCACCGTTGGCGGCTACCACATGCTGGCCATGGCCCTGAACACATTTGGCGTCGAACCCAAGAAGGAGAACTAATCGTGGCATTCTTCCCGAAGCCGCAGGCGGGTAGCTGGACCGAGAACTGGCCCGAATTGGGCACCGCTCCGGTCGACTACACCGACTCGGTCGACCCGGAGCACTGGAAGCTCGAGCAGCAGGCCATCTTCCGCAAGACGTGGCTGCACCTCGGTCGCGTCGAACTGCTACCCAAGACCGGTAGCTACTTCACCCGCGAGATGCCGTCCGTCGGTCCTGGGACGTCGATCATCGTCAACAAGGGCTCGGACGGCACGATCCAGGCCTTCTACAACATGTGCCGCCACCGCGGAAACAAGCTGGTGTGGAACGACTATCCGGGCGAAGAGGTCTCGGGAAGCTGCCGGCAGTTCGTCTGCAAGTACCACGCCTGGCGTTACGACCTCAAGGGTGACCTGACGTTCATTCAGCAAGAGGGCGAGTTCTTCGACGTCGACAAGGCCGACTATCCGCTCAAGTCGGTGCGTTGCGAGGTGTGGGAGGGCTTCATCTTCGTCAACTTCGACGACGACGCCGAGCCGTTGGTCGACTTCCTCGGCGAATTCGGAGAGGGGCTCAAGGGCTACCCGTTCCACGAGATGACCGAGCACTACAGCTATCGCTCGGAGGTCAAGGCGAATTGGAAGCTCTTCATCGATGCCTTCACGGAGTTCTATCACGCCCCGATCCTGCACATGAAGCAGGCCGAAAAGGAGGAGGCCGAGAAGCTGGCCAAGTTCGGCTTCGAAGCGCTCGCCTACGACCTCAAGGGCGACCACTCGATGGTCTCGTCGTGGGGTGGTATGTCCCCGCCCAAGGACATCAACATGGTCAAGCCCATCGAGCAGATCCTGCACAGCGGTCTCTTCGGTCCGTGGGACCGGCCCGACATCGACGGCATCCTGCCCGAGGAGTTGCCGCCGGCCATCAACCCCGGTCGACACAAGACCTGGGGCACTGACTCGTTCGAGTTCTTCCCCAATTGGACGTTGCTGTTCTGGGCGCCAGGCTGGTACCTGACCTACAACTACTGGCCGACCGGCGTCGACTCGCACATCTTCGAGGCGGATCTCTACTTCGTGCCGCCAAAGAACCTGCGCCAGCGCCTTTCTCAGGAGCTGGCGGCGGTGACTTTCAAGGAGTACGCCTTCCAGGACGCGAACACCTTGGAGGCGACGCAGACACAGATCGGGACCCGCGCGGTCACCAAATTCCCGCTGTGCGATCAAGAGATTCTGTTGCGGCACCTGCACATGACCGCGCATCAGTACGTGGATCGGTACAAGGCGTCGCTGGCCGACACCGCAAGCGCCGACGCCACCACGACCGTCGAGAAGGATCCCGCACATGTCTAAGCTGCCCGCGGAGTTCGCCGATCTCGAGCGATTTACGGATTGGTGCCTGCCGACCGAGGAGGAGCGATACGCCAAGCGCCTTGCGTCGTCCATGGACCAGATGCAGGAGTTGTACGACGCCGGTTTGGCGCGCCTGGAGGACATCATGGTCTACGTCGACGCACGCTTTCCCCTGGCGAGCATGCCCGAGGACGCCAAGGCACTGGTCCATCTCGGACAGTCGATCGTCATGGTGAGTTTCCCGGTCGAAGTGTGGAAGCAGCCCCGCGTACTGGACAGCGGCGCGGCCTACATCCAGTTGATCAAGGAGCCGGTGGTTTAGTCGTGCTGACCCTGAAGGCCGCGGGCTACGTCGACGTCGACGCCGGTGAGGTGATTCGACCGGCCGTCATCAAGATCGAGGGCGACCGGATCGTCGAAATCGGCGGCGACCTACCGCAGGGCCTGGATGGCGAGGTCGTCGACCTCGGCGACTCCATCCTGCTGCCGGGCCTGATGGACATGGAGGTCAACCTGCTGATGGGCGGGCGCGGGGAGAACCCGGGGCTGTCCCAGGTACAGGACGACCCCCCCACGCGTGTCCTTCGCGCCGTTGGCAATTCACGTCGGACGCTGCGAGCGGGGTTCACCACGGTCCGCAACCTCGGGCTGTTCGTCAAGACAGGCGGCTATCTGCTCGACGTCGCGTTGGGCAAGGCCATCGACGCCGGCTGGATCGACGGGCCGCGCGTAGTGCCAGCGGGTCATGCGATCACGCCGACGGGGGGACATCTCGACCCGACGATGTTCGCCGCGTTCATGCCAGGTGCGCTCGAGCTGACCGTCGAGGAAGGCATCGCCAACGGCGTCGACGAAGTTCGCAAGGCGGTGCGTTACCAGATCAAGCACGGCGCCCAGTTGATCAAGGTGTGTGTCTCCGGCGGGGTCATGTCCTTGACCGGAGAGGCTGGTGCACAGCATTACTCGGATGAGGAGCTGGCAGCCATCGTGGACGAGGCGCACCGCCGCGGACTGCGGGTGGCCGCCCACACCCACGGCGCCGAGGCCGTCAAGCACGCTGTTGCAGTCGGCATCGACTGCATCGAACACGGTTTCCTGATGGATGACGAGGCCATCCAGATGCTGGTGGACAACGACCGGTTCCTGGTCACCACCCGTCGACTGGCCGAGGCGATGGACGTCTCGAAGGCCCCAAAGGCGCTGCAGGACAAAGCCGCTCTGATGTTTCCGATGGCCAGGACGTCGCTGGTCGCAGCCTACGAAGCCGGCGTCAAGATCGCGGTCGGCACCGACGCGCCCGCCATCCCGCACGGCCGCAACGCCGACGAGCTCGTCACGCTCGTCGACTGGGGCATGCCCGCGTCGGCTGTGCTGCGGGCGGCGACGGTAGTCGCCGCAGACCTCCTCGACGTCACCGACCGGGGGCGCATCGCCGAGGGCCTGCTGGCCGACGTCATTGCCGTGCCAGGTGATCCACTGCAGGACATCAGAGTTACCCAGAACGTCAACTTCGTGATGAAGGGCGGAAAGGTCTTCCGACATGACAATGCCTAGCACTCGGCCGTCGCGCACCGACGACCTCGTCGAGATCCAGCAGCTCCTGGCCAAGTACGCGGTCACCATTACCCAGGGCGACGTCGGGGGGCTCGTCACGGTCTTCACACCGGACGGCACCTACAGCGCGTTCGGCTCGACCTACACCCTGGCGCGGTTCCCCGAGCTCGTCGCTGCCGCCCCCAGCGGGTTGTTCATGACCGGGACGGCACTGATCGACCTCGGCGATGACGCCGACACCGCGAGCGGCACCCAACCTCTGTGCTTCGTCGAGCACTCCACGCACGACATGCGCATTGGGTACTACCGGGACACCTATCTCCGCACGGATGACGGATGGCGTATTGGCACCCGTGCCATGACGTTCATTCGGCGTAACGGTGACCACGACTCCGGCCGTCCGCATGCCATCGGCAGGCCGGAGGCGGGATGACGACGTTCACCGGCGTTCCGAACGTCGCCGAGTTTCGGGCCGGGCTGCGGAATTGGCTCGACGACAACGACTTGACTCCCCCGGCCAACCACTCCCTACAGGCCGATCAGGCGCAACACGCACGTGTCCTCGGCGCCCTCTACGACGCCGGTTGGATGCGATGGGGCTGGCCAGAGCAGGTGGGCGGTCTTGGCGGACCCGCTGTTCTGCGCGCGGTCGTCGGCGAGGAGATCGTCGGTCGGCGCCTCGACGAGCCTGGCCCGTATTCGATGCTCGAGGTGCTTACGCCCACGATGATCGACTATGCCCGGCCCGAGCTGGCCGCGGAGATGGTGCCACGCTTGTTGTCTGGACGGGAGACCTGGTGTCAAGGGTTCTCCGAGCCAGGATCGGGTAGCGATCTGGCCTCCCTGAGCACCCGCGCCGAGCGGCGGGGTGACTCGTGGGTGGTCAACGGCCAGAAGGTGTGGACCAGCTATGCGCAGTTCTCGTCCAAGTGCATCCTGCTGACCCGCACCGGCGACGGTGACACGCCGAGGAGCCAGGGCCTGACCGCGTTCTTCGTCGACCTGGACAGCCCGGGAATCGACGTCCGCCCGGTGCGCACGATGCACGGCGTCGACGAATTCTGCGAGGTGTACTTCGACGACGTCGTGGTGCCCGACGATCGAATGCTCGGAAACCCCGGTGACGGTTGGCAACTGGCGATGGATCTGCTGCCTTACGAGCGTTCGACCTGCTTCTGGCAGCGCATCGCCTATCTCTACTCCAGGTTCGACGCGCTGGTCGTCGATGTCAAGGATCTGGGCCGCGACGTCGACGGCGAGATGGGTGAGGCGTATCTCGCCCTGCACACGTTGCGTTGCCGTTCCCTGGCCACCCAGCAGCGGTTGGACGACGGAGCCAAGCTGGGTCCGGAGACCTCCGTCGACAAGCTGTTGCTGGCCGGAGCAGAGCAGCGACTCTACGACACCGTGTTCGACTTACTGCCGGGCGCAATCGATCTCGATGACACGCCGTGGCGTGCCGAGTATCTCTATTCTCGCGCGTCGACGATCTACGGCGGTACCGCCGAAGTGCAGCGCAACATCATCGCGCGCCGACTACTCGATCTGGGGAGTGAGTGACGATGGATCCTGAATCGCTGAAGATGCTCGAGGGCACCCTGCGCAAGACGATGCTGTCGGCGTCCGGCGTCGACCTGGACGTGGCGCTCGCCGAGCTGGGATGGACCGAGATGCTCACCGATTCGGCGGAGACGACGGTTCCGCTGGTCTTCCGCCTCCTGGGCGAAACCGGCTCGCACGCCTCAATTCTGAACGACGTGGTGTTGCAGTCCAGTCGTCGTGAGCTCGGCGGCACCCCCGCACTGCCCTTCGCCGGCAACGTTCAGGTGGTGTGGGATCGGTCGACCGGCGGCCCGACGAGCACGGTGATGGGCGGGCTGCCATTACTGCGCGTGGAGGAGGGAGAACTGCTCCGCCTCGCCGAGGCCCGACGAGCCCTTGGCTGGTGGCTGATCGGAAGCTCGCGGGCCATGCTGTCGCTGGCCCGTCGGCATGCCCTTGACCGCGTGCAGTTCGGCAAGCCGATTGCATCCTTTCAGGCGGTGCGACACCGGCTGGCGGACACGTTGGTGGCGATCGAGGGCGCCGAAGCAACCCTGACCCTGTCTGGTGTCGACAATCCCGACCTGACCGCGCTGCTGGCAAAGGCGGCTGCGGGCAAGGCCGCTCTCACCGCTGCCAGACACTGCCAGCAGGTACTCGGCGGAATCGGCTTCACCGCCGAGCACGCCCTGCATCATCACGTGAAGCGTGTGCTGGTACTCGACGGGCTGCTTGGCAGCTCGAGGGAACTCACCCAAAAGGCCGGTGCGGGTCTGCGAGCACGCGGCTCGGTGCCGCGGCTGGCTGAATTGTGACGGTCGCGTAGGTCGGGTGACCGACCGCGGCATTCGAGTACTAGCGAGGTAGACCGAGTACGCGCTGCGCGATGATGTTGCGCTGAATCTCCGACGTGCCACCCGCAATGGTGCCGGCGAACGACCGGATGTAACGGTCGGCCCAACTACCCGAGTAGTGGTCGTGATTCAACGGCACGTACGGCGCCGTCATGCCGGACTGAGCCAGTCCGTCTGCGCCTTGCGCGGAGAGCGCATGCTCCGTGGCAGCCTGTACAGAATCAGCCCCGTGGACCTTGAGCACCGACAATGCGGCCACGTCCTCGTCGCCACGGGCCGCGCGGGCCAGCGCCGCGGAGCCCATCAACCTCAGCGCATGGTTGTCCATCACCAGCGTCGCGTACCGATCCCGTTCGACCACGGATTTCGGGTGCCAGTCGTCGACCAGGTCTTGTAGCCGATCGGCGTAGCTGAGCCACAGCATGTTTCGCTCGTGGCCCAACGATCCGGTGGCTACGCCCCAGCCCTTGCCGAGCTCGCCGACGAGGTTGGCCGCCGGTACCCGGACATCGGTGAAGAACACCTCGTTGAAGTCCAGATCGTCTCGATCGGCGGCCGACGCAAAGGGCCGACACGTCACGCCCGGCGAGTCGGTCGAGACGAGCAGCACGCTGATGCCCCCGTGCTTGACCGACTTGGGGTCGGTGCGGACGAAGGTCAGGATCACGTCGGCGTCATGGGCACCTGAGGTCCACACCTTCTGACCGTTGACGATGAAGTCGTCGCCGTCGCTCTCGGCGGTGGTACGAAGCGACGCCAAGTCCGAGCCTGCGCCCGGCTCGCTCATGCCGAGGGCGGCCGTCATCTCCCCCCGCAAGATGGGCACTGCCCACTTCTGCTGCTGTTCGGGAGTACCAAACGTCAACAACGATGCGGCGATGATGCCGACACCCTGCGGGTTGAAACTCGACACCATCCGCCGACGGGCCAACTCCGTCTGGTGCACGTACTGCTGCATCAGGGTGGCGTTGCGGCCGCCGAAGGCGGGCGGATTGCCGGGCACCAGCCAGCCGTTGTCGAACAGCTGGCGCTGCCAGTTGCGGGCCCAGTCCGGCATGTGCGACGACGACCGCGGCCGAAGCACTGCGTCGTCAGGGGCGTGTTCGTCGAGGAAGGCGGCGAACTCGGAGCGAAAGGACTCGACATCGTCATCGAAGGTCAGCTGCACGACATCCCATTCGTACCTCGCCGCCAGTCTTCTCTTGCGGACATTATGAGAATACTATTCTCGTCGTGCGCAAGTTTCAATCTCCGACACGCTGGCCCCGATGGGGAGTAGCGCACTGTACAGCGTCGTTCTCCGGTACAGTTCATCCATGTTCTCACGAATCGGCCCACGTCAGAGGCGTCGATGACGACTAGCCCCAGCGAAGAACCGGCCTGGAAGCAGCGCGCGGTCGAACGCTCCATCAAGACGGCGAAACTGCGTGCAGCGCAACGCGTCCAGCGTTTCCTCGACGCCGCGCAGGCCATCATCATCGAAAAGGGCAGCACCGACTTCACGGTGCAAGAGGTCGTCGACCGTTCACGACAGTCCCTACGCAGCTTCTATTTGCAGTTCGACGGCAAGCACGAATTGCTGCTGGCCCTGTTCGAGGACGCCCTGAGCCGGTCGGCCGAACAGATTCGGGCAGCCACCGCCAACCACACCGATCCACTAGAACGGCTCAAGGTGGCCATTCAACTCCTGTTCGAGTCCTCGCGACCCGACCCGGTGGCGAAGCGGCCCCTGTTCACCGATTTCGCACCGCGCCTGCTGGTCACGCATCCATCCGAAGTCAAGGTTGCGCACGCACCGCTTCTGGTGTTGCTCGCCGAACTCATGGAGGACGCCGCGGCGGCCGGCGAGTTGCGCTCCAGCTTGAATCCGAAGCGGGTTGCCGCGATGACGATGCAGACCGTGATGTTCGTCGCGCAGAGCAGCGGCTCGGAGGACATCGCGACGACGCCCATCTCTGCCGACGAGGTCTGGGACTTCGTGTCGCACGGGTTTGCGTCCGAGGCGTAGTTCGCGAAACCCTCCGCCGCGGGTGAGCTTGCTCGCGTGCGTCGCGACCTTGGCGCAGTAGCACTCTCGGCTGAGCAGCCCCCTCCGGCACGTCCCGAGGGCACTCGAAGTCCTCACACCGTTGACATGACGAGACTTGCGGTGACAGAGTGCTGAGCAAGTGCACAGCACGTGCGATTCATCGAAGATTCGAGGGAACACATGTCAGGACGGGTAGCGGGCAAGGTCGCCTTCATCACCGGCGCGGCGCGAGGTCAGGGGCGCAGCCATGCGGTGCGGTTGGCCGAGGAGGGCGCCGACATCATCGCCGTCGACGTGTGCAAGCCGATGACCGCACCGGACGGCATCCCGGCGTCGACTCCCGAGGACCTCGCCGAAACCGCCGACCTGGTCAAGAATCTCAACCGCCGCATCGTCACCGCCGAGGTGGACGTGCGCGACTACGCAGCCTTGAAGGAGGCGGTCGACAGCGGCGTCGAGCAGCTGGGCCGGCTCGACATCGTCGTCGCGAACGCCGGCATCGGCAACGGCGGACAGACGCTGGACCAGACCAGCGAAGAGGACTGGGACGACATGATCGGCACCAACCTCACGGGGGTCTGGAAGACCGTGAAGGCCGCCGTCCCCCACGTCATCGCCGGCGGCGCGGGCGGTTCGATCATCCTGACGAGTTCGGTCGGCGGACTGAAGGCGTACCCCCACACCGGGCACTACGTCGCAGCCAAACACGGCGTCGTCGGATTGATGCGCACCTTCGCAGTCGAGTTGGGCCAGCACATGATTCGCGTAAACTCCGTGCACCCCACCCACGTGAGCACCCAGATGCTGCACAACGACGCGACGTTCAAGATGTTCCGGCCCGACCTGGAGAACCCGGGCGCCGACGACATGGCGCCGATCTGCCAGATGTTCCACACGCTTCCCATCCCATGGGTGGATGCCGTCGACGTCAGCAATGCCGTGCTGTTCTTCGCCTCGGACGAGGGTCGCTACCTCACCGGTGTCACGCTGCCGATCGACGCGGGCAGCTGCCTGAAGTAGAGGGCGGCCGCCGACCGCCGGAGGGCGGCATCGCGGATATCGCCCTCGTGGCGGGTCTCCCCCCGCGGCCGGACGAGCGGGAGAAGGTACGGCTCGCCCGCGAACGGGGATCGGTGGTCATCAACGGCGAGATCGGTTCCCGTGAGTGGGAACTCGCCGTTCCGGTACCGCGCGGCGGCGATCGAGGCGGCCGAGACTGTCCGCCATCTTCCGCCTGACCGCTACGCTCGGCGAGCGCGCTAGTCCCTGACCCTGTCCTTCGTGGCGGGCACGATGGGCGGCGCCTCGCGCCAATTCGGCAGGCCGTCACTCTCGTTGGCCACCGGGAAGCCGCCGCCGTGCACCTGGGACCAGTGGCTGTGGTTGAGCTGGTGCAGCGTGAAGCAGGCGTTCAGCGAGTTGTAGAACCCCTGGTTGTCCTGAGTCTGGTTGACCGATTCCTTGATGAGCAGGGCCGCCATCGTCGGGACCTTGGCTATCCGACGGGCGAACTCCAACGTCTGGTCGGTCAGCTGAGCGGCCGGAAACACCTTGGACACCATTCCCAGAGCATGTGCCTCGTCCACCGAGAGCGAATCGCCGGTGAGCATGAGCTCCTTGGTCTTTCGGGCGCCGAACTCCCAGGGATGGGCGAAGTACTCGACCCCGCACATGCCGAGTCGGGTGCCGACGACGTCGGCGAAGGTGGTGTCGTCGGCAGCCACGATGAGATCGCAGGCCCACATGAGCATCAGGGCCGCGGCGTAGACCTCACCGTGTACCTGAGCGATCGTGATCTTGCGAAGATTGCGCCACCGGCGGGTGTTCTCGAAGAAGTGGTGCCACTCCTGCAGCATCAGCTTCTCCGCGCCCTCCCGGGTGGCACCGTTCTCACCGAAGCTCGAATGTTGTTCCGGGCCAGGCTGATACTCCTGCATCATCACCTTGGAACCAAGGTCGTGGCCGGAGGAGAACATCGGCCCATTGCCGCCGAGTATCACCACCCGCACCGTGTCGTCGGCCTCGGCTGCGAGGAAGGCCGCGGTCAGCTCCACCAGCAGTCCGCGCTGCTGCGCGTTGCGCTGATCCGGCCGGTTGAGCATGATGCGGGCGATGGTGCCGTGGTCGAGCGTTTCATAGGTGATGAAGCGGTAGCCAGCCATGGGCCACAAGCCTTTCAGGGGTCGACGACGTTGCGGCCCAAGGCTTCCGCCCCTGGATCACAGCGACAGGATGGTGGCCGACGCGGTGCCCGGCGCACCGTAGACCTGTGCCAGCCCCACCCGGGGGTTACCTGGCACCTGGCGGTCGCCGGCCTCGCAGCGCAGCTGCCGCACCAGTTCGTGCATCTGCCGCAAACCCGACGCGCCGATCGGCTCGCCGTTGGCGATCAGCCCACCGTCGGTGTTCACCGGCAGCGATCCCCCGATCTCGGTCTCGCCGTCGGCGAGGAGCTTCTCCTGGTCGCCGTCGGCGCACAGGCCGGTCTCCGCCATGTGGATGATCTCGGCACCCGCGTCGGTGTCCTGGAGTTGGGCGACGTCCACGTCCTCCGGTCCGATCCCGGCGACCTCGTAGGCGGCCCGCGCCGCATACACCGTCGGCGACACGTCCTCTTCCAGCGGCGAGGACGTCGCGTGCACCTCGTAGGCACCGAAGCGGCGGGTCCGAATTTCACTGGCACGCACGTAGACAGGCTTGTCGGTGTAGCGGCGGGCGATCTCACCCCGGCACATGACGACCGCGGCGGCGCCTTCGTCCGGGGCGCAGAACATGAACTGCCGCAACGGGTAGTTGAGTACCGGCGAGGCCATGATGTCCTCTTCGGAGATTGGCTTGCGACGGAACGCGTTGGGGTTGAGAGCACCGTTGCGGAAGTTCTTGGCCGCCACCTTGGCCAGCGTCTCCTCGGATATCCCGTGCCGGTGGAGGTAGTGGTTGGCCTTCATCCCGAAGAACTTGGTGGTGACGAACTGGCCGTTCTCGGCGTACCACTGCGGCAGCGCGAGTTTGGCTGGATCGTCGGTGAAGGCCCCCCGTGGGTGCTTGTCCAGTCCGACCGCGATGCCGATGTCGTATTTGCCGAGCCGAATGGTGTCGGCGGTCTGCTGAATGGCGCTGGCCGAGGTCGCGCATGCGTTGAACACGTTGGTGAACGTGATGCCGGTGAGTCCGACGAGCCGGGTGACGGAGTCGGGGTTGGACACCTCGTAGCTGCCACCGAAGCCGAATTGCACGTCCTCCCAGGCAATGCCGGCATCGACGAGAGCCGACCTAATTGCTTCGGCCCCCATCTCGACGGCGGACTTGTCGAATCGGCCAAACGGGTGGATGCCCACCCCGATGATGGCGACGTCGTTCGTCATGTGATCTCTCCCTAGACTCTGGTCTTCGCGCAAGCGCTCATCGCGACAACGGCCGGAATGCGAAGGTGACGATCTCGTTGCCGTCGGGGTCCGTCGTGAACGGAATCATCGTCAGCTCGACCTCCATGCCGAAACTCAGCTTCGCTGGGTCATTTTCGGTGAGGCGTCCCTCCACACGCACGACGTCGCCCAACTCGACGAGACCCACGCCGAAGGGAACGAAGTCCTTGCCGGTGGGGCCGATGTAAGGCGCGCCGGGCGGGAAGCCCTGAGTCGTCCACGCCACGACCGTTCCCCGTCGGGGCAGCAGGACATCAGCGGTATCGGCCCGACTGCACTTCGGACAGTGACTCTGGCGCGGAAACACCGTCGCGCCGCAGGCCCCGCACTGGCTGCCGATGAGTTGCGGATCGTCGTCCGGCCACGTGGAGATCGCAGGATCCATTGCCTTCTGCACGAAGCCTCCTCGAAGGGCGAAAGAATACGTTGACGAAATCGTACAACATGCTTTCTGTAAAACGGTAATGGCATTCTCATCGCTGATCGTCGCGCGGATCGGCCTGTCGCAGTAGCCACTTCGTCGCGGCGTACACGTCGAGTCGACCGGTCGCGACCCCCGCGGCGAGGTCGTCGAGTTCTGGATGGGAACGCAGGGCACTTTGAGCCAGGGAGAGGACCTGGGCTCGCGCCCGTGCGGCGCGGCGCGCGGGGTCGTCGTCGCGCAGGTGGGCGTCGACGGCCTCCACCAGCTCGGCGACACCCTCGTTCTTCGAGGCGACGATCTTGAGGATTGGCACACCGGTCTCGGCTCGCAGATCCCGGACGGTCTGGTCGGCGCCCTCGCGGTCGGCCTTGTTGACTGCAACGATGTCTGCCACCTCGAGCAGACCCGCCTTGGCGGCCTGGATGGCGTCTCCGGCACCAGGATTGAGCACGACGATGGCGGGGTCTGCGATCGCCGCGATCTCGATCTCGGATTGCCCGACGCCCACGGTTTCTGTCAGCACGACGTCGTAGAACAGCGCGGCGAGAACCTTGATGGCTGCGGGCACGCCCTCGGCGAGGCCGCCGAGGTGGCCGCGGGTGGCCACTGAGCGGATGAGGACGTCGGCGTCGCCGATGTGCGCCGCCATGCGGATGCGGTCCCCCAGCAGCGCTCCACCGCTGTAGGGCGACGACGGATCCACGGCGAGCACCGCGACCCGCCTACCCTGCAGGCGGTACGCCGAGACCAGCACGGCAATGGTCGTCGACTTGCCGGCACCGGGCGGACCGGTGATTCCGATGACCCGAACGGCATGGATGGCTCCGCCGTGGAGTGCGTCGAGAACCTCGTCGCGCCTGCTGCTCTCGACCATGCTCAACAGCCGGCCGGTTGCACGGACGGAACCGCCGCGTGCCGCAGCGACGAGATCGTCGATCGTCATCGGTCGCGAGCCTACGGGGCCGGGACCTCGATGACCGTCGCCGAACCAATCCCACCCCCGGCGCACATCGCGGCGACGCCGATACCGCCACCGCGGCGACGCAGTTCGTGGACCAGCGAGACGATCATGCGTGCGCCGCTGGCGGCGACGGGGTGGCCAAGCGAGCAGCCGCTGCCGCTGACGTTGACGATCGCCGGATCGATGTCGAGCAGCTTGACGGTGGCCACTGCCATCGCGGCAAACGCCTCGTTGATCTCGAACAGGTCGACGTCCGAGACCGAGAGCCCGGCGCGCTTGAGCGCCTTCGGAATCGCCTCGACCGGCGCAAGACCAGTGAAGGCGGGGTCGACGCCAACCGAGGCCCACGCCCTGACCGTTGCCAGGGCAGGTAGGCCGAGCCGGTCACTGGCGATGACGAGCGCGACGGCGGCGTCGTTCGCTCCGCTGGAGTTGCCCGCAGTGATGGAGAACCCCTCGATCTCCGGATGCAGGACCTTCAACGACGCCAGCTTCTCGAGGCTGGTGTCACGGCGGGGATGTTCATCGGTGTCGAAATACCCATGGCGAGTGTCGATCCCGACGATCTCGGCCTTGAACCGGCCTTCGTCGATGGCCTCGATCGCCTTGCGGTGCGAATGGAACGCCCACTCGTCCATTTCCTCGCGGGTCACCCCGGCCCGGACTGCCGAATTCCACCCCACCGTGATCGACATGTCCATGTTCGGAGCTTCCGGACTATCCGGATGCGTCGGCGGAAACCACCCCACGGTCTCGGCATCCTTGGCGCTGCTCACCTTTCGGGTGAACCGCGGTGACGTGGACGCCGAGTTCACCCCACCGGCGATGACGAGCTGGTCCATGCCGGCGCGAATGCTCGCGGCCGCAATCTGCACGGCAGCCTGGCCCGCCGCACAGTGGCGGTTGACGGCCAGTCCCGGCACCCCCTGCAGGCCCGCGGTGATGGCGGCGTGCCGAGCGACGACGCCGCCGCCGTAGAGCCCCTCGCCCAGAATGACGTCGTCGACCTGGGCTGGATCGAGGTCGGCGACGGCGTGACCGACGACGTGATCGGCGAGCACGTAAGCGTCGGTGTCTCGCAGAGTGCCGCGCATCGCGGTTCCGATCGGCGTGCGTAGGGCCGAGACGATCACGGCTTCGGGCATGGTCTGTCCCCTTTCGGATGCGTACGAGAATGATATTCTCATAGTTCGAGAGTCATAATTGCACGAAGGGTGGCACATGCACATCGAAGGGAACTCCGCGCTGGTCGTCGGTGGCGCAGGCGGGTTGGGCGAGGCGACGGTCCGGCGTTTGCACTCCGCAGGCGCGAAGGTCGTCGTCGCCGACATGGCCGACGACAAGGGCAAGGCGCTCGAGAGTGAACTCGGCGTCCGCTACGTCAAGACCGACGCCACCTCCGAGGAGTCCGTGCTGGCAGCCATCGCCGAGGCCGAATCCCTGGGACCACTGCGCATCTCGGTGGACACCCACGGTGGCCCGGCCAGCGGTGGTCGCTTGGTCGGCAAGGACGGCTCCGCGCTGGACCTGGACGGGTTCAAGAAGACCGTCGAGTTCTACCTGACCGCCGTGTTCAACGTGATGCGCCTGTCGGCGGCTGCCATCGCCAAGACCGAACCGCTGGAGGAAGGCGGCCGCGGCGTCATCGTGAACACCGCGTCGATCGCCGGCTACGAGGGTCAAATCGGTCAGCTTCCCTACGCCGCGGCGAAGGGTGGTGTCCTCGGCATGACGCTGGTGGCGGCCCGCGACCTGTCACCGTTGGGCATCCGCGTCGTCACCATCGCCCCCGGCACGATCAACACCCCTGCGTACGGCCAGGCCGGTGAGCAGCTGGAGAAGTACTGGGGTCCGCAAGTGCCATTCCCCAAGCGGATGGGCCGGTCCACCGAGTACGCCCAGCTCGCCCAGAGCATCATCGAGAACGACTACCTCAACGGGGAGATCATCCGACTCGACGGGGCGCTGCGCTTCCCACCGAAGTGACCAGGGCGGGTCACCCCTTGGCGATCAACCCGTCGACGATCCGGTTGAAGTCCGCTGTCCCAAAGGACACGTATTCCGCAAGGTTGGCGTAATCCAGCGAGGCCATGACCGACTTCTCCAGCTGAATGTTCATCAGTCTCTTGGTGGCTTCCACCGCCTGCTGCGGCAGTCCCATGATCTTCTTCGCGCACGCGATCGCCTCGGTCAACGGATCGGCGACGACGTGGTTGGCCAGACCGAGGTCCACTGCGCGCTGCGCCTTGATCCGCACACCGGTCAGGGCGAACTCCTTGGCCTGCAGCAAGCCGATCTGTGACGGCCAGACCAGCGGTCCGCCGTCAGCGGCGACGAGGCCGATCTGCACGTGAGGGTCGGCGAAGAACGCCGTCTCGGCGATGTAGACCACGTCCGAGAGCGCCGCGAGGCTGCAGCCCAACCCCACGGCCGGTCCGTTGACCGCGGCGATCACGGGAATGCGGCACCGCACCATGCCGATCACCAGTTCGCGACCGTGCTTGATCGTCTTCTGGCGCAACGCGTCGTCGCTGCGCAGTTCGTTGAGGTAGTTGAAGTCGCCACCTGCCGAGAAGGCGCGTCCTGCCCCCGTGATCACCGCCGCCCGTGCGTCGGCGTCCTCGTCGAGAGCCGCCCAGACCTTCGCCAACCCGACGTGCAGATCGTCGTTGACGGCGTTGAGTTCCTCGGGCCGGTTCAGGGTGATGATGCGTAATCCGCCGTCGGCGGTGACGTCGAGTTCTGCTGGCAGGTCATACATTTTAGTCCTAGGCTCCCAATCCGAGAATGCGCTGAGCAATGATGTTCTTCTGAATCTGTGACGTTCCGCCCATGACGCTTTGGGCCCGGCTGTACATGTAGGCCCCGAACATCTCGGCGTCACCCGTGCCGACGGTGGCCAACGCCGCGTGCCCGACGGACTGTTCGACCCATGTCATCAGCAGCTTGTCGAGTGACCCCTGGGGACCGTGGGTGATGCCGTCCATCTGTTCGGACAACCGGCGTCGGACGTGCAACCGCAGCATCTCGGTCTGCACCCACGCCCACGACAATTCGTCGGGCACCGAGCCGTTGGTCTGCTTCGCCAACTGCCGCACCAGCTTTCCGTACCGCGCCGAGAACCCCAGCGTCGACGGTTCGCGCTCGTGGCTGACGACGGTCATCGCGAGCTTCCACCCGTCACCCGGTGCGCCGACCATGTTGTCAGCCGACACCCTGGCCCCGTCGAACTCGACTTGGCCGAACTCCTTCGTCACGCCGCTGATCATCTTCAACGGGCGCTGAGTGACGCCGGGCTGATGCATCGGCACGATGAACGCCGAAATGCCCTCGTGCTTGCGCACGTCCTTGTCGGTGCGGGCCAACAGGAGACACCAATCCGCGACGTCGGAGTAGCTCGTCCAGATCTTGTGTCCGTGGATGACGTACTCGTCGCCGTCCTTGACCGCCGTCGTGGTCAGGGATGCGAGGTCCGAACCGGCCCCCGGTTCGCTGAAGCCCTGGCACCACCGCTGGCTACCGTCGATCATGCCGGGGAGGAAGCGCTGCGCCAGGGACTGGTCGCCGTGATGGCTGAGGCCGACCACGAGGTACCCGAGGCTTGGCCGCGCAGGCGCACCGCCCTTGGCGATCTCCTCGTCGACGATCACGTCGTACACGGCGGGAAGGTCTTGCCCACCGTATTCCTTTGGCCACGTCGTACCGAAGAAACCGGCGGCGTACAGAGCCTGATGCCACTCCCCCGCCTTGGCCCAGTATTCGTCGCCCGAGGTGGGGAACCTGCCCTTCTGCTCGGTCAGCCAGCCACGCAGCCGATCCCGGAAGGCGGCCTCGGATGGTGAGTCACGAAAGTCCAATGGTCAACTCCTCCAACTTCACCGGCCACGACTCCGTCGCGACCAGTACCCGGCGCAGATACACGTGCGCCAGGCATTCCCAGGTGTTGCCGATCCCGCCGTGGACCTGAATCGACGTCTCGCAGACCGTCAGCGCCGAACGCGCGCAGTAGATCTTGGCGACCTTCGCCGCCTCGACGGCCTCGGCCTCCGGAAGCTCGTCGACCGCCCACGCCGCGTGGCGTAGCACGCTGACGCATCCTTCGATCAGCGCGAGGCTCTCCGCCAGCAGATGCCGAACCGCTTGGTAGGAACCAATCGTCGACCCGTACTGCTCGCGCACCTTGGCGTAGTCGGCCGCCAGGGCGAGTGCGCCGCGGGCGGCGCCGACCAGATCTGCGGTCGTCGCCGTTAGCGCCAGCGCATGCCAGCGAGCCGCCTCCGCTGGGGCCAACTCGGCGAGCTCGGGGGGCGACTCGACCACCCCGGCGAAACTGTTGGTCAGGTCGATCGCATCGACGTAGCTTGCGGGACTGGCAATTTCGCGTCCAAGTCGGCGGCACAAGTCGTCGTGCAGGACCGGCCCGAGGAAGGGTACGTCGACGAGGCCCCTCGCGAATTCTTCCACTACGAGGGCGACCTCGACGCCCGTCGCCTCGTCGGAGCGCAGCGATCGCCACCCGGTCGAGTGCACGGTCTTCTCGAGTCGTGCGATGCGGCCGTCGTCGTCCAGATCGGCGACCGAGCCGGGTCCGAGGTCGTCGGCCAGTTTGGCCGCCGCCTCGCGTAGTTGTCGTTGTTCAGATGTCAGTCGGACGTCCACAGTCGCTCCTTGAGCACTCGGCGCAACACCTTTCCGGAAGGCAGGCGGGGGATTTCGGCCACGAAGAGAACCTGGCTCGGCCGTTTGTAGGAGGCCAGCCGGTCGCCGACCAGCCGAATCAAGTCGTCGGCGTCGACCGGGGCACATCGTGACACTGCCGCGACGACGGTCTCCCCGTTCGCCTCGTCCAGCACGCCGAACACGGCGCAGTCGCCGACGGCGGGATGTTCGTGCAGCACGCCTTCGATCTCGGCGGGGGCGACCTGAAAGCCGCGAACCTTGATCATCTCCTTGGCGCGGTCGGTGATGCGCAGCCATCCCTCGCTGTCGAGGTAGCCCACGTCTCCGGTGCGGTACCAACCGTCGACGAACGCGTCGGCCGTCGCCTCGTCGGGCAGGTACCCGGTCATCACGGATTCCGACCGGACTTGTATTTCGCCGACCTCGCCGTAGAACACCGCGTCGCCGGTGTGCAGCGAGGCTACTCGTACCTCGACGCCCGGAACGGCACGACCGACGGTGTCGAGGTGTCCACCGTCCAGTGCGTTGCAGGCGATCACGGGAAGCTCACTGGCGCCGTAGGCGGTCACCCACGACACGCCGGTGCGCCGGGTCACCTCGTCGGCGACGCTGCGCGCGACGGGCGTCGCGCACCACATCACGTAACGCAGCGACGACAGGTCGAAGCTCTCCAGCCCGGGATGGGCGGCAAGCGCCAGGGCGATCGGAGCGACGGCCATCTCTACCGTGATGCGATCGGACTCGATGTGCCGCAACATCGCGTCGACGTCGAACCGTGGGTGCAAGCGAATCCATGCACCCACCTCGAGGGCGGTGGCGATGTTGAGCAGGCCGAGGATGTGCGAGGGCGGAGTCATGATCTGCATGCGGTCATCGGACGACAGCCCCAGCGCCGTTCGCCAATGTGCCACGGCCTGAGTGAATGCGCCGTGGGCGTGCCTGACCGCCTTGGGCATGCCCGTGGTTCCCGAACTGAAGACCAGCAGTGCGTCCGAGGACGGGTCCACCGGCGCGAACTCCCGGCACCCGGGAGTGACGGGTTCGTCGAGGTGCAGCATCGGCATCAGATCGGCCAGGAGCGCGTTGTCTCCGACGCCGTGTGACGGCCTGGTGAGGGACAGCGCATACGCCACCTCGGCCGTCTTCCAGGACGTACTGATCAGGACGACCGCCGCTCCGAGCGCCCAGACGGCACGGACGGCGACGACGAACTCCGGCCTGTTGGACGACATCAGTGCGACGCGGTCACCCGCGCGCACCCCACGACGTTCGAGCGCAGTCGCCATCCCGCTGACCAATGCGTCGAGTTCGGCGCGGGAGTATTGGCGATCGCCGAAAGCGAGTGCGGGGGAACCGACGGCGTGCGATCCTTCGACCACTTCAGCCCGACCTCCCGCCTCAACCGACACTGAGAATACCCTATCCTTAAACGAGAATAGTATTCTCACTGGAATGGAATGATGACCTCAGGAGCGCCTCGATGACCGCAGACCCCGCATCAACCCCGCAAACCGGACACGACGAGCCCCTCGTCGCCGGAGACGTGACGATTCTCTTGGACCGCAAGACGACGACCGTCTCGAGGCGGGCCGGCGAGACGCTCCTGGAAAGCGCACGCCGGGGCGGCTTGACCCCGCCGTTTTCCTGCGAGGCCGGCAATTGCGGGACGTGCATGGCGCGACTGACCGAGGGCACCGCCACGATGCAGGTGAACGACGCACTGATGGACGACGAGGTCGCCGACGGTTACGTACTGACCTGCCAGGCCGTCCCGGACGACGGCCACGTCACCGTCGACTACGAGGACTGAACCTCCGCAGCACCCGAGTGCTGACCCAACGCCGGCGGCGGTCCGTACTGCGGTTCGTGGCCGACGACACGAATCGAACTACGTACCAGGTCGAACTCGCCCGCGCGCACGACGACTTCCGGTGTGTCCCGAAGCGCCTCGGGAAGCGTGCGCACCGCGGCAGCCGGGATGCCGAGCGGCCGCAGCCGGGCCTCCCACCCGACGGCCGAATCCGTCGCCAGGACGGCGGCGACCGCCGCCAGAACCTCGTCGCGGTGAGCCGCCCGCTCGGCCATCGTCGGGAAGCCCGTGATGCCCGCTTCCGCGCAGAACGCGCGCCAGAACGCGTCGTGGGTGACGAACAGCGCCAGGTAGCCGCCGGCGGTGGCGAACAGTTGCGCCGGAACGTAATACGAATGCGCACCATTCGGATGGCGGCGCGGTTCGACGCCGTCGTTGAGATAGGCCGACGCGCGATAGTTCAGCTGCGAGAGCATCACGTCGCGCAACGACACGTCGACCTGACCGCCGCGTCCCGACACGATCTGCGCGAGCAGACCAATCGCGGCAGTCAAGCCGGTGGAGTTGTCGGCCGACGAGTAACCGGGCAGCGTGGGTGGTCCGTCGGGATCCCCAGTCAGAGAGGCAATTCCGGTCGCGGCCTGGATCACGTAGTCGAACGCGGGATCGTCGGCCGCGTCGAGCCCGTAGCCGGTCAACGCCACGCACACGATCTTCTCGTTGTGGCGCCGCAGCGCGTCGTAGGTGAGCCCGAGCTTGCGGATGCCGGACGGCTTGAGATTCACCAGCAGCGCATGGGATTCCGCGACCAACTCACCGAGCCGGCGCTGTCCCGCGTCGGTGCCCAACTCGAGACAGACGCTGCGCTTGCCCCGGTTGAGGCTCGCGAAGTAACTGTCGCCCACCTGGCGAGAGATGTCCCCGCCAGGTGGTTCGATCTTGGTGACCTCGGCGCCGAGGTC
>NZ_MVOC01000049.1 GCF_002043095.1 Mycobacterium sp. AT1 | reverse complement strand
CCAACGGCGTCACCCAGGTGGTCTACGAGGGCACCCCCACCTCGCCCACCGAGCACCGGCACTTCGAGATCATCGAAAAGTGCGGTGTCACAATCTATTACACCGCACCCACGCTGGTCCGCACGTTCATGAAGCTCGGCCGCCAGATCGCCGCCGAGCACGATCTGTCGAGCCTGCGCCTGCTCGGCTCGGTCGGCGAGCCCATCAACCCCGAGGCGTGGCGCTGGTACCGCACCGTCTTCGGCGCCGACGAGACCCCGATCGTCGACACCTGGTGGCAGACCGAGACCGGCTCCATCATGATCTCCCCGCTGCCCGGCGTCACCGACGCCAAGCCGGGGTCGGCCATGACCCCACTGCCGGGCATCTCCGCCATGATCGTCGACGACGACGGCAACAAGCTGGAGCCGGGCACCGACCACGGCGAACAGGCCAGCGGCTACCTGGTGCTCGACAAGCCGTGGCCGTCGATGCTGCGCGGCATCTGGGGCGACCCAGAACGCTTCAAGGAGACCTACTGGTCACGCTTCGCCGAGCAGGGCTGGTACTTCGCCGGCGACGGCGCCCGCTACGGCAAGGATGGCGAGATCTGGGTGCTCGGCCGCATCGACGACGTCATGAACGTCTCCGGACACCGCATCTCGACCGCCGAGGTCGAGTCCGCGCTGGTCGGGCACTCAGGCGTCGCCGAGGCCGCCGTCGTCGGAGCCACCGACGAACAGACCGGCCAGGCCATCTGCGCCTTCGTCATCCTGAAGGCGTCAGCTCACGGAGGCGCCGAGACCATGGTCGAGGAGCTGCGCGCTGAGGTCGCCAAGGAGATCTCCCCCATCGCCCGGCCCCGGGAGATTCACGTCGTCCCCGAACTGCCGAAGACCCGCAGCGGCAAGATCATGCGGCGCCTGCTGCGTGACGTCGCCGAGGGCCGCGAGCTCGGAGACACCTCCACCCTGGTCGACCCCAGCGTCTTCGAGGCCATTCGCGCCAGCAAGTAGGGCCGAAAGACAGGGCCCGTCGGCGGCCAACGGGACTATCGTGGCTCCCACGCGGGCCGACGACACGCCTCGCGAGGAGCGTGATCACCGGTGAGTTCATCGAAGGCGGCGGACGCCGACGTCCGCGCGGTCCACGAACTCTTCGTCGCGGGCGAGGTCGACGCGTCCTACCTCGCGTCGACCCCGCTGCGCCGCGTCGTGGTCGAGAGTTGGCAGCGCAGCCTGGCCAGAGGCGTCGACCCCGACCGCGGCGGCGCCCAGTCATCCGACCTTGCGCTCAGCGTGGCCCGGATGCGGGCGACCCATCCCCTGGCCTCGGCGTTGCCGGTCATCCGCCGACTGCTGGTCGAGGACGCGCGGTCCTCGGGGGTCATGGTGGCGGTCAGCGCGGCGGACGGCACCCTGCTGTGGGTCGAGGGTGACGCCACCGCATGCCGTCGGGCCGAGTCGATGAACTTCGTCCCCGGCGCGGACTGGAGCGAACGCGGGGCGGGCACCAACGCGCCGGGCACCGCGCTTGCGCTGGACGCCGAGGTGCAGATCCGCGGCACCGAGCACTTCTCCCGCCTGGTCCAACCCTGGAGTTGCACGGCGGTTCCGGTGCACGACCCGGTGACGGGGACGTTGATCGGCGCGATCGACCTCACCGGGGGCGACGACGTCTCGTCGTCCCAGACCCTGGCCCTGGTCCGCGCCACCGTGGTGGCCGTCGAGAACCATCTCGCGCTGCTGCGCTTCGCCGAAGCGCCTCGCGTCGAATCGCGTTTGCCACCAACACGGTTGAGGGTCCTCGGCGCCGACCGGCCGCGGTGGGAGAGCACCGGCGGCGACGGCCGACCGACCCGAGTCACCCTCACCGGCAGGCACGCCGACATCCTGGTCCTGCTGAGCAGACACCCCGAGGGCCTGAGCGCCGACCACCTCGCCACGCTGCTGGACGACGGGCACCTCGACGTCGTCACCATCCGGGCCGAGATGTCGCGGCTGCGCAGGGTCGTCGGCCCCGAACTGTTGTCGTCGCGGCCCTACCGGCTGACGGCACCGATCTCGAGCGATCTCGCCGAGGTCTTCGACGCGCTGGCCCGCGGTGACGTGGCGGCGGCCCTCGACGCGTACGCCGGCCCGCTGCTGAGCAAGTCGGTGTCACCGGCCGTCGGACGGGTGCGGACCGAGTTGAGCACCAGCCTGCGCTGCGCGGTCATGGCGACCGGCGATCTCGGGCTGCTCCGCCGTTGGCTGCAGCTGCCCGAGGGGTCCGACGACCGCGACGGGTGGCGGCGACTGTACGACAGCGCCGAACCGGTGGACCGGGCCAGGGCCGATGGACACCTCGCCGGCCTCGACTTCGAATTCGGCTGAACCGTGCAACCGTGATGCAACCCCTTTTCGCCTATCTTCAGTGACGACCGACACACTTACTGGGTGATGTCGACCCGTTCGTTGGAGAGGAACCCATGACTGTTTACGCGCGGCCCGGCACCGAGGGATCGGTGATGACCTTCGACTCCCGCTACGACAACTACATCGGCGGTGACTGGGTCGCCCCCACCGCCGGCCGCTACTTCGAGAACCCGACGCCAATCACCGGCAAGACGTTCTGCGAGGTGGCCCGGTCCGACGAGTCCGACATCGAGAAGGCGCTGGACGCCGCCCACGCCGCGGCTCCCGCCTGGGGCAAGACCTCACCCGCCGAGCGTGCGATCGTCCTGAACAAGATCGCCGACCGCATCGAGCAGAACCTTGAGTCGATCGCCGTCGCCGAGGCGTGGGACAACGGCAAGCCGGTCCGCGAGACGCTCAACGCCGACATCCCGTTGGCCGTGGACCACTTCCGCTACTTCGCGGGAGCCCTTCGCGCACAAGAGGGTTCGCTGTCACAGATCGACGAGGACACTGTCGCCTACCACTTCCACGAGCCCCTCGGCGTCGTCGGGCAGATCATCCCGTGGAACTTCCCCATCCTGATGGCGGTATGGAAGCTCGCTCCCGCGCTCGCCGCAGGCAACGCGGTGGTCCTCAAGCCCGCCGAGCAGACCCCGGTGTCGATCCTGTACTTGATGTCGATCATCGGTGACCTGCTGCCCGCCGGTGTGGTCAACGTGGTCAACGGTTTTGGCGTCGAGGCAGGCAAGCCGCTGGCGTCGAGCAACCGGATCGCGAAGATCGCCTTCACCGGCGAGACCACCACCGGGCGCCTGATCATGCAGTACGCGAGCCAGAACCTGATCCCGGTCACCCTGGAGCTGGGCGGCAAGAGCCCCAACATCTTCTTCTCCGACGTCATGGCCCAGGTCGACGACTTCCAGGACAAGGCGCTCGAGGGCTTCACGATGTTCGCCCTCAACCAGGGCGAGGTGTGCACCTGCCCGTCGCGCTCCCTGGTACAGGCCGACATCTACGACGAGTTCCTGACCCAAGCCGCGATCCGCACCAAGGCCGTCCGCCAGGGCGATCCGCTGGACACCGAGACGATGATCGGCGCCCAGGCCTCCAACGATCAGCTGGAGAAGATCCTGTCCTACATCGAGATCGGCAAGGACGAGGGCGCCAAGGTCATCACCGGCGGCGAGCGTGCCGAGCTCGGTGGCGAACTGGCCGGCGGCTACTACGTGCAGCCGACGATCTTCGAGGGCAACAACAAGATGCGGGTGTTCCAGGAGGAGATCTTCGGCCCGGTCGTCGCCGTCACGTCGTTCAGCGACTACGACGAGGCCATCTCGATCGCCAACGACACCCTCTACGGCCTCGGTGCCGGTGTGTGGAGCCGTGACGGCAACACCGCCTACCGCGCCGGTCGGGACATCAAGGCCGGTCGCGTGTGGACCAACTGCTACCACGCGTACCCCGCGCATGCGGCGTTCGGCGGGTACAAGCAGTCCGGCATCGGCCGCGAGAACCACAAGATGATGCTCGACCACTACCAGCAGACCAAGAACCTGCTGGTGTCCTACGGCAACAAGGCGCAGGGCTTCTTCTAACCCCCGCCGAATGTGAAGAAGTGCGCGAGAAATGCTCGAGATCTCGCGCACTTCTTCACGTTCACGGCAGGCGCATGGCCCTGATCGCCGGCGCCGTCGAGGCGGCGAGCAACGTCGCCCGGTCCGGCGGGTAGCAGACGTCGACGACCGCGGCCTGCGGGAAGCGATACGGCCGGCCGTGCACCAGCCCCGCGAGTTGCCTTCGCAGGCGCGACATCTCGGCCCGAACCGTCACCACGCGCGACCGGTCACCATAGAGGTCCTCGGCGAGTTCGGGCGCCGACCGCCCGTCGCGGTGCGTGGCAAGGATCAACAGGATTTCGGCGTGCCGGGGCGAGATGTCATGCCGCCAGCAGCCGAACTGGCCGACCATCTCCAGTGACGGCGCCCCCGCGTCGCGGACGTCGAGGGTGACGCGGGAGATGCCGGGGGTGGCGTCGTCGTCGGTCGGGCGCACCAACCACCCGCCGGGCAGCAGTTCGATCTCGCACATCCCCAGCGGCGGCACCCAGGCCCGGCCGGGCGCGATCTCCACGGGCAACAGGATTCGGTTGTGCATCGGCACCGAGTCCACCGCCGCCACCCACCCGTCCTGGTCGACGGCGAGGGCGGGCGCGCCGATGCGCGCGAGGATGGGCGCGGCCACCGCCCGCAACCGGTTCAGGGTTTGGTCGTGCTGTTCGCGCAGCCGCGACTCGGCGAGCCGCGCGACGACGTCGACCAGGGCGACCGTCGTCGGGTGCACCGTCGCCGCAGGCCCTGAGACGTCGACGACGCCGATGACCTGGCCCGTGCGCGGGTCCTTGATCGGTGCTCCCGCACACGTCCACGGGTGATGGCTGCGCTGGTAGTGCTCGGCGGAGAACACCTGCACCGCCCGGTTGGAGGCCAGCGCGGTCCCGATGGCGTTGGTGCCGACTGCGCTCTCACCCCAGTGCGCGCCCTCGATGAAACCCAGCCGGTCGGCGTGGTTGAGCACCGAGGCCGACCCGCTTCGCCACAGCACCCGCCCCAGCGCGTCGGCGACGACGAGGATGTTGTCCCCGTCGGCGATCAGCGACTCCAGGTTCCGCGACACCTCGTCGAGGACGCCGAGCAGACCAGAGGACTTGCGCAGCATCTCGAGACCCGCGAGTTCGACGACGGGCGCCGACAGCCGATCGGGCGCAAGGCCGTTGGCCATCATCCGCTGCCAGGAGTCCTCGATCACCGACCGTGGGCGGGCGGGCGCACGGGCACCCGACATCGTCGCGTCGTACACCGCCGACATCAGCCGCGCGTAGTGCCGCGGGTCCTCACCGACCGCGACGGCCGGTTCGGGAGAGGAAAGGTCTTGCATCACCCCTGATTGTGCTCCAGATCACATTCAAAAGCCACGAGCGCTCATCCCAGGCAGTCGACTCTTCGCGCAAGCGCTCATCGAAAAACAAGACCCCCGTCGATCAGCCCCGCCTGCCCCGTCATGTAGTCGGCATCGGGGCCGGCCAGATAGGACACGAAGCCCGCCACGTCGTCAGGGGTCTCCGCGCGGCCGAGCAGGATGCCTCCGACGAACTTGTCGTATGTCTCGCCCTCGGCGGCGCCGGTCAGCTCGGCGAACCGCTTGTCGATCTCGACCCACATGTCGGTGCCGACGACGCCGGGGCAGTAGGCGTTGACGGTGATGCCGTCGGCGGCGTGCTCCTTGGCCGCGGCCTGGGTCAGGGCGCGTACGGCGAACTTGGTGGCGCTGTAGACGCCGAGCATGGCGAACCCGTCGTGGCCCGCGATCGAGGAGGCGTTGATGATCCTGCTGATCTTTCCTTCAGCTTTGTTGTTCTGCTCCTTGAACTTGGTCACCGCGGCCTGGATGCCCCACAGCACGCCGTCGACGTTGACGGCCCAGATCTTGGCGACGTCTTCCGGCGTCGTGTCGAGTAGCGGGGCGACCAGCGCGATGCCGGCGTTGTTCACCATGACGTCGAAACCGCCGAGCGTGGTCGCCGCGTGGTCGACGGCGGCGAACACCTGGTCGCGGTCGCTCACGTCGGCAACGAAAGTGGTTGCCTTCGAACCGAGTCCGGCGATTTCCTCGGCAACCGCGGAGATTCCGTCCGGCCCGAGGTCGACCAGCGCGACGTCCGCGCCGTCGCGGGCCAGCCGCAACGCGATGCCACGCCCGATGCCGCGCCCGGCACCGGTGACCAGTGCGACCTTGCCGTCCAGTGCCCCGCTCACGACGCCGCGTCCGCACTGGAGGGGTCGACGAGGACCTTCATCTTCGTGCCCGCGTGCAGCGCTTCGAACCCCTCGTCGACGACGTCGTCCAGCGGGATCGACGTCACCCAGCCGGTGGTGTCGTACCTGCCCTCGGCCATCAGGGCGATGACCGCTTCGAAGTCCGCTGCGGTGTAGCAGAGCGACCCCTGGATGCGGGATTCGTTCATCACCAGATTGAGAAGCGGTGTCGTCAAGGGCTTTTCGTAGATGGCGACGCTGACCATCGGCCGGCGCGCCCCGACGCAGGCGAGTGCGGTCGCGACCGCGGGTGCGACGCCGGCGGCGTCGAACACCGCGTCGGCACCGGCGCCGTTGGTGTGGTCGGCGATGAAGGCCGCCACGTCGACCGCGGTCGGGTCAAGCGTGCGGGCGCCGAGCGCTTCGATCGACTCGCGCCGGGTGGCCGACGGTTCGACGACGAAGACGTCCTCGACTCCCTTGCCACGCAACGCAAACCACAGACCGATGCCGATCGGGCCCGCACCGAACACCATCGAGGTGCCGTCGGCGTTCGGCTCGCCGAGGGTGGCCGCGTGGTACGCCACCGACATCGGCTCGACGAGGGCGCCGAGTTCCATTGAGACGTTGTCGGGCAGGCGGTGCAGCATGTCGGTTGGCACGACGGTGTACTCGGCCATGCCGCCGTCGGACATCAGGCCGTGGAAGCCGATCTGTTGGCAGATGTTGTAGGTGCCCGCCCGGCACGGCCCGCAGTGCCCGCAACGGTAGAGCGGCATGACCGCCACCCGATCCCCGGCCGCGTAGTCGGTGACGCCCTCGCCCACCTCGGTGATGATCCCGGAGAATTCGTGGCCCATGGTCAACGGCAGCTGCTGTCCGGTCAAGGGATGCGGCGTGGTCGGGATGAAGATGGGGCCCGCGTAGTACTCGTGGAGGTCGGTGCCGCAGATGCCGTTGAACCCGACCTTGACCTTGACGGTGCCTGGCATGGGATGGGGTTCGGGGACGTCGGCGACCTCGAGTTTGTTGGGTCCGTAGTACACAGCTGCTCTCATGAGCCATGTCTATGTGACGGCGGCCACGTTCCGAAAGAGTTGCACCCCGTTGCACGCTCGCGCTGCAACCCGCTGCAACCCGCTGCAACCCTTGCGGCCGATGCCGCGGTGGTGTGCTCTGGGTCACATGACCGAAACGATTGAGAAGCCGGCCTCAGCGGCCCTCACCCCACAGGCTCGCGTCGACGCCTGGCTCGCCAACTTCGAGGCGGCGTTGGCCGTGCGTGACGTCGAGCGGGTGGTGGCGATGTTCGCCGTCGACTGCTTCTGGCGTGACCTGGTCTCCTTCACCTGGAACCTCAAGACCGTCGAGGGGCGCGACGGCGTCGCCGACATGCTGCATGCACGCCTGGCCGAGACCAGCCCGTCTGGCTTCCGCACGCGCGAAGAGGCCACCGCCGACGGCGACGTCGCCTCCGCGTTCATCGAATTCGAGACCGCGGTCGGTCGTGGCACCGGGCACCTGCGCATCAAGACCGACGCCGACGGCAACGACGTCGCATGGACCTTGCTGACGGCCATGCAGGAGATCAAGGGCCACGAGGAGCGCAAGGGCGTGACCCGCGTGCTGGGCGCGGTGCACGGTTCCGACGCCGACACCAGGTCGTGGGCGGAGAAGCGGGCGGACGAAGAACGGGCCCTTGGCCGCAGCGAGCAGCCGTACACGCTGGTGGTCGGCGGCGGTCAGGGCGGCATCGCGCTTGGCGCGCGGCTGCGTCAGCTCGGCGTTCCGGCGATCGTCGTCGACCGGCACGACCGCCCCGGCGACCAGTGGCGCAAGCGCTACAAGTCGCTGTGCCTGCACGATCCGGTCTGGTACGACCACCTGCCGTACATGCCCTTCCCGCAGAACTGGCCGGTGTTCGCGCCCAAGGACAAGATCGGCGACTGGCTCGAGTTCTACACCAAGGTCATGGAGGTGCCGTACTGGTCGAAGACCAGCTGCCTGTCCGCCTCCTTCGACGAGGCCGAGAAGAAGTGGACCGTCGAGATCGACCGCGACGGGGAACGGCTGACGCTGCACCCCACGCAGCTGGTGCTGGCCACCGGCATGTCCGGCAAGCCGAGCATCCCGACGCTGCCCGGTCAGGACGTGTTCCGCGGCGAGCAACACCACTCCAGCGCGCACCCCGGCCCGGACCGCTACGTCGGCAAGCGCGCCGTGGTGATCGGGTCCAACAACTCCGCCCACGACATCTGCAAGGCGCTCGTCGAGAACGGCGTCGACGTGACGATGGTGCAGCGCTCTTCGACCCACATCGTGAAGTCGGATTCGCTGATGGACATCGGTCTCGGCGACCTCTACTCGGAGCGGGCGGTGGCGTCCGGGATGACGACCGAGAAGGCCGACCTGACGTTCGCCTCGCTGCCGTACAAGATCATGCACGAGTTCCAGATCCCGGTCTACGACGCCATCCGTGAGCGCGACAAGGAGTTCTACGACCGGCTGACCGCGGCGGGCTTCGAATTGGATTGGGGCGACGACGATTCCGGCCTCTTCATGAAGTACCTGCGCCGCGGCTCCGGCTACTACATCGACGTCGGCGCGTGCGATCTGGTCGCCGACGGCACGATCAAGCTGGCGCACGGTCAGGTCGAGAAGCTCACCGAGGACGCCGTGGTGCTGACCGACGGCACGGTGCTGCCCGCGGACGTCGTGGTCTACGCCACCGGGTACGGCTCGATGAACGGGTGGGCGGCCGACCTGATCGGCCAGGACGTCGCCGACAAGGTCGGCAAGGTCTGGGGTCTTGGTAGCGGGACGACGAAGGACCCGGGCCCGTGGGAGGGCGAGCAGCGCAACATGTGGAAGCCGACGCAGCAGGAGAACCTGTGGTTCCACGGCGGGAATCTGCATCAGTCCCGGCACTATTCGCTGTATCTGGCGCTCCAGCTCAAGGCGCGCTACGAAGGCCTGCCCACCCCGGTGTACGGGCTACAGGAGGTGCACCACCTGAGCTAGGCGACCTCGGCGGAGCCGAGAATCAAGCAGAAGGAGCGCCGACCGGGACGAAACCGGAGCCCGGTCGGTTCTTCGCGTTGATGTCGGCCAGCACCGAGGTCATCGACATGGTCACCGCAGGCGTGTGCAACGGGACGAACTTCACCACGCATGTCGGAAGGTCCTCGCTGAAGGCGCCGTGGATCATGCCGACCAGCAGGTTGTTCACCGTGACGGGGGCACCCGAGTCGCCGGGTTGGCCGCACACCTGGTTGAGGATGGTGCCGGGTTTGTCGCCAGGGCCCCAGGTGACGCCGCACGACTGGCCCGTCGTGCGGCCGAGCTTGCAGGCGTTCTCACCGAACACCGGATCGGGTCCGAGGCCGTCGATCTCGAAGCCGTCGATCGAGTTGACCGGCTGCACCTTGGCGGGGTCGAACTGGATCACGGCGTAGTCGAGACCGTCGTTGCCCGCGACCATCGTGCCGACGACGCCGCTGGACTGGGCGCGCTCCGAGGCGACCTGCGCGCCGGGTCCGCCGCAGTGCGCAGAGGTGAATCCGATGAGGTTGCCCTTGGAGTCGTTGCCGATGGTGGTCAGGGTGCAGAAGGTGTCACCGTCGATCACGATTCCCGACCCGCCCCCGAGGACCACCTTGTCCTCGGCGTGGGAGACCGCGGGGTGAGGTGTGGTCAGGGCGGCTACCAGGACGACGAAGAGCGCGGACAGGACGAGCTGACTCCGATGACTTCGTACGAACTGCAAGGAACCTCCTCCGGCACTGCCCCGGCCGACGGCCAAGCGCCGCCAGTCTAACGTCGGCCGGAATCGTTGCAGAGGCCTCGACATGGCAACATGGGCGCCGACCCCCATGAACTGCGGGACTGTACATCGAACGGGGAGGACGTGTCCGTGAGCAATGGCGACCGCAAGAGCGGCGTTCCGACGACGGTGACCTCGATTCCATTGGTGGATCCGCACGCACCGAAGCCCGACCCCTCCGTGGGCGACCTGGTCAAGGATGCGACGGCGCAGATGTCCACGCTGGTGCGCGCCGAAGTGGAACTGGCACGCGCCGAGATCACCCGCGACGTCAAGAAGGGTCTGACGGGCAGTGTCTACTTCATCCTCGCCCTCGTCGTCCTGTTCTACTCGACGTTCTTCTTCTTCTTCTTCGTCTCGGACCTGTTGGACCTGTGGTTGCAGAAGTGGGCGGCCGACCTGATCGTCTTCGGCTTGATGCTGCTGACGACCGGACTGCTGGCGTTCCTGGGTTACCTCAAGGTGCGAAAGATCAGGGGCCCGCGGAAGACCATCGAGTCGGTCAAGGAGGCGCGGGTCGCGCTGACGCCCGGCGGCGACAGGACCCCGGTGAAGCCTTCCGCGCCGACGGCAGATCCCTCCGGCTGGTAGTGGCGCGCTCCCGGGGGCGCATCACACAGCCGCCACCCGATCCGTCGGTCACCCGCATCGCCGGCCCGTGGCGGCACATGGACGTGCACGCCAACGGCATTCGCTTTCACGTCGTCGAGGCCAACCCCACGACCGACGACGAGCGGTCGGCCGATCAACCGCTGGTGATCCTGCTTCACGGCTTTGGCTCGTTCTGGTGGTCGTGGCGGCACCAACTCCGCGGGCTGAGCGGCGCCAGGGTCGTGGCCGTCGACCTGCGCGGGTACGGCGGCAGCGACAAGCCGCCACGGGGCTACGACGGCTGGACGCTGGCCGGTGACACCGCGGGCCTGGTTCGTGCGCTCGGGCACGAGACCGCGACGCTCGTCGGGCACGCCGACGGCGGGCTGGTCTGCTGGGCCACCTCGGTGCTGCACCCCAGGGTGGTGCGATCCATTGCCGTCGTCAGCTCGCCGCACCCGGTCGCGCTGCGCGCGTCGGCGTTGACGCGCCGCGACCAGGGCATGGCGCTGTTGCCGTGGATGATGCGCTATCAGCTGCCCTTCTGGCCCGAACGGTCGCTGACGCGAGACGACGCCGCCGAGCTCGAGACCGTGGTGCGCAGCAGGGCCGGTGCGAATTGGCTTGCCTCAGAAGACTTCTCGGAAACGATGCGTCACATGCGCCGGGCCATCCAGATCCCGTCGGCGGCACATTCGGCGCTGGAGTATCAGCGCTGGGCGGTCCGTAGCCAGCTTCGCGGCGAGGGGCGCCGCTTCATGAAGTCGATGAAGCGGCCGCTGTCGGTGCCCGTCCTGCACGTGCGGGGCGACGCCGACCCCTACGTGCTGTCCGACCCCGTGCGTCGCACGCAGCGGTTCGCTCCGCACGGACGGTACGTATCCGTCGCCGGCGCAGGCCATTTCGCGCACGAGGAGAACCCCGAGTTGGTCAACGAGCAACTGACGAGGTTCCTCGCGGGCGTCTACGGCGCCCGAGGCTAGGAGATGCAGGTGTCGGTGGACACCCGCTGGGTGTTGCCGACCTTCGCCATCTGCTTCTCGACCTCGTGGGACGTCAGCACGAAGCCCGTGTCCGCGTCGTCGACCGCGGCGCCGAACACCACGCCGAGCACCTTGCCGTCCTTGTCGATCAACGGACCGCCCGAATTGCCTTGCCGAACAGTGCCTCTGATGGTGTAGACCTCGCGGGTGACCGTGTTCGTGTGATAGATGTCGGGCCCGTTGAGCTGGATGATCTCGCGAATGCGGCCCGGGGTGGCCGTGAACTCGCCGCCGCCGGGATAGCCCATCACCACCGCGTCGGTCCCCGTCGGCGCCTCCTGCATGTCGAACTGCAGCGGTGCCGCGGGCAGGTCGGGAACGTCGAGGATCGAGATGTCGGCGTTCGGGTCGTAGGACACGACCGTCGCGTCGTAGGTCTTGCCGTCGGATTCGACGGTCACGCTCTCCGACCCCGCGACTACGTGCGCGTTGGACATGACCCGGTTGGGTGCGACGACGAATCCGCTGCCCTCGAGCACCTTTTGGCAGCTGGTCGCCACCCCGCGGATCTTCAGCACGCTCGGCCGGGTGGCCGCGACGACGGGGTCGCTGGCCAGGGCGGCGTCCGGCGCGTCGACGTTGACGATCGGGGTGCGGCCGAACGGCTGCAGCACGTCGGGCAACCCGGAGGTGTCCAACAGCGACGACAACCGCGTCGGGACCCGCTTGAGCCAGGCCGGCGCGGCCTGGTCGACCGTCGACAGCACCCGCGAACCGCGCACGGCCGCAGCGAGATCGGGTTGATCGGAGGAGGTCAGCGGCGTCGCGAGCAGCCAGGCCGCCACCAGAACCGCAACCAGTTGCAGCGCGACGCCCACCACGGAGTCGACGGTGCGCAGCCCGCCGTTGCGGATCGCGCCCCGCACGGCCCTGCCGAGGACGACACCGGCGATCTCACCGATGACGACGAGCCCGAGGATCAGGAACAGCGCCACGAAGAGCTTGGTCCGCGGCCCGTCGACGTGACCGACGACGTGCGGTGCCAGCAGCACACCCGCGACGGCACCGAGGATCACGCCGACGAAGGACAGCAGCGAACCAAGCGCCCCGGAGCGCCAACCGGAGATGGCGGCGACGAAGGCGATGGCGAGGACGGCCAGATCAAGCCACTGCGACGAAGTCATTGTGGGCCCTCACGGTAATCGCTGCCGCCGCCGACGAGCGCCATCGCCACGTCCAGTTCGCGGACGTCGTCGGCGTCCCACGGCTCGGCCCAGCCCGCGACGTCGAGAATCGCGGAGATGACCTGGCCGGTGAAACCCCAGACCAGCATCTGGTTGAGCATGAATGCAGGCCCGGCGAATCGGGTGGTGTTCTCCTTGCGGTACACCATCAACCTGTTCTCGGGATTGACGAACGCGCGGATGGGCACGCGGGCGACGATCGCCGTCTCACCGTCGTTCACGACGCCGACCGGTCCCGGGTCCGGCGAGTAGGCCAGCACGGGGACGACGTGGAAGCCCGACGGCGGGATGAACATCCGGTCCAGCGTGACCAGCGGTTGCAGCCGGGTGACGTCGACTCCGGTCTCCTCGTTGGCCTCGCGCAGCGCGGTACCAACGGGTCCGTCGTCGCCCGGGTCTGACGCACCGCCGGGAAAGGCGGCCTGACCGGCGTGCTGGCGCAGCGTCGAGGCCCGGACCGTGAGCAGCAGGTCGGCGTCGGGCGGCAAGCCGCCGGACGGCGAGTCGAACGGCCCGGAGAACAGCACCAGGACGGCGGCGTCACGCTTGGTTCCCGTCACCGTCGCGGCGGCGTTGGCGACCTTGATGGCGGCGAGCACCTCGGCGGGCACCCGCTCGCGGTACGCCCGCGGCACGTCGGCGACGTTCTCGAGCAGCGGCTTCAGCCAGGACGGAGCCGCTGCGGCATCGAGGGCGGCCGACGGTCCCCCGTCACCGTTCGAGATCAACCGCGCACTCCCATCGCCGGATTCACCGCCGCGGCAATCTCATCGGCGCTGGTGAACGCACGCGGCAGGATTTTGGCCACCGTACCGTCCGAACGCAGCACGACGGTGGCGGGCATGACATTGGGCACCTTCAGCGCGGCCGCCACCAGCCGTCGACCGTCCTGCAGGGTCGGCAGCTTCACGCCGAGCTCGGTCAGCCGCAGCAGCGCCGCGGTCTCGTTCTCGTCCTGATGGACGGTCAGCACCGTCACGGCAGGCCCCATCCGCCGCTGGTACTCGGCCATCGCGGGCAGTTCGTCGGCGCAGGGCCCGCACCAGTAGGCCCACAGGTTCAGCACCACGTTGCGGCCTGCGACCATCGCCGCGACGTCGGCGCGACTGCCGTCGGCGGCGCACTCGGTCGTGATCCCGCGCAGCGCCTCGGGCGAGGGTCCGGTCGACGGGGTCGGGCACGGCGGCAGGTCGGCCTCGGCGCGAGGACCCGCCAGCGCCTCGGCGGTGTCGGCGTCACGGTGTTCCCTCGCTGCGCCCGCGGACAGACCGCCACCGGGGTTCCCGGCCGGGTCGTCGGCGCCGACCTCGCGCCACAACGCGACGACCAGCGCCACGATGACGACGAGCCCGGCCAGGGTCCATCGAGTTGATGCGCGCATGAGGCAGGAAGGCTCTACAGACCGGCCAGCGCCAGTAGGTGTTCGGTCTCGGGACCCCTGACCAACGCGGCGGCGGTCAACGGATCCGTCGGGCCGAGGCCGAACGACGGGCAGTCCTTGGCCAACACGCACACTCCGCAGGCCGGTTTCTTGGCATGACACACCCGGCGGCCGTGGAAGATCACCCGGTGGCTGAGCAGCGTCCACTCCTTGCGTGGGATGAGGTCGCCGATCGCGAACTCGACCTTCACCGGATCCTCGAGCTCGGTCCACCGCCACCGGCGCACCAACCTGCCGAAGTGGGTGTCGACGGTGATGCCGGGAATGTCGAAGGCGTTTCCCAGGATGACGTTGGCGGTCTTGCGGCCGATTCCCGGCAGCGTCACCAACTCGTCGAGCGTCCGCGGCACTTCGCCGTCGAAGCGCGCGACCAACTCCTGACCGAGACGCATCAGCGAATTGGCCTTGTTCCGGTAGAAGCCCGTGGTGCGGACCAGTGCCTCCAACTCCTCGCGGTCGGCGGCGGCGTAGTCGGCCGCGGTGCGGTACTTCGCGAACAGGGCGGGAGTGGCCAGGTTGACGCCCTTGTCGGTGCTCTGCGCCGACAGGATGGTCGCGACGGCAAGCTCCAGCGGGTTGGTGAAGTCGAGCTCGCAGTAGACGTGCGGAAAGGCTTGCGAGAGCGTGCGATTCATCCGCCTCGCCCGCCGGACCAGGCCGGTGTGAGTTTCGTTGTCGTACTTGGCGGATTTCGGGGCCGCCACTGCGCGCGCTGTCACGATCATCAGCCTACTGAGAGAACCGACAAGTCTAAGCGCGGACCGGTGGCAATTCGTGACCCCGCCGAGACCTTCGGCGTGTTTACTTCGCCATGTGTCCTGGTTGCTCGTAGCGTTCATCCCGGTGTTGCTGATGTTGGCAACATTCGGGCTTGATCGCTTGGAGGCGGGTCTGGACGACGACACCGTGTCTCCCGCGGACGTCACCGCGTTCCTCGAACAGGCCAAGGCAGACTGCGCCAAACCCGCGGCGCGCACGGGTGTCGTCGGGAGCTATGAATTGCTCGACGACGGATACGACGACGTCTGCCGGGAAAGCGTATTCACCGATTCGGCTCGGCATTTGCCGACGCGCGTGATCATCCCGCACGAATCGAATACGGAATTTCGACCGACTCGGCACGCTTATCGTGTGTAGCGTTGGCACCTCGCGAAGGTGCCAACGCTTAGAATGACTTCGCCATCCCGCAGGGGTGGCCTTCGTGTGTCATATTTCCAACGGCTTAAGGGGCAACGTGGACGAGATCCTGGCGAGGGCCGGAATCTTCCAGGGAGTGGAACCGACTGCGGTCTCCGCGCTGACCAAGCAGCTGCAGCCAGTCGACTTTCCGCGCGGACACACGGTGTTCGCCGAGGGCGAGCCCGGTGACCGGCTGTACATCATCATCTCGGGCAAGGTGAAGATCGGTCGACGTTCACCGGACGGCCGCGAGAACCTGCTCACCATCATGGGCCCGTCGGACATGTTCGGTGAGCTGTCGATCTTCGACCCCGGTCCACGCACCTCGAGTGCCACCACCATCACCGAGGTCCGCGCCGTGTCGATGGACCGTGATGCGTTGCGCGCGTGGATCGCCGACCGGCCCGAGATCGCCGAGCAGCTCCTGCGCGTGTTGGCCCGGCGTCTGCGTCGCACCAACAACAACCTCGCCGACCTCATCTTCACCGACGTTCCCGGTCGCGTCGCAAAGCAGCTGCTGCAGCTCGCGCAGCGCTTCGGCACCCAGGAGGGCGGCGCGCTTCGCGTGACGCACGACCTGACGCAGGAGGAGATCGCCCAGTTGGTCGGCGCGTCCCGCGAGACGGTCAACAAGGCGCTCGCCGACTTCGCCCACCGCGGGTGGATTCGCCTCGAGGGCAAGAGCGTCCTGATCAGCGACTCCGAGCGGCTGGCCCGCCGAGCTCGCTAGCTCCCGCGGGCGATTTCGGCGTGATCACCGGCGTTCACCGCCGCCAATCACGCCGAAGTCAGTCATGCAAGTAGTTCAGTTGGGCCTGCACGCTCCATTCGGCGTGCTCCCACAGCTTTTCGTCGACGTCGGTGTAGACGTGCTCGACGATCTGGCGCGCGGTCGCGTCGTCGCCGAGCACCACCAGTGCGTCGCGCACTTGGTTCAACCGTTGTCCGCGGTGGGCGAGGTACGTCGCCGTCACCGCTTCGAGGTCGGCGAGATCCGGCCCGTGCCCGGGCAGCACCGCACGCCCGCTCAGGCCGTTCAGCCGTCGCAGCGACTCAAGGTAGTCACGCAGACTGCCGTCCTCGTTGTCGATGACGGTGGTTCCTCGACCGAGCACCGTGTCCGCCGTCAGCACCGCGTCGTCCAGCACGAAGGACAGCGAATCAGCGGTATGCCCCGGCGTCGCAAGCACCGTGATGCGCACGCCCGCGGCGTCGATCACCTCGCCGTCGGTCAGCGGACCGCCAAGCCCGCGAAGAAAACCGCTGCCCACCGAACGCACGACGGCGCCGGTCCGGTCGACGAGCTTGTCGATCCCGTCGGTGTGGTCGCCGTGCTTGTGACTGATCAGCACCAGCGGGATCTTGCCCAGCGCCGCGATCCGCTCGACGTGCGCGTCGTCGTCGGGCCCCGGGTCGACGACGACCATCTCGTCGCTGCCAGGCCCCTGCAGCACCCAGGTGTTGGTGCCGTCGAGCGTCATCAAGCCGGGGTTGTCGCACAACAACACCGACGCGGTGTCGGTGACCCGCCGCAGTTGGCCGTAGGCGGGATGCGTCACGCGACCTCTACGATCAACTCCACTTCCACCGGCGCATTCAACGGCAACTCCGACACTCCGACCGCCGAACGCGCATGGACGCCGGCGTCGCCGAAGACGTCGCCGAAAAGTTCCGAGGCTCCGTTGACGACGCCTGGCTGGCCGTTGAAACCCGGTGCGGACGCCACGAACCCGACCACCTTGACCACGCGGACCACGGAGTCCACGCCGACGAGGGAGTGGACGGCGGCCAGCGCGTTCAGCGCGCACGTGCGCGCTAGGCCCTTGGCCTCTTCGGCGGTGACCTCGGCGCCGACCTTGCCCGACTGCGGCAGCTTTCCGTCGATCATCGGCAGCTGCCCGGAGGTGTAGACGAGGTTTCCGGTCCGAACGGCCGGAACGTAGGCGGCCAATGGTGCGACGACGGCGGGCAGTTCGATTCCCAGCTCCGCGAGCCGCTGCGTAGCGGTCACTTGGGCCGCTTCATGTACGCGACGAGCTGCTCACCCGTCGGCCCGGGAACGATGGAGACCAGCTCCCATCCGTCCTCACCCCACTGATCGAGGATCTGCTTGGTCGCGTGCGTCAGTAGTGCCACGGTCACGTATTCCCACCGGGTCGATTCGCTCATGTGCCCGAGCTTATCGGTGCCTGTGCGTCCGATGGCTAGCATGCAGTTGTGAGCAACGATGTTCCCGAATCCAACAGCCGGAGTTCCGTTGGCTGGCCGTCGCGGTTGAACAAGGCGCGGCTGCACTTCGTCACCGGCAAGGGCGGCACCGGGAAGTCGACCATCGCCGCGTCCCTCGCGCTGGCCCTCGCGGCAGGCGGCCGCCGGGTGCTCCTCGTCGAAGTCGAGGGCCGCCAAGGCATTGCGCAGCTCTTCGACGTGCCGCCGCTGCCGTATGAAGAGGTCAAGATCGCGACCGCCGAGGGTGGCGGTCAAGTCAACGCGCTCGCCATCGACACCGAGGCGGCGTTCCTCGAATACCTCGACATGTTCTACAACCTCGGCATTGCGGGCCGGGCGATGCGTCGCATCGGCGCCGTCGAGTTCGCGACGACGATTGCACCCGGTCTGCGGGACGTGCTGCTCACCGGCAAGATCAAGGAAATCGTGGCGCGCTCCCAGAAGGACGCGGCGAAGGGATCGAAGGGCAAGTCGACCGGTTATGACGCCGTGGTGGTGGACTCGCCGCCGACGGGACGCATCGCCCGGTTCCTCGACGTCACCAAGGCCGTCTCGGACTTGGCCAAGGGCGGGCCAGTGCACTCGCAAGCCGACGGCGTCGTCAAACTGCTGCACTCCGAGCTGACGGCCATCCACCTCGTCACCCTGTTGGAGGCCCTGCCCATCCAGGAGACCATCGAGGCGATCGACGAGCTCAAGGAGCTTGGGTTGCCGATCGGCAGCGTCATCGTCAACCGCAACATTCCGTCCTACCTCGACGCGGACGACATCGCGAAGGCCGCCGAGGGGGACGTCGACGCGGACTCGGTGCGGGCCGGTCTCGCCAAGGTCGGAATCACGTTGGGCGACGACGACTTCGCCGGCTTGCTCACCGAGACGATTCAGCACGCGACCCGCGTCAGCGCCCGAGCGGAGAGCGCGGCGCAGCTCGACGAGGTCGACATTCCGCGGCTGGAACTGCCCGCCATCTCCGACGGCGTCGACCTTGGCAGCCTGTACGAACTCGCCGAAGCACTTGCCAAGCAAGGAGTCCGATGAGCACCGCACCCACCGCCCTCGACCTGCATTCCATCCTGATGGATCGGTCCAACCGCGTCGTAGTATGTTGCGGCGCAGGCGGTGTCGGCAAGACGACGACCGCCGCGGCGATGGCGCTGCGGGCTGCGGAGTACGGCCGAACCGTTGTCGTCTTGACGATCGATCCGGCCAAGCGGCTTGCGCAGGCCCTTGGCATCAAGGATCTCGGCAACACGCCGCAGCGGGTGCCACTGGCTCCCGAGGTGACCGGCGAATTGCACGCGATGATGCTCGACATGCGTCGCACGTTCGACGAGATGGTCATCCAGTACTCCGGCGGTGACCGCGCGGAGGCAATTCTCGAGAACCAGTTCTACCAAACCGTCGCCACGTCACTCGCGGGCACGCAGGAGTACATGGCCATGGAGAAGCTGGGACAGCTACTCGGCGAGGACAAGTGGGACCTCGTCGTCGTGGACACTCCCCCGTCGCGCAACGCGCTTGACTTCCTCGACGCGCCAAAACGGCTCGGCAGCTTCATGGACAGCAGGCTGTGGCGACTGTTGTTGGCGCCGGGTCGGGGCATCGGCAAGCTGGTGACCGGCGCCGTCGGCCTGGCCATGAAGGCGCTGTCGACCGTCCTGGGTTCCCAAATGCTTTCCGACGCAGCCGGTTTCGTTCAGGCTCTCGACTCGACGTTCAACGGGTTCCGCGAGAAGGCCGATCGCACCTACGAATTGTTGAAGCGCAGGGGCACCCAGTTCGTCGTCGTCTCCGCCGCCGAGCCGGATGCCCTACGCGAGGCGTCCTTCTTCGTGGATCGCCTGTCGACTGAGAAGATGCCGCTCGCCGGCCTGATCCTGAACCGCACCCATCCCACGCTGTGCGATCTGCAGACCGACAAGGCACGGGAGGCGGCGGATCAACTGGCCGCCGGCGGCGAATCGGATGCCCTGGCGGCGGCGGTGCTGCGCGTGCACGCCGACAGGGCGCAGACGGCAAAGCGGGAAGTGCGGCTGCTGTCTCGGTTCACCGGCGCCAACCCCCACGTGGCGATCGTCGGCGTGCCGTCGCTTCCGTTCGACGTGTCGGATCTGGAGGCGCTGCGCGCCATCGCCGATCAGATCACCGGCGACGTGGAGTTTGCCTGACGACTTAGACGGCGCTGCGGTGCTTGCGCTGGGCGGCGAAGAACTCCGACCAGGACACGACCTCGGGATGCTGCTTGAGCAGGGCTCGGCGCTGACGCTCGGTCATGCCGCCCCACACACCGAATTCGACGCGGTTGTCCAGTGCGTCGGCACCGCATTCGGAGATCACCGGGCAGTGGCGGCAGATGACCGCCGCCTTTCGCTGAGCGGCGCCACGGACGAACAACTCGTCGGGATCGGCCTGGCGGCAGCGTGCCTGGGAAACCCACGCGATGCGCGCTTCGGCTTCGGCGCTTTGGACCACCACACCGTTGACTGGGGAACTCATGACTGTCCTGCGCGCCGCGGGCCGTATTCCTGACACCAGCGATCCCTTCGTCCAGCCGCCCCCTGCGACGGCCCAGTCCTCGGTGTAGAACGCAATTGCGATCTACGCCACATTGCGATCTGGAGTGTTACCTAGATCGCACTGTCAGTCAAAGCTAGGTGGTCAGGGTGGTTTTGCGCAACAGTCAAATCACGATTTTATGGGACGACCGTGCCGTGATACGGGTTTGCGCGCGTTTTGCGCTTGCGAAGCACGTGCCCCAAGGGTTAGAAGGACCGCTGCGATGCTGGTAGCGATCGGTCTCGCTACTCTGTAGCCATGTCCGACCGATCGCAGGCGACGCCGCCACCGCGGCGCGTGCCAGCCGCGGTCACCCTCATCAAGCTCGCCTGGTGCGTTTTGCTCGCCAGCGTCGTCGCCGCAGGTCTGATGTTCCCGGTGGTCGGCGGCTTCGGGCTGGTGTCCAACCGTGCCTCCGACGTGGTAGCCAACGGCTCAGCCCAACTGGTCGAGGGCGAAGTTCCCGCGGTGTCGACGATGGTCGACGCCAAGGGCAATCCACTCGCGTGGCTGTACACCCAGCGACGATTCGAAGTGCCGAGCGACCAGATCGCCAACTCGATGAAGTTGGCGATCGTCTCCATCGAGGACAAGCGGTTTGCCGAGCACAACGGCGTCGACTGGAAGGGCACGCTCACCGGCCTGTCCGGGTACATGACCGGGGCGGCCGACACCCGCGGCGGCTCCACCCTCGAGCAGCAGTACGTGAAGAACTACCAACTGCTGGTGATCGCGCAGACCGACGCCGAGAAGCGCGCCGCGATCGAAACCACACCCGCGCGCAAGCTGCGCGAGATCCGCATGGCGCTGACTTTGGACAAGACCTTCACCAAGCCGGAAATCCTGACGCGCTACCTCAACCTGGTGTCGTTCGGAAACGGCGCATTCGGCGTGCAGGACGCCGCGCAGACCTACTTCGGGATCAACGCCTCCGAGCTGAACTGGCAGCAGGCCGCCCTCCTGGCAGGCATGGTGCAGTCGACGAGCACGCTGAACCCCTACACCAACCCCGAGGGCGCCCTGGAACGTCGAAACGTGGTGCTGGACACCATGATCGACAACGTTCCCCAGGAGGCCGAGGCGCTGCGCGCGGCGAAGCTGGAGCCGCTCGGCGTTCTCCCGCAGCCCAACGAACTGCCTCGCGGCTGCATCGCCGCAGGCGACCGGGCCTTCTTCTGCGACTACGTGCTCGACTATCTCGCCCGCGCGGGGATCAGCAAGGAACAGGTCGCCAAGGGCGGCTACCTCATCAAGACCACCCTCGATCCCGACATCCAGAACCAGGTCAAGTCCTCGATCGACGGTCTCGCCCCGTCCGACCTCGACGGCGTCGCCAGCGTGATGAGCGTGATCAAGCCGGGCAAGGACAGCCACCCGATCGTCGCGATGGCGTCCAACCGCACCTACGGACTGAACACCGACGCCGGCGAGACCATGCAGCCCCAGCCGTTCTCGCTTGTCGGCGACGGCGCGGGGTCGATCTTCAAACTGTTCACCACCTCGGCCGCGTTGGAGATGGGCATGGGCATCAACGCCCAGCTCGACGCCCCGGGCCGGTTCGAGGCCAAGGGGCTCGGCAGCGGCGGCGCGAAGGGCTGCCCGCCCGCCACGTGGTGTGTGCTGAACGACGGCAACTACCGGGGCGCCATCAGCGTCACCGACGCCCTGGCGACCTCGCCCAACACCGCCTTCGCCAAGCTCATTTCCCAGGTCGGCGTGCAGCGCACCGTCGACATGGCCGTCAAGCTCGGCTTGCGTTCCTACGCGCTTCCCGGCACGGCCCGCGCCTATGACCCCGACAGCAACGAAAGCCTCGCCGACTTCGTCAAGCGGCAGAATCTCGGCTCGTTCACCCTCGGCCCGATCGAGGTCAACCCGCTGGAACTGTCCAACGTCGCCGCCACGCTTGCCTCCGGAGGCACGTGGTGCCCGCCCAACCCGATCGACAAGATCTACGACCGCAACGGCAAGGACGTCTCCGTCACTACGGAGACGTGCGAACAGGTCGTCCCCGAAGGCCTGGCCAACACCCTCGCCAACGCGATGAGCAAGGACGATCAGAGCGGAACCGCTGCGAGCGCCGCGAATTCGGCCGGCTGGAGTCTGCCGGTGTCCGGCAAGACCGGCACCACGGAGGCACACCGGTCGTCGGGCTTCTTCGGATTCACCAGCGCCTACGCGGCGGCCAACTACATCTACGACGATTCGACGTCGCCGTCGGACCTGTGCTCGTTCCCGCTGCGACAGTGCGGCTCGGGCAACCTCTACGGCGGCAACGAACCGGCACGCACGTGGTTCACCGCGATGAAGCAGTTCACCCCCGAGGACGTGGCGCTGCCGCCGACCGATCCGCGGTACGTCGACGGGGCGCCGGGTTCGAAGGTGCCCAGCGTGGCGGGCATGACTCAGGACCTGGCCCGCCAGCGGCTCAAGGACGCCGGCTTCCAGGTAGCCGACCAGGCGACACCGGTCAACAGCGGCTCGCCAGCGGGTGCGGTCGTCGGAACGTCGCCCAACGGTCAAACCGTGCCGGGGTCGATCATCACGATCCAGATCAGCAACGGCATTGCACCGGCTCCGCCGCCCCCGCCGCCGGGATTCCCCTTCGACCCGAACGACCCGAACGCGATTCCTGCGCCCGTGGGTTCGACGGTCGTGATGATCCCTGGTCTGCCACCCATTACCGTCCCGGTGCTGGGTCCGCCACCGCCGCCGCCACCTCCGTAACCGGCCCGCGGGGTCGGCAACCCGCGATGGCGGCCGCGATGTGGCAGTAGGCTGCTCCCATGTTCGCCCGTTCGACGGTACTGAAGAATTCCGCAGCTGCGGCGGCCGGATCACTGGCCGCGGGAATCGCCTACGCAACCCTGATCGAGCGCAACGCGTTCGTCGTGCGGGAGACGACGATGCCGGTGCTGACGCCGGGGTCCGCTCCGCTGCGGGTGCTGCATCTGAGCGACCTTCACATGACGCCACGGCAGCGCCGCAAGCAGGACTGGATTCGGGAGCTCGCCGGCTGGGAGCCCGACCTCGTCATCAACACCGGTGACAATCTGTCGCACCCAAAGGCCGTGCCGTCGGTGGTCCAGGCGCTTGGCGACCTGTTGTCGGTGCCTGGACTGTTCGTCTTCGGCAGTAACGACTACTTCGGGCCGTCCCCGAAGAACCCGACGAACTACCTGTTCAGGAAGTCGCATCGCATCACCGGCGAGCCACTTCCGTGGCAGGACCTGCGCGCGGCGTTCACCGAACGCGGCTGGCTGGACATGACGCACACCCGCCGCGAGATCGAGGTCAAGGGTCAGCTGGTGGCCGTTGCCGGCGTGGACGATCCGCATCTCTCCCGCGACCGCTACGACACCGTCGCCGGCGCGCCCAACGCGGCGGCGAACCTGACCCTCGGCATGAGCCACGCGCCGTACACGCGCGTCCTCGACCGCTTCGCGGCCGACGGGTATCAGCTGGTGTTGGCCGGACACACGCATGGCGGGCAGCTGTGCCTGCCGTTCAAGGGTGCGCTGGTCACCAACTGCGACCTCGACCCGTCGCGGGCCAAGGGACCGTCGCGATGGGGCGCCAACATGCAACTGCACGTCTCCGCGGGGCTGGGCACGTCGCCGTACGCTCCGTATCGGTTCTGCTGCCGTCCGGAGGCGACCCTGCTGACGTTGGTGGCGGCGCCGACCGGCGGCGGCAGCCTCGGTAGCCGGGTGAGCATGTCGCACCCGACAGTATCGGCGCGTTGACCGGCCACGACTCCATCGCCGTTCGCCGCCACCAACGCGAGTGGGTGGACAACGCGATACGGCTGATCGAGGCCGACACGAGACGAAGCGCTGACACTCATCTGTTGCGGTATCCGTTGCCGTCGGCGTGGTGCGACGGGATGGACGGCGTCAACGTCCAGCTGTACTTGAAGGACGAGACCACCCACATCACCGGCAGCCTCAAGCACCGTCTGGCGCGGTCGCTGTTTCTGTACGCGCTGTGCAACGGCTGGGTCGGCGAGAACACGACGATCATCGAGGCGTCGTCGGGCTCGACGGCCGTCTCCGAGGCGTACTTCGCGGCGATGCTGAGGTTGCCGTTCATTGCGGTCATGCCGTCGTCGACTAGTGCCGCCAAGATCCGACTGATCGAATCACAGGGTGGCCGTTGCCATTTCGTCGCCCAGTCCGGCGAGGTGTACGCCGAGGCGGAGCGGCTGGCGAAGGAGACCGGCGGCCACTACCTCGACCAGTTCACCAACGCCGAGCGGGCCACCGACTGGCGCGGGAACAACAACATCGCCGAGTCGATCTTCGACCAGATGCACGAGGAACGGTTTCCGATTCCGGACTGGATCGTCGTCGGCGCGGGCACCGGCGGAACCAGCGCGACCATCGGCCGCTATCTGCGCTACCGGCGACACGCCACGCAGTTGTGCGTAGTGGACCCACAGAACTCGGCGTTCTTCCCGTCCTACGCCAAGGGCAGTCGTGACGTGGTCGGTTCGTCGTCGCGAATCGAGGGCATCGGCCGACCGCGGGTCGAGCCGTCGTTCCTACCCGGGGTGATCGACCGAATGATGGTGGTGCCGGACGCGGCGTCGGTGGCGACGGCACATCACGTCAGCGCGGTTCTCGGTCGCAAGGTCGGGCCCTCGACGGGCACCAACGTGTGGGGGGCGTTCATTCTGCTGGCCGAGATGATCTCGGCGGGCCGGAGCGGGTCGGTGGTGACGCTGCTATGCGACGCCGGTGAGCGCTACGGCGATACCTACTTCGACTCGGAGTGGCTCGTCAACCAGGGGTTGGACCCCTCGGAGTCGACCTCGGTGCTCCACGAATTCGAGCGTTCGGGCCGCTGGGCCTGATCGCCGCTCTGGAATGCGCTGCGGCTGAAACGGTCGGAGGTCGCGAACAGCCACAGTGCGGCGATGGCGAACAACCCGAAATACATCGTGGCTCCCAAGCCGGTCATGTGAACGCCTCTCCCGAGAAATCGTCGAACGTAGTGGTTACAACGCCGTCGCGCGGGGATTCCATTCCGCACGTCGGCGTCGGTGCCGTGGTTCGACACTGTCTACCCATTCACCTCGGGGCTAACCAGGAAGGGCGACGGACGTGGGCGTTTCGCGTCCGACTGGCATGGTGCGTTAAGCTATCGACGCTCTACGCGGGGTATGGCGCAGCTTGGTAGCGCGCTTCGTTCGGGACGAAGAGGTCGTGGGTTCGAATCCCGCTACCCCGACCGCGTAATGGCAGAACAGAAGCCCCAGCCGGTTCCACCGGCCGGGGCTTTCTGCTGTTCGGGGCCGCCCGTCAGGGCAGCAGGATGTACGTCATCCCCGCGACGTTCTGGATGTCGCGGTCGTTCCAAAGTCCTTCGCCTGCGACGCCGTTCATCTCCGTCACGTGGATGTACTGCCCACCCGCGGACACGGAGTCCACCCAGGCGACGTGGCCGTAACCGCCCGCACCGGCGACACCCGGCTGGAAGACGACGATCGACCGATTCTGCGGGGTGTCGACGACGGTGTAACCGGCGGCCGCCGCCGTGTTCGTCCATTCAAGGGCATTCCCGCGCATCGCGGGATAGGAGCCGGTTGCCTCGTACCACTTCTCCGCGACGCCCCAGGTGCACTGCCCGGGCGTCCCTGGGTTGACCGACTGGGTGCGGCCGACGGTGCGGATGGCAATTTGGTCGACGGTGTCGGCGGATGCCGGCGCCGCGACGACGACGGCCTGGGCGCCCATTCCGGCCGCGAAGGCGGCGACCGCCAGTGCCGCGAGCCCACGACGGACGACGGCTCCGAACGACCTCGATTGATGCTCGGTAGTGCTGTGGTGTGCATGCGATTCAAAATCGGACATGTTAAACCTCTCGCGCGATGGTCCTCCCCGACCCGCCACATGAGGTTATATCAAAACGGTCACGATTTCGTACCGAATCGTCACCGCCGGTGCGCCACCTAGACCTTGACGAGCACCCGGTCGGCGTCTTCGTCGTGCTGGTGCGCCTTGGCGTACATCGCGAATGAGCCGTATTCGGCCAGCCCGAGCAGTAGGACGGGCCACACCGCGCCCGCGGCGAGGCTCAAGCCGAGGCGTTGCGGCCCGGGTCGCTGCTCGTCGCCGAGACGAGCGCTGGCGACGAACACCACTACTGCGGCGACCAACGCCATGGCGGTGTACCCGACGAGCAGTGTCACGACCACGATGTCTCCCTCGTAGGTTTGCTATTGGCAAATGGACTTCCCATAATGCCGGAAACCAAACCGCCGGCCTCTAACCAGCGGCTTTGCGCAGTTTGTCGAGCAGCGGAGCGGCGGCCTGATCGAGGAAGCGGTCCTGCCCCTCGTCGCCGACCTGGACCAGGGCGATGTCAGTGAAGCCCGCTTCCCAGTACTTGCGCACCGCCTCGACGATGGCGTCGAGGTCCGGTCCACACGGGATGGAGGACGCCACGTCCTCCTCGCGGACGAACTGGGTGGCCCCCGCGAAACCCGCCGTCGTCGGAAGGTCGGCGTTCACCGACCACCCGCCGGCGAACCATCGGAACTGCTCGTGGGCCCGTGCGACGGCGGCGGCCTCTTCGGTGTCCCAACAGATGGGGATTTGGCCGACGACCCTGGAGTCGCCGGGCAGGCCGGTGCCCTTGCGGGCCGCGTGCCAGCCGTCGACGAGCTCCTTGTCGGGTTCGACCGCGATGAGGTGATCCACCAGCGGCGAGAACGTCTCGACCGACCGCTCCCCGGACACCGCGGCAGCGATCGCGACGGGGACCTCGGGCACGTCCCACAGGCGCGCGGAGTCGACCTCGAAGTAGTCGCCCTTCCAGTCGACCAACTCGCCGGTGAACAGCTCGCGGATGATCTGGACGGCCTCACGCAGCATGTCCTGGCGCCGCTTGATCGTCGGCCAGCCTTGGCCCACGACGTGCTCGTTGAGGTTCTCGCCGCTGCCGACGCCGAGGGTGAACCTGCCGTCGGCCAGGATCTGCAGCGTCGCGGCCTGTTGGGCGACGACCGCGGGGTGATACCGGACCGTCGGACACGTGACGTAGGTGAACAGCTCGACCCGCTCGGTGGCCTGCGCCACCGCCCCGAGCAGTGTCCACGCATTGGGCGCATGGCCCTGCGCCGCCAGCCACGGCGAGTAGTGGTCGCTGGAGACCTCGAAGTCGAAGCCCAGACGTTCAGCCGAAACCGCGTACTCCACAAGCTGTTTCGGGCCGCTCTGCTCTGTCATGAGGGTGTAGCCGAATCGCGTCATGCATGAACGGCTACCCCGGAATCACGGCGGAAAACCGGCTAGAGGCGGTCCTTCACCGCGGCCGAGAGACGCGACGAATCCGCCTTGCCCTCGGCGATGGCCATGGCCGCCTTCATCACATGCCCCATCTGCTTGGCCCCCGGCCGCTGACCGATCTCCTCGGCCACCTGGGCCAAGGCGGTGTCCACGACGTTGGCGAGCTCGTCCTCGTTGAGCTGCCGTGGCAGGTAGTCGTCGATCACCTGGGCCTCGGCGCGCTCGGTGGCGGCGAGCTCACCCCGGCCGTTGGTGACGTAGATCTCGGCGGCCTCGCCGCGCTTGCGCGACTCGCGCGCCAACACCTTGAGTACCTCGTCGTCGGACAGCTCGCGCACCTGCTTGCCCGACACTTCCTCGGCCTGGATCGCGGCGAGCAGCATCCTGATCGTCGCCGTGGTGAGCTTGTCCCGTGCCTTCATCGCCACTGTGAGGTCGGCGCGCAGCCGCTCCTTGAGTTCCGCCATGGCGTAGACGCTACGCTCGGGCACCCCGTGCACGTTGTGAATAATCACCGGCATCGACAGGATGGGAAACATGAGCAGCGACGCCGGCGGCCCAACCGCCCCACCGCCGCCCGCATATCCGCCGCCCGGCTACGCGCAGGTCCCTCAGGGTCATTACCCACCGCCGGGATACGCACCACCGGGATACCCGCAACCGTCCGGCTACTACCCACCGCCGGGGTACTCGGGGTATCCGCCGCCCGGGTATCCGCCGATGGGGCCGCCTCCCGCACTCAAACCCGGCATCATTCCGCTGCGTCCACTCGGGATGGGCGACATCTTCAACGCTGCGGTGTCCTACATCCGCGCCAACCCGAAGGCCACGCTCGGCCTGACCACCATCGTCGTCGTGGTGACCCAAGTCGTCGCGCTACTCCTGCAGATCGGGCCGTTGGCGAGCAGCGGCCTGCTGTCACCGAGCCTCGGCGAGTACGGCCAGTCCGATCCCACGGAGATGTCCGAGGGGTCCATCGTCGGGCTGCTGCTGTCCACCGCCGCGGGCTCCATCACCACCGTCTTGGCCGGGATCGTGCTCAGCGGTCTGCTGACCGTCGTGGTTGGCCGCGCCGTGTTCGGTGCGACGATCGGCGTCGGCGAGGCGTGGCGACGGGTGCGGGGCCGCCTCCTCCCGCTGCTCGGCATCACCGCACTCGAGACGGTCGGCGCCGCGGTGCTGATCGCCGTCGTCGTCGGCGTGGTGTTCGCCGTCGCCGAACTCGCCGGTGGCGCAGCGGCATTCGTCGTCGGCGCGCTCCTTGGCCTGGCGGTCGTCGCCGCGCTCGCCTACCTCTACACGATCCTGAGCTTCGCACCGACGCTGATCGTTTTGGAGCGCATCGGCGTCGGTGCCGCGATCACCCGCTCCATCCGCCTGGTCAGAGGTGACTTCTGGCGAGTGTTCGGCATCCGACTGCTGGCAGTCGTGGTCGCCGGCGTGGTGTCCGGTGCGGTCACGGTGCCGTTCAGCCTGGTCGGCCAGGTCATGCTCATCGTCGGCGAGTCGACCAGCACGATCGTCATCGCCGTGGTGCTGATCAGCGTTGGCGGCGCGATCGGCCAGATAATCACGGCGCCCTTCAGCGCCGGCGTCGTGGTACTCCTCTACGCAGACCGGCGGATAAGGGCCGAGGCCTTCGACTTGGTGCTGCAGACCGGGGCGACGGGGACCGTCGACTCCACCGACGACCTGTGGCTCACCCAGCGCCGCTGACGTGTCCACCATCGACATCGACCGCGACGCGGCGCACGACGCCGCCCAGCGCGAACTGAGCAAGCCCATCTATCCGCGCGGCTCGCTCACCGATCAACTGGCCCGTCTGCTGGACGACCTGCTGTACAAGATCATGTCCGGTGGCGCATCGGTACCCGGCGGCTGGCTCACGATCACCGTCCTGCTCGTCCTGGTGGCGGCGGCCGTCGCCGTGGCCGTTCGAGTGGCGCGACGCACCATGCGAACCAACCGTGGCCGCCACAGCGCATTGTTCGGGTCGGTCGAGATGAGCTCGGCCGAACACCGGGCCGCCGCCGAATCGGCTGCGGCGCGTGGGGATTGGGCCTCGGCGATCAGGCATCGCCTTCGCGCGGTGGCCCGCCACCTCGAGGAGACCGCGGTCTTGTTGCCCGTCCCCGGTCGCACCGCGACCGAGCTGGCCCGCGACGCAGGTCAGGCCGTTCCGGACTTGTCAAAGGAATTGCGTTACGCGGCAACGGCTTTCAACGACGTCACCTATGGCGAGTTGCCCGGCACCGAGAGTGCGTACCGGATGATCGCCGATTTGGACGGCCATCTCGTCGACCACGTCGCCGGCGGCGCGGCCGACCAGAGCGCGTCCGACGCCACGGACGGCTGGGTCGAGGTGCGATGACCGACACCACGTCCGCCGTCGGCGCCACCGTCGTCCAGCGATGGCGGACCGTGCGGTGGGCGCTGCTGGCCCTGGTGCTCATCGTGGGCGTTTCGGCCGTCTCCGCCTATCTGACCGCTCCCCGCCAGGGCGGCCGGATGAATCCCGACGCCACCTCGCCGGACGGCGCCCACGCGCTGGTCACACTTCTTCGGGATCGTGGCGTCGACGTGGTCACCGTCAAGGACCTCGCCGGGGTCGAGCGGGCCGCGCGCCCCGATTCCCTGCTGCTGATGGCACCGACCCCCTTTCTCGTCGACGATGCTGCCCTGCAACGGATCGCGAACCTTCCGGGTGACGTGCTGCTCGTCGAGCCGACGTCGTGGACGCGGGAGGCGCTGGCTCCGAAGATCGAGCGTGCCGAAGACCCCAGCTTCGGCGGCGAACCCCGATGCGACATGCCCGAAGCCACCCGCGCAGGTCAGGTGCAGCTCAACCTCAGCGACACCTACGAACCGGTCGACGGCGCCGCACTCACCCGCTGCTACGACGGCGCGCTGGTCCGCTACACCGACGGTGGCCGCACGGTCACCGTCGTCGGCACCGCGGACTTCATGACGAACGCGGGGCTGTTGCGGGAGGGCAACGCCGCTCTGGCGATGAACCTGGCCGGCGCCCGGCCCACACTGATCTGGTACACCCCCGACCGGATCGAGGGCGAATCGGACGGCGCCACCTCGGTCATGGACCTCATCCCCGGTCGAGTCGGCTGGATCGTCCTACAACTTTGCCTCGCAGTGGGATTCGTCGCGCTGTGGCGGGGCCGTCGGATCGGTCCGCTGGTAGCCGAAGACCTCCCGGTCGTCGTGCGCGCCTCGGAGACCGTCGAGGGTCGCGGCAGGTTGTACCGGTCACGGCGGGCTCGCGACCGCGCCGCGTCGGCACTGCGGACCGCGGTGCTGCTACGCATCCTCCCCCGGCTCGGCCTCGGCTCGCAGTCCGATCCCGCGTCCGTCGTCGAGACCGTCGCCCACCGCATTCGGTACGACCCGGCTGCCGTCGAATACGCACTGTTCGGGCCCGATCCCTCCGACGACGCACAACTGTTGAGCCTCTCGCGGCTACTCGACGACATCGAAAGGCAGGTCGCCACCTCGTGAATCACCCAACGACTTCCACCACCGACGCCGACGGCGCTCGAAACGCCTTGCTTGCACTGCGTTCCGAGATCGCCAAGGCGGTGGTCGGACAGGACGCCGTGATCAGCGGTCTGGTGATCGCACTGCTGTGCCGGGGCCACGTTCTGCTGGAGGGTGTCCCGGGAGTCGCCAAGACGTTGCTGGTGCGCACGTTGGCAGCGGCGCTTCAACTCGACTTCAAGCGCGTCCAGTTCACCCCGGACCTGATGCCGGGCGACGTCACGGGATCACTGGTGTACGACGCCCGCACCGCGGAGTTCGAGTTCCGCGCCGGGCCGGTGTTCACCAATCTCCTTCTCGCCGACGAGATCAACCGCACGCCACCGAAGACCCAGGCCGCACTGCTGGAGGCCATGGAGGAGCGTCAGGTCACCGTCGACGGCGACGCCCGCCCACTACCCGACCCGTTCATCGTCGCGGCGACGCAGAACCCCATCGAGTACGAGGGCACCTATCAGCTACCGGAAGCACAGCTCGACCGCTTCCTGCTCAAGCTCAACGTCCCACTGCCGCCA
>NZ_MVOC01000048.1 GCF_002043095.1 Mycobacterium sp. AT1 | reverse complement strand
CGACGGTGGCGGACTGCCGCGTGATGGTGACCGCGGGACGCGACGGAGTCAGCGTCGACGCGCCGGACGGACGGCGCACGGACCTCCCCGGCGAGCCGGTTCCGCAGGTGTTCGGCTTCGACACCGATCTCGACCCGGCCGACGCGGCCGGGCTGGCCGTGACGATGGAGGTCGCCGATCCGTTCAGCACCTCACCGAGTGCGCTGAAGTACGGCCTGATCGGCGTTCAGCTCGCGGCCGTGGTCGGCGTCCTCGTGCTGCTCGTCCGGCCGTCCCGCCCCGGCCGCCGCCTGCGGTGGCGCCTGTCGTGGTGGGTCGACGTCGGCGTCGTCGCGACGCTGGCGGCGTGGGCGGTGATCGGACCGCTGGCCGTCGACGACGGATGGGCGTCGACTATCGCGCGCAACGTCGCCGCGACCGGTAACCCCGGGAACTACTACCGCTGGTGGAACGCCGCCGAGGTGCCGTTCGCGTTCAGCCAGGAACTGCTCGCCCCGTGGACAGTGGTGAGCATTGCACCCCTGTGGCTGCGGCTTCCGAGCACGCTGCTGGCCGTGGCCACGTGGCTGGTGTTCAGCCGAGGCGTGCTGGGCGCTGCGCTGCCGGTCCGCGCGGCGACGGGACGGGTGCGGTCGCTCGCCGCGGTCTGCCTGCTCGCCGCCTGGCTGCCCTTCAACCTGGGCACGCGGCCGGAGTCCTACGTCGCGCTCGCGGTCGTAGTGGCGCTGTCGCTGGCGATGCGGGCGCGCGGCCCGCGCGAGCTGGCTCTGCTGGCGCTGACCGTCGGCCTGACGGTGCCCATCAGCCCCAACGGCCTCCTGGTGCTGGCGCCCATCGTGGTGTTCGCTCCCCGCCTGCTGGCGGCACTGCGGGCCGCCTCGCCCACCCGGTGGCAGCTGGCCGCCCACGTCGCGGCGCTGAGTTGCGTCGCCGCCGTTGGACTCACCGCCGTCTTCGCCGACCAGACGTGGGACGCCCTGCTGATCGCGAGCGACTGGCATACCTTCTTCGGCCCGGCGCTGCCGTGGTGGGACGAACCCGATCGGTACCGCTACCTCCTGGGGTCGGATCAGCAGGGCAGCGCCGCGAAGCGGATGCCAATCCTGTTGACGGCGGCCATGATTCCCGTCGTCGGATTGTTGGCGTTGCCACGGGCGCACCGTGACTTCGTCGGTCGCGCGGCGCTGCGGATGGCCGCGGTGGCGGTGGTCGCGCTGCTGCTGTTCGCGGTGTCGCCCTCGAAGTGGTCCTATCACCTTGGGGCGGCGGCGGGGCCGATCGCGGCGCTGCTGACGGTGGGGGTGGTGCTGGTGACGCGCCGCGCCCGCACTCCCAACCGGTACCTCACCGTCGTGGGCGTCGCAGGCACCGCGCTGCTGATCGGCGCCGCCGCGGTGGCGCTCGACGGGCCCAACGCGTGGTGGTTGCCCGTGGTCTACGACGTGCCGTGGCCGTCGGAACCACCACGGCCGCTTGGCCTTCCGTTGAACCAGCCGTGGCCGTGGCTCGCCGCGGTCGTCGTGGTCTCGGTACTGCTCTACCGCCGCCGCCTCGCGCGGGCCCCGGCGGCCGGCCCCGCGGTCACGACGCTGACCGCCGTCGGCGTCGTGCTCGTCCTGCTGCTGGGCTCCTTCGTCGCCGCGCCGCTGCGACGGCCCGAGGGTTCGCTCGCGAAGATCAACCTGGACCGCGTCGCGGGCACCCGGGTGTGCGGCCTGGCCGACGACGTCGACGTACTGCCCGACGGGCCGAGACTGGCCCCGTCGAGTGAGGCCGGCGAGCAGCTGGCCGGCTTCGACCGGCAAACCGGCTACCCGGCCGACGCCCCGCCACCGGACCCACCGGGCACCGGAGCGTCGACGTTCCTCTGGGGCAGCCACGCTCCCGACGTCCAGGCGACCGGCAGCATGACGAGCCCTTGGTTCGTGCTCCCGCCGCAGCCCGCCAACGGCGGAGTCACCGTGTCGGTCGCGGGTCGTACCGACGGCGGCAACCAGTTGGCCTTCGAGTTCGGCCGGGCCGACGGCGGCGGTGTCGCCCCGCTCGGTGACCGCACTCCCGTCGACCGGCCCGCCTCCGACGAGGATCCGGCCCACCCCCTCTGGCGCTCCCTTGGCGTCGATGCCGCCGTCATCCCCTCCGGTGCGGACCGGATGCGCATCCACGCGGTCGACGGCCGGACCGACGCCCTCGGCTGGCTGGCCTTCACCGGCCCCCGGCTGAGGTCGTCCATCAGGCTCACCGAGTTCCTGGCGGACAAGGGGCCGGTGCTGATCAGCTGGCCCATGGCGTTTCTGTTTCCCTGCGTCCACGACATCGCGACGGTGCGGGCCGGCGTGGCGACGACGCCGCTGGCGGTGATCGAGTCACCGCGGCCGTTCCTAACCGAGGACCGGCGCCGGGACATCGGCGGGGTCTTCGCCGCCCTGACGGTGTTCGGCACCCTGCACGAGATTCCCAGCCGGCTCGTCGGCCGGCCCGACGTCGACTGGGGCGCCGTGAAGCTGTCCGGCGACATCCCCAACGAACAAGCGCGCGACGCCTACAGCAGGACCGTGACCCGCACCTTGGTACCGGGCATCGGCGGCGTCGAGCACCTGCCACCCGAGCGGTGAACGCCACCCATGCGACGATGACCGGCGTGGCAAGTCTTGCGCAGTGGGTCGAGGGCGCCCGTCCACGCACGTTGCCCAACGCCGTCGCCCCGGTCATCGCGGGCACGGGAGCAGCGGCGTGGCTCGGGGACGCGGTGTGGTGGAAGGCGCTTCTCGCGTTGGTGGTGTCGCTGGCGTTGATCGTTGGCGTCAACTACGCCAACGACTACTCCGACGGCATCCGCGGCACCGACGACGTGCGCGCCGGGCCGCTGCGCCTGGTCGGGTCCCGGCTGGCCTCACCCCGCGCCGTCGCCATCGCAGCCGGGCTCAGCCTTGGCGTCGGCGCCGCGGCGGGCCTGGCGCTGGCGCTGGTCAGCCAACCGTGGCTGATCGCCGTCGGCGCGGTGTGCATCGCGGGGGCCTGGCTGTACACCGGAGGGTCGAAGCCCTACGGGTACATCGGCCTCGGCGAGATCGCGGTGTTCGTGTTCTTCGGTCTGGTCGCCGTCCTCGGCACGCAGTTCACCCAGGCGGGTCGAGTCGACTGGGTCGGTGCCGCGCTCGCCGTCGCGACCGGCGCCCTGTCGTCGGCCGTGCTGGTTGCCAACAACCTCCGTGACATCCCGACCGACACGGATTCGGGCAAGATCACGCTGGCGGTGCGTCTCGGCGACCGCCGCACCCGGCTGCTGTTCCAGGTGCTCGTCGCACTGGCCTTCGTGCTGACGCTGGTGCTGATGCTTGCGACGCCGTGGTGCGCGGTCGGTCTGGTGGCGCTGCCGCTGGCGGTGCGGGCCGCCGCCCCCGTGCGGTCCGGCCTCGGCGGCAAGGACCTGATCCCCGTGCTGCGCGACACCGGCCTGACGATGCTGGTGTGGTCGATCGCCGTCGCGACCGCCTTGGCGCTGTCCTAGGGCATCCTGGCTTCATGGGCATCGTGTTCCGGTTGGCGGAGCTTCTGCTGATGCTCGTCCCCGTAGCCGGCGTCGTGTTCGCGGGGATCAGCGTATGGAAGCGGGTGCAGGGGACCTCGGCCGCACCAGCCCCGCAGGAGGAGCAGCCCGCGCCGACCAATCCGGCGGCACTGTGGCGCATCGTCACCCGCACGCTGGAAGAACACGCGCGCACCGACACGCGGTGGCTGGAGTACGAGCTCGACACGGGCAAGCTGCTCGACTTCCCGCTGATGACCGACCTGCGGGCACCGCTGACGACGGAGTTCCACAAGGCCAAACTGCGGGCCGACCTGTTGCGCCCCGGCAAGGCCGAGGATCTGGTCGACGACCGCGAAGCGGCCGCCCAGTACCTCGCGGCCGTCGAGGACTACACCACGGCCTTCGACGCGGCCGAGACCGAGGCCGTCCGCCGGCGCCGCAGCGACTTCACCGCCGAGCAGCAACAGCGGATCGCCCGCGCCCGCAGCCTGCTGAGCGTCGCGTCGGACACCGCGGCAACACAGCACGAGCGCGAGCAGGCCTACGAACTGGCGGGCAAGGAGCTCGACGGACTGGTCGTGCTGCCGCCCACCACGCGGGTCGGCATCGAGCGCGGGATCGCCGGAGAGCTCGACGGGTAGTTCGCGCTTATCCGGCCAGCGCGTCGAGGAGCAGCTGAAGGTCGTCCTCGGTGTTGTAGAGGTGGAAGGCGACCCGCACCGCGCCGGCCCTGACCGACGCCCGGATACCGGCCGCCGTCATCCGCTCCGCTGCCGACGCCGCGTCGGGGAACGGCAGCGACACGATCGCGGAGTCGACCCTCGGTAGGTCGAACTCGGCGCGCAGCCGGGTGGCCAGCCCCAGACAGTGCGCCTCGACGTCGTGGCGATCCAGCGATGCCAACCACGGCATGGTCAAGCCCGCCCCGAACACGCCGAACCACGCGGGTGAGGTGTCGAACCGGCGGGCGTCCGAGGCCAGCCGCAGCGGCAGGCCGTAGATCGACGACCACGGCTGCTCGCAGGCGTACCAGTTGGCAAGGTGCGGCGTCATGCGCGCAGAGACCCTGTCGCTCAACGACATCCAGGCCGTACCCCGAGGCGCGAGCAGCCACTTGTACACCGCGGCGACGGTGACGTCGGCCCAGCCGAGGTCGAGCACCTTCCAGCCGACCGCCTGGGTCGCGTCGAGCACGGTCACGGTGCCGGTGCCCGCCACCGCCGCCCGCAATCCGTCGACGTCGAGCACCTCACCGGTGGCCGACTGCACCAAGCTCACCGTCACCACGTCGTAGTCCGTAGCAGTGGCGATCAGCTCGTCGGCCGGCAACTCGGTGACGGTCACGCCGCGGACCGCCTGAGCGGCGAAGGGAAAGGTGGTGCTGGTGAATTCGCCAGTCAGCGTGGCCACCCTGGCTCCGTCGGGAACGGCCGACGCGACGAGACCCAGCAGGGCCGACACGCTGCCCCCCATCGTCACCGAGTCGACGGCCACCCCGACGAGCTCCGCATACGCGGCGCGCCCACGGTCGACCGACTGGTCGAACGAGGGGACGTCCATGATGCCGGACTGCCACTCCCCCATGCGCTCGGCGAGACCGTCGAACATGAAGGTGGGCGGCAGCCCGTAGGTCGAGGAGTTGAGAAAACCTGCCGCACCGACGAATTGAGCTCCAAAGGCGGACCGGGGCGTCTTCGTCACGATTCGGTCACTACTTGCGGGGGTTGTCGCCATGCAAGCGGGACCGCAGTTGTTCGCGGTCCTGGCGGCGACGTTCGTCGAACACGGCGATGCTGGCGGTGGCCCGGTTGCGCAGCGGGGCGAACAGCCAGATTCCCAACGGAAGTGCCAGGACGATCGCGAACAACATGGGGATGACGATCGGGAACTCGCCGATGCCGAGCGCCTTTCCGCCGAAGTAGATGGCGGCGGCGAGGACGGCGACCAGCAGGATCCGAGCGATCGTGTAGACCAGGACGTCGAGAACCATTCGCGATCCGGGGCGCGTCGCCGCCCGAGTCGCGTCGCTTCCACCCTCTGCAGCACTAGACACGAACCCGAGCCTACCGACGACGCGTATTATTTACTGCAAGGAGGTTTTTGTGCTTCAGTTCGTTCTCCTCGTCGTCATCCTGGCGGGTCTGGCCTATGGGGCCTGGCGCCTGGTACGCGCGACTGCCAACCGGCCGAGAACGAGGACCATCGGGCCCGACGACGATCCCGAGTTCCTCAATCGGCTCAACCACGGCAAGGATCCTCGCTAGGGGTTCGGTGTCTTTGGCGGTTACGGTGCGTGCCTAGCGGGTGCCGGGAAAACCGCTCGCGACGACCGCCGCCAATTCGGTGAAGGCGTCGCGCGTCTCCGGCTTCAACCGCTCCAAGCTGATCTCCGCCCCCTCTTCGAGGTGCGGATCGAACGGCACCTGAAGCACCGCCTTGCATCTGCGCGAAAAGTGGTCGACGACCTTGCTCTGGTCGACCCGCGAACCATTCCGACCCGATTGCGGCCGAACCGCATTGATCACGGCGATCGAATCGACCACCAACTGCTGATAGCCGTGGGCGTCGAGCCAGTCCAGCGTCGCCGACGCACTGCGGGCACCGTCGACCGAACCCGAGCTGACGATGATCAACGCGTCGGCGTTGTTCAGCACCGCCGACATGGCCGAATGCAGCATGCCCGTGCCGCAGTCGGTGAGCACCAGGCTGTAGTAGCGCTCGAGCACCTCGAGGGTGCGCTTGTAGTCGTCGCTGCTGAACGCCTCGGAAACGGCCGGATCACTTTCCGAGGCAAGCACTTCCAGCCGACTCGGACCCTGCGACGTGTAGTTGCGGACGTCGCTGTAGCTGTTGACGCCCTCGGCGTCGCGCAGCAGGTGCCGCACGGTCGACGGCGTCTCCAAGGGCACCTTCTGGCTGAGCGTGCCGCGGTCGGGGTTGGCGTCCACCGCGATGACCCGGTCCCCTCGCGCTGAGGCAAACGTCGCACCGAGGGTGGCGGTGATGGTGGTCTTTCCGACGCCGCCCTTCAGCGACAGCATGGCGATCCGGTAGCACCCGCGAAGCGGCCGACTGGCCTGCGCGGTGAGCTCCTTGCGGCGGATGGCCTTACTGCCCTCCCCGAGGTTGACCAGGGTGAACGAACCCAGATAGAGCCAGCGCCGCCAGCCAGCGCTCGGCGTGCGCTTGGGCTGGCCCAACAGGGCCACGGTCGACAGGTCGAGGTACGGCGGCGTCGCGTCGGGCTCGGGCGACGGCGCCGGCTGCGTCGGTGGCAGCGTGACGACGGGCATGCCGTGCGGCGGGGTCGGCGCGGTCCACTCCGGCGGGATCGCTTGGGAGGGGTCACTGAATCGCTGCTGCGCGCGGAAACTCTGTGGTTCGGACGCCCGGATCAACCTCAGCCCACCCCTGCGTAGGAGTGCAACCCGGTCACGACCAGGTTGATGAAGAACAGGTTGAACACCATCGCGACGAATCCGACGACGTTGATCCAGGCGGCCTTGCGGTCACGCCACCCCGCCGTCGAGCGGGCGTGAAGATAGGCGGCGTAGACGACCCAGGCGATGAACGCGACGGTCTCCTTGGGATCCCAGCCCCAGTACCGGCCCCACGCCTCCTCGGCCCAGATGGCGCCGAAGATCACGCCGAAACCGAAGATCGGGAACCCGAAGATCGTCGTGCGATAGGCGATTCGGTCCAGCGTCTGGGCGTCGGGCAGCCGCGCGATGACGGCGGCCAGCCGACCCGTACGGCCGGGGTCGCCCAGCGGTGACATCTTGGCAAGGAACAGGATGCTCGCCACGCCCGCGACCAGGAACACCCCCGAGCCGAGGCTGACCACCGACACGTGGATGGGCAACCAGTAGGACTGCAGCGCGGGCATCACCGGTGCGGCGTTGGAGTACAGCCACTTTCCCGACACCGCAAGCAGGATCAGCACCGGCAGCAACACGAACGCCCACAGCGCCCGGAACTTCGGCTGACGCAGCGTGACGGCCGCCGCCACCAACCCGCAGAAGCACGTCAGGTTGATGAATTCGTACATGTTGCCCCAGGGCACGCGTGAGGTCGCAAGACCGCGCAGCACGATGCACGCCAACAGCATCGCCGTCCCGACGTACACCAACGCCAGGCCGGCCCGCCCGATCCGCTCGTCGACGAGACGTCTGGGGGCGTCGACGACGACACCGGGCGTGCCGCTGTCCGCGGCGACGGCGGCCGAATTGGCGGTCACTAGCTCGCGGGCGTCGGCCTTGCGGCTTCCGCTGTAGGCCAGTTCGACGGCCAACAGCAGAAGGGCGATGACCAGCACGACGATCGTGGACGTGAACGCCAGATCCGAGTACCGGGCCAGCCCAATGTCGATGTGGGGGGTCATGCGCGTTCTCTCCCGCCTTCTTCCGCCGAGGGCACCAGCCGCGCCGTCAACCTCTCGAACTCGTCGCCCCAACCGGAGTTGTCGGTGCGCGCGAGGCCGCCCAGCTCGACGTCAACGGTACCCGGCGACGCCGGGGAAACCCGAACCCAGATGCGGCGCCGTCGTATCACCAGCGACACCAGCAGCCCGGCCATCATCGTCATCGACGACACCAGCACCCAGATCTGAGCCGGGTCGTGGGAGACCTGCACGTTGATGAACGGTGCCGCGCCGTCGAAGGTGACCACGGTCCCGTCGTTCAGCCGGGTCGACTCACCCGCCTTGAGGTTCACGCGCACCTGCTTGGTGAGCCGCTTCTGCTCGATGAGCCGCGGGTCGAGGGTGAACAGGGACTGCGGGCGGCCGGTGTCAAGACCGGTGTCGCCGCGATAGACGTCGATGGCCACCGCGGGATCCCGCAGCGCGGGGAAGCTCGACGACAACAACTTGCCGTCAAGCTGTTCGGTCGGCGCGAAGAGGCCCTGGATCGCGATCTGGTTCTTGCGCCGCTCACCGGCGTCGGGATAGGTGCCCGCGGGCGGGTCGACACGAATGACGCCGGACGACAGCAGCGTGATCGGGTCGTCGGGTCGCCACTGCACCGTCTGCGTGCGGGTGCGGCCGTCGGGGAACCTGACGGTGAATGTCGGGGCGTACCCGTGGCCCTGCAGGTACAGCCGGTCCCCGCCGAGGCGCAGCGGGTGGTTGACCTCGAGCCGGTAGGGGCGCCACGTGTCGCTGGTCAGGTCGTCGCCGGCCTGATATTCGACGTTGGCCGCGAAGCTCAGCGCCTGCCCGCTCGGCAGGTACTCGGCGTCGAAGTCGTTGACGCGCAAGCAGATCGCACTCAGAGAAGTGCCGTCGACGGTGTTGCCCGCCCGGAACGAGTCGAACGCGGCCGGTGAGGCCGAGCAGAACCCGGGCCCGCCGTTGGCCACGACGATGACGTTGCCTTCGTAACCGAACAGCTTGCCTGCGGCGATGGAGAGCAACAGCGCGAGCAGCGAGAAGTGGAAGACGATGTTGCCGAACTCGCGGAAATAGCCCTTCTCAGCCGAGATTTCGACGACGTCGCCCTCCTGGCGGCTCGTCTTTCGCCAGCCCTTCAGCCGCTCCTCGACCCCGGCCGCGACCGTGTCCACGTCCCCGGCCGCGACGAGGGTCTGATGCTTGGGCAGCCTGGCGAGGTTTCGCGGCGCGGCGACCGGAGTGGCCCGCATGCTGCGGACGTGCTCGGCCAACCGCGGCGTCAGACACCCCACCAGCGAGATGAACAGCAGCGCGTAAATCGCGGTGAACCAGAAACTGGAGAACACGTCGAACACCTGCAACCGGTCCAGCCACGGTCCGATCAGCGTGTGCTCGGCGAGGTACTCGTCGACCTTGGCCGCGTTGAGGCTGCGCTGCGGCACCAGTGCGCCGGGGATGGCCGCGAGTGCGAGCAGGAACAGCAGCGCCAGCGCAGTGCCCATCGAGGTCAGGGCGCGCCAGGTGTTCCTGGCATATGCGCCAAGGCGTTTGAGCACCCTCATATCGGCAACCGCACGTCGCTGACGAACGCGTCGCGCACCCAGGAGATGAAGTCCGCCCACACCCCGGTCACCAGGGCGACGCCGACGACGATCAACAACGCGCCGCCGAAGATCTGGATGGTCCTGGTGTGACGGCGCAGCCAGCCAAGGCCCCGCACCGCGCCCGCCGACCCGAAGGCCAACAGCAGGAACGGGATTCCCAGCCCAAGGCAGTAGGCGACGACGAGGACGACGCCCCTTGCCACGTTGCTTCCATCGGTGGCCGAAGCCACGGCGATCACCGCCGTCAGCGTCGGGCCGAGGCATGGCGTCCACCCGAGGGCGAACACCGCGCCGAGCAGCGGGGCGCCACCGATCGTGGACAACAACTTGGGGGTGAACCGCGCCTCGCGCTGCAGCGCCGGGACGAAGCCGATGAACACCAGCCCCATCAGGATGGTGACGACCCCGCCAATGCGTTGCAGCAGAAGCTGATTGATCAGCAGCGTGGTGGTCAAGCCGAGCACCGCGACGGTGCCGAGCACGAACACCACCGTGAACCCGGCCACGAACAGGGCGGCCGCCCCGAGGACGCGCAGCCGCGCCGTCTTCACCGCGACCGCGGAGGCGTCACGGTCGTCCACCCCGACGATGGCCGCGAGGTAGGACAGGTAACCGGGCACCAGCGGCACCACGCACGGCGAGGCGAACGACACGAACCCGGCCAGCACGCTGACGAGAACCGCGAGGACCAATGGACCGGCCGACACCAGGGTGCCGACCTGGTCGAGACCAGCCGCGAGAACGGTCATTTCGCCCGTCACTTCTCCGAAGCCAGTTTCTGCACCACGGGCAACAGATCCTCGGCCAGCAGCTCGCGAAGGAACACCGCGGCGACGCGGTGCTTGCGGTCCAGCACGACGGTCGACGGAATGACCGTCGTCGGATATCTGCCGCCGAAGGCGATCATGGTGCGCATGGCCGGGTCGTAGATCGACGGGTAGGTGACCTTGCGGTCGGTGACGAAGTCGACTGCGGCGTCACGGTTGTTGTCGCGGACGTCGATGCCCAAGAATTCAACGCCCTTGGCGCGGGTGGCCTCGTACACCTTCTCCAGTTCGGGGATCTCCGAACGGCACGGCCCGCACCACTGCCCCCACACGTTGACGACCACGACCTTGCCTGCGAAGTCGTCGACCGAGACGGTCTTGGCGGGGTCCGTCAGCAGTGGGCCGCTGATCTTGCCGGGGCGGTGGCGGCTGTCCGGCGGGTCGTACAGGATGTCGGTCTTGCCGCCCGGCGCCACGAATTCGAACGTGCCGCCCTGGGCGACCGCGTCGTCACCGGTCGCGCATCCGGTCAGCAGCACCGCCGCCAACACCAGAGAAGCCGCCAACCGCCTCACTGGCCAGCCAGCTCCGAATAACTCCAGCCGACCAACGCCTCGTCGTGGAAGTAGAACGACGTCAGCGACGCGTGGTTGCACATCCGGTTCGCCGCGGTGGGCAGGTGGTGCAGCGTTTGACCGGTCAGCGAGCGCCGCAGCGTCGCCGTCGGCAGCTGGTGGCTGACGCACACCGCCTCGTGGCCAATTGCCTTGTCCCTGGCCCGGAACAGCGCTGCCTGCATGCGCTCGGCGATGTGCGCGTACGGCTCGCCCCACGACGGGCTGCGGGGATTGCGCAGGTGCCACCAGTTGCGAGGGTTGCGCAGCGCGCCGTCCCCCGGGGACACCCGCTCGCCTTCGAAGACGTTCTCCGATTCGATGAGATCGCCGTCGGTGTCGATCGCCAGCCCATGCGTTGCCGCGATGGGTCCGGCCGTTTCCTGCGCGCGTTCCAACGGCGACGCGACGACGTAGGTGACGTCGTGGGTCGCCAACCAGTCGGCCACCCGCGCCGCCTGGGCGCGACCCTTCTCGGAGAGGTGGAAGTCGGGCAAGCGGCCGTAGAGGATCTTGTCCGGGTTGTACACCTCGCCGTGGCGCATCACGTGCACGACGGTCTTGCGGGGGTCGACGTCGGTCACGCGGGCCTCTGCGCTTCGGCTGCGGCACGGGCCGCGGCGGGGAGGGCGGACGCGATGCGGTCGAACGCGTCGTCGTCGAGCGCCGCCGAGACGAACCACGCCTCGAAGGCGCTGCACGGCGGATAGACGCCCGCGTCGAGCAGGGCGTGGAAGAACGGTGGGAAACGCCACGTCTCGGTGGCCTTGGCCCCGGCGAAGTCCACCACCTGCTCCTCGGCGAAGAAGACGCTGAGCATGTTTCCGGCCCGCGAAATACGGTGCGCCACCGACGCTTCCGTCAGCGCGGAGGTGAGCAAACCGGCCAGACGATCGGCGTTGGCGTCCAGTGCGGCATACACGGCGTCGTCGGCGGCGCGCAGCGTGGCAAGGCCAGCGGCCATCGCGACCGGGTTGCCCGACAGCGTGCCCGCTTGGTAGACCGGCCCCAGCGGAGCGAGCCGCTCCATCACCTCGGCACGCCCGCCGAACGCGGCGGCAGGCAGGCCGCCGCTCATCACCTTGCCGAACGCGAACAGGTCGGCGTCGACGGGATCCAGCCCGTACCAACCGGACCGGCTGACCCGGAACCCCGTCATGACCTCGTCGAGGATGAGCAGCGCGCCGTGCTCGGCGGTGACCCGGCGCAGCGCGGCGTTGAAGCCGGGCAGCGGCGGCACCGTGCCCATGTTGCCCGCCGCGGCCTCGGTGATGACGCAGGCGATGTCGTCGCCGAACTCGGCGAACGCCTGCTCCACGGCACCAATGTCGTTGTAGGGCAACACGATCGTGTCGACGGTCGCCGCACCGGTGACACCGGGTGACGACGGCAGCCCCAGCGTCGCGACGCCGGAGCCTGCGTCGGCCAGCAGTGCGTCGCTGTGACCGTGATAGCAGCCCGAGAACTTGACGATCTTCGCCCGTCCGGTGAAGCCCCTGGCCAACCGGATCGCGCTCATCGTCGCCTCGGTGCCGGAGTTGACCAACCGGATCTTCTCGACCGCGGCGACGCGGCCGACGATCTCGCGGGCCAGCTCGCTCTCCGACGGTGTCGGCGCCCCGAAGCTCAGCCCGTCGGCGGCCGCCCGCTGCACCGCCTCAACGACGGCCGGGTGCGCGTGACCGAGAATCATCGGCCCCCACGAACAGACCAGGTCGACGTAGCGGTTGTCGTCGGCGTCGGTGAGCCAGGAGCCCGCGGCCTTGGTGATGAACCGCGGCGTCCCACCCACCGAGTTGAAAGCACGGACCGGCGAGTTGACCCCGCCGGGAATGACGACGGACGCCTCGGCGAAGAGCCGTGCCGAGGTGGTCGCCTTTGGGTCAGCACGCATGCCCACCAGTGTCCCAGTCGGCCCCCTGCCGTCAACTACAGGGTGTAGGAGTATCCCGTCGCCGCGCCACCAGCCGCGCCGGGATCGGCCCCTTGGCGACCGTCGTATAGGGCACCTCGACGGGAAAGTCGGCGTCGAGCGAGCGGATCTCCACCGAGGAGACGATCGTCGCCAACGCCAGCGTCGTCTCCAGCAGCGCGAAGTGCTCCCCGATGCAGGACCGCGGACCGCCGCTGAACGGAACGAACTGCCAGCGCTGACGCGTGGCCGCCGCCTCGGGGGCGAACCGCTCCGGGTCGAATGTCATCGGGTCGGTCCACAGCGCGGGATCGCGGTGCACGGCCTGGATGCCGACGGCGACGATGCTGCCCGCCTGCACCCGGTAGCCGGCCACCTCGAAGTCCTCAAGTGCCAAGCGGCCGACACCGGCCGCGGGCGGGCACAACCGCAGCGATTCGTTGAGCACCTGGCGGGTGTAGGTGAGCCGGGGCACGTCGGCGGGGGTCAACTCGCGGGCGCCGATCGCGGCGACCTCCGCGGCGACCCGGTCCTGCAGCTCGGGGTGGTGTCCCAGCGACCACAGCGAGTGCGTCAGCGCCGTCGCCGTCGTGTCGTGCCCCGCAAGCATGAAGATCAGCAGGTCGTTGCAGATGTCGCGATCCGACAGCGCCGCGCCCGTCACCGGATCCGCCGCCGCCATCAACGCCCGGACCAGCGGAGCGTCGCGATCGGGGTCCGCGCGGCAGGCCTGCAACATCTCGTCGGCGACCTGCAGCATCGTGGCAACGGCCGTGCGGGCGCGCCGGCGCGCAGGTGTCGGCAGCCACCTCGGCACGCGCACCGGCCGAAGCGCCCGGTCGGCGGCGTAGCCCGAGGCGACGTGCATGCACTCGGCGATCACGTCGGCCCGCTCGTTGAGGTCGACGCCGAGGATCGAACGCCCCAGCGACTGCATGGTCAGGCGGCGGCACGCCAGGTCGAGGTCGACGCCCAGGCCCCCGTCCAGCCCGGCAACGCGCCAGTCGTCGACCAGCTCTTGCGCCGCCCGGGACATGTGGCCACCGAAGCGGCGCACGTTGTGGTTGGTGAACACCGGCTGAAGAGCCCGCTTGCGCGGCACCCAGCGCTCGTTGGGCAGGACGAACAGGCTGTCGCCCGCCAAGTGGCGAACCTCGTCGTGCACGATGCACCGCTCGCCGAGCACGTGGTTGCGGGCAAGCACGTCGCCGATCCCGGCCGGCGAGGTCACCAACACCAGCGGCGGCATCAGCCACTTCGGCCCGAACTCGATTCTGGTCACCGGGCCACCCGCCGCACTGATCACCTCGCCCCCGGTGTTGAAGACCCGCACCGCCTCGAGCAGCTTCAGCAGCGACAGCGGATTCTTCGGCACCTTGGGGAGTCGACTGACGTCCGACACGACCATGGGGGCATTGTGGTCTGGATCGCTGGCAAACGGCAAAGCGACGCTAGGACGCCGTCCAGACCAGCGGCTCGCCAACGCCAGCGGTCATCACGGTCCCGGCCATCACCCGCAGCCGACGGGGCGCCAGCCTCAGCACGGCGAACTGATCCGACGTCGGCCCGTCACTCCACATCGGGATGATGAGCGGGTCGTACCCGACCGGCGCCGGCGCGGTGGCGAACGTGTCCCACACCGCCCGGCGGGTGTCGTCGTCGAGGTGCCACTGCACCGCGCACTCGGCGCTGCAGGTGTCGTGGCTGGGCGTCCAGTAGCTGACCGAGACCTCGGGATGCGCCTCGAGGTGCGCACGCTTGACCGGCGTCGGCACCGTGGCGATCCAGCCGATCAGATCGGTGCCGTCCCACTCCCAGTAGGGGTGCAGGATGCGGGAACGCGGTCGGCCGTCGCGGTCGACGGTCGCCACCGACGCCCAGACGATTTGGTGGGCCATGTCGCGAAAGACCGGAGCGACCTGGTCGAGCGGTGCCATCGGGTCCTCACTCAGTCGTCGTCACCCATGTTCTTCTGGCGGACACCCATGACGTCCTCGCGCTTGACGCCTTCACCGTTCTCAACCTCGCCGAACTTGGGATTGCCGTCCTCGTCGACCCAATCGGCGACCGCCTGGCCAGTCACGGTGTTGCTCGAGCCGGGCAGACCGATCGTCGGACGGTCGTCCTCGTAGGCCTTGGCCATCTCCTTGGCCTTCTCGCGGTGTTCGTCGGTCACGTCTGGCTTCGGAATCGTGCCCTGCTCGTCGTCTCCCATGCCCATGGGCTGCCCAAAAGTGTGATCTGCGAAACAGTCGCCAGCTACACCGGCACCGCGCGCAGCGCTGCCGGAAGGCTGGGGACGAAGTGCCGCTCGGCGAAGGCGCGAAGCTCATCGGGGGTGTCGAGCCGCTCCGCGCTCGGCAACAACAGCACCACCGCGGCGTAGCGCAGGATCGTGTCGGCGAGGTCGTCGACTGCGGCAGCCCCGATCCGGTCGGCGAACCCCGCCGGGAAGATCACGCGCAACGCGTCGGCCATCCGCTCGATCGCCGCGCCGTAGTGCCTGCGAGCCAGTTCGAGCACCAGCGCGGGCTCGTCGGTCATCATCTGGTTGAGCACCCGGTGCCTGCGGAACATCAGGATCGACTGCGTGAACGCCTCGACGTAGTAGTTCGCCGGCTTCGCGGCACCCTTCAACTCCGCTGCGATGTCGGCGAACAGCACGACGTTCTCGCGTTCGATGACGGCGGCCACCAGCTCGTCGCGGTTGGCGAACCTGCGGTAGATGGTGGTGCGGCTGACTCCCGCCCGGCGGGCCACGTCGTCGAGTGCCACCCGCTGGAAGCCGTGCCGCTCGAACTCGACGAGCGCCGCGTCGAGGATCGCTTCCGTCGCCGATTCAGCCGCGGGCATAGCCGACCTGAGCGAACTTGTTGTAGCGCACCGTCATCGGCAGTCGATCCCACGCCCAGTTCACCGGCTTCGACCGCCACACTGCCGCGAAGGCCTGGTAGGCCCGCTCGCGTCCGGGACCCCATGGCAGCTCAAGCAGATCCCGGGCCCGAGGCGGCATGCCGCCCGTGGTGAGGAACGCCGCGACGGGGTTGAACACCGGGGACACCAGCCGCCACGCGAGAGGCGAGACACCCTTCGGCCGGGGAAAGCCCTTGGTGACGTAGCCGACGCCATACCGGGCGGTGGGGTGGGCCACCACGATCTGGTCCATCATGCGGTCCCAATACCGTTGGAAGCCGTCGTAATCGGCGGGCATGGGCCGGTCGCTGACACCGTAACGCCGATACCACGTCTTCGATTCGCGGTAGATCCGTTCCTTCTCGTCGTCGGTCAGCCGCTTGACGAACGTGTCGGCGAAGTACAGCACCTGCTCGACGAACGTGGCGTGCGCCCAGAAGTAGGTGTCCGGGTTGAGGGCGGAATAGCGGTGGCCGTCGGGCATGTCCCCCTTGATGTCCTTGTGGAAGTCACGAACACGCGTGCCCTCGCCCGAGCCCTCGGCGCCGTACACCGTCATCATGATCGGCGGGATCGACCGCTTGACGCGGGCTGCCGTGTCGGCGAAGAACACCGAGTGGTCGAGCACGCCCTGGCCCAGCTCGGCCAACATGTTCTGCAGCACGGCGGGCCGCGGGCCGATCAGGTACATCCGGTTGTCGCCGAAGTACTTCCACACCAGCGATTCGGGGCCGAGCGGAAGGGCGTCGGCGGGCGCGTCGTTCTCGGCGAGTTCGGTCATACGACACAGTGTTACAGATTTCGTACTTTGTACCAAAGCTGGTGTGAGCGGGCTCACCCAAGGTCAGCGGCGTCGAAGTCCGACGATTCCGAGCACGGCGAACACCGCGGCCACCGTCAACAGCAGCATCGCCAACACGATGAACGACGCGTCGTAGGTCACCGTGGGCATCGACGGCTCGGAGGAGATGACGGGGGCGGCCACGGCGGCGGACCTGGCCGCCACCCAGCTCAGGACGCAACCCACCAAGGCCAGCGCGGCAAGCACCAGTTCCACCACGGGGCGCAGCTTCACGCCGCCTCCCTCTCGACGACCGAGACCAGTGCGATCCGCAGCTGTCGATGCCTGCGCGCCCACGCCTGCGCACGGCGACCACTGGTGAGCTTCACGCCGATGCCCGTGCGACCGCGCGGCACACCGGTCAGCTCGCCCAACGCCCGGGAGGCTTGCCACGCGGGCAGTTCCGGGCCGTCGGCCTCTGGATAGACCCTGACGATCTCCGAGATGAGAATGGTCTCGGCTCCCTGCCTCAGATACTCCGGCGTCAGCTCCACCGACGTATGGATGCGAGCCGCCTTCACCTGCAGCCCAAGGAATCCCGTGACGAGCACCAGGAATACTCCCGGCAGCAGCGGCTGCCAGCCGTAGCCAGACGACACCTGGATGAACATCATCGTCGCCGCGGCCACCGGACCGGCCGCCAACCACCACAGGGTGGCACCCGGCTCGTGAAACAGGATCTCGGGATCGGCGCTCACGGGCGGTCCTGGGCGTCGTACCAGTGCTGAGCCGTTGGCCGCTGGTTCATCGCCGACCCCGTGATGAACAGGACCATGATCACCGCGACGATGAGGACGCCGACGGGGGCGATGCCTGCGAACACCAGCAGCACTCCCAGATAGGCCACCGCCGCCATCGCCAAGCCCACTGCGGCACTTGCGAAACGCTTCGAGCCCTTGCGCGCCCGCCCCGCAAGGAAGCCCTGCGCCAGGCCGACGACGACGAGGATCAACCCGGCCACCTGGAACACGACCGCGGTGGTGAAGGTGGAGATGAGCATGCCGAAGGCCGCGGCGAAGACGGCGGCGACGATCCAGCACCAAAAGGCCGTAGTCACGGTACGCGGACGACGAGTGGTATCTGGCACTGGCGAGTCGGGCATGGTCGGGTCAGCCTAGCGGCACGCTCAGCGCGTGAAGAAGGCGTCCGCATCCTTGCGATGCAACAGATAGACGCCGCCCGCGACGCACACCGCCCCGATGATCGCGGTCACCGCGAAGACGAATGCCGCCACCGCGGGCCGGTCGACACCGAACAGGTTGGTGAGCACGTAGACGATCGTCCCGGCCCCACCCCCGGTGAGCAGGGTGCGCGCCCAGCGGTACCCCTCGCGCATCAGGAACAGGAACGTCACCACGACCGATGCGACGACGAAGAGGAAGATCCCGGACACCCCGTAGACCACCGCGCCGGGTCCGGCCACGGGCAGCGTCGCGAGGTCCACGACGTAGCCGATCACCATCACGGTCGTCGCGACCAGCCACAGCCAGAAGCCGGTGTCGACGTCGTCGGGACGGGCGACCGGCCCGGTCTCCTCCACCGGCGGGCCGGGCGGCGGGCCCTGGAATGGTCCGGTCACGCCAGCCAGTCCGCGACGTCGGTCGCCCAGTAGGACAGCACGATGTCGGCGCCGGCTCGGCGGATGCTGGTCAACGTCTCGAGCGCGACCGTACGAAGATCGATCCACCCGTTGGCCGCGGCGGCACAGATCATCGAGTACTCACCTGAAACCTGATACGCCGCAACCGGAACCGGCGAAATCTCGGCGGCGGCGCGCACCACGTCGAGGTAGGCCATCGCCGGCTTGACCATGATGATGTCGGCACCCTCGTCGATGTCGAGTTCGACTTCGTGCAGCGCCTCCCGCGCGTTGCCGGGGTTCTGCTGATACGTCCGGCGGTCACCTTGCAGGCTCGAGCCGACGGCCTCACGGAACGGGCCGTAGAAACCGGAGGCGAACTTCGCGGCGTAGGCCAGGATCACCACGTCGGCGTGGCCCGCAGCGTCTAGACCCTCCCTGATCGCGGCGACCTGACCGTCCATCATGCCGCTCGGACCCACCACGTGGGCACCCGAATTGGCTTGTGCGACGGCGAGTTCGACGTAGCGCGCGTTCGTCAAATCGTTGTCCACCCTGCCGCGGACGTCCAGCACACCGCAATGTCCGTGATCGGTGAACTCGTCGAGGCACGTGTCGGCCATCAGCACCGTGTCGGAGCCGAGATCGGACGCCAGATCGCGCAGCGCCACGTTGAGGATGCCGTCCTCGGCAACCCCGGCAGACCCCGTCGCGTCCTTGTCGCCGTCGGTCGGCACACCGAACAGCATCAGCCCGCCGACACCGGCGGCGACGGCCTCGGCAGCCGCCTTGCGAAGCGAATCACGGGTGTGCTGAAACACTCCCGGCATCGACTCTATTGCGCGCGGCTCGGAGATGCCGTCGGCGACGAACATCGGAAGCACCAGGTGCCGCGGCTCGAGGGACGTCTGCGCGACGAGTCGACGCATTGCAGGTGTCGACCGCAAACGGCGCGGGCGGTGGTTGGGGTACGGCATGCCGGCCTCCGTTACCTCCGGCGACTCTTCTTGCGCGGTGGTGGCAGGGCGCCCTCGGCACGGAGTCGTGCGGCGTGCTCGGCCAACGCCTCGACCAGTGGACCGACGGCAGCCGTCTCCGGCTGGACGTCGACCCTGAGCCCGAATTCGGCTGCGGTCTCAGCGGTCTTGGGCCCGATGCACGCGACGATGGTCCGCGCGTGCGGCTTGCCCGCGATGCCAACCAAATTCCGCACGGTCGAACTCGAGGTGAAGCACACCGCGTCGAAGCCGCCGGTCTTGATCATCTCGCGCGTCTGCGCTGGCGGCGGCGCCGCACGCACGGTGCGGTAGGCGGTGACGTCCTCGATCTCCCAGCCACGCTCGCGCAGCCCCTCGGCGAGGGTCTCCGTGGCGATGTCTGCACGGGGCAGCAGCACCCGGTTCACCGGATCGAAGATGTCGTCGTACGGCGGGAATTCGTCGAGCAGGCCGAGCGACGATTGCTCACCGGAGGGCACCAACTCGGGGTTGATGCCGAAGGCGCGGACCTTGTCGGCCGTCGCCTGTCCGACACAGGCGATCTTCACCCCGGAGAACGCGCGGGCGTCGAGGCCGAACTCGTTGAACTTCTCCCACACCGCACGCACGGCGTTGGTGGAGGTGAAGACGACCCACTGGAACCGGCCGTCCACCAAACCCTTGACGGCCCTTTCCATTTGCGCGGGGCTGCGGGGCGGCTCGACGGCGATCGTCGGCACCTCGATCGGCAGGGCGCCGTGGCCGACCAGTCGGTCACTCATCTCGCCGGCTTGGTCCTTGGTGCGCGGCACCAGCACGGTCCAGCCGTACAGTGCGCGGCTCTCCCACCAGTTCAGCTTGGCGCGGTTGGACACGGTCTTGCCGATCGTGACGACCAGCGGGCCATTGAGCGGTCCCGTCGACTCGGCGGCGACCAGCGTGGCCTTGTCGAGCAACCCCGACAGCGTGGACTCGACCGAACGCTGCTGGCACGTCGTGCCATTGGCGGTGACGACGCATGGCGTCGACTCGGTCAGCCCATATTCGATCAGGGTGCGCGCCGCATCCGGAAGGTGAGATGCGGTGGCGTGCAAGATCAGTGGTCCCGGCGCCGCCGCGAGGGCAGCCCAGTCCACGTCACCACGAACGTCGGCAACGGTGTGCGACGAGCCGAGCGGCAGACCCGCATAGGTCGGCACCGCGGCGGCGGGCGAGAGGCCCGGCACGATCTCGAACTGCGCCTGCGTGCGCGACAGCGCGCTGACTTCGGTGATGACGGAGTCAACCGACAGCGGGTCCCCCGCCACCAGTCGCACGACGTCCACCCCGGTGCGCGCCTCGTGCATCAGAAGTTTGGCGACCTCGGTCGGATCGCCTAGTGCGGGGCGGATATCCGCGCCGCCGGGGATCGTGGCCGCGGCTGGTATGGCAGCGGTGGTCGCGGTGTCGTCCACCGCTGCGGCCGCCTCCGCAGGCCCCGACGTGGGCGGCAGCTCGGAGCCAACTATGGCGAGCACCGCCTCGGGTACGTCAGGGTCCGTGAAGACCAGTGCCGCGTTGGCTAGAACCGTGCGCGCCCTCGTCGTCAGCAGGCCCGGATCACCGGGGCCTGAACCGACGAACGTGATGCGGCCGGGCTTCAGCTTGCGCCCTCGGGTCGTCATCCTTCACTCCCGCTCTGTCGTCCGCTGATCCAACAACTCCCGTGCTCCCAGGTCGAACAGCTCCGCGGCGACCGAGAGCCCTAGCTCTCTGGCCCGTTCGGGGCTACCGATACCGGACGCCCGGATCACGTCGGATCCGTCCAGCGTCGCCACGCAGCCGCGTAACGACAGCTCGTCGAAGACGTTGCCCTCCTCGTCGATGGACTCGACCACTTCCGCGATCGCACCCACCGGCGCTGAACACCCCGCTTCGAGCTCGGCGAGCAGGACTCGCTCCGCGGTGACTGCGACGCGCGTGTCGGAATGGTCCATCTCCGCCAGCAGCGCGACGAGCTCCGAATCGCCCGCGCGACACTCCACCGCGAGCGCACCTTGGGCCGGCGCTGGCAACATCTGCACCGGCTCCAGAGTCTCGGTGACGGCGTCTTGACGTCCGATGCGGACTAACCCCGCCCGGGCGACGACGACGCCGTCGAAATCACCGTTGCTTACCCTGTTCAACCTGGTGTCTAGGTTGCCTCTTAGGGGGCGAATTTCCAAACCGAGACCCAGTGCTCTAAGCTGTGCCGTCCGCCGCGGGCTCGACGTTCCGATCACCGAACCGGCTGGCAACTCCCCAAGCACCAGCCCGTCGCGCGCCACCAGGGCGTCCCTGGCGTCCTCGCGTGGCGGGATGGCGGCAATCACGAATCTGTCGTCGGTGGCGGTCGGCAAATCCTTGTAGGAGTGCACCGCCACGTCGACCGTGCCGTCGGCGATCGCATCTCGAAGGGCCGCCGTGAACACGCCGATGCCGATGTCGGCGATGGGGCCGCTCGATCGGTCACCGGCGGTCGAGACGATGACGAGTTCGGCGGCGTGGCCCTTGGCGATCAGAGCGTCTCTGATGAGGCCGGCCTGGGTGGTAGCCAGAAGGCTGCCCCTTGTGCCGATTCGGATGGCCGTATCGCGCGAGAATGACAAGTGTCTACTCAGCCTGACCAAGGTCGAACCGGGTGTTGCCCGGAATCAAATCCGTTGCCACAAGCGGCATTTCGCCTCCGGCAACCGCGTCGACCGCCTGCGGGTCCAGTTCGAACAACTCGCGCAGCGCCTCAGCGTAGCTGTCGCCTCCCGGCGCGCTGGCCAGTTGCTTGACCCGGACGGTCGGAGCGTGAAGGAGCTTGTCGACGACGCGGCGCACGGTCCTTGCGACCTCGTCGCGGTGGGCCGCCTCAAGGCCGGGCAGTCGGTTGTCCAACCGCAGCAGCTCCGCCTCGACGACGTCGGCGGCACGCTGCCGAAGGGCGGTCACGGTGGGCGTCACCTCCGCCATCCGTTGCCCGGCAAGGTAGTTGGCAACCTCTGCGGCAACGATCGCGCGGGCCTCCTCGGCGTCCGACGCGGCGGCGCGGGCGGCGGGCTCACGCTGAATGCGCTCCATGTCCACGACGTACACGCCTGGCAGACCGGCGATGGCCGGGTCGACGTCACGGGGCATGCCGAGATCGCACACCACCAGCTGCTTGGGTTCCTGGCCGTGCGCGAGACCACGGTGCACGTCGGCAAGCGACACCACCGGGCGCACGGCCCCGGTACACGACACCACGACGTCGGCGTCGGCGAGCACGGCGGGGATGTGGTCGAACGGGAAGGCCTGCGCCTCGACGCCCTGAGCCCTCAGATTCTGGACGAGCCGCTCGGCGCGCGGCAGCGAGCGGTTCACCACGTGCACCCGGCCGATGCCGGCCCGCACCAGATGTGCGGCTGCCAACGATCCCATCGACCCAGCGCCGATCACCGCGGCCGACCGACCGGCCAGACCGGAGAGCTTGTCATCGGCCATGTCCAACGCCACCGACACCACCGAGGCGCCCGCCGCGTCGATGTCGGTCTCCGAATGCACGCGCTTGCCGACCTGCAGCGCGCGTTGCGCCAGCTCGTGCAGCGTGCGACCGACGGTCTGGTGCGCTTCGGCCGAGGCGTACGACCGGCGCACCTGGCCGAGGACCTGCTGCTCGCCGATGACCGCGGAGTCCAAACCGCTGGTCACCGCGAACAAGTGCTCGACGGCGGCTTCTGCGTACCGGACGTAGGCGTGCTTGGTGAGGTCGCCGAGCGACAATCCCGAATGGTCGGACAGGACCTGCCCGATGACGGAAAGCCCGCCGTGGAAGGCCTCCACCACGGCGTAGATCTCGACCCGGTTGCAGGTGGAGAGGACCATGGCTTCGGTGACGAGCGGGGACTGCAGCACTTCGTCGACGATCTTGGCCTGATCGGACTCGTCCGTACTGAGACGCTCGAGGACGGACACGGGTGCACTGCGATGCGAAACCCCGAAGAGAAGAACGCTCATGGCCTCGTCACCGTGCTACTTTCCCGTCGCCTCGCCGCCCCGGATGACATCGAAGATAGTCGGCCATCTGCTCGCCGACCAAATTCGAGGTGAGGGTCACTAGCTCGCGAGATCGGCTCGCAGACGCGTTTCGTCCACCTCCCAGTAACCGTGCTGCACCCCGTCGAGCATCACGACGGGCAAGAGATCGCCGTACTCGGCCCGCAGCGACGGGTCCCCGGCAGCGGCCGCGGCGTCGACGTCGGTGCTGGAGAATTCGAAGCCCAACTCCCCCGCCAGCCGCGTCAGAATCGCCCCGGCCTTCTCGCACATGCTGCACCCGGCGCGGGTCAACAACTCCACGGTGTGTCTGCTCGCAACGTGCTCCACGGAACCGAGTATCCCGTGCCCTACTGTTGAAGGGTGTCCGAGTCAGGGGCTGAGGAAGATCCGGGGGCCGGCAACTGGGCTCATGATGTAGCCGACGCCGTCGACTACATCGTGTCCGACGAGGCGTCCGCCACCGAACCACCACCGCCCGACCTGACGGCCGCCGCGTTCTTCGACGTCGACAACACCTTGGTCCAGGGCTCGTCGCTGGTGCACTTCGCGCGCGGGTTGGCGGCACGCAAGTACTTCACCTACGGCGACCTGGCGCGGTTCGGCTACGCGCAGGCCAAGTTTCAGCTGACCGGCAAGGAGAACAGCGACGACGTCGCCGCCGGGCGCAGCAAGGCGCTCGCGTTCATCGAGGGCAGGCCCACCTCCGAGCTGACCGAGGTCGGCGAGGAGATCTACGACGAGATCATCGCCGACAAGATCTGGCAGGGCACGCGTGCGCTTGCCGAAATGCACCTGGACGCCGGCCAGCAGGTGTGGCTCGTCACCGCGACGCCCTACGAGCTCGCCGCGACCATCGCCCGCAAGCTGGGGTTGACCGGAGCGCTGGGCACCGTCGCCGAATCCGTCGACGGGGTGTTCACCGGACGGCTCGTCGGAGAGATCCTGCACGGCGCTGGCAAGGCCCACGCGGTGCGCTCGCTTGCCATCCGCGAGGGACTCAATCTGCGCCGCTGCACCGCCTACTCCGACAGCATCAACGACGTCCCGATGCTGTCGTTGGTCGGAACCGCGGTCGCCATCAACCCCGACGCCGCCCTGCGCGACGTCGCCCGCAAGCGGGGCTGGGAGATCCGCGACTTCCGCACCGCCCGCAAGGCCGCCAGGATCGGCGTTCCGTCGGCGTTGGCCCTCGGCGCCGCCGGTGGCGCGCTGGCCGCCGTCGTGTCCCGTCGTGGAAATGGCGGCTGACGGTCCGCTGATAGGCTCGGCGCCGCAGAGCCAGGTACCAAGCGGGGAGCCGAACCGAACCATGAGCATCGCCCAAGACATCATCGGGACCCATTTCCGGTATCCCGACTACTTCTTGGTGGACCGCGAGAAGGTCCGCGAATTCGCCCGTTCGGTGAAGGACGACCACCCGGCCCACTACGACGAGGCCGCCGCCGCCGAGTGCGGCCAGGATGCGCTCATCGCGTCGCTGACCTTCGTCGCCGTCGCGGGACGTCGTGTTCAGGACGAAATCTTCAACCAGTTCGACGTGCCGATCAACATGGAGCGGGTACTGCACCGCGACCAAAAGCTGATCTTCCACCGCCCGATCCTGGTCGGCGACAAGTTGTGGTTCGACTCCTATTTGGATTCGGTCATCGAATCCCACGGCGCCATCATCACCGAGGTGCGCGGCGAGGTGACCTCCGACGACGGCACCCCGATCCTGACGAGCATCGTCACCCTCTTCGGCGAGTCGACCAACACCGACGAGCACGACGAAGTCACGGCGCAGATCGCCGCCGGGCGCGACGCCGCGATGAAGCGGATGATTGCCGGGCAAAGCAAGACCGGCGCCTGACGGGCGTCACCCGAGGAAGGGATTCCTTCGGTTGGCCAGCAGCTGATAGAGCGTCTGCTGAATGGTCTCGCGCACCTGGTCGGTCAGCTCGAAGGTGACCATCGGATCGTCGGCCGCGGACTCGTCGTAGTCGTCGGTCGAGATGGGCTCGCCGAACTGGATGTGCCACTTCGACGGCAGCGGAACCAGGCCGAGCGGGCCTGCGAGCGGGAACAGCGGCGTCACCGGGAAGTACGGCAGACCGAACAGTCGGGCCAGCAGCTTCACGTCGGCGAGCATCGGATAGATCTCCTCGGACCCGACGATCGAGCACGGCACGATCGGCGCCCCGGCGCGAAGCGCGGCGGAGACGAAGCCACCACGGCCGAAGCGCTGCAGCTTGTAGCGGTCCCGGAAGTTCTTGCCCAGCCCCTTGTACCCCTCGGGGAAGACCGCCGTCAGCTCTCCGGCTGCGAGCAGCCGGTGCGCGTCGGCGGTGCACGCCATCGTGTGCCCCGCCTTGCGCGCCGCCTGTCCCATGACGGGCATGTCGAAGACCATGTCGGCGGCCAGCAGCCGCAGATCCCGGTTGCCCGGGTGGTTGTCGTGGACGGCGACCGACGCCATCAACCCGTCGATCGGCAGGACGCCGGCGTGGTTGGCCACGACGAGGGCCGCGCCGGTCTCCGGCAGGTTCTCGATACCGCTGACCTCAACGCGGAACCAGTTGCGGAACAACCCTCTCAGCAAAGGCAAGAAGATTGCTTCGTTGAGGTGCTTGTCGAAGCCGAACTCGTCGACGACGTAGTCACCCGACATCCGTTTGCGAACGAATTCGGCAACCGAGGCGATGCGTTGGGCCAGCTCGTTGGGGCCCTCGTCGACGTCTGCCACACCGCCCGCGAAACCTCGCCGGTCGTCGATCTCGCGGACTACCGCAGCAATCTGTTCGGCTGACGCTCGGGACCCCGGATCGTCGAGCAGCGACGGATGCCTTCTGGCCCCCTCGCGTGCCGCCGCCCGCCGCTGAGCTGACGCTCGAGTTGAATTCGAATGTAGCGGAATGACTTTCGCTTTTGACTCGCCCGCCACGTCCCTACCTTCCCCCGCTTCAAAGCACAAGACTAGCCCCGCAAGCGCTGTGCCGCTGAAATGGCTCGACTCTCGACCGAGCGTACCCAGCGCGGATCGAGGATCGGCTGCAAACCTCGGCCCCTGACGTAATCGTCGAAAGCCTCCGCCGTGGTCCACTTCGGGTTGTAACCTAGGTCCTTGCGCATGCGCGCGGTGTCCATCACCCGCCCGTAGCTCACGTAGTTCAGCTGCTCTCGATCGAGCTCCGTGTGGCTGGTCGCGCGCCTCAGCGAATCAACGGCAGACAACGCCGAACGCGGCACCGGAAGCGGGACCCGCCCCGATCGGCGAATTGCCTGCGACATCATGATGATTCCGGCGGCACCGACGTTGAACGTCCCCGATTTACCCGCCATGGTCGCCCGCTCGAGTACGCCGAGGGCGTCCTGCTCGTGCAGCAGCTGCAATCGCGCGTCGTAACCGAGCACCGACGGCACCACCGGGCCGGCGAGGAACCGCGAGAGCGCGGTGTCCATCGCGGGACCGATCATGTTGGCGAGCCGCAGGATGGTGACGGCGAGATCCGGGCGTCGACGCGCCAGACCACGTGCGTAACCCTCGATGTCGACGCTGTCCTGGGCGAAGCCTTCACCGGGTGGTCGGCGCGAACTACCGTCCTCGGTGAACATGACTGGATCTCGTGCACTCGACCCGTACACCTCGGACGTGGACTTGAGGATGACCCGCCGCACCGAAGGAGCCTTCTGACAGGCCGCGAACAATTGCATCGCGCCCATCACGTTGAGCTCCTTGAGCGCAGCCCTACCGCCCGCTCGCGGTGCGTACGACGCCGCCGCGGCATGCACGACGGTGTCGACGTCCCCGTTGCGAATTACCTTCGCTATGAACGGATTTCGGATGTCGGCGCGCACGAACTCGGCTCGCCCCATCCGCCGAAGCATGTCCTTGCTCGGTGAGACGGCGTCGACCGCGATGACGCGGTCGACCACCGGGTTCTGCGCCAGCCTGGCCGTCAGATAACCGCCGAGAAACCGGCAAGCACCGGTGACCAAGACGACCTTCGGATGCTCGACGGCATCCTTCGCGTCACCCGTGGCATCCATCGGCACAGACTAACGCCAGAAGCCTGAGAGGCTACTTACCGAGTTTTCTACGCTGCACCCTGGTCCGACGAAGCAACTTGCGGTGCTTCTTCTTCGACATGCGCTTGCGCCGCTTCTTGATGACTGAACCCATGAACTCCGCTACCTAAGACAGCTCCCGACATTTGTGCCAGGAGAACCGAATCGTCACCTTACCCGGGATGCCCGGGGGGACGAAAACGGCCGTGTTTTCCCGGGTCGCCATGCTGACGACCCGGGTGGTCGAACCGACCGGGAGACTTAGCCTGCGTCGAAGTACGACGTCTCCAGGAGGTCGTGGACGGCCTTGGCGTGCACCCTGAACGAGCGACCGACGCGCACCGCGGGCAGTTCGCCGTTGTGCACGAGTCGGTAGACCGTCATCTTGCTGACCCTCATCAGACTCGCCACTTCGGCGACGGTGAGGAATTGCTGTCGTGCTGGCTCGCCACCGGAGCCGTCGCGCGACGATTTACCACTAACGGAATCACGTGCCGATGGCCCGTTCATAGACGTCATCGCAACCCAATCAATCAGGCACGCCTTGTCCAACGGCTTCCCCACCGCTGGCGCAGGAGCGCGCATACCTCAGGGAGAATAGCGTGGCCACTGGGGTTATTGCGACGGGTGTGGGCTAATCCGTTTAGATTGCCTGAACTACTCCGGTGTAATTCCTAGCTGCTCAGAGCGTGTTTTTGCCGCCGCAACGGCCTCGGCTACCGCAGCGCGAAGACCACCGCGCTCCAATTCCCGCAGCCCAGCGGCGGTGGTGCCACCCGGTGAGGTCACCGTGGCCCGCAGCTGGGCGGGGCTGGTGTCCATCGCGGTGCCCATGGCGCCGTCCCCGGACGGGTTGGCCCGATCGAGGCTCTCCAGCAACATCGCCGCCGAGCCGGCCATCGTCTGGACTGCCAGATCGGTGGCCACGGCCCTCGGCAGGCCCGCTGCGACTCCGGCGTCGACGAGCGCCTCGACCATCAGGAAGAAGTACGCCGGACCCGAACCCGAGACCGCGGTGACGGCGTCGAGCTGAGACTCCGGCACCGTGAGGACCCCGCCGACCGCGTCGAAGATCGCCGAGACCTCCTTGAGTTGATCGGCGGTCGCGAACCGGCCGGCCGCGAGGGCGCTGACGCCGCCACCGACGACGACGGGCGCGTTTGGCATCACCCGGATGACGGGCGAGCCGGCCGGGAGGTTGGCCTCGTAGTAGGCCGTGCTGACGCCTGCGGCGACGGTGACGAAGACCTGCTCCGCGCTGCTGTTCTCGGCGCGCGCCGCGGCTTCGGCAATGTCACCGATGACCAGCTCGACGTCCGACGGCTTCACCGCCACGATGACGTAGGCCGCGTTCTCGGCGGCGTCGGCCACCGTCGTCACCAAGACCGAATACGTCTCGGAGAGATACTTGGCACGGTCGCGGTGTCGTTCCGCAATGACCATGTCCTTGGCCTGTCTACCCGAGCGGAGCAGCCCGGAAAGCAGTGCCTCGCCGATACTTCCGCCACCAATGATCGCAATTCTCGCCACGCCGGCAAGCATTGCACGCGAGGTGGGGTAACCGACGACCGTGGTGCCTCGCCGAAAGTACGGTTGTTCGCACCCCTACTCGCGATTCGCGTACGTCAAGCGTGCAGTCGGCGGCCTGGTCATTACGCCTGAGGCACCAGGGCGAGCTGTCGGGACTGCACGATGATGCGACCCTCGCAGTCGACCACCACGTGGTCCTCGTCGAACCACTCCTGGCCGATCTGCATCGTCGTGCACATCACCCGCAGCCAGCCGTCGGCGGGCATGCCGCGCAGATACGCGGTGAGTTGAACCGTTGGGGCCCAACCGGATCGGTTTACGCCCAACGTGACCGGTGCCGAGACGTCGCCGCACAGCAACGCGAACAACACGTCCGGCGAACCCTCCTTCGGCCGCACCCAATACTCGATCACCGGTGGCCCCCCGTCGGCCCTCGGCTCCATCGTCGTCAGCGACGGCCGGATGTCGCACCCGTGCGCCAGATGCACCACGTCGGCCATCGGGTGTCCTGGCCCGATCGGCTCGAGTCCTGGCGGCGGCTCAGGCGTCATCAGCGGCACCACCGGGTTGACCGACAGCAGGGGCGGGGCGTGGTGCTCGGGTTCGGCCATCGTCATCACTGCGCGCAGGGCCGTCCGGTCGCCCTGGTTGAGCTCCACGTCGACCAGGCTGACGCGGCGCCCCCGCTTGCGGATCGTGGTCACCACGCGCAGCGGCCCCGGATCGGGCGCCCACAGGAAGCTGCCCGACACCGCGATCGGCTCGACGCCCTCTCCCCCTGAACCGCTTCCCCGGTCGCTGCGCTCCTGCCCTCCGGCACCGAACGCCGTCCGGGCGGCGTTCGCACACAGCGCCAGCATCGCGCCGCCGTGCACCTTGGGGCCGATGGTCCAGTGCTCGTTCAGCTCTCCGTCGAACACCGCGGAGCCACCGCCGTCACTCTCGCTGGACACCTGCGTCAGCTTCATCGCGTCGACGAACGACGTTGACTCACCCACGACGACCAAACTCCTAACGCAACAAGTGACGTCGCGCGAATTCGAGCGACTCGGTCAGCAACTGCTCACGTTCGATCGCCGTCCGCACACCCGAGGTCGTGACCTCGAGGATGACGTGGCCGGCGAAGTTGCTCGCGGCCAACATCTGACAGATCTCGGCGGTGGGCTGGGTTCCGCGCCCCGGCACCAGGTGCTCGTCGGTCGACGCGCCACTGCCGTCGCACAGATGAAGATGCACCAGCCCGTCACCCATCCGGCCCGCCATCTCGACCGCGTCGGTGCCAGCGGTCGCCGAGTGGGACAGGTCGAGTGTGTAGTGGGCGTGGTTGCCGTCCAGCGGGTCGTATGACGGCGCGAACGCCGACACCGCTATGCCCGGACTGCCCCCGCGCTTGCGCATCCGTGAGATCGACGGCTGGCCCGTGCCGAAGATGCGATCGGCCCGGAACGGAAACATGTTCTCCACCGCGACCATGACGTCACTGGACTGCTCGAGGGAGGCGACCTGATCGGTGAAGCCCTCGGCGTAGCGCCGCTGCCAACGGAACGGCGGATGGACGACGACGGTCTGCGCCCCGAGTTCTTCGGCGGCGCGAACGCTGCGGTCGAGCTTGGAGACCGGATCGGCGCCCCACACCCGCTGCGAGATCAACAGGCACGGCGCGTGCACGCTCAACACCGGGATGCCGTAGCTCTCGGACATTCGCCGGACTGCCGCGATGTCCTGACTGACGGACTCGGCCCACACCATCAGTTCCACCCCGTCGTACCCGAGGCGGGCGGCGTACTCGAAGGCCGCCTCGGTCCTCAACGGATACACCGAGGCAGTCGAAAGACCGACCTTGATTGCGGGGCGCACTAGCCGACAGTGTGACGCGTCAGTGCGACTGAAGAAGCGCCAGGGGACCCAGCGTGACGAGCGCACCGACCGCAACCGCGATCAAGGTGCTGCCGATGTCCTCGGTCTTGCGGACGACGCGGACGCCGACCACCAGGCCGAGGATGACGAGGACGGACAACACCAGCGCGACGATGGTGTTCCACCGCCACAGCTGGTCGAACGCGATGAACAGGCCGGCACCGAACGCGACGGCGAGGATGCACTGCACCACCACCCACACGCCTCTGACGAACGCCGAGCTCTCGTCTTCGGACCGCTCGGGAGCCTCCGCCGTTGCTTCTGCCGTGCCCTCGTCGACTGTGACGGCGACGGTTTCCGCCGACGTCGACTCGTCGTCCCCGAGATCGATGTCCTCGGGGCCCGGTGTGCGTCCCCGGCGAGCCAGGTCGTCGGCAACGGACTGACCGCCGAAGAGGGTGTCGGTGTTCGATCGCAGGTACGACGGCGTCTGCTGGCGCAGCTCGTCCTCGTCCGAGGTGTGCTTGTCGAGAACCTCGCCGAAGTCGACGTCCGGGCCGAGGTCCAGCATCTCGTCGTCGTCGACGACAGGGTCGGGGCTCATCTGCTCGGCGCCGCTCTGGGCGGCGAAGGCGCCGGTGGTCGACGCCTTCGGACGACGGGGCCGCGGGACGAAGTCGACGGGGTCGGGCTCGACGTCACGGCGGTCGAGGTGCGCCTGGTAGTCCAGCTCCGCCTCGGTGAGAGCGGGCTCGGGCTCGAGTTCGGGCTCGGGCTCTGCCTCGGTTTCTGGCTCGAGTTCGAGTTCAGCCTCGACCTCGGCTTCTGGCTCCGGCTCGACTTCGAGGTCCGGTTCGACCTCTTCGGCGACCGGCTCCTCGACGGAGGGCTCCTCGACGGGCGGTTCGACGACCGGCGGTTCGACGACCTTCGCGACGGGTTCTGCGACCGGCTCCCGCAACGCGCGCATCGAGCCCGTGTTGACGATCGGAATCTCGCCGGTGAGCTCCGCGACGGTCACCGCGTCGCTGTTGCCGCGACGGCGGCGACGTCGACCGCCTGCCGGTGGCGCACCGATGGTGCCGTTCTTGGCGAGGAGCTCCGCGACCGAAATCGGTCGAGTGGAGGTGGTGTCGTCTGGATCAGTCATCGTCTCGCGCCTCTGGCTCTTGGCAAGCCCGCCGACGTTCCGAACAAGGCGGTCCCGTCGGCCTCACTGTCGAGTTTCCGCAAGATCAACCCTTCTCGCAACGCCCAGGGGCAAATGTCCACGGTATCGATCGCAAGGGCCTTCATACTCGCTTCAGCTACCAGCGCTCCCGCCACGATCTGTGGCGCTCGCTCGGCGCTCACCCCTTCCAACTCCGCTCGATCGGCCGTCGTCATCCTAGAGATGAAAGCTATGAGCTGACGAAGCCCCGATGCAGTCAGTGTCCTCTTCACCCGGGGCCCAGCACCGGAAGGCGCCGCACCGGTGAGTCGCGCGAGCGATCGGAAGGTCTTGGAGGTCGCCACGGTCAGGTCGGGAGCACCCGCATCGAGCACCCTCGCGCCAGCGTCGGCCATCTCCGTTGACAGCCAGTCTCGAAGCATCGCCACCCGACGGCGGCCCGGCGGGTCGTCCTGCAACCACTCCCTGGTCAGCCGGCCCGCGCCAAGCGGAAGCGACAGCGCCACCTCGGGTTCCTCGTCGACGCCGCTGGACAGTTCGAGCGAGCCGCCGCCGATGTCGATGTTGATGATGCGGCCGGGGCTCCAGCCGTACCAACGTCGGACGGCGAGGAAGGTGAGACGGGACTCGTCGACTCCCGAGAGAACCTTGAGCGCCACACCGGTTTCGGCAAGCACCCGCGCGAGCACGTCTTCGGAGTTCGTTGCGTCGCGCACCGCCGAGGTGGCGAACGCCATGAGTTCGATGCACCCCGAACTGGCGGCGATCTTGGCGAACTCGTCGATGGTGTCGACGAGTTTGTCGGCGCCCTTCCTGGTCAGCTTGCCCGAGCCGTCGATCGCCTCGGCGAGGCGCAACGCGGCCTTCGTCGAGCTCATCGGAGTCGGGTGTCCACCTCGCCGGGCGTCGACGACGAGCAGATGAACCGTGTTGCTACCCACGTCGAGCACGCCCAATCGCACGAGACCCACGTTATCGGGTCTACCGTTGCGTTCCGTGAGCGGATCGCGCCCCGGTGCCAAGAACGGTGAGGTCGACTTGGACTTCGCCCGAGAATGGGTGGAATTCTTCGACCCCGACAACCCCGAACATCTGATCTTGGCCGACCTCACCTGGCTGTGTTCGCGGTGGACGTGCGTGTTCGGCACGCCCGCATGCCAGGGCACGGTCGAGAACCGCCCCGACGACGGCTGCTGCAGCCACGGCGCCTTCATGTCCGACGACGACGACGTCGCCAAACTCGACGACGCCGTGAAGCAGCTCACCGACGAGGACTGGCAGTTCCGCGACAAGGGCCTAGGCCGCAAGGGCTACCTCGAGATGGACGAATACGACGGCAAGGACAATCTGCGGACCCGCAAGTACAAGGGCGCCTGCATCTTCCTGAATCGGCCCGGTTTCGAGGGCGGCATTGGCTGCGCGTTGCACTCGAAGGCGCTCAAGCTGGGCGTGGAACCGCTGACCATGAAACCCGAGATCTGCTGGCAGCTGCCGGTCCGCCGAAGTCAGGAATGGGTGGAGCGGCCCGACGGCACCCAGGTTCTGCGGACCACCATCACCGAGTACGACCGCCGCGGCTGGGGTGAGGGCGGCGCCGACCTGCACTGGTATTGCACCGGCGACCCCAAGGCCCACGTCGGCGCCCGTCAGGTGTGGCAGTCCTACGCCCCGGAACTGACCGAGCTTCTCGGCGCCAAGGCCTATGCGGAGCTCGCGGCGATGTGCAAGCGCCGCAGCAGCTTGGGACTGATCGCGATCCATCCCGCGACCCGCGCTGCGCAGTAGCCGCGGCTCGGCGTCTCCGCCGGGATTTACCTCTACATGGAAGCGCGCCGAGCCGCCTGACTCTCGCAGAGGTCGAGGCCGCCGGGTTCCGGCTGGTCCATCAGGTCCTCCGCGCCTGGTCGGCAGACCGCCCAGGCTTGGGTCTAGCGTTTGCCAGAATCGCTAGACAACGTTAAGTTCGAGATTCATACTCCTAGTACGAATCAGCGCGTCACCTTCTTCACGTGCTGCGATGGCAACGACAGCGTAGGCATATGAATGTTCTCTGAAATCGACAAAACGAACAGACTCAGGTATTTGGCACATGTCAGCCCACCAATGCCCGCCGGATTGCCCCGATTTCAGGTCCGGAAGCCCGCCGCCCATCGACCGCGCGTCAAATGCGCCAAAGTTTGCGGAGGCAGCGAATGACGAACACCGACGGGGCCTAAGGTGACCGACTTCAAAGAGATCGACCTGTGCAACGGCCGAGAGTCCGTGCTGATCGGCGGCCTGCCGTTCGAGGTGACGGACCTCGACACGGCGGTCCGCGACGTCGTCACGATCGCCGCGGGGTCGTCGGAGCAGGGTCTGGTCGTGCGACTGTCCAACGCGTCTTGCGTAACCCGGGCCAGCCATGACCACGAGTACCGAGATCTGTTCGCCAGGCCCGGCGTGACACTTCCCGACGGAGCACCGGTGGCATGGGCGATGCGCGTCCGCGCCCGCTTCCCACGGAAGGGCGCCCCCGTGCGGGGGCCGTCGTTCGTCGTCGAGGTTCTCGACCACGGCCGCGACAACGACCTGCGTCACTTCGTGATCGCCAGCAGCGATGACACGCTGACCAAATTCGTCGACGACGCCACGATCCGCTACCCGAGCGTGAACTTCGCGGGCACGTACGCACCACCACCCGGCGCCGCGGAGAACGGCGTGAACAACGACTGCGTCGAGCGCATCGCCGAGGCCAACCCCGACATCGTGTGGATTGGCCTGGATTCACCGGCGCGGGAATTCGCCGCCGCAGCGCTCGCGGACCGCTTGCCCGGCGTCTTCGTCGACGTCGGCGTAGATCTGGACGTCGTGGCCGGCGCGGTACGCCCAACACCGACGTGGATCAACGACGTTGGCCTCGCCCGGGTCTACCGACTGTTGTTCACTTCCAAGCCATTTCGGCGTCGCCACCTTCTTGGCAGCGCCCGGTTCATCCTGGCAGTCGTCCGTGGGAAGTGACCCCGGGCAGCGCGTTTCACCGCCGGTGACGCACGACGACCCAAGCGCGTGCCCGAGACTGTCGGGGCCACCGCGGCGCGCGTTCGTGAAAGCATGACCGCGTGCGCATCGATGAATCCACCCTCGCCGGCGTCGTAACCTTCGTCCCGACACCGTTTCACGACGACCGCGGTCTGTTCACGCGGACCTTCGACGCGGAGATCTTCGACGAGTGGGCTGGCGTTCCCCGCACGGCGGCGTCGTTCCTACAGGATTCGCAGTCCCGATCCGCCAAGTGCGTCGTACGCGGCATGCACGGCAGGAGTGGCCGCGGTGAGGCCAAGCTGGTGCGGTGCGCCCACGGCGCGGTGCACGACGTGCTGGTCGACGCGCGGCCCTCGTCACCGACGTTCGGCAAGCACGAGGCGTTCCTGCTGGACGACGACGAGTTCCGCCACCTGTACGTGCCACCCGGCCTGCTGCACGGGTTCCAAGCACTTACCGACACCGCGGACGTCTGCTATCGAATCGACCGGCCACACGACCCCGCCGAGGACCTCGGCGTCGCCTACGACGACCCCGACCTAGGAATCGACTGGCCGTTGCCCGTCGGCGTCGTCTCGGCGCGCGACCGGGCGGCGGGCAGCTGGGCTCAGTTGGTCACGCAATTGCGCTGACCCGGCGCATCGTCTGGTCGAGGACGCCTTGGGCGGTGAGCCATTCCAGCCGCTTGAGTCGCGTGAAGGATTCGTCGAAGTCGTGGCTGTTCAAGCCGTTCGCGAGATACGCCTCGTAGAGTTCGGCGGCACCGTCGGCCACCGACCACGTCGCCTCGAAGTTCAGCTCGGCCCGCGCGCGGCTGAAGTCCACCCGGTAGGACCGCGGATCGGACCCGGTCTCCCCGGTGATCAGCAGGGTCGAGCCGGGCACCGTGTCCACGACCGTCTGGGCGATTTCGGCGACGGTGACGTTGTTGTCCTCGGCTCCCACGTTGTACGCGCGGCAGCTGACGATCTCGGCGGGCGCGGTCAGGCACGTCTCGAAGGCCCGCGCAATGTCCTGAGCGTGCACCAGAGGACGCCACGGCGTGCCGTCGGACATCACCCGCACCACGCCGGTGAGGACGGCATGCCCGACCAGGTTGTTCAACACGATGTCGGCCCTCAAGCGTGGAGAGAATCCGAAAGCCGTTGCGTTGCGCAGGAACACGGGCGTGAAGTCGGCGTCGGCGAGCGCGGCGACGTCGGCCTCGACACGCACCTTGCTGATCGCGTACGGCGTGATCGGATGCAGCTCGGCGTCCTCGGACACCAGATCGGTTCCCGCCGCGCCGTACACCGAGCAAGTCGACGCATAGAGGAATCGTCGGACGCCCGCCTCCTTGGCCAGCACCGCAAGACGCACCGACGCGTGGTGGTTGACGTCGTAGGTGATGTCGGGCGCCAAGGCGCCGAGCGGGTCGTTGGACAGCGCCGCGAGGTGGACGACCGCGTCGAAACCACGCAACTGGTCGACGGTGACGTCCCGCAGGTCGACTGCGAGACAAGGCGGTTCGGTCGGCGCAATGCCGAGAACGCAGTCGGCGAAGTAGCCGTTGTCCAAGCCGACCACGTCGTGGCCCGCGGCGATCAACAGCGGCACCATGACCGTCCCGAGATAGCCCTGGTGACCTGTGACCAACACCTTCATCTACGTGAGTCCCTTCCGACCGCGAGTCTGACCTTCTGCATGACGAGCGCTTCGGCGAACCGCCGCAGATTGAGCGGGGTCGTTTGCTCGGGTCGATTCAGCGCATCGAACTTCGGGGCAGGCTCACCGAGCGGTGTTACGACGCCGTCCAGGGCGCTGAGCTGGCGATCCGACTCGCGGACAACGCCATGCAAAGAGTTGGACAACTGGTCAGCTCCATACCGAAAGTACGATTTGGAAGGAGCGTAACACGATTGGCCACTCCGCGGGCAATTGCTGAAATTGCACCGTCGTGCGCAAGTGAGAGATCGAGAGAGCTACCCCTCGAGCTTGTAGCCCAGCCCGCGCACCGTCACCAGGTGAACCGGATTGGCCGGGTCGCCCTCGATCTTCGACCGGAGCCGCTTGACGTGCACGTCGAGAGTCTTGGTGTCGCCGACGTAGTCAGCGCCCCACACCCGGTCGATCAACTGGCCGCGGGTAAGCACCCGGCCACTGTTGCGAATCAGGTACTCCAGCAAGTCGAACTCCTTGAGCGGCAAGGTGATCGACGTGCCGTTGACGGACACGACGTGCCGCTCGACGTCCATCCTGACCGGTCCCGCCTCGAGCACGCCGTCACCGATCCCCGAATCGTCGTTGTCGACGCCGCGGCGAAGGACCGCACGGATGCGGGCGATGAGCTCTCGCGCGGAGTACGGCTTGGTGACGTAGTCGTCGGCACCCAGCTCCAGCCCGACGACCTTGTCGATCTCGCTGTCCCTGGCTGTCACCATGATGACCGGCACGCTCGAACGCGAGCGCAGTTGTTTGCACACGTCGGTCCCGCTCATGCCGGGAAGCATCAGGTCCAGTAGGACGATGTCGGCGCCCGACCGCTCGAACTCGGCGAGCGCAGAGGGCCCGTCGGTGACGACGGTGGCCTCGAAGCCCTCCTTGCGGAGCAGGAACGCCAGCGGATCCGCCAGTGACTCTTCATCTTCCACGATCAATACGCTGGTCACGACTTCCTCGTGCCTTCCGTCTGGGAATCTTCCACGATCAACACACTGGTCATAGCGCAGTCTGGTCCTCTCGTTCATCCGACTCGTCGTCGGTTTCGGGATGGGCCGGGATCGACAGGGTGAACGTCGAGCCGGTACCGGGCTGACTCCACAGCCGGATGGATCCGTTGTGATTGGCCGCCACGTGCTTGACGATGGCCAATCCGAGCCCCGTGCCACCGGTGGCCCGGGACCGCGCCGTGTCGACGCGGAAGAACCGTTCGAAGACCCGCTCCTGGTCGTCGCGTGCGATGCCGATGCCGCGGTCGGTGACCGCGATCTCGATGTTGTCACCGCGACTGCGCCTGCTGATCGACACTGGAGAACCCTTGGGCGAGTAAGCAATTGCATTGGACACCAAGTTGGCGATCGCCGTCACCAGCAGGCCCTGGTCACCGCGGACGCTGAAACCGGTCGGGGCGTCGGTCGTGATCGCGATGTCGGCGTTGTCGGCCGCCACCTTGTACCTCGACAACGCCTCACTCACGACGGAGTCGACGTCGACGGCCTCCAGATCCGGAAGCGGTTCGGCCCCCTGCAACCTGGACAGCTCGATGAGTTCGCCGACCATGTTGGCCAGCCGATTGGACTCGGTGATCATCATCTCGGCGAACCGGCTGACCGTCGCGGGGTCGTCGGTGGACGCCTGAAGGGCCTCCGCCAGCACGCCCATCGCGCCGACCGGGGTCTTGAGCTCGTGGCTGACGTTGGCCACGAAGTCCCGCCGGGTGGCCTCCATCCTGGCGAACTCGGACTGGTCGTCGACGAAGACCACCGCGAAACGTCGGTCGTCCTCACTGAGGAGGCGAACGTGCCCGCCGACGGACAACCCCGAGCGACCGGGGATCGGGCGTCGCACCGGGGCCAGGTCGAAGTCGACGTCGTGACCGGTGGCCAGCGTGCGCTGCGCGGCGGCCCAGGCCCGGTCGTCGAGCAGTCGGTCGCGCACCAGGCCGAGCTCGCGCGCCTTGTCGTTCATGAAGACGACGTCACGGTAGTTGTCGACGACCACGGTTCCCACCGGTGACAACGACACGATCCGCTGCAGCATCTGGGAGACGGTGATGCCGTCCTGGTCGGTCGACCGTCGCTTCCGACGTTCGGCGATCCGCGGCGCCAGCGACAGACCGAGCGCCACGCCAAGTGCCAACGCGACAAGGGACACGACTGCCGTCAACAGCAGCGCCGCTACCCCACTCACGCGAAAATCGTACGCACTGGGTGAACGTCATCCCAGCAGCGTGCGGCCAAATCGGGGCAAGTCACAAAGACAAACACAGGAGTTCGGGCTCCGTTCACCGGAGTTCACCCATTGTTCGCCCCGCCTGCCCCCGTCGACTACTTGGCGCCCTGGGCGGCGACGGCGGCAGCGCCAGCCGCGGCGGCATCGGGATCCAAATACTTGCCGCCGGGGACGGTCGGCTTGAGAGCATCGTCGAGCTCGTACACCAGCGGGATCCCCGTCGGGATGTTCAACCCGACCACGTCGGCGTCGGACATCCCGTCGAGGTACTTGACCAGCGCCCGCAACGAGTTGCCGTGCGCGGCGACCAGCACGGTCTTGCCCGCCACCAGGTCGGGCGCAATGACTTCGGTGAAATAGGGGACGAAGCGGGCCACGACGTCGGCGAGGCACTCCGTCAGCGGGCCGCCGCCGATGCTCGCGTAGCGGGGGTCGGCGTCCTGGCTGTATTCGCTGCCCTTCTCGATGGGCGGCGGCGGCGTGTCGTAGCTGCGGCGCCACGCCATGAATTGCTCTTCGCCGTACTTGGCCTTGGTCTCGGCCTTGTCGAGGCCCTGCAGCGCGCCGTAGTGCCGTTCGTTGAGCCGCCAATCCCTGACCACGGGGATCCAGTGCCTGTCGGCGGCGTCGAGCGCGAGGTTGGCGGTGGTGATGGCACGCCGCAACAGCGAGGTGTAGAGCACGTCGGGCAGCACGCCCACGGACTTCATCAGCTCGCCGCCCCTGACGGCTTCGGCGCGACCCTTCTCGGTGAGGTTGACGTCAACCCAGCCGGTGAAGAGATTGAGCGCGTTCCATTCGCTTTCGCCGTGACGCAGTAGCACCAGTGTCGCCATGGCGACGATGCTATCCCGCCGCGATTGTGGGCGCGGCGTTCGAGACGGTTACGCCCCGACTCGGCGGCCGACGCTCAGTCGTCGTCGCCGTCGTCGATAAGGTGCTCGAAGGCCTTCAGGTTCTTGAGCGACTCGCCCCGCTTGACCCGCCACTCCCACTCCTTCTGGATCGACGAGTGAAAGCCCAACTCCAGCAACATGTTGAAGTCGGCTTCGACGGCTTGGACCACCTGGCCGAGGATACCGTCGATCACGTCGGGGCTCACCGACTCCAGCGCAATCCTGCCGATCAGGTAGATGTCACCGAGGTTGTCGAGGGTGTACGCGAGGCCGAACAATCGGCGGTTGCGCCGCAACAGATAGCGGTAGACCTTCTCGAAGTCCTCGTCGGGCTTGCGGCAGATGAACGCCTCGACGCGAACGGTGTGGTCGCCGACCGTGAAGATCGTGTTGGTGATCAACCGCCGCTCACCGGGAACTGCGACCACGACCCCCGACGGCGCGCCGTCGGAGCCCTCGTGAAAGGCGTATTCGAGGTCGGACTCCTTGAGGGTGGCTTCGATGACGTCGAGTGCCGGATTCACGGTGCCCGCGTTCACGATGCCCGGATCCCGCGTCGGATCGAGAACCGGCGACCGTTGCGTCGCGACGGCACCTCGGTGCGCTGGTGGCGGGCGTGATAGTCGGTGATCGCCCGGCCGTAGCTGGCCTGCAACGCATCCACGGTGTTGGCCCACGAGAACGTCGCGGCGTGTTCGACGGCTGCGGCGCGCATCGTGTCGGGCCCGCGGTCGAACAGCCCACCCATGGCGGCTGCCCAGTCGTCGGGATCGTGCCCGTTGACGAGGACACCGGTGATCCCGTCCCGCACGGCGACGGGTAGTCCGCCGACCGCGGCCGCCACCACCGGCGTCCCGCAGGCTTGGGCTTCCACGGCGACGAGACCGAACGACTCGGCGTAGCTGGGCACCGCCATCATGTCGGCGGCCCGGTACAGGCCGACGAGCTGGTCGCGGGATTGGGGAGGTAGGAAGGTCACGCGTGAGGACATACCCAGGTCCTCGGCCAGCCGAACCAACGAGTCGGGATTGGCCAGCCCGCTGCCCGACGGCCCGCCGGCGATCACGACGCGGACGTCCGGCAGCTTGGCCGCCGCGCGCAGCAGGACGTCGGGCGCCTTGAGGGGCTGAATGCGGCCGACGAACGCGACCACCTTCTCGTCGGCTCCCAAGCCAAGTGCCCGCCGCGCCTGCATCCTGTCGCCGGGCGTGAACGTCGCGAGGTCGACCCCGGGATGCACGACGTCGATGCGACCGGGGTCGGCCCGGTGCAGCGAAACCAGTTCGCGCGCTTCGTATTCGGTGTTGACGATCAGCCGGTCCGCCTCGTCGACGACCTGCTGCTCACCCACCGACCGCAGTGGCGGCTCGGGCTGGTCACCGACGGCAAGGGATGCGTTCTTCACCGCGGCGAGCGTGTGGGCGGTGTGCACCAACGGCACCGCCCATCTGTCCCGCGCCAACCAGCCGACCTGACCCGAGAGCCAGTAGTGGGAGTGCACGACGTCGTAGTAGCCGGGTTCGTGGGTCGCCTCGGCGCGCAGGACGCCTGCGGTGAACGCGCACAGTTGCGTCGGCAGGTCGTGCTTGTCGAGGCCCTCGAAGGGGCCCGCCACCACGTTTCGGACCAGCACCCCCGGCGCCACCCGTACGACGGGGGCATCCGACGAGGTCGTCGCCCTGGTGAAGATCTCCACGTCCACGCCACGGCGGGCCAGTTCCAGCGCGGTCTGCAGCACGTAGACGTTCATGCCGCCGGCGTCACCCGTCCCGGGCTGAGCCAGCGGGGAGGTATGGACCGACAAAACGGCTACGCGCACGACTTCATACTTACACCGGGTCGCCGGACGGCGTCAGGCGGTCTTGTCCCGGGCCGCGCGGCGCATCGCGGCGATCGGATCGGCGTAGAGACCGCCGAGGGACACGACACCGGCGCCCGCTTCCTGAATCCGGTTGCCAAACGAGGTCAGACGGAGGTCGCGCGGCGCGAGAACCGAACGTTTGGCGTAGGCGGCTTCGACCTCCGCCATGCCCTCCGGATACTCGGTGAACGCCTGGCCGCCGACGACCAGGTCGTCGGGGTTGAGCATGTCCCGCAGCAGCGCCACCGACTCACCGAGCACGTGCGCGCGTTCACCGAGCAGGTCGGCGGCGGCCTGGTTGCCCTGTCGCGCCGCGCGCAGCACCGCGCCGATGGTCGAGGACGGGCCGTCGGCGGGCACGATCCGGAGCCTGCGCGCGGCGGTCAGCACCGCTTCGTCGCTCACTGTCGACTCCAGTTGCCCACTGCCGCCTAGCATTTCGGATTGTGCGGGTAATGCCGCGATCGTGCCGGGTCCGCTGGTCGGCGAGTGCACCCGGCCGCCGATCGACAGGGCGTAGCCGACGGTCTCCCTGGCGTAGACGTACAGGCTCGTGACCGGAGCCGCGCTCGAAGCAGCGTTCGACGCGGCGGAACCGTTCACTCGGCGCGTGCCGAGCAGCAACTCCGCACCTGCCATCGCGTCCACGTGGGAGGCCAGGGACACCGGCAGCCCGAGGGTCTCGGCGAGAACGGGGCCCACCGGAGCGTCCGTCCAGCCGAGTCGGGCGTGGTCGACGTGCCCGGTGGCGCTGTCCACGACTCCGCCCGCGGTCACGCCCACCCACAGTGGCCTGCGACGATGCCAGCGGCTCAGGTATCGGCTCGCGCTGCCCGCGAGTGCCGCCAGCGCCGAGTTCTGCGAACCCCGCGGCGTCGGCGTCTCCACCACGTCGAGCGTGCGGCCGAAGAGATCGGTGGCCACGATGATCGAAGTGCGGGCGCCGATGTGGATGCCGAGGGTGAGGAACGGTTCGTGGTTGACCTCGACCGGCACCCGCGGTCGCCCGATGGCGCCGGAGACGGCCAGGTCGGCTCGCTCGCGAAGCACGCCGGCGTCGAGCAGGGCTGTGACCTGCCGGTTCACCGTCGCGATGCTCAGGCCGGTGGTCTGGGCGATGACGTCACGGGCGATGGGGCCGCGAAGTCTGGCCGCTCCGAACACCGAGGCTGCCGCCGCTTCGGCGACGCGCAGCGACGGGGCGACGATGTGGTGCCTGGCCAGCAACGCCCGCTTCGTGCGGGGGGTGGCGATGACGGCAGGGGTCTTGCGAATGGCGGTGGGAGTACTCATGAGAGTCCTTGCGTGAGGTCGGCCGGTGGGTGATTGCCTCACCTGGCGACTCAGCAGGACGAATGTGTCCGGGGTTCAGTCAGGCGCGGCGAAGCTGGCGACGACAACAACACGCACGCGATGCGGCGACGTTGAAACCCTGACCGGAGGACACGTTGCGAATTTAGCACGACAACTAATGTTGGACGAATGACGTCACTCGAATCCCCTCAGCCCGTCGCGGTCGTCACGGGTGCCAGCTCCGGCATTGGCGAGGCCACGGCGAAAACACTTGCGGGACTTGGCTTTCACGTGGTGTGCGTGGCACGCCGCGAGGATCGCGTCACGGCCCTCGCTGCGGAGATCGCGGGCACCGCGATTGTGGCGGACGTCACTGACGAGACTTCTGTGCAGAAGTTGGCCGACGGCCTCGAACGGGTCGACGTGCTGGTGAACAACGCCGGCGGCGCCAAGGGCGTGCAATCGGTCGCCGACGCCGACCTCGACGACTGGCGCTGGATGTGGGAGACCAACGTGCTGGGCACCCTCCGCGTGACGAGGGCATTGCTGCCCAAGCTGGTCGCCTCCGGTGACGGGTTGATCGTCACCGTCACCTCCATCGCGGCGTTCGAGATCTACGACGGGGGCGCCGGCTACACCTCGGCCAAGCATGCCCAGGCCGCACTGCATCAGACGCTGCGCGGCGAGCTGCTGGGAAAGCCGGTGCGACTCACCGAGATTGCGCCTGGAATGGTCGAGACGGAGTTCTCCGTCGTGCGTTTCGGCGGCGATCAGGACCGAGCGGACGCCCTGTATGCGGGCATGACTCCGCTGACCGCCGAGGACGTCGCCGAGGTGATCGGGTTCGCCGCGTCACGACCGTCGCACGTCAACCTGGACCAGATCGTCATCCGGCCGCGCGATCAGGCCACGGCGACGAGGAAGTTCACCCGCCCGGAGTGACCGTCGTGGTCTCCGTGGTCTCCGTTGGGGTGACCGTCACCGCCGACGGCGGCGTGGTCGTCGGCGTACCCGACAGCGTCGGAGCGTCGGTGGGGGTGGCCGGGGCGCTGCTTGGGACGTTGGACGGGGGCGTCGCGTCGTTGAGTGCCGACATGGACTTCCACTCGTCCCACCCGACGGCCCAGTCCCAGATGTCACCGTCGGCGTAGGACAGTTCGATCGACGTGCCGGTCACCTCGACCGGGTCGCCGTAGATGGCGGTGTTGAAGTACTGCTCGGCGTCCGACGTGGACAGGTTGATGCAGCCGTTGGTGACGTTGGTGTTGCCTTGGGCGCCAGCGCTGTTGGGGTTGGCGTGGATGAACTCGCCGTTGTTGGAGATCCGCACTGCCCACCGCTCGTGCACGTTCGAGTAACCGGCGGCCGGGTTGGACATGTAGAAGTCTTCGTACTTCTCGCTGACGACGTGGATGCCGCTGCGGGTCACGTTGCGCGGCAGATCGCCCTCGCCGTAGCTGCAGGGCAGGGTCATGATTACACCGGCGTCGGTGATCACCTCGATCTGGTGCGACGACGCCTCGGCCTTGACTACCTGCCGACGGCCGATCTCGATGTCCAAGGTGGAGTCGGCGGCACCGAATGCCCCGTCGCCGAAGGGGATTCCATAGGTGTTGGCGGCCACGTGCACCTTGGTGCCAGGCGGGTAGTAGTCCTTGGTGCGCCAATGCAGTCGCGAGCCGCCGACCTCGTCGGGCAACCACGCCCAACTGCCCTCGACGGGTGGGGTGGTGGTGACGACCAGTGCCCGTTCGACGGCTGCCTTCGCGTCGTCGCCGATGGAGGCGTCGAACTGCATGATGATGGGCGCCGCGACACCGACGACCTGGCCGTCGGCCAGCTGGAACTGACCGTTGACCTTGGTCTGCGGGTCGACGGTGGTGAAACTCCCGGTCAACGGGATCGCCTTGCCGTCGCGTCCGACCGCCGACCCGCCCCAGGTGTACTCGACGCCGTAGCCGAGCGGCTCGGTGGTCTTGAACGCGGTGCGGTCTGGGTTCAGCACGCCGCGGACGACACCGCCTTCGGCGTTGGTCAGCGTGACGCGCTGCAACCATCCGTTGGTGACCTCGACGCCCACGGGGTCGGTCGGTGCCACGTTGGTGGCGTCCTTGGCGGGCTTGAAGGCCACCTCCGCCTTGGCTGGCGGCTCGGTGGATGCCGGCGAACCGGTCGTGGTCCTACCGCTACACGCGGCGAGTACGCCGGAGGCGCCCACGGCGATGGCGGTCAGCGCTTGGCGCCGATTGAGGGTCACGTGTACACACGGTACCTAGAGTTCGCACCCAACCAGAATCGGTTCTGGTACGAGCCGTACCCCAAATGCCATCAAGACGCCGTCCCGCACGTCTCTGGCCAGCGCCAACAGCTCTGCGGTCGTCGCCGACCCCCGGTTGGTCACAGCCAGCGCATGCTTGGTGGACAGGCGGGCGGACGCGCCGTCACCGGGGTATCCCTTGCCGAAGCCGGCCCGCTCCACCAGCCACCCCGCAGCAAGCTTGACCCCGTCCGGCGCCGGGTAATTCGGCACCGGCCCGTCGGCCTGCGCGCTCACTCTCGCGAACTCGGCCGGTGACACGACGGGATTGGTGAAGAACGATCCGACGCTCCAGGTGTCGGCGTCACCGTCGGCCAGCACCATGCCCTTGCTGGCCCGCAAGGCGAGCACCGCCTCCCGAACTTGGGTCGGCACCATTCGCGTGCCGGGTTCGACGCCGAGCGCCTTTGCCAACTCGCCGTACCGCAGGGGCGCGCTGCGATTCTCGGCGTCGAGCGCGAACTCGACTTCCAGCACGACGGCGTCGACCGAGTTCTTCAAGATGCTGGTGCGATAACCGAAGCGCAGCTCGTCGGGTTGCACCCACCGCACCTCGCCGCTGCGCCGATCCAGCAACCGGACGCGGTGGATGACGTCGGACACCTCGACGCCGTACGCGCCGACGTTCTGGACCGGGGTCGCGCCGGCCGAGCCGGGGATTCCCGACAGGCACTCCAGGCCGCCAAGCCCATGGGCCAGCGACGTCACGACCACGTCGTCCCATGACGCGCCCGCCTCAGCGCGTACGACGTCTTCGTGGACCGTGACATCGGTGTTGGCCAGCCGCACGACCGTCAGGTCGGCCAGGTCGTCTGCGATGACGACGTTGGAGCCCCCGCCCAGGATCAGGGTGCGTTCCCTCGGGTCACCCACGGGCAGTTCGCGCAGGACGTCGACGACCTTGGCGGTGGTGTCGCACACGAGGACCCTGCTGGCAACGGGTCCGAGCCGCAGTGTGGTCATGGGCGCGACGGGGACGGACACCGCCACCTCGACGCCACCGATATCCGAACTGACCACGGGCGCTAACGGTAGCGTGGTCGGCTATGCCGCGTTCCTTCGACATGGAAGTCGACTACGACGGCACCGTCGAACAGATCCACCGCGCCCTCGGCGACCAGAGTTACTGGCTTGAACGACTTGCCGAGTCGGGTGCCGACGAGGCGACGTTGGATTCGATCACCTCCGGTGCCGACGGTGGCGTCGACGTCGTCACCACCCAGACGATGCGAGCCGACCGCCTGCCCGGCGTCGTCGCACAGTTTCACCGCGGCGACCTGAGCTTCGTGCGGGAGGAAGTCTGGACCCCGGTTCGCGACGGCAAGGCCACCGCGACCGTCAAGGGGATGATCCCCGGCGCCCCGGCGACGCTGTCGGGAACGGCGGTGCTCTCCCCCGCCGGCAGCGGGTCGCGGCTGGAGTTCATGGCGACCGTGGAGGTTCGCATCCCGCTCGTAGGCGGCAAGGTGGAGAGCTTCATCGGCAGCCAGTTGGTGGGGCTGTTGGCCGCCGAACAGAACTTCACCACGGCGTGGATCAAGGCCAACGCCTGACGTGCCCATCGGGCAGCCAACCAGGGGGACGACCGGGTACAACCGGTTGCGCCGCAGCGACCGTTGGCTCGTTCACGCGCCTCGGGTGCGGGCGGCTCTGCTGTCGACCGCCGAGCCCATCGTCGTGGATTTGGGGTACGGCGCACTTCCCGTGACGACGTTGGAGTTGGCGGCGCGACTGCGGACGGTTCGGCCCGACCTGCGGGTGGTCGGCCTGGAGATTCATCCCGATCGCGTCGTGCCCTCGCAGCAGGGTGTCGACTTCGGGCTGGGCGGCTTCGAACTGGCTGGGCTGCAACCGGTTCTGGTGCGGGCGTTCAACGTGCTGCGCCAGTACCACGTCGACGACGTGGCCGACGCGTGGTCGCAGATGCAGACGCGGTTGGCGCCCGGCGGGATGATCCTCGACGGAACGTGCGACGAACTCGGAAGACGTTGCTGCTGGGTGCTTCTCGACGCATCTGGCCCGGTGAGCCTGACGCTGGCATGCGATCCGTTCGCGATCGACGAGCCGTCGGATCTGGCCGAGCGGCTGCCCAAGGTGCTGATCCACCACAACGTGCCAGGTCAACCGATTCATGCCCTGCTGACAGCAGCGGACCGGGCCTGGGCCGCGGCCGCGGGACACGGGGTGTTCGGCCCCCGGGTGCGCTGGCGGGCGATGGTGGAGTCGCTGGCCGCCGCCGGGTATCCCGTCGAGCCGCCACGCCGCCGCCTGCGCGACGGTGTGCTGACCGTTCCGTGGTCGGCGGTCGCTCCCCGGTAAGACCGGCGCGGCACTAGGCTGTGGCCATGCGGATTGCCCTTGCGCAGATCAAGAGCGGCACCGATCCGTCGGCCAATCTCGAGCTGGTCGAGGACTACAGCCGACGAGCCGCCGACGCCGGCGCCGCCATGGTGCTCTTCCCCGAAGCCACGATGTGCCGGTTCGGGGTCTCCTTGAAGCCCGTCGCCGAACCGCTCGACGGTCCGTGGGCGTCGGGAGTTCGGGCCGTCGCCGAGCGATACGGCATCGTCGTCGTGGCGGGCATGTTCTGCCCCAGCGACGACGGTCGGGTCACCAACACGCTGGTGGCCACGGGCCGCGGCGTCGACGCGCACTACCACAAGATTCATCTCTACGATGCGTTCGGTTTCACCGAATCACGTTCCGTGGCACCAGGTTTCGATCCGGTCGTGATCACAGTCGACGGTGTTGGCGTCGGGCTCACCACGTGCTACGACGTTCGGTTCCCCGAACAGTTCGTCGAACTCGCCCAGCGAGGCGCCCAGGTCCTCACCGTGCACGCGTCGTGGGGGTCGGGCCCGGGGAAGCTGGACCAGTGGACCCTGCTCGCCAGGGCCCGCGCGATCGACGCCACCAGCGTCGTGGCCGCCGTCGGCCAGGCCTACCCGGGCGACGAGGTCGCCGCCGTCGGTCCGACCGGAGTGGGCGGCAGCCTGGTCTGCTCGCCGACCGGTGACGTGCTGGCCGCCGCGGGCGACGATCCACGCCTTCTGGTGGTGGACGTCGACCTCGATTCCGTCGAGACGGCCCGCGACACCGTCGCCGTGCTGCGCAACCGAACCGAGTTCGCTCCGTCCAGTAGGGCACAATCGCTGGGGTGACCGACCCCTCCGATCCCTGGGCCCGCCAAGGCCAACAGCCTCCGCAGCCGCCTCAGCCGTACCAGCCACAGCCGTACCAGGCTGGGCCGCAGTACGTCGGACCGCCACCTCAGGGACCCCCACAGGGACCGCCACCCGGCGCCGACCCCAGCGAACCGTCCGAACCGTCGGGATCGAAGTTCGGGCGCCTGGTCCGCGACCCCATGTCGATCGCACTGGTCTTCGTCATCGTGCTCGCCCTCGCCGCGGCAGGCCTGGTCGGCGGCGAAATCTACGCGCGCCAGCGCGGCGCCACGATCGTGGAGGGCACGTTGAAGTGCGTCCTCCAAGATGACGTCACCGTGTCCTTCGGGGCCTTCCCGCCGTTTCTCTGGCAGCACCTGACGAAGGATTACCAACACGTCTCGATCACGTCCGCCGGCAATCAGATCCGCGACATGAAGGGCATGAAGGTCCAGATCGACATCGACGGCGCCCGCCCCTCGAGCGACCCCAGCTCGCAGGGCACCCTCGAGGCGATCGACGTCACGGCCACCTGGTCGACCGACGGCATGAAGGAGACGATCCAGAACGCCATCCCCCTGCTCGGCGGCCTCGTCAACGGCGTCACCACCAACGCCGCCGACGGCACGGTCGACATTCAGGGCCCGCTTGGCAGCATCGTGACCAAGCCTCAGATCGTCGACGACGAGTTGTCGCTGCAGGTTCAGAAGTTGACGGGCCTTGGCTTCACGCTGCCGCGCGAGGCCGTCCAGCCGGCGCTGGACGCGGTCAGCTCGCAGCTGACGAAGAACTCCCCGCTGGCGCTGAAGGTCGACGACGTCCAGGTCACCGACACCGGTGTCGTCACGAAGCTCTCGGCCCGCAACGCCTCGATCCCCGGCGGCAACCAAGGGCAGCCCTGCATCACCGGGTTCTAAGAGGCCGCTGAACCCAATCCGTCGAGCACCGCGCGCGTCCCGGACAACCCCAGCCGGGTCGCGCCGGCGTTCAGCATCGCGACGGCGGCCTCGGCGGTGCGGATGCCGCCGCTGGCCTTCACCTCGACGGTCGGGCCGACGGTCGCGACCATGATCTCGACGGCACGTACCGACGCTCCGCCTGCGGGATGAAATCCGGTCGAGGTCTTGACGAATTCGACGTCCGCCTCGGCTGCCGCCAGACACACGTCGACCAAGGTCTGCTCACCGGCGAGCTCCAGAAGGGCCGCCGACTCCACGATCACCTTGAGCACGGAATCGGGCACGGCCGCGCGCACCGCCTCGATGTCGGAGCGAACGGCGTCCAGGTTGCCACGGATCGCCGCGCCGACGTCGACGACCATGTCGACCTCGGCGGCGCCCGCTGCGACGGCGAGCGCGGCCTCGTGTGCCTTGATCTCCGAAACGTGCTTGCCGGAAGGGAATCCGACGACCGTCGCGATCAGAGTTCCCGCCGACCGGGCTCGCGTGGCCGCCGCGACCATCGACGGCGAGACGCACACCGCGTACACCCCGAGGTCGGCCGCCTCCTCGAGGAGGGCGGCGACGTCGTCGACGGTGGCCTCCGGTTTCAGCAGCGTGTGGTCGACCATGCCTGCAACCAAATCCCGGGTCCAGATCATCAGAACGGCTCCTCGGTGCCACCGGGATTGCAATGGGTTTCGACCATGGTGGCGTCGTCGACCAGGGGCCGCCACGGCTCCAGGTTCCAGCTCGTCTTCCCGGGCTGGGCGATTTCCGCGAAGCTCCAATGGCACATGAATTGGTCACGCATGCCGGGGATGTCGGCGTCGGGCGCAAGGGCGAGGACCTCACCCCATGCCTCACCGCCTTGCGCAGCGTTGTTCAGCTGACCGGAGGCCTGGCGTCCCGCCGGGGTGGGATAGACGCGAAGGCTGGACAGGTCACCCCAGTGCGCCCACTGCGCATGGTCGACGAAAGGTGGAGTTGCGACCGGATCGGCGGCGGCGGTTCCGGCGGTCGCCAAGGTGCACGCCACGATCACGGCAGCCGTAGCTGCGGCGAGCAGTCTGCGCATTCGCTATCGCGACTTTCCCTGGACTTCGAGCACCTTCGGTCGCACGTCGACGAGGTAGACGCCGACGGCGCACGCGGCGATCGCCGAGCCGACCGGAGGCGGCAAGAAGAGTCCGACGAGAGCGGTGCCACCGAGGATGGCCAACCAGATGGGCTTGCTGAGCTTCTCGGCGGCGGGGAAGGCATCGGTCCGCTGGAGCGCGGCGTGGACGAACGCGTACAACCCCATCAGAAGTACGCCCACCTGAATGGCGAAGAGGACGTAACTCGCAAGGTCCTGAAGCATCACGCTTCAAGCCTATGCGGGTTACGTCCCCTCAGTCGACTTGCGCCTGGCAAGCGGTCGGAACCGTTACTTCTGGGTCACCTTCTTGGCGGGCGCCTTCTTGGCCGGAGCCTTCTTGGCGGGCGCCTTCTTGGCGGGGGCCTTGGCAGCGGCCTTCTTCACCGGGGCGGCAGCCTGCTCAGTGCGCTTCGGCAGTTCGACGCCGACCAGCTTGGCGGCACGCTCACCGACGGCGCGGGTCTGCGTCGCCACGGTGCCCAACGCGTCCTGCGTGAGTTCGACGGCCTGGTCGGTGACGTTCTCGACGCGGTTGGCGGCGTCTTCGATGGCGGGCTGGCTACGCAGCCGGGTCAGCGCCTCCTCGCCACGCTCGACGAGCTTGTTGTACTGGGCGGTGGCAGCCTCGGCATAGCTCTCGGCGGCCTTGCGAAGCTCCTCGGAGCTCAGCTTCTCGCGGAGTTCGCCGACCTGCGTCGGGAGCTCTTCCTGCAGCTTGGTCAGCTGCGCGCGGCGACCTTCGACACGGGCGGTCGCGTCGGTGCGGGCCTCTTCGGCACGCTCACGGAGGCTGGCCACGATCTCGTTGACGGTGGCGAGCGCGAGGTCCGCGGCGCCGACGGCGGCGAGCAGCGGGGCCTTCAGGTCTTCGACGGTGGGCTGGTTCTTCTCGGCCATGGTGTTCATTCCCTTCGAAATTCGGGTTGGGTGTGGCTGGTCAGCAGTTGATCGGAGGTCAGTCAGTGGCTGGCTCCTCATCCACGTCACGCGCCTCGTCCAGGGCTTCGTTCTGCTCCCGGAAAGAGGTGTAGATGTCGAGCAGCACCTGCTTCTGCCGCTCGGTGATCGCGGTGTCCATGACGATGGCGTCGCGGACCTCGCTCGGCTCGCTGGGTTCGAGAAGTCCAGCTCTGACGTAGAGCACGTCCGCGGAGACCCTGAGCGCCTTGGCGATCTGGTTGAGAACCTCAGCGGATGGCTTCCGCAGTCCCCGCTCGATCTGGCTGAGGTAGGGATTGCTGACGCCGGCCTTCTCGGCCAACTGCCGCACCGAAACCTGCGCCAATTCGCGCTGGCTACGGATGAAGCCTCCGATGTCCTGCGCTGCGGTGGACACGACAGCGGCAAGGTTTTCGTCCTGCGGCATGCCCGTCCCCCTTCGCGTCGGCCCAAGGAATTGCTTCGAACACAACGGTAGGACGGGGTGCTAGCTATTGCAAGCACTTGTTAGCACTTGCCGACGGATCAGAACAGAATTTGCGCCACTGAGTAAATGATCAGCCCCGCGAGCGAACCAACCACGGTGCCGTTGATTCGGATGAACTGCAGGTCACGGCCGACGTGCAGCTCGATTCTCCGACTGGCCTCGTCCGCATCCCAACGCTCGATGGTCTCGGTGATGATCGCTGTGATCTCCGTCCCATACTGCGAGACGAGGTGCTGCGCGGCCCGCACGATCCAGTTGTCGACCTTCTCGCGCAGGTGCGCGTCGTCGCGCAACGACTCACCAATGTGCACCACGGAGTCGGCGATCCTGGTGCGCAACGTCGAGGTCGGGTCGTCGACGGATTCGAGGAAGATGCGTTTGGCTGTGGTCCACGCCGTCTCGGCAGCCTTCGCCACTTCGTCGCGGGCCATGATCTGGTCCTTGACCTTCTCGGCGCGGGCGATGGTCGCCTCGTCGTTCTGCAGGTCGTCGGCGAACTCGAAGAGGAACTTCGTCGCCGACTTGCGCAGCTCGTGGTCGGGATTGCGGCGCACCTTGTCGGTGAAGTCCATCAGCTCCCGGTGGATCCGGTCACCGACCAGGCCGTCGACCCACCGCGGCGTCCACGTCGGCGAGTCCCGCTCGATCACGCGCTCGATGATCTCGTCGGCGTTGAGCGACCACTCGAAGGCCCGGTCGGCGAGCAGTTGTAGCAGCGCCTCCTGGCGGTGCTCCGCCAATAGGCTGGACAGCACCCGCCCCGCTGGCGGACCCCACTGAGGTTGACCGATGCGCTTGACGATCATCTTGTCCAGCACCTGCTGGATGTCGTCGTCGCGCAGCATCTCGACGAGCACCCGCAACGCGGTCGACGCCTCCGCGGCCACCCGCTCCGCGTTCCTCGGATCGGCCAGCCACTTACCGGTCCGCTCGGCGACGTGCGCGTCACTCAGCTTGGTGGCGACCACCTCGGGCGACATGAAGTTCTCCCGGACGAAGTCGCCGAGGCCCTCACCGAGCTGGTCCTTCTTGCGCTTGATGATCGCCGTGTGCGGGATCGGAATGCCCAGCGGATGCTTGAACAGCGCGGTCACCGCGAACCAGTCCGCCAACGCACCCACCATGCCGGCCTCGGCGGCCGCTCGGACGTAACCGACCCAACCCGGGGCGCCCTGAGATTGCGCCCACGTCGACGCCAAGAAGACGACGGTCGCGCCGAGCAGGAAGCCGACGGCGACGACCTTCATCCTGCGCAGTCCGCGCCGACGCTCGGCGTCAGCCGCGGAGTCGACGCCTGCAATCGATTCTGCGAAGCTCGGCCGCTGGCCGGACGTGGTCACCACACCACCATCATCCTGCATGTCGCCAGGGGTAGCCCCGTCCCGTCGAGGCAACCGACGAAATTCGGCCGTATCATCTACTCCGGACGAGGGAATGGAATGACGGCGGAAGTGGCAGGGGACGGTCCGGCCGGACCGGTGAAGACCGACGGGCGCAAGCGGCGCTGGCACCAACACAAAGTCGACCGGCGCAACGAACTGGTCGACGGGACGCTGGATGCCATTCGTCTCCGCGGCAGCAACGTCAGCATGGACGAGATCGCTGCCGAGATCGGCGTCTCCAAGACGGTCCTGTACCGCTACTTTGCCGACAAGAACGACCTGACGACTGCGGTCATGATGCGCTTCGCGCAGACCACCCTGATCCCCAACATGGCTGCCGCGCTGTCGTCGAACCTCGACGGGTACGACCTGACGCGAGAGATCATCCGCGTGTACGTCGCCACCGTGGCCGCCGAGCCGGAGATCTACCCGTTCGTGATGGCGAACAGCTCGGCGAGCAAGAGCAAGGCCGTCGCAGAGTCCGAGCAGATCATCGCGCGCATGCTCGGCGTGATGCTCCGCAGGCGGATGGCCTCGGTCGGGATGGACACCCGTGGCGCCCAGCCGTGGGCGTTCATGATCGTCGGCGGGGTGCAGTTGGCCACCCACTCGTGGATGTCGCATCCGCGGATGACGGCCGACGAGCTGATCGACTACCTGACGATGCTGTCGTGGAACGCGTTGCGGGGCATAGTCGAAGCCAACGGATCGCTGGAGAAGTTCAACTCGGCGCCGCATCCCTCCCCGATACTGCCCTCCCGCCTGCTTGACTGAGAGCGTGACCGCCTCCGACTCGCCCGATCTGCCCGAGCTGTGGACCCACGAGCCACACGTCCACCTCGCGTTCAAACCCGGCGACTCCGTCGCCGCCATCGACACCAACGCCACGCCCGGCTTCAAGGGCAGCAAGAGCGACGCGCCAGACCTGCTGCTCGAGCGCTCCGAGAGGTTCGCCGAGCTGCAGGAGATGCTGTACGCCAACAGCCTCTCCGGCGACACCCGCAAGGTGCTGTTGGTGCTGCAGGGCATGGACACCGCAGGCAAGGGCGGCATCGTCAAACACGTTGTCGGAGCAGGCAATCCGCAGGGCATCCAGTACGCCAACTTCGGCAAGCCCACTGAGGAGGAACTCGCCCACGACTTCCTCTGGCGCATCGAGCGCAAGGTGCCGACGCCGGGACACGTCGGCGTGTTCGACCGCTCGCACTACGAGGACGTGCTGATCGTTCGCGTGCACGACCTCGTCGCGCCCGAGGTGTGGAGCACCCGATACGACACCATCAACGACTTCGAGAAGCGGCTGACCCTCGACGGCACCACCATCATCAAGGTGGCGATGTTCGTCTCGCTCGACGAGCAGAAGAAGCGGTTGGCCGAGCGGCTCGACAGGCCGGACAAGTTCTGGAAGTACAACCCCGCCGACGTCGACGAGCGGCTGCTGTGGCCCCGGTATCAAGAGGCGTATCAGGCGATGCTGGAACGCACGTCGACCGACCTCGCGCCGTGGCACGTCATCCCGTGCGATCGCAAGTGGTACGCGCGGCTAGCCGTCACCGAATTGCTGATCGAGGCGCTCGAGGGGCTCGACTTGTCGTGGCCTGCAGCCGATTTCGACGTCGAGGCGGAGAAGAAGCGGCTGGCGGGCGCCTAGCCTTGCGCCGAGACTTCACTTGATGACGTGGATCAGCTGATTTCCGTCATCTTCTGCAGTCTCGGCGATAACCGCGGGTCAGCAATGCGCGTCGCGCCCGCTCCGCCACCACACCGGGTGCACGCATGTGGCGACCGCCGACGCGAACGATGAGCCAGCCGCGATGGGCGAGGAACTCCAGCCGTTCGATGTCGGCGACATAGTCGTCGGGGCCGGTGAAGTGCTGCGCGCCGTCGTACTCGACGCCCACCATCCATTCCGGCCATCCCATGTCGATCCGCCGCACGATCCGACCGTGATCGTCGGCAACCGGAATCTGGGTGGTCGGCCGCGGCAATCCGGAGCGCACGAGTAGCAACCGCAACCGGGTCTCCGGTGGGGACTCCGCGCCGCCGTCGGCCAGTGCGAGCGCGGCCCGCAGGCGCCGGATACCGTCCGGCGATCGCCTCGACGTCGGCGACGATATGGCGAGTTGCGTTCAGCAACGCGTCGATGCGCACGATGCTCTTGTCCGGCAACATGGTTCGGCCGACGTCGTACGCCGTTCGCGGCGCCGTCGTGCACGGGATGCCGCGGGCCGTGCACAGCTCATCGGGTGCGATCGCACCGCTGCGGACCACGATGCCGCGCGCCGAGGTGTATCGCGACCTCCCGAGTTCGGCTGACTCGTCGACGGATATCCACTTGGTACCGAGCAGCGCCGCCGCTGAATTGCCGACCAGGACTGCTTCCCGGCGTGACCACAGCCAGCCCGCTATCGCCCGATGGCGTGCGGTGAGCTCGAGCCCACGCGGCGCGTACACGTCGCGATGGAGCTTGACGTACTCCGACCGCAATTGGTGTCGAGTGACGGCTCCAGAGGCGAGGGCTTCCGACGCCAGTACGAGTTGCTCCACACCTCGTTAGGCGCAGCGGCCCGCCGCTCGGTTCCCTCACGATTCGTCGAGACTGCAGAAGATGACAGAATTCGCATCGGACGCGTCAACTTCTGCAGTCTCGGCGAGGCGATCAGTACGTGTAGAAGCCCCGACCAGACTTCTTGCCGAGCTGGCCCGCCTCGACCATCCGCTGCAGCAGCGGCGGCGGCCCGTAGAGCGGCTCCTTGAACTCGGAGAACATCGAGTCCGCGATCAACTTCAGCGTGTCCAGCCCGACGAGGTCGCTCAGCTTCAGCGGGCCCATCGGGTGCGACAACCCGGCGACGACGGCGGTGTCGATGTCCTCGACGGTGGCGACACCGGCCTCGGCCATCCTGATCGCCGCCAGCAGGTACGGCACCAGCAGCGCGTTGACGACGAAGCCGGAGCGGTCGGTACAGCGCACCACCTTCTTGCCGAGCCGCTCGCCGGCGAACTGCTCGACGCGGGCCAACGCCGCGTCGGTGGTGACCAACGTCGGGACGAGCTCGACCAGCGGTAGCACCGGAACCGGGTTGAAGAAGTGCAACCCCAGCACGCGGCCCGGATTCTTCGTCGCCGCAGCGATTTTCATGATCGGGATGCTCGACGTGTTCGACGCCAGCACGGCGTCGGGATCGGTGATCGCCTCGTCGAGTTGCGCGAAGACCTTCGCCTTGACCGCGGCGTCCTCGACGATGGCCTCGATCACCAGGTCCCGATCGGCCAGGTCGCCGATGTCGGTGGCGACGCTCAGCCGGGCGAGCGCCTCGTCACGTTCGGCCTCGGTCAGCTTGCCCCTGCTGACACCCCGCTCCAGGGACTTCGTGATGCGGTCGCGGCCCGCCGCGGCCAACGCCTCGGTGGGCTCGTAGATGCGGACGTCCGCACCCGCGCGCAGCGACACCTCCGCGATGCCCGCGCCCATTTGTCCGGCGCCGACGACGCCCACCCGCTCGATAGTCATACCGTCACCCTTACATACGCCGAGTGCACGGAAGGTGGACGCGTCTTCTCGACGTTTGCGTTCAACAACCGTGCACTCGGCGGTAGTGAATTAGTGGAACTGGCCCTCTTCGGTCGAGCCCGCGAGCGCGGTGGTCGACGACGTCGGGTCAACGGTGGTGGCGATCCGGTCGAAGTAGCCGGCGCCGACCTCACGCTGGTGCTTCGTCGCGGTGTAGCCACGCTCCTCGGCGGCGAACTCGCGCTCCTGCAGCTCGACGTAGGCGCTCATCTGGTTGCGGGCGTAGCCGTGGGCCAGATCGAACATCGAGTAGTTGAGGGCGTGGAAGCCGGCGAGGGTGATGAACTGGAACTTGAATCCCATTGCGCCGAGCTCGTTCTGGAACTTCGCGATGGTCGCGTCGTCCAGGTGCTGCTTCCAGTTGAACGACGGCGAGCAGTTGTAGGCCAGCATCTGGTCCGGGAACTCGCTCTTGACGCCCTCGGCGAACTTCTTGGCCAGCTCCAGGTCCGGGGTGCCGGTCTCCATCCAGATGAGATCGGAGTACGGCGCGTAGGACTTGGCGCGGGCGATGCAGGGCTCCAGGCCGTTCTTGACCCGGTAGAAGCCTTCCTTGGTGCGCTCGCCGGTGATGAACGGCTGGTCGCGCTCGTCGACGTCGGAGGTGATCAGCGTGGCTGCCTCGGCGTCGGTGCGGGCGATGACGACCGTAGGCACGTCGGCGACGTCGGACGCCAGGCGCGCCGAGGTCAGGGTGCGGATGTGCTGCTGGGTGGGGATCAGCACCTTGCCACCGAGGTGGCCGCACTTCTTCTCCGAGGCCAGCTGGTCCTCCCAGTGCGAACCGGCGACACCGGCGGCGATCATGGCCTTCTGCAGTTCGTAGACGTTCAGCGCGCCACCGAAGCCGGCTTCACCGTCGGCGACGATCGGAGCCAGCCAGTTCTCCACCGAGCGGTCACCCTCGACCTTGGCGATCTGGTCGGCACGCAGCAGCGCGTTGTTGATGCGGCGCACCACCTGCGGCACCGAGTTGGCCGGGTACAGGCTCTGGTCGGGGTAGGTGTGACCGGAGAGGTTCGCGTCCCCGGCGACCTGCCAACCCGACAGGTAGATGGCCTTGAGGCCGGCGCGGACCTGCTGCACGGCCTGGTTGCCGGTCAGTGCGCCAAGCGAGTTGACGTAGTCCATGTCGTGGAGCTGCTCCCACAGCACCTCGGCACCGCGGCGGGCCAGCGTGCTCTCCTCGACGACGTGACCCTGCAGAGCGACGACGTCCTCGGCGGAGTACGTGCGCTCGATGCCGTTCCAGCGGGGGTTGGTGTTCCAGTCGTGCTGGATTTGTTCGGGTGACTTGGGCGTGCCAACGGTGGACATCGGGCTCCTTCGATTACGAGTGCCGGCGACGTTGCCTTCGTTCGTTGTTAACGCCACCGCGCATTAGCTTTTCTGCTGACACGACCATGACACAGCCCATAGTCGCAGGTCCACCCGTTTCGCGTGCCAATTTTCGCCAAGCATTACGCGCATCTTGCGAAGATTGCGAAGGTGCCGCCGACTGAAACGGTTCAGAAGTTACCGCGCGGTAACGCAACGGCGCAGGTCAGTACGCTCGTACTGTTAAACCCGATCGATTCAGAGCGAGAAGAGACTGGCGACGGCCTTGACCTCATCGCCGACCACAAATGTGAGCGTTGTAACAGTGCGATCCACGAGCTCCTCGCCGAACCTGTCGGTCGAGCCAGCCGGATACTGGTGCTGAATGATCTCGAGCTGGTCCCCCAACGCCACCGGCAGGTCGTGCTCGATGGTGACCCGTAGCGGCTTGGCCACCAGCTCCGGCTTGTCGTAGAGGTAGTCCTCGATGACGCTCCAGTACACCGAGTTGTTCATGTGGTCGAAGATGTCGATGTCGCTGACGCGGACGGGATATCGCCGAACGGCGACCGCATCTTCGCGGGCGCCCGCCTTCAGGTAGGCCTTCCAGCGCAGCCGGTCGACGCTGGTGGTCTTCTGCAACCCCGCGATGAAGTCGTCGGAGATGCGCGCCGGCCCCTGCGTCTCGCGGTTGATGTTGATCCAGAACGCCTCTGACTCCACGAGGCCCGCCCGTCTACCTTCTATGCGCACCCGCATGTCGCACCACCGGTTGGATGTGCCCGAACACCACCGGCGCAACCTGAGCATGTCCTTGAACTCGATCGGCTCGATCATGTCGATCATGGTGCGACGGACGATCCACAGGGGATGGGTCTCCTCGAAGCCCATCTCACGCAGCTGATCTGACCCGACGTCCTGGATGTGCCGGGTCGCGGCGTCGAACTTCAGCCTGCCCGTCCGGTCGACGTCGGCGACCCGCAGCGGCCATTCGACGTCGAAGACGTCGGGATGCGGATCGGGGACCGGCATCATCGACTTCGACAGACCAGTGCCCAACCCGACCGTGGTACTCACGAGTCCAAATGATGCCACGAGCGATGCCTGTGCCAATCCTGCGAAGAGCGCCTTCGCAGGCTCATTATGCTGGTCGGCGTGGCCAAGACCTACGTCGGATCACGAGTGCGCCAGCTCCGCAGTGAGCGCGGATTCAGCCAGGCCGCGTTGGCCCAAATGCTCGACATCTCCCCCAGCTACCTGAACCAGATCGAGCGCGACGTCCGCCCACTGACCGTCGCGGTCCTGCTGCGCATCACCGAGGTGTTCGGCGTCGACGCGACGTTCTTCGCCTCGCAGGACGACACCCGCCTGGTGGCCGAACTGCGCGAGGTGACGATGGACAGCGACGTCGGCGTCGACGTCGCCCCTTCCGAGGTCGCCGACGTCGTCAACGCCCATCCTGCGCTGGCTCAGGCGATGGTCAACCTGCACCGGCGCTACCGGCTGACCATCACCCAGCTGGCGGCGGCCACCGAGGGCCGATTCTCCGACGGCAGCGGCGCCAGCTCCGGGTGGGGATCCATCACGATGCCGCACGAGGAGGTGCGGGACTACTTCTACCAACGGCAGAACTACCTGCACGAGCTCGACACCGCCGCCGAAGACCTCACCGTCCGGATGCGGATGAACCGCGCCGACCTCGCGGCCGAACTGTCCGACCGCCTCGTCCGGGTGCACGGCGTTCACATCGTCAAGCGGATCGATCTGGGCGACACCGTGCTGCACCGCTTCGACCCCGCCACCAAGACACTCGAGATCGGCGGGCACCTACCGTCCGGACAGACGGTGTTCAAGCTCGCCGCCGAATTGGCCTACCTCGAGTTCGGCGACCTCATCGACACCCTCGCCGACGAGGGCAACTTCACCAGCGACGAGTCCCGCACCCTGGCGCGCCTGGGGTTGGCCAACTACTTCGCGGCCGCCACGATCCTGCCGTATCGCCAGTTCCACGACGTGGCCGAGAACTTCCGCTACGACGTCGAGCGGCTCTCGGCGTTCTACTCGGTCAGCTACGAGACCATCGCCCACCGGCTGTCCACGTTGCAGCGGCCGTCGATGCGGGGCGTTCCGCTGTCGTTCGTCCGTGTCGACCGCGCAGGGAACATGTCGAAGCGCCAGTCCGCCACGGGTTTTCACTTCTCCTCCAGTGGCGGCACCTGCCCGCTGTGGAACGTCTACGAGACGTTCGCCAACCCCGGCAAGATCCTGGTGCAGATCGCTCAGATGCCCGACGGCCGGCACTACATGTGGGTGGCCCGCACCGTCGAGCGCCGAGCGTCGCGGTACGGCCAGCCGGGCAAGACATTCGCGATCGGCCTCGGCTGCGAGCTGCGGCACGCGCAGCGGCTGGTGTACTCCGACGGGCTCGACCTGTCCAGCGAAGTGGGTACGCCGATCGGTGCGGGCTGTCGGGTGTGCGAACGGGACAACTGCCCGCAACGGGCATTCCCCGCGCTCGGCCGCGCCCTCGATCTCGACGAGCACCGCAGCACGGTGTCGCCGTATCCGGTCAGGCGCACCTGACCCCACCTACACTCCAAGAGGTGAGCGCTTCCGAGACTGTCCCCGCCCGTATCCGGCCAGGAGGTTTCCGCGAACTCGGACCCCTGAACTGGATCATCGCCAAGCTGGGCGCCAGGGCCATCCGCGCCCCCCGATTCGCGTTGTTCAACGTGATCGGGCAGCACCAGCTGCTGTTCCTGGCCTGGCTGCCGTACTCGGGGATGCTGCTCGGCCTCGGCAAGCTGCCCCGTCAAGAGGCCGAGCTGGTCATCCTGCGGGTCGGACATCTCCGCGACTGCGAGTACGAACTACAGCAGCACCGGCGCCTCGCGCGCAGCCGTGGCGTCGACCTCGAGACTCAAGCTCGGATCTTCGAGGGCCCGGACGCAGAGGGGCTCACCGACCGGCAGCGGGTGCTGATCACCGCGACCGACGAGTTCGTCATCACGCGGTCCATGTCGGCCGAGACCTGGACGGCCCTGTCGACGTACCTCACGAAGAAGCAACTGATCGAATTCTGCATGCTGGCAAGCCAATACGACGGGTTGGCCGCCACGATGGCGACGCTGAAGATCCCGCTGGACTTCCCGAACTGATTGGCGCTACAGGTAGGTCACCGCGAGCACGCTGAGCGAGAACAGCAGCGGCGAGACGGGAAGACACCACAGGAACGCCGCCTTGGCGAACGCCTTGCGGCGGTGCAACGTCCGGCCCAGCAGGACGCACGCGACGCCGAGGATCAGCGTCGCGGCCGCGATGACGAGTACCCAGACGTCGACGGTGGTCGTCTTCGTCGCGAAGGAGATCGCAGTCAGCCACAGCATGTGGCCAACGATCAAGCCGCCGACACCCGCGACGACCGTGCCTCTCACGTGTCGTCGCTCAGAAGTTGATCATGTGGCCGGCAAGGCCGTGGAAGCACTCCTGGAGCGCCTCCGACAACGTCGGATGGGTGTGCACGTTGCGGGTCAGCTCGTTGACCGTGAGGTCCCACTTCTGGGCGAGCGTGAGTTCGGGCAGCAGCTCGGACACGTCGTGTCCGATCAGGTGTCCGCCGAGCAGTTCGCCGTACTTGGCGTCGGCGATGATCTTGACGAAGCCACCTGGTTCGCCGAGCCCGTGCGCCTTGCCGTTCGCGGTGAACGGGAATTTCGCGACCTTTACGTCGTACCCCTCGTCACGGGCCTGCTGTTCGGTGAGTCCGAAGCTGGCGACCTGCGGCTGGCAGAACGTGGCCCGCGGCAGCATGCGGTAGTCGCCCAGCGGCAATGTCTCTGCGCCGGCGATGGTTTCGGCCGCGACCACGCCCATCGCCTCGGCGACATGGGCAAGCTGCAGCTTCATCGTGACGTCACCGATGGCGTAGATGTGCGGCACGTTGGTGCGCATGTAGTCGTCGATGGCGATGGCCTTGCGGTCGTTCAGCTCGACGCCGGCCTTGTCGAGGCCGATGGTCTCGACGTTGGGCACGAACCCGATCGACTGCATCACCTTGTCGGCGACGAGCTCCTCGGTCTTGCCGTCCTTGCTGACGACGACCTTGACCGACGAGCCCTCGTCGGTGATCGACTCGACCTTGGTGCCGGTACGGATCTTGACGCCCAGCTTCTTGAACTGCTTCTCGATCTCCTTGGAGATCTCGGCGTCCTCGTTGGGCAGGGCGCGGGGCAGGAACTCGACGATGGTGACGTCCACGCCGTAGTTGCTCATCACGTAGCCGAACTCCATGCCGATGGCGCCGGCGCCGGCGATCACGATCGACTTGGGGAGCTCACCCTCCATGATCTGCTCTTCGTAGGTGACCACGTTCTCCGACAGTTCGGTGCCTGGCACCAGCCGGGTGCGGCTGCCGGTGGCAATGATGGCGTTGTCGAAGGTGACCGATTCGGTGCCACCGTCGTTGAGCTCCACCGAGAGCGTGTTGGCGTCGGTGAAGGTACCGCGGCCCTGGATCTCGGTGATCTTGTTCTTCTTCATCAGGAAGTGCACGCCCGCGACGCGGCCGTCGGCGACCTTGCGGCTGCGCTCGAACGCCGAACCGTAGTCGAACGACACGTCACCGCTGATGCCGAACGTCTTGGCTTCCTTGGTGAAGATGTGCGCCAGCTCGGCGTTGCGCAGCAGCGACTTGGACGGGATGCAGCCGACGTTGAGGCACACCCCACCCCAGTACTTCGGCTCGACGATGGCAGTGCTGAGGCCGAGCTGGGCAGCGCGAATGGCGGCCACGTAACCGCCGGGACCGGCACCGAGTACGACGACGTCATAGTGAGTCACGACCCCAGCCTAATGGTCGCGGCTACGCCGCCTGCGGTCGATGCTTCAGCTGTGCGCGATCGCGGGGCGAGCCGCGGGAATCGGGCAGGCGTCCGACGCCTCCGCGACGACGTGGGTGCCTCCGTCACGCGGCCGCTCGCCGCGTTCGTACCGCGACCCGGTCACCGGCGGATCGCCGTCGAGCAACCGGTTCTCCTCCTCGGTGTAGGCGCGTCCGCGGCTGAGGAACCTCATGCCCTCCGGCGTCTCGAGGCTGAAGCCGCCACCGCGGCCGGGCACCACGTCGATGACCAGCTGGGTGTGCTTCCACGCCTCGAACTGGCTGCCCGATATCCACACCGGCACGCCGTCGCCAACGTCGAGCGTGCCGAGCAGGACGTCACGGTCACCCACCAGGAACTCGCCGTCGGGGTAACACATCGGCGACGACCCGTCGCAGCAACCACCGGACTGGTGAAACATCAACGCGCCGTGGCGACCTTGCAGCGTGCGCAGCAATTCGGCCGCAGCCTCGGTGATCAGTGCGCGGTTGGGTACGTCCGCCATCGTCATCCCCTCTCACGGTCCGTCGACCAGGTGTTGCACAGCTCACAGTACGCCGACGGCCACAATGGACCTCGTGGACGACGACCCCCAGCTCTGGCTCGAGGACATCACCGGCGACGACGCGCTCGAGTGGGTGCGACGCCACAACGAGCCGACGCTCGCCGAGCTCGGCGGTGAGCGGTTCGAGCAGATGCGCGCCGAGGCCCTCGAGATCCTCGACACCGATGCCCGCATCCCCTACGTGCGGCGTCGCGGCGACTACCTCTACAACTACTGGCGCGACGGCACGCACCCCCGCGGGCTGTGGCGGCGCACCACGCTGGAGCAGTACCGGACCGACGATCCCGACTGGGACGTCCTCGTCGACCTCGACGCGTTGGCCACCGAAGACGGCGAGAAGTGGGTCTGGGCGGGCGCCGAGGTCATCGAACCCGACTACACCCTCGCCCTGGTGGAGCTGTCCCGCGGCGGGTCCGACGCCACCGTCGTGCGCGAATTCGACTTGACCACACGGGAATTCGTCGTCGGTGGGTTCGAGGTGGCCGAGGCGAAGACCAGCATCTCCTGGGAAGACCACGACACCGTCCTGGTGGGAACGGACTTCGGCCCAGGTTCCCTGACGGAGTCCGGTTACCCGCGCGTCGTGAAGCGCTGGCGGCGGGGCCAGCCACTCGACGAGGCCCAAACGGTGTTCGAGGGCATCGCATCCGACGTCAGCGTCGGCGTCGGATTCGACCCGACGCCCGGGTTCGAACGGCTGATCGCCGCGCGGTCCGTCGACTTCTTCAACCGCGAGTACTTCGAGATTCGCGATGGCGAGCTGGTGAAGATCGACGTCCCCACCGACGCCAGGATCTCGATTCACCGCGAGTGGCTGCTGATCCGGCCGCGCTCCCCGTGGACGGTCGGTACGGCGACCTATCCGGCGGGCACGCTGCTGGCCGCGAAGTACGTCGACTTCGTCTCCGGCACGGTCTCGTTGGCCGTCGTCTTCGAGCCGGACGCGCACACCAGCCTCGACACGTTCACCTGGACCCGGGACCGGTTGATTCTGGGCACCCTCGTCGACGTCGCCACCCACGTCGAGGTCGTCACCCCGGGTTCGTGGCACCGAGAGCCCGTGGCGGGCTTGCCCGCCAACGCGACGACGGTGATCGTCGACGCCGACGAACTCGGTGACGAAATCTTCTTGGATTCAAGCGGTTTCGACAGTCCGTCACGCCTTCTGTGGGGCCGCGTCGGCGGAGAGCTCACCGAGATCAAGAGTGCACCTGCCTTCTTCGACGCCTCGGACGTCGAGGTGAAGCAACACTTCGTCGCGTCCGTCGACGGCACGATGATCCCGTATTTCGTGGTGGGCCATCGCGATTCGACGGGACCCGGCAAGACGTTGCTCGGCGGGTACGGCGGATTCGAATCCTCCAACACCCCCGGGTATGCGGGCGTTCTCGGCAAGCTGTGGCTGTCGAGGGGCGGCACCTACGTGCTGGCCAACATTCGCGGCGGCGGAGAGTACGGGCCGACGTGGCACACCCAGGCGATGCGCGAGGGCAGGCACCTGGTACACGAGGACTTTGCCGCCGTCGCAGCCGATTTGGTGGCACGCGGCATCACCACGTTCGAGCAGCTGGGCGCCCAGGGCGGCAGCAACGGCGGCCTGCTCATGGGCATCATGCTGACCAAGTACCCAGAGTTGTTCGGCGCCTTGGTGTGCAGTGTGCCGCTGCTCGACATGAAGCGCTACCACCTGCTGCTGGCCGGGGCGTCGTGGGTGGCCGAGTACGGCGATCCCGACGATCCCGACGACTGGGCCTTCATCCGCGAATACTCGCCGTATCAGAACATCTCGGCCGACCGGGACTATCCCGCCCTTCTGATGACGACCTCCACCCGCGACGACCGCGTCCATCCCGGTCATGCCAGGAAGATGACGGCCGCACTCGAGGCGGCCGGGCACCGGGTGCGGTACTACGAGAACGTCGAGGGCGGGCACGCCGGCGCAGCGGACAACGCGCAGACGGCGTTTCGGTCGGCGCTGATCTACGAGTTCCTGCACCGCATGCTTGGCGACGAGTCGCCAGCACCGTAACGGTCGCCGTCGGTCCCGACACTCCCCTTCATCGAAGAAGTGCAATTCATCGAAGGGACAAGTCATGACCACCGTAAACGAGCACCGTGCGCCCGCCGTGGCGAGCATCGACCAGGTCGGCGGGCTGTTGGCCCGATACGGCCTCGCCGTCGTGATCGGCTGGATCGGGCTGCTGAAGTTCACCACCTACGAGGCCAAGGGCATCGAACCCCTGGTCGCCACCAGCCCCCTGATGAGCTGGATGTACGACCTCTTCTCGGTCACCGCGTTCTCGACGCTGCTCGGCGTGGTGGAGGTGGCGGCCGCAGTGCTGCTCGCCCTCGGACCGTGGTGGCCGAGGATTTCGGCCGTCGGCAGCGTGATCGCCGTCGGGCTGTTCGTCGCCACGCTCAGCTTCCTGTTCACCGCACCGGGTGTGTTCGAGGCGGCTGAAGGTGGCTTCCCGATGCTGGGCTCGACGGGTCAGTTCCTCATCAAGGACGCAGCCCTGCTGGGGATCTCGGTGTGGACGCTCAGCGATGCGCTACGGCGGCGGTGAGCGCGGATGAACGGCTACGCTCCGTCAGGTGACCTGCGCGACACCCGACGAAGCCACCCTCATCACGGCGTTGCGTGCCCGTGACGAGGTGGCCTTTGCCGAGCTGGTGGACCGCCACACTGCGTCGATGTTGAGTGTGGCTCGGGGCTACGTGCCCAACGCCGCCATCGCCGAGGAAGTGGTGCAGGAGACGTGGATCGCGCTGCTCAAGGGGATCGACGCCTTCGAGGGGCGGTCGACGCTGCGCACGTGGCTCTTTGCCGTGATGATCAACATCGCCAAGCGTCGCGGCGTCCGCGAACGCCGCGACGCCGACGTCGCGATCACTGCCTTCACCGGCGGGACCGTCGACCCCGCCCGTTTCCGTGCCGCCGGGCAGCAGTGGTCGGGGCATTGGCGCGAGAACGAGGAGCCGTCACCGTTCCCGGAGACCCCCGAGGGCTCGGCCCTCGGCAAGGAGTTGGTGACCGTGACGCGACGTGCACTCGAAGACCTGCCCGAACGCCAACGCGTCGTGGTGACCATGCGCGACATGCTCGGTTTCGATTCGGCCGAGGTGTGCCAACTGCTCGACATCAGCGTCGCGAACCAACGGGTGCTGCTGCACCGGGGCAGGGCCGCCGTCCGGGCCCAGCTCGAGGACTACCTGGGGGATGCACGATGAGCACCGAACCGATGGACTGCCGCGACCTCGTCGAACTGGTCACGGCCTATCTCGACGGCTCGCTCGACCCCGACACCCGGGCCCGGTTCGACCTGCACCTGTTGGACTGCGACGGCTGCGAAAACTACCTGCAGCAGTTCCGCGTCACCGTGAACGCCCTCGGCAAGACCGGTGGCGACGACGTCGACCCGGCGTTCCGCAGCCGTCTGATGGAAGCCTTCCGGGACTGGCGCTAGCGGTTCGCGGCCACGAATAGGCTGGACGGCGTGAGCACCCTGTCGCTGAGCCTGTTCTTCGCCGGTCTGGCGATCCTCCTCGTCGGCATGTTCCTTCCGGGTTGGAACACCGCGGCACTGCCGAAGCGCGCGGTGAAGCGTCGCGTCTACTGGGGCGCGACGATCATCGCCCTTCCGGTGTTGTTCGCCGCGGGTTGGCCGGACGTGCAGAGCTCGATCGCGTTCACCGCCATGGCCGTCGTCCTGATGGGCGGCTGGGCCTACTTCCGCACCCCGAACATCAAGATCGACGGTCGCATCCTGACCGCCGACCCGTCGCACCGCGGAGCGGATCCCCTGCCGTGAGCGTCGTTTGACGGACCGTCTTCCGGCCGACGCCCTCCTTCTCGTCGGAATGGCATTTGGTGTCGTCGGGGGCCTCTCAATTATCTTCATTAAAGACATTCGCCTCGAACGCCGCGTGTACTGGGGCAGCTGGTTGCTCACGTCGCTGTTCATTTCGGTTTCGCTCACGGAACGTGGCTGGCGATCAACGGTTGTCGGAGCTTGTGCATGCGCCGGAACGGCACTCCTCTACGCCTACCTACGCACCAGCTACATCAAGATCGACGGCCGGATCCATACCTACACGCTGTATCGCAACCGCCCGGACGGCGCAGCGGTCGTAACCCCGCCACCTCCAGACGCCTACGGCAACGTTCTCACTGCGCCAAAGTTCTGGTGGACCATCGCCCTCTTCGCATTGGCCGCGGCGGCGGTCGCGATGGCGCAAGGGGCGACGGCGGCAACGGTTGGGGCAGGATTGTTCGTCGCGGCGTCGATCGCGGTCACCGGTTACATTGATGGCTACGAGGGCTTTTCGGTGGCGCGGCGCCAATACGTCCAGCTGGTAGTCACCACCATCGCTTCGATTCCGCTACTCCTATTACCCGTGCTTGCCTATGTCACGGCGTACCTCATAGGTAAGCGCTCGACGAGACCCTGACTCCGCCCTGCACCTCGCACACCCTTGACGCGGTCGAAAACTCTCCGACGACGGGGCCAGCGGCAGTAGCGTTCGGGAATGGCAGGTGTCAGGCCTCCTCTGCGACGACGGTCGGCTCAGCTGCTGGGCCGCGCCGCCGAGCGGGTCGACGCGACGATCGGGTGGTCGCGACTGCCCACCGCGCTCGGCATCCCGGTGCTGGTGGGTCTGCGGTACCGACTGCGCGCGGAGAACCTGTACGACACCGGGCGCGACCCTGGCAAGGCGCCGCCACCGGTACGCGACGGCCGCTACCGCACCGCCCGCACCGTCGACGGCACCTACAACGACTTGGTCGACCCGCTCATGGGAGCTCAGGGCTGCCGGTTCGGGCGCAACGTGCCCCTTGCCGAGGTGCACCGGGAGGACGACGACGCGCTGCTGAGCCCCAGCCCCAGCCTGATCAGCCGCCGCCTGTTGCGCCGCAACGAATTTCAGCCGGCGACCACGCTCAACCTGCTGGCAGCGGCCTGGATTCAATTCGAGGTCCACGACTGGCTGAGCCATCCGACCTCGGACGACGATCCCTGGCGGATCGCGACGCAGGACGACGACGGCGACGAGCACCAGATGGAGATCAAGCGGACCAAGACCGATCCCGACGCCGACCCCCACGGTCCGCCGACCTTCGTCACCGACGACACCCACTGGTGGGATGGGTCCCAAATCTACGGCGGTTCAACAGAATTCGCCGACGCGCTGCGCTCGTTCGAGAATGGCAAGCTGCTGGTCGACGAGCTCGGCCTCCCGCCCGCCGCGCTGGAGGCGACCCTCGACCCCACCGGCGTCGTCGGCAACTTCTGGGTCGGGCTGGCACTGTTGCACTCACTGTTCATGCGTGAACACAACGCGATCTGCGACGTCCTCGCCGGGCACTATCCCCACCTGACCGACCAGGAGTTGTACGACAGGGCCCGCCTTGTCAACGCGGCGCTGATGGCCAAGATCCACACCATCGACTGGACGCCTGCGATCATCTCCCACCCCACGACGACATTTGCGATGCGCGCCAACTGGTTTGGCCTCTTCGGCGAGCGGCTCAACCCGTTCGTCCGCCGGTTCACCGACAACGAGGTGTTCACCGGCATCCCCGGCTCGCCCACCGACCACCACGACGTCCCCTACTCCCTGACCGAGGAGTTCGTCGCCGTGTACCGCATGCATCCCCTGCTGCCCGACGACTACGAGTTCCGGTCCGCGACCGACGATCGCGTGCTCGCCAAGCACCAACTCGTCGACCTCGAGTTCGCGAAGGTCCGCGAACGGCTGGCGGAGACACCGATGGCCGACTTGCTCTACTCGTTCGGGCGGTCGCACCCCGGCGCCATCACGCTGCACAACTACCCCGTCCAGCTGACCGCGATGGTGCGCGACGGTCGGGAGATCGACCTCGCCGCGGTGGACGTGCTGCGGGTTCGCGAGCGAGGAGTGCCGCGCTACAACGAGTTTCGCCGCCTGTTCCGGCTCAAGCCGGCCGCCACCTTCGCCGACTTGACCGACGACCCGGTGTGGGCCCGCGAGCTCGAAGAGGTCTACGGCGACGTCGAACGGGTCGACCTCATGGTCGGCATGTACGCCGAGCCGAAGCCACCGGGATTCGGTTTCAGCGACACGGCCTTTCGCGTCTTCATCCTGATGGCGTCGCGTCGACTGGAAAGCGACCGCTTCTTCACCAGGGACTTCCGACCCGAGGTGTACACACCGGCCGGAATGGACTGGATCGCCGACAACTCGATGCGAACCGTACTGCTCCGGCACTTTCCCGAACTGGAACCCGCACTGGCGGGAGTGAAGAATCCCTTTGCGCCGTGGACCCCGGCGGTCCGCGAGGACGGAGCACCCGTGACCGACGCCACGTACGTCCGCTACCGCGAGGACGTGGAACGACCCGGCGTCGACGAAGCCGGATTGGTCGACGCGATCGCAGCCTCGTTGCACGACAACAACGTGTGGGCCTTCAAGAAGTACCGCCACGGCATCCGCGACGCCCACGCCAAGGGCCACGGGCTGCTGCGCGGCGAACTGACGGTCTACCCCGACCTGCCCGACGAGCTCAGGCAGGGGTTGTTCGCCGAGCCGGCCAGCTACCCCGTCGTGGCCCGGTTGTCGAGCACTGCGGGCGCGCTGCGCAGCGACCAGACCAAGGGCATCAGGGGTCTTGGAATCAAGGTCATCGGCGTCCCCGGCGCCAAGATCCTGCCCGACGACGACACCGCCGTTCAGGACTTCATCCTGGTCACCCACCGCGAGTTTCCGTTCGCCGACGCCGCGGCCTACCTGAAGCGCGGCATGCCGCTGGCGAAGCTGCTGGCACGCACCCCCGACGGAGTACTGCAGTTCGCGAGCCGCATCTTCGCATTTCTCGGCAACCGGATACTGCCGCGCGTCGGGCTGCAGTTGCCCATGGCGCTGCAGCTGTTCGCCAGACCGAACACACCGGTGCTCGGGGAGTCCTACTTCTCCTCATCGGCATTGCGGTACGGCGACTACATCGCAAGATTCGCCGTGGTCCCGCTGTCGGAGTCGGTGAAATCAATTCAGCACCAGGTGGTTCCGCCCATGGCAGGCGACGACGCCCACCGCGACATGGTGGTGGACTACTTCCGCACCGACGGGGCCGAGTACGAGTTCCAAATTCAGCTGTGCACCGACCTCGACGCCATGCCCGTCGAGGACGCCTCCGTCGACTGGCCAGAGGAACTCTCGCCTCACCGCGGCGTCGCGAAGCTCACCTTTCCCGCCCAGAACCCGGACACCAAGGAGCGGCGGCAGTACGGCGACGACGTACTCTCGTTCAACTCGTGGCGAGGGTTGGCCGCGCACCGTCCGCTGGGCTCGATCAACCGTCTCAAGAAGCTCGTCTACGACGCCTCCAGCGACTTCCGGCACGCGCGCAACGGCGTGGAGCGTCGCGAGCCGGCCAACGTCTCCGAACTCCCCGACTGAACACCGCCCAGCAAATGATCGGTGGCGCAGGCAATCTCAGTGCCGCGGCGGCTCGTGGCGGGACCTGCTGAATAGGCGACGCGCCGCAGACCTGCCACTTAGACTCGCTGAGCATGGCGCGCCAATGGCAGATGCTGGATCGCCCGGGGGAGTTCGACGCGATCAGCCGTGCGCTCACCGACCCGGGCAGTGGCGGCGTCGTGCTCGTCGGCCCGGCCGGTGTCGGCAAGACCACCCTGGCCCGCAGCGTGGTCGCGACGTTGCCGTCAGAGGTGCACTGGATCGCCTGCACCGAGTCGGCCCGCAGCATCCCGCTCGGCGTGTTCGCCCACCAAGTCCCCCCGTCGGGCTCGCGTGACCCGCTGGCGCTGATCGCCTCGGCCCGGGAATCGCTTCTCGGGCAACCGAACACGACCATCGGAGTCGACGACGCCTATCTGCTGGACGACCTGTCTGCCACCCTGGTGCACCAGCTCGCCGTCGAGGGGGCCGCCCGCTTCGTCGCGACGGTCCGCAGCGGTGAGCCCGTCCCCGATGCGGTCACGTCACTGTGGAAGGACGGCTACCTCAAGCGGTTCGAACTCGCCCCGCTGTCCAAACAACAAAGCGTCGCGCTGGTCGAAACGGTGCTCGGTGGTCGCCTCGAAGGCCTCAGCGCCGACGTCATGTGGAACTCCTCGGGCGGCAATCCACTGTTCCTGCGCCACCTGGTGGAGGGGGCGGTCGACGCGGGCACGCTGACCGAGGTCTCCGGCGTATGGCAGCTCCGCGGGTCGACCGTCATCTCCTCGGGCCTGGCGTCGCTGCTCGCCAATCGTCTCGACCGCGCCACCGCCGAGGTGATGACGACCCTGAAACTGCTGTCGCTGTGCGAGCCATGCGACATCGACACCCTGTGCGCACTTGCGGGCGAAGAGGCGGTCGACGCCGCCGAGGAACAGGGCCTGATCCGGGTCACGCGCGACGGCGTTCAGCTGAACGCGCGCTTCAGCCACCCGCTGTACGGCGAGGTCGTCCGGCAGCGCACCGGCACGGCGTCGGCCCGGCGACTGCGCGGCACGATCGTCACAGCACTTCGGGATCGCCCGGCCGACACAAGCGCCGCCCGAATCAAGTTGGCCCAGCTCTTCGTCGGCAGTGATCAGGTGCCGGACACGAACTTGTTGATCACCGCCGCCAAGGACGCGATATCGCTGTCCAACATTCCGCTCGGTGAGCAGCTCGCCCGCACCGCGCTGGAGCACGACGGCGGGCTCAGGGCCGCGGAGGTGCTGTCGCGGGCACTGATGTGGCAGGGTCGCCCCGCCGAGGCCGACGCCATTCTGGCCGGGTTCGATCCCGCCGGCCTCGACGAACTCGAACTGGTCCAGTGGGGCATCCCGCGAGTGTCGATCCTGTTCTGGTCGATGGGCGCCGTCGCAGAGGCACATTCGGTGATGCGCATCCTCGCCGACCGGGTCGAGCACCCCGCGCTTCGCCTCGTCGTCCAGGCGACGTCGGCCGCACTTGCCGTCCACGAGAACAGAATCGACGAGGGGTTGGCCATCGCCGAGGCGGTGCTGTCCGATCCCGACGCACCCAAGCAGGCGTTCGAGTTCGCCGCGTTCAGTGCGGGATTGGCCATGCCGGTGGCTGGCCGCGGTGACGAGTTCGAACCGATCGCCGCGAAGAGCCGCGCGCAGCAGAAGTCCACCGACGGCATGATCAAGGTGATGGTGCGCTACGGCGACGTGCTGTCGCTGACCTCCGTTGGCCAGCTCGACCTGGCCGACGAACGGGCGGCGGACTACGCGACCTTTTCGTCGTCGGGGCAGCGGCTGGGGTGGGCGATCGCCAGGATCACCGCGGGCGTCGTCGCCACGTACCGCGGTCGATTCCCCGACGCCATCAGCGCGATCGAGCAGGCACTCGCGGCGTTGGCGGCGGAAGCCTCGCTGCCGTGGCGGCTGCCCGCGCGGCTGTTGCTGGTCAAGAGCTATTCGGCACTCGGCGACGTCGAGCGGGCCGCACGGGTGCTTGCCGAGGCGGCCGAGCACAGCGGCCCGAGCGTCGCAATCCACGAGCCGCAGGCGTTGATCGCCAGATCGTGGCTGGCCGCCGCCGAGGGAGCCGAGCGGTCCTCCCTCGACTTGGCAAGGGCGGCAGCAGAACTGGCCCACCGGGTGGGCCAGTACGCCGTCGAGGGTGAGGCCCTGCACCACCTTGCCCGCCTCGGCGACCGCGGGGTCGCCGGACGGTTGCGCTCGCTTCAGAACCGCATAGCCGGGCCGCTGGCCGACCTGTACACCCGGCACGCACTAGCCGTCGCCACCTCCGACGGGGCGGAGTTGGACTCCGTCAGCGCAGCGTTCGAGGACGCCGGATTCCTCTTGTCCGCCGCCGATTCGGCCGCCCAGGCGGCGGCCGTGCACCACCGCGCGGGGGACCGTCGCCGCAACTCGGAGTCCGCCGCGCGGGCGCTTCGTCTAGCGGCGCTGTGCGGCGGCGCAGTTACCCCCGCCATCCGTGCGGCGGCCGCCCCGTTGCCGGTGACGTCGCGGGAACGCGAGATCGCCGCCATGGTCGCGGCTGGGTTGACCAACCGCGAGATCGCCGACCGGTTGGTGGTGTCGGTGCGCACGGTGGAGGGCCACATCTACCGCGCCTGCATCAAACTCGACGTCACTGATCGCGAGGAGTTGGGCAGGATCGTCCGGCCCGACGGTTAGGTGCGCCGCAGCCCGCCGAGCATCGACACCAGCACGCCGAACAACACCAGCGCGGCGCCTGCGGCGATGGTCAGATTCAGCCACAGGTGCAAACTGCCGATCGCGTGGTCGACCATGGCGCCGGCCACGTTCCTGACGTCGTCGGAGGTGGCGGCGAGCCCGTCGTCGACGTACCGCCTACCCACCTCGATTCCGGCCCAACCGGCGGCCCCCACGACGAGTCCCGAAACGCCAAGGGCGCCAAGGGCCTTACCTCGCCGCTTGGCCACGGCCAACGTCAACAGGGCGAACACGCCAGCCAAGACCGCGGTGCCGACGCTCACCCACGGACCCCACTTCGCCACCTCGCGGAACTTGCCGGGGCGCAACGACTGGGAGATGTTCTCGGTGAGGGGTATCTGCAGTGTCTCGGGCGCCTTGATGCCGTAGTCGGCGAGGGTCTGCTGAAATGAGCTGTCCGCCAACATCGGTGACAGGTCGATCTCCCACCGTCCCGACGCGTCGGACACGCCGACGGAGTCGGTGAACAGCCAGCGATGGGCGACCTGGTTGGCGAGCGCGAATTGGCCGGGGAACGCGTCACCGCTGGTGTAGGCCCGGGCCGCTCCGTTCAGCAGGGTCTCGTTGACGTCGGCACTCGAGTAACCGGCGTTGGCGGACAACGTCATCAGCTGTGAGGTCAGCGCGGCGGCCATCGCCTGCTGCACCGCGGGGTCCTTGGCTGCGGACGTGGCGAGAGCGGAGTAGCCGTCCCGGTCGACGAGGTTGTGCTGAGCCCAGGTTGCGGGGACTGCGACGGCCAGGGCGACGGTGGCGAGAACCCACAGCAGGAAGGCCGCGAGCAATCGCATGCGTGCGTCCTTCCGTCCGGCTCGCGGGCCGGTCAGTCGGCCAGCGCGCGTCCCACGATGAGCGGGTCGGCGCGGCCGACCACCTCGTGATCCTTGTTGTCGTAGTCGAACTTACCTAGGACGTAGCGCATCGCGTTGATGCGGGCGCGTTTCTTGTCGTTGCTCTTGACCACGGTCCACGGCGCCACCTCGGTGTCCGTCCACGCGAACATGTCCTCCTTGGCCGCGGTGTAGGCCTCCCACTTGTCCAGCGAGGCCAGATCGGTGGGCGAGAGCTTCCACTGCCGCACCGGGTCGACCTGACGAATGGTGAACCGCGTGCGCTGCTCGGCCTGGGTGACGGAGAACCACAGCTTGGTGAGGCTGACGCCGTCGTTGACGAGCATCTGCTCGAACAGCGGCGCCTGCCTGATGAACTCCGCGTGCTGCCTGCCGGTGCAATAGCCCATCACGCGCTCGACGCCGGCGCGGTTGTACCAAGACCGGTCGAACATGACGATCTCGCCCGCGGCCGGAAGGTGCTTGACGTACCGCTGGAAGTACCACTGCGTGGTTTCGCGTTCGGTGGGCTTCTCCAACGCCACGACGCGGGCACCGCGGGGGTTGAGGTGTTCCATGAACCGCTTGATGGTGCCGCCCTTGCCCGCGGCGTCGCGCCCCTCGAACACGATGACGTGCCGCAGACCGTTGGTCTGGCTCCACTTCTGGAGCTTCAGCAGTTCGATCTGCAGCAGCCGCTTCTGCTCCTCGTAGTCCTCGCGCTTCATGCGCTCGTCGTACGGGTAGTTCTCGCGCCAGGTGTCGACGACTTCGCCGGTGGGCTGAATGATCAGCTCGGGATCGTCGTCGTCGTCGTCGCGCACGGCGTAGCCGTTGAGGGCAGAGGCGTCCAGGGTCACCGGCGAAACGTAGCGACCCAGACCCAATTGGGGGTGACGCCAAGGTGAACGGACGGTGCCTCAGCGCCCACGCTCGACGGCGTTGGGTGGGCCGCTACTTGGCCGTTCGCTTCGGGCGGATCAACGCGAACTTCGTCATCATCGCGTTCATCCGCTTCAACGACTTGAGTGAGTTGTTGTAGTAGTTGCCGCCGGCGCCGGCACTGGTCCGCGGGGCGACGATGGCTTCCTGGCGACAGAACTTGCGCAGACCCTCCGCACCGCCGAAGCGCACGCCGATGCCCGAGGTCTTCCAGCCGCCCATGGGTGCGGTGGTGCACATCAGGTTGGAGATCACGTCGTTGATGTTGACGGCGCCGCAATCGAGTTCCAGCGCAACGTCATTGGCACGTTCGACGTCGCGGGAGAACACCGAAGCACTGAGTCCGTAAGGGCTGTCGTTGGCAAGCCGCACCGCTTCGGCGACGGAGGCCACCTTCATGATGGGCAGCGTCGGACCGAAGGTCTCCTCGGTCATGCACGCCATCGAGTGGTCGACGTCGACCAGTACGGTCGGCGGGTAGAAGCTGCCGGGGCCGGTCGGCCGCACGCCGCCGGTGAGCGCCTTGGCACCCCTGGCAATGGCGTCGTCGACGTGCTTGGCCGTCACGTCCACCTGGCTGTCGTCGATCTGGGCTCCGAAGTCGAAGCCCTCCCCGGCGCCCATCTTCAGGTTCTTCACCGCACTGACGACGGCTTCGACGAACTCGTCGTAGACCTGCTCCAGCACGTAGACCCGCTCGACGGAGACACACGTCTGGCCGGCGTTGAACATCGCGCCCCACACGGCGGCGTTGGCGGCCAGCTCGACGTCGGCGTCCTCGAGCACGATCATGGGGTCCTTGCCGCCGAGCTCGAGGCTGACCGGGGTGAGCCGGCGGGCGGCGCGCTCCATCACCTTCGCGCCAGTGGCGCTGGAGCCGGTGAACTGGATGTAGTCGGAGTTGTCGACGACGGCCTCGACCGCCTCGCGCGCGCCCTGGACGATCGCCATCACCTCGGGAGCGCCGGAGTCGAGCCAGCCGCGGAGCAGCAGCTCAGCGGTCAGTGGCGTGCGCTCGGACGGCTTGAGCAGTACGGCGCACCCTGCTGCGAGCGCGGCGATGCCGTCCATCAGCAGGTTGGCGACCGGGTAGTTCCACGGCGCGACGATCCCCACGATCGGCCGCGGGCGGTAGTGCACGGCGATCTTCTTGACCGAGAGGAACGGCAGCGACGCCGGTCGGGTCTCGGGCGCCAGCGCCTTCTCCATCGTCTTGATGTAGTAGGACGCAATCATGATCAGCAGCGGCACTTCCTGCGCCGCGTCGGTCGCCGACTTGCCGGTTTCGGCGATCAGCAGCGACTCGATTTCGTCGCGGTGCTCACCAAGCCACACGGCGTAACGAGCGATCACCTTGGCGCGACCCGCGGCGCCGCGGGCTTCCCACTCGCGTTGCGACTGGCGCAGTCCAGCCGCCACACGGGCGACGTCCGCGGGGTCGGACCACCGGACCGTGCCGGCGACCTCACCGGTGGCGGGGTTGAGGATCTTCGCGACGGCGTCGACTTCGGGCGTAGCAGTCATGACCTCATGCTAACCGTTGCTGTGATCTAGATCGCAGCGGGGTTGACACCCGTCAAGTTTGGCCGCCGTTGCGGCCAGCACCACCAGGAAACTACCGAGAAGCACCGCACCGATCGCGTCGGTGAAGTAGTGGTACGTGAGCGCCTGACCTGCGGCGCCAAGCGCGGCGAACACCGCAGCCGCCAGCAGCAACCATCGCCGCACCCCCCACACCAAGACGACCACACCGAGCACCGTCATCATCACCGTGACGTGCCCGCTCGGGTAGGCAAGTGCGCCCTCTCGCTCGCGGCCGAACAGACGCTTGAGCACCCGCACCGCGACGACCCCTGCCACGGGCGTCAGCGCCGCCACCGCGGCCAGCCGCCAGCGCCGCCGATAGAGCGCCACCGCAACGGCGGCGACCAACAGAAGTTGAAGCAGCAGCGGTTCGGTGAAGAACAGCAGCTTGCCGAGAACGGGGTGCGCGTTCCACCCGTTGCGGACGAACCAGTCGTCGACGCGCGTCGAACGGTCGCCGACCCCCAGCCCAAGCGCCACCATCAGCGGAAGGCCGACGGCCGGCCACCACTTCAGCACCGGACTCATCTGTCGCCGACGAGACCCCGAACGTAGGCAGCCTGACCCAGGTGCTGCGCGCAGTCGTCGACGATGCTGACGATGCGGGCGCTCGCGGTCACCGGTGGCGTCCATCGCTTGTCGACGATCGCCTCGAGATCCTTCGCGGTGGCCGAGGCGACGTACGACAGCGCCATTGAGTGCACGGCGCGGTAGTACCCGCCGAGCAGATCCGCCGACGCGCGCACCTTGGCGACCTGTTCGGCGTCGTGGCCGTAGCCGCTCGAGTCCTTGGGCAGGTCGAGGTCGAACCTGCCGGCCCAGTCGTCGCGGAACCACACCTGGTCGGCGCCGGCGATCTCGCTGAGCTGGGCGTCGATCACCCGCGCGCTGTGCCACAAGAGCCAGGCGACGGTGTTGGCGTTCGGGGTGGGCCGGTAGTAGGCGACGTCGTCGGTCAACACGTCGACGAGGTCGTCGACGTGTTCGGCCAGCCGGGTGAACGAATCGCGCAGCAGCTCACGGGCAACGGAGATGTCGGAATCAGACATGGTTGCGACGCTACTCGGTGCCGGTGACGTCAGCCGTCCGCCGGCGGCGCCCCGTGGAACACGGCCTCGACATTGTTGCCGTCGGGGTCCCTGACGAAGGCGCCAAAGTACCCGGGGTGGTACTCGGGCCAGAGGCGCGGCGCGTGCAGGGACTCCGCACCTAGCGCTGTCGCGGCGGCGTAGAAGGCCGTGACCTCGTCGACTCCGGCGGCTTGAAATGCGAAGTGGATTGCGGCGCCCACCTGCCGGTCGGCGCCGTCCTCGATCCAAAAGTCCGGCTTGCCGTCGCGGCCGTAGCCGATGGCAGGCCCGAACTCCATCTGCCGGGTGTAGCCCATCGTCGCGAGTACCGCGTCGTAGAACGACGCGGACTTCGCGTAGTCGGCACAGACGATTCCGAAGTGGTCGATCATGGATTTCATCGTGGCATGAACCACCGACACCGCCGTAGATTCGGCATATGAGCTTCGACTTGGTCATCCGCAACGGCACGATCGTCGACGGTCTCGGCGGTGAGCCGTTCGTCGCCGACGTCGCGGTGTCCGACGGTGTGATCGCCGCAATCGGCACGGTCGACGGCGACGCGACGCGGGAGATCGACGCGACTGGCCTGCTCGTCACGCCCGGGTTCGTCGACCTTCACACGCACTACGACGGCCAGGCGATCTGGTCGGACCGCATGACGCCGTCCTCGGCGCACGGCGTCACCACCGCCGTGATGGGCAACTGCGGCGTCGGTTTCGCGCCGTGCCGCGCGGAGGACCACGACACCCTCGTCGACCTGATGGCAGGTGTGGAGGACATTCCTGGCGTCGTCATGACCGACGGTCTGCCGTGGACGTGGGAGACGTTCCCCGAGTTCCTCGACGCACTGGACGGCCGTCCCAGGGACATCGACGTGGCCGCACTTCTTCCACATTCACCACTGCGGGTGTACGTGATGGGGCAGCGCGGCGTCGACCGCGAGCCCGCCACCGCCGACGACCTCGCCCAGTTGCGCGCGATCGCCGCCGAGGCCGTCGAGGTCGGAGCCCTCGGCTTCGCGTCGTCACGGCTGACGCTTCACAAGAGCGAAAGCGGCCAGCCCATACCGAGTTTCGACGCCGGACGCGACGAGATCGAGGCGATCGCCCGCGGCCTCAAGGACGCCGGAGGGGGACTCATCCAGTTCGTGCCCGACCTGATCGCCGGGGACTTCGGCCCTGCCCTGGAGACGGTGTTCGGCGTCGCGGCGGACGTCGGCCTGCCGGTGACGTTCACGCTGGCGATCGGCAACGCAGGCGACCCGTTCTTCCTCGACGGCCTCGATCTGGTCGAGAAGGCCAATGCCGACGGTGGTGACGTGTCGGCGCAGGTCTTTCCGCGACCAATCGGCCTGGTGATCGGCCTCGAACTGTCCGGCAATCCGTTCATCCTCTACCCGAGCTACCGCGAGCTCGAGGCACTCCCCCTCGTCGAGCGAGTCGCCGAGATGCGCAAACCCGAAGTGCGGGAACGCATTCTGTCCGACACACCGGCATCCGACGGGCATCCGTTGATGTTCGCCGCGCAGGCTTGGGAGTGGATGTTCCCCCTCGGCGAGCCGCCCAACTACGAGCCCGACCGCGCCGACAGCATCGCCTCGCGCGCGCGGGCCCGAGGCGTCAGCCCGCTGGAAGAGGCCTACGACCGGGTCCTCGACGACGACGGACACGCCATGCTGCTGATCACCCTCGCCAACTTTCGCGACGGCTCACTGGACACCGTGGCCGATCTCGTGAAGCGCGACGACGTCGTGCTGGGCCTCGGCGACGGCGGCGCGCACTACGGAATGATCTGCGACGCAAGCTTTCCCACGTACATGCTGACCCACTGGGCACGGGACCGCCCATCGGGCCGGCTGACGGTGGCCGAAGCCGTACGCGAGTTGACGTCGGCGCCGGCCCTGGTGGCAGGCCTTGCCGACCGAGGCCGCATCGCCGTCGGCTACAAGGCGGACCTCAACGTCGTCGACCACACCGCGCTGACACTGCACAAGCCGGTGATCGTCCGCGATCTGCCCGCGGGTGGTCGTCGACTCGACCAGACCGCCGACGGTTACGTCGCGACGGTCGTGTCCGGTGAGGTCATCGCCGAGAACGGCGTGCCGACGTCGGCACGTCCGGGCAAGCTGGTGCGGGGCAGGCAGTCCGCACCAGTCTGATGCCAAGCGGGGGTCGAGATGGCCCCTCCATACATCGGCAGGTGGACGTCCGCGCCGTGGCGAGCGAGCTGATCCCACGGCCGGTTCAGACCGAAGGAGCCGTGAGTCCGCACCCGGGTCACGGTGTCCAGATCCAGACAGTCGATCAGCACCTCCTCGCCACTGCCGGCCGACTGACGCACGGTGCCCTCGGGATCGACGATGCAGCTGCCCCCAACACCTGCGGGATCCGCAGCGTTCACGTTCACGACGAACAGCTGGTTGACCCACGCGTTGGCACGGGCGCAGACCACTTCCATCTCGCGGTCGCGCGTCGTCGTCAAGGTCGGCTGGATGATCACCTCGGCACCGAGCCAGGCCAGCTGCCTGGCGGTCTCGGGGAACGACCCGTCGTAACAGATCGCGAGGCCAATCCGGCCCACGCCGGGGACGTCGAAGACCACGAACTCTCCACCTGGGGTCGTCTGTTCGTACGGCTGCCAGGGGAACACCTTGCGGTAGGTCGCGGCGATCTCACCGAGCGGGGAGACGGCGACCGCGGTGTTGTAGACCTCGCCGTCGTCACCTCGCTCGTAAAGCGTGCCGGGTATCAGCCACAGTCCGGTTTCCTTGGCCAGCTGGCACATTCGGTCGGTGGTAGGCCCGGGGATGGGCTCGGCCGCTTCCTGCATCCATCCCGCGCGCGCCTTCAGAAGCGGCGCCTCGGCAGCGAGCATCAGCTCGGGCACCACGATCAGCTCGACGTGGGGGAAGGTGTCGCGCACAGCATGGACTTGGTCGCGGAACTGCTCCCAGCTGGCTGCAGTGTCATAGGCCACCGGAGCGGTCTGGATGGCGGCGATGGTGAGTGTTCGCATCAGTTGTCCTCGGTTGGTGTCAGGGTGGTGACGGCCTCGCGTCCGCCGTGGAAGAAGCCGGGGAATCGGGTGCGCACCACGATCATTGCCGCCACCCCGACGCCGATGGCGCCGACGCCGAGCAGAAAGACCCCGCCGACGCCGTGGAACGACGTCGCGCCGTAGGTCGGCGCGAGCATGTCGTGCGCGCTGCGGCCGAACGCCGCCAGCATGATGAGGCCGCCGACGGCAGGCAGGATGCCCCGGAGGAACAGGTCGCGCACGGAAGCCGTCAACCGGCGGCGGAAGTACCAGACGCAGGCGAGCCCGGTAACCCCGTAGTAGAAGGCGATGAGCAGACCGACCGAGAGGATGGCGTCGCCGAGGAAGTTGTCGGACACCGTCGCCAACACCGTGAGCAGCACTGCGGCGGCCGCACCGAAGAACACCGTGCCGAAGGCGGGGGTGCGGAACGTGGGGTGAATTCGGCTGAACGCCTTGGGAAGTGCTCCGTGACTTCCCATCGAAAGCGTGGTGCGCGGGCTGCTGATCACGCAGGTGAGCAGTGCCGAGATCGCCGACACGCAGATCGCCAGTTCGACGACCTTCGCCAGCGCGGCGCCGAGCACCGGTGGTCCGAGGGTCTTGAGCACGTCGGCTGCGTTGTCGGCGCTGCCGAGCCCCAGACCGTCGGTTCCCGTGCCCGCGAAGCTGATTGCAGCGAAGGCGGTGAACAGGTAGGTGCCCAAGAGGAGCACGGTGGAGAGCACCGCTGCCCGGCCAGGAGTTCGGTCGCTGTCCTTCGTCTCCTCGTTGACGGTGATGAGCGCATCCCAGCCCCAGTAGATGAACAGGCACAGCAACACGGCTTCGGCGAACGGGCCGAAGCCGTCGAACGCCAGCGGGTTGAGCCAGGACAGGCTGGGCGCCTCGGCCCCCGGGCGGGCGAATGCCGCCGCACCGAAACCGAACAGCGCGACCAGCTGCAGACCGAGCAGCACGTACTGGACTTCGGCGGCAATCTGTAGACCACGGTAGGCAATCGCCGTGACGGCGGCGAGAATCAGCACGGCGGTGGAGATCACCGCAACGTCGTTGTCCGCCAACGACTCCAAGCCGATCAACGTCAGCAGGTAACCGGCGCCGACGCGGGCGAGTGCGGCCATCGCGATGAGTGTCGCGACCTGCACGACCCAACCTCCGGACAGCCAGCCCGCATATGGACCAAAGGCCCTGGTGTTCCATACGAACGTGGTGCCGCAGTCTGGCATCTCCCTGTTCAGTTCTCTAAACGCGAACGCCGTCAACAGGATCGGTATGAAGCCGACCAAGAGGGCGGCGGGTGCAAGGTGCCCGACGACCATGACGACGAAGCCGAGCGTGACAGCGATGCTGTAAGCGGGCGCCACCGATGCCAGGCCCAGCGCGACGACGGCGAGCAGTCCGACCGAATTCGTGCGCAGACCCTTGCCGGTTGGGTCCGACGGGGATTCCGCGCGGGCGGCAGACGGATGAAGGGACATTGGCGCTCCTTGCGAGAAAACTATTCGTTAAATCACGATTTAACTAAAGTGTGATCGGGGTGTCAAGAGCTGCACAGGTATGCTTTGAACCTCGCTATAACGATTCCTGCGGCGAAGGACATAGCCAGTGGCACGGAAGAAGGACCAGGAAGCCCGTCGAGTCGAGCTCGGCGATGCCGTGCGGCGGGCCGTGCTGACTCGCGGCCTGGAGGGGGTGCGCCTGCGCGACATCGCCGAGCACGCAGGCGTCACTCCGGCGGCAGTGCTTTACTACGGCGACGTGGACGCGCTGACATACGACACCTACAAGCAGGCCATCGAGCGCTTCAGCCAGGAGCGCGAACGCGTTGCCGAACGGTTCCCCGACGCCCGCGACCGGTTGCGCGCCAGCATCGACCACGGAGTGGCCACCGGCCCCGACGACGAACTGGTGCGGTTACTGTTCGAGTTCTGGCCACGCTCATTGCGCGATCCCAAGGCCGCCGCGTTGGACTCATCTCTCTCCGAACGCCAGATCGCGGTCTACAGCGCAATTTTCACCCTCGGTGAGACCCAGGGGCACTTCATCCTGAGCGATCCCCCACGGATGCTCGCAGGCAACGTCGTCGCCATGGAGGACGGCTACCAGATGGAGGTGCTGTCCGGGCGCCGCAGCCGTGACGAGGTAAAGCTGTGCCTGTACTCCTATGCCCGCGCGGTCACGGGCTGCGAAATCTGACCACCGGCCGACCGAACCCGGTCACCGCGGCGGCCGGGCCCGTCGAGGCGTGTCAGGAAGCGCTTGCCGAGGCGTCGCCGGCGCCCGACTCCGTACCGGCACCGACGTCCGCGGAGCCCTGCGGATCGCTCGGTGTGGTCGTGGTGTCAGGATCGGTGTCGGTGGTGACGGTCTCGGCCTCGGGGTCGGCCCCCGTGACGGTGCCTGCGCCCGCAAACGTGTCACCGGGCTTGACCTTCACGGAGTCCCGCACGACGTTGAGCTGTGGTCCGGAATCGTTGGTCTTGACGAGGCCGGTGGTCGTGCCGCCCGCGTTCGGCAGTTGCGAATCCTCACTCGAGGGCGCCACCGGGTTGTCTACCGACTCAGGCGTATTCAGCGTCACGACGTTGTCGAGCGTCACCGACGAGTCCGGTAGCGAGCTCACCTTCCGCTCGGCGCTCGTGTCCACCACCCTGTTCACGTTGGATGACGCCGACGGGAATGGCGTCGGCTCGATCGGCGCAGGCAGAACCGACAGCAGGTTGTCGATGCCGGCGTTCACCGAGGCGACGACGTTTTGGGCCAGCACTCCGACCGGACCGGGCAGCGCGCGCATCGGTGCCGACAAGTTCGCGATCAGATCACCAACGAGTCCGTCGGACGACACCAAGCCGTAGACCAGGTTGCTCAGCAATCCCGGAATCTCGGTGGGATTCTGGATCGCCGACTCGATCGTCGCCTCGAGATCGGCCGGCAGGTATCCGAGGTAGTAGGCGGTGCTGTACAACGCCCACACCGGCGCGGTGACGGCGAGGTTGGCGGCGACGACCGTCTTGCCCGCGTCTGTTGCCCAGAACGCGTCCGTCGCGGCGAGACCCGCAGCCGGGTTGGGCAGCACGCCGCCGAGGAACCCGCCGACCGCCTCGGCAATCGCGTTGGCGGCGTTGATGATCACGCCCGGATCGGCGCCCGCCGGGCCCAGCGGGAACGGCAACGCACCCGCGATTACGTCGAGCGAGTACTCCCTGAAGTCTGACGGGTACGTGAAGTATCCGTAGCCGTAGGACGGGTTGGAGTATCGGTTGACCAACCAACTCAGCAGGCTCGGCGCCAGCGACGGGTTCTGCGCGGCGATGGTAAAGGCCGTCGCAACGTCGAACGAAAGCGACGAACCTGCGTCCTGCGTGATCGCGTAGCCGTAGGCCCCGCCGACCACGGCGTCACCGAGTCGATACAACGCGTCGGTGATCACCGACGCGTTCGCCACGTCGGCTGAGACGACGGGCAGCGGCGCCTTGTCCGGCGCGATGAGGGCGCCGGTCGAGATCACGCCGGCGGCCAAGAACGCGGCGGCAAGCTTGGTTGGCAAAGGACGAACGGATGCGTTCATGACGAGTTTTCCCCCGAAAAGTCACCCGCGGCACCACACCGCAAGCCGACGGCCCCCTGCCGCCGACCGGATCGTACGACGCCAACGCGTGCATTACTGACGTTCACGAAGATTCTTTGATCTTGTTTTTCACCCCGACTTCGGATCACCGTGCGCGCAACGGTGGCCGCCGCTCGTCAGGCGTGAGGTGATTGACCCCCGTGACTGTCATGAACGCCCCGGCGGCCGACGACGAGGCCCCCGCCATCTCACCGCAGGCGCGCACCGCGCTGTGGGCCAGCCTGGTCGGCACCACCATCGAGTGGTACGACTTCTTCCTCTACGCCACCGCCGCGAGCCTGGTGTTCAACAAGGCGTTCTTCCCGGATCAGACGACCTTCGTCGGCACCATGCTGTCGTTCGCCACCTTCGCCGTCGGCTTCCTGGTGCGCCCCATCGGAGGCTTCGTATTCGGCCACGTCGGCGACCGCATCGGACGCAAGAAGACGCTGGCGTTCACCATGTTCCTGATGGGTGCAGCGACCGCACTGATGGGCCTGCTGCCCACGGCTGCCCAGATCGGCGTCCTCGCGCCCATCCTGTTGCTCCTCCTGCGGATCGTGCAGGGCTTTGCCCTCGGCGGCGAGTGGGCGGGTGCGGTCCTTCTCGCCGTGGAGCACGGCCCGCCGCGGCGGCGTGGCCTGTTCGGCAGCATCCCGCAGGTCGGGCTTGCCCTCGGATTGGCCTTGGGCACAGGCGTCTTCGCACTCCTGCAGTACGCGCTGCCCGCCGACGCCTTCCTGGCGTACGGGTGGCGTATCGCGTTCCTGTTCAGCATCGTGCTGGTCGTCTTCGGCATCGTGGTCCGGCTGAAGGCCACCGAGACACCCGCCTTCGAGAAGGTGCGCGACAGTGGCGACCGGGCCGCGGTGCCACTGCGAGAGGTGTTCAAGCCGCCGGCGCTGCGGTCGACCGTCTTGGGAATGCTGTCGCGCTGGGGTGAGGGTGCCGCCTTCAACACCTGGGGCGTCTTCGCCATCTCCTATGCGACCGGCACTTTGAAGCTCGACAAGATTCCGGTGTTGGTCACGGTGACCGTCGCCGCGCTGCTGATGGCGGTCCTCATCCCCGTGTCGGGCTTGTTGGCCGATCGATTCGGCCCGAAGCGGATCTACGCCATCGGAATTGGCGCCTACGGTGTTGCCGTGTTTCCGGTCTTCGCCCTCTTCGACACCAGGGACATCTGGCTTTACGCGCTTGGAATGGTGGCGGTGTTCGGCGTCGTCCACGCCGTCTTCTACGGCGCGCAGGGCACGCTGTACGCGTCGCTGTTCCCGGCCCGGATCCGCTACACCGGCTTGTCGACGGTCTATCAGCTGTCCGGCGTGTACGCCTCAGGGTTGACGCCGCTGATCCTCACGGCGTTGATCGGCGTTGCGGGCGGTGCGCCGTGGCTCGCCTGCGGCTACCTGGTCGCGACCGCGGCGATCGCCGTCGTCGCAACGCTGCTACTCAAGCCGCGGGCACTCGCCGACCTCTAGCGCGAGTGTGGGGGTTGCGTACGCCGATCGCGCCGAAGGCGTACGCAACCACCACAGTCGGCCCTAGACGAGGCAGCCACGGGCGCGCAGCTGGCTGCGAATTCGCTCGAGGATGGCGTGAGGCCGCGCCAACATGCCGCCGCTGACCCGAATCACCACCCAGCCCGCCGCCTCCAACAGGGCGATGCGCTCGATGTCCCAGGCCCGCTGTCTGCTGTCGGTCCAGTGCTGAACTCCGTCGTATTCGACCGCGACCTTCCACTGACGCCATCCCATGTCGACCCGAATGTGCAGGGTCGGAAACTCGATCTGCGTCTCGGGTCGGGGCAGCCCGCCGCGGACGATGAGCAGCCGAACCCTGCTCTCCTGCGGAGACTCCGCGCCACCGTCGACGAGGTCGAGCACACGACGCAACCGGGCCACACCACGGGCGCCGGGATGTGCGTCGGCGACCACGACGACGTCCGGCGGCGTGATGCGCGTGGCCTTGAGCAAGGCGTCGACGGCGGCGATCGCCTGATCGAGCGGACGCGTGCGACCGATGTCGAACGCTGTGCGCGCGGGTGTCGTGACGTCCATGCCGCGGAGGCGACACACGTCAGCAGGAATGAGGCCCCACGTGTGCACGACGATGCCGACGGGCGAGTGTCGATCCGCCCGGACGACCTCCGCCGGCTCCGACGGGTCGAGCCATTTCGTGCCGAGCACCGCGGCGGCTGACGACCCACATAGCGTCGCGCCGGTAGCCAGCCACGCGGCACGAGCTCGTATCAAGGCCGTCATCTCGACGTCGCGTGGCAGGTACACGTCGCGATGGATGGCAACGTTGTCGCGGGCGAGGGAGCGACGGGTCAGGGCGCCGTTGCGGATGGCCGTGCTGCCGATGAAGGGTTCCATGCCGAGACCGTCGCGGCGGTCTCCGACGACTGTGGGCCCCGCGTACGGCAATCGGGGCGAAGCTGTGCACGAGACCCACACTGTGGATGAACACGAAGGAGCCCGGCGTCGCACGCGACGCCGGGCTCCCTTTCGTACTGGGACTTAGAAGTCCATGCCGCCCATGCCACCGGTCGGGTCGCCCGCGGGAGCGGACGCCTTCTCCGGCTTGTCGGCGACGACGGCCTCGGTGGTGAGGAACAGCGCCGCGATCGAGGCTGCGTTCTGCAGCGCCGAGCGCGTCACCTTGACCGGGTCTGCGACGCCGGCCTTGAGCAGGTCCTCGTACACGTTGGTCGCGGCGTTGAGGCCGTGACCCGCGGGCAGGTTGGAGACCTTCTCGGCCACGACACCAGGCTCGAGACCACCGTTGAAGGCGATCTGCTTGAGCGGTGCCGACAGCGCGACGCGCACGATGTTCGCGCCGGTTGCCTCGTCACCCTCGAGCTTGAGCTCGTCCAGCGACGGGGCCGCCTGCAGCAGGGCCACGCCGCCACCGGCGACGATGCCCTCTTCGACGGCAGCCTTCGCGTTGCGAACGGCGTCCTCGATGCGGTGCTTGCGCTCCTTGAGCTCCACCTCGGTGGCAGCTCCGGCCTTGATCACCGCAACACCGCCGGCCAGCTTGGCCAGGCGCTCCTGCAGCTTCTCGCGGTCGTAGTCGGAGTCACTGTTCTCGATCTCGGCACGGATCTGCGAGACCCGGCCCGCGATGGCCTCGGCGTCGCCGGCGCCACCGACGAGAGTGGTCTCGTCCTTGGTGATGACGACCTTGTCGGCCTTGCCGAGCAGCGCGACGTCGGCGGTCTCGAGGGACAGTCCGACCTCTTCGCTGATGACCTGACCACCGGTGAGGATGGCGATGTCCTGCAGCATGGCCTTGCGACGGTCACCGAAGCCGGGCGCCTTGACGGCGACGGACTTGAAGGTGCCACGGATCTTGTTGACCACCAGGGTGGAAAGGGCTTCGCCCTCGACGTCCTCGGCGATGATCAGCAACGGCTTGCCGGACTGGATGATCTTCTCCAGCAGCGGCAGCAGGTCCTTGACGGTCGAGACCTTGGAGCTGACCAGCAGGATGTACGGCTCTTCAAGGACGGCTTCCTGACGCTCGGCGTCAGTCACGAAGTAGCCCGAGATGTAGCCCTTGTCGAAGCGCATGCCCTCGGTGAGCTCGAGCTGCAGTCCGAAGGTGTTGGACTCCTCGACGGTGATGACACCCTCGTTGCCGACCTTGTCCATGGCTTCGGCGATCAGATCGCCGATGGACTGGTCACCGGCGGAGATGCCGGCGGTGGCAGCGATCTGTTCCTTGGTCTCGATGGCCTTGGCCTGAGCCAGCAGGGTCTCGGTGACCTTCTCGACGGCCTTCTCGATGCCGCGCTTGAGGCCGAGCGGGTTGGCGCCTGCCGCAACGTTGCGCAGTCCCTCGCGCACGAGCGCCTGGGCCAGCACGGTTGCGGTGGTGGTGCCGTCGCCCGCGACGTCGTCAGTCTTCTTGGCGACTTCCTTGACCAGCTCTGCGCCGATCTTCTCGTACGGGTCCTCCAGCTCGATCTCCTTGGCGATGGAAACACCATCGTTGGTGATCGTGGGGGCGCCCCACTTCTTCTCCAGGACGACGTTGCGACCCTTGGGGCCGAGCGTCACCTTTACCGCGTCGGCGAGGGCGTTGAGGCCCCGCTCGAGGCCGCGGCGGGCCTCTTCGTCATACGCAATTGTCTTGGCCATTGCGAAGTGTTCCTCCGGATTGGGGATGGCACGTATCTCGGTCGGGCTCAGTGCCCGCGACGGACGACTGGAGTGTGCGACCGCAGTTGCGGCCCCAGTCTCACCGTCCCGACCTAGCACTCACCGATCGCGAGTGCCAACGTCATTTTTAGCACTCGGCCATGGCGAGTGCAAGGTTCGCTTATGCCCGCAGACCGTCGATGATGACGTCCACGACCCGCTCGGCGACCCCGTTGCCGTACTCGTAGTTGGACTTGCAGACCATCAGCAGCGCCTTGACCTCCGGCACGCCGACGTCGGCCCGCACCGTGCCCGCCGCCTGGGCGGCTGCCAACAACTCGTCGAGCACGCCGAGGAATTCCTTCTCCGCGCCCGTCGTGGCGGCCTCGACGTCGAAGCCGTAACTGGCCAGTGCGTCGAATAGGCCGTGGTCGGCGGTACCGGTCTGCAGCATGCCCCGCATGAAGGCGTAGAGCGCCTCGCCGGGCCCCTCGGACGCCACCAGCGCCCGTCCGTCGTCGACGATGTGGCGCACCCGGTCTTCGAAGACGGCCTGAAAGAGGGCTTCCTTGGTGGGGAAGTGCCGGTACACCGTGCCCGCGCCGACGCCCGCGCGACGAGCGATCTCGTCGATGGGGACGGCCACCCCTTCGGCGGCGAAGGTTTCGTAGGCCACTTCGAGCACCCGGGCCCGGTTGCGGGCGGCGTCGGCACGCATCGGCCGAGCGGTTTCGGTCATCATGCCTCCTTCGGTTGACAAAACGGAGTGTGCGTTCCGTATAGTTCTCAACAACCGGAGTGCACGTTCCGGTTCGATCTTACCCAGGAGGCCATCATGCGTTGGACCATCGGCGACATTCCCGACCAAGGCGGTCGCACCGCCGTCATCACGGGGGCCAACACCGGCCTCGGTTACGAGACGGCCGCCGCACTCGCCGCCAAGGGAGCCCACGTCGTGCTCGCCGTCCGCAACCTGGACAAGGGCAAGGCCGCCGCCGACCTGATCGCCAGGCGCACCCCCGGCGCCGACGTCACCGTGCAGCAGCTCGACCTCACGTCGCTCGCCTCCGTCCACGAGGCAGCCGACCAACTGCACGCCGCGCTCGACCGCGTCGACCTCCTGGTCAACAACGCGGGAGTCATGATGACGCCCCAGGGGACGACGAAGGACGGCTTCGAGCTCCAGTTCGGCACCAACCACCTTGGCCACTTCGCGCTCACCGGCCGGCTGCTGGACCTGCTGCTGGTCAACCCCGGTTCCCGAGTCGTCACCGTCAGCAGCATCGGCCACCGCTTCGGCCGCGTCCGCTTCGACGACCTGCAGTCCGAACGCGGCTACAACCGCTTCAGCGCCTACGGACAGTCCAAGCTGGCCAACCTTCTGTTCACCTACGAGCTGCAGCGCAGGCTGGCAGGCGGCAACGCCGTCGCCGTCGCCGCCCATCCCGGCGGCTCAAGCTCGGAACTGAGCCGCCACCTCCCTGGCCCACTGAAGGCGGCCTTCGGGGCATTGGAGCAGGACACCGAGACGGGAGCCCTGCCGTCCCTGCGCGCGGCGACCGACCTCGGTATCACCGGCGGCCAGTACGTCGGCCCAGGTGGGTTCATGGAGATGCGCGGCAACCCCAAGGTGGTCTCGTCGAACCGCCGCTCGCACGACACCTCCGTTCAACGCCGGCTGTGGACGGTGTCCGAGGAACTCACCGGCGTGACGTTCGACCTGCCGCCCGCGTCCTAAAACCCCTACATCCACCCCGACTCGAGGAACCACTCATGAGCAATTGGACCACCGCTGACATCCCCGACCAGACCGGTCGCATCGCCGTCGTCACCGGAGCCAACACCGGCCTGGGCTATGAGACAGCTGCGGCGCTCGCCGCCAACGGCGCCCACGTCGTCCTCGCCGTACGCAACCTCGAGAAGGGCAAGCAGGCCGCCGCACGCATCGGTGGCGACGTCTCGGTCGTCGAGCTCGACCTGACGTCCCTGGCCTCGGTCCGCACCGCCGCCGACGAACTGAAGTCCCGGTTCGACCACCTCGACCTGCTGGTCAACAACGCCGGGGTCATGTGGACACCGAAAGCCACCACCAAGGACGGCTTCGAGCTCCAGTTCGGCACGAACCATCTCGGGCACTTCGCGCTGACCGGACTACTACTCGAGCGGCTCCTCCCGGTGGCGGGTTCGCGTGTGGTCACGGTCAGTAGCCTCGGCCATCGCATCCTCGCCGACATCCACTTCGACGACCTGCAGTGGGACAACGGCTACCACCGGGTCCGGGCCTACGGCCAGGCCAAACTCGCCAATTTGATGTTCACCTACGAACTGCAGCGACGGCTCGCCCACCACGGCACGACGCTTGCCGCGGCCGCTCACCCCGGCGGTTCGAATACCGAACTGGGCCGCAACGTGCCTGCCCCGCTGCTGCCGATCTTCAATCTGGTCGTCCCGCTGATCGGGCAGTCGCCCGCGATGGGTGCGCTGCCCACGCTGCGGGCGGCAACCGATCCCGGCGTCCTCGGCGGCGAGTACTACGGTCCCGACGGTTTCGGCGAGACACGCGGCTACCCGAAGATCGTCTCCTCCAGCGACCGCTCACACGACCTCGCCCTGCAACGCCGACTGTGGACGGTGTCCGAGGAGCTGACGGGCGTGACCTTCCCGGTCTAGCCCCGTCTACAGCTTGCGCAACAGCGCCGCGGCGCGCACGTCCGCGCCGACGCTCAAGCCGATGTGGACGTCGTCGCCGCGCCGCACGTAGCCGATGGTGACGTCCTCCCCGTACTGAATGGGTCGGCGGTATTCGACCACCGCCCGGTAGGGCGGGACACAGACGTCGGGCTCAAGCGCCATCACCTCGTGGATGGCGTGCCAGTACGCGGTGTTGGTGACGTGCTGAAAGACGTCGACGTCGGTGCGGCGCAACGGAAATGCCATGGTGGTGTCCACGTCGCCGGGGTCGGCGAGCCACTTGCCCCACTTGAGCCGGTGTTCGGTGGTCGTGGTGGCGAACTTCGCGATCAGGCTGTCCGAGACCCGCAACGGGGTGAGGGTCTTCTCGTTGATCGCGATCCAGAATCCCTCGGTCTCGATGCGCCCTCCCTCGGCGCCGACGAGGTCGACGCGCATGGTGCACCACCGCGACGACAGCGCCGAACACCACCGCCGCAGGGTGACCTCGGTGGGCCATTCGATCGCCTCGTGCACGTCGACGACGGTGCGGTTGACGATCCAGTGCGGGTGGGCTTCGGCTTCGCCGGCGTCGACGAGGTTCTCCGCGCCGGCCTCCTGGATGTAGCGGGCCACCCCGTCCAGGCGGAGCCGCAACTGGTCGTCGACGTCACCGGTCGCCACCGGCCACGACGTCTGGTAGACGTAGCCGGCGGTGGGTAGCGGGCTCAGCGGTCGTTCGGCGTTGGTCATCGAATCCTGTCTACCCCCGGCGGAGATCGAGCAGACTGGCAGGCGTGTCGCTGATCGTGCCGCCCTATCCCCCGGCCCGCTACACCGAGGACGAACCGGAGGTCTCCGCGTCGCTGCGCCGCGCCGACCAACCCGCCGACCACGACTCCTTCGGGCTCGTTCAGTACCACTACCTCGCCGACCAGAAGAAGACCGACGGCGACTACGGGCTGTACCGCGTCGACCTCGCCGCCAAGGCGGGCGGACCGGGGCCGCACTTCCACCGCGCCATGTCCGAATCGTTCTTCGTCCTGTCCGGGCGGATGCGGCTCCACGACGGCAAGGACTGGGTCGACGGACACCAAGGCGACTTCCTCTACGTGCCGCCCGGCGGCATCCACGGCTTCCGCAACGAGGCCGACGAACCGGCGTCGATCCTGATGTTGTTCGCCCCTGGCGCACCACGGGAGCAATACTTCGAGGGACTGGCACACCTTGGTGAGCTGACCGACGAGGAACGCGCGGCGTGGTTCTTCGCCAACGACAACCACTTCGTCTGAGCGGTCAACTCACCGAAGCGCTTGGCCGGCCAGCGGGACGAACTGCCATCCGGCCGCCAGCATCGCCGGAACTGCGGCGGCGACGCCGGCGCCGGTGCCCGAGCGGGGGTGGTTCACGTGGGCCAGCACGATCGACCCCGGCGCCGCGTGCGCGATCGCGGCGCTCACCGCGGCGGCAGGCGCCGTCGCACCGGCGTCGGCGTTGACCGAGAAGCCGACCGGGGTCAGACCCAGGTCGTGAACGATCTGCACGGCGACGTCGTCGTAGTGCGCGGTGCCCGTACGGAAGAAGGTCGGCGCCTTGCCGGTCAGCGCCGTCAGCCGGGCCTGTTCGCCGGACACCTCGTCGACCACCTCGCTCGCTGACCCCGTGCCCGCGATGCCGTAGGCCGACCGCCCGGTGACCGACAGGGGGACGTGTCGAGTGCCGTGGTTCCCGATCTCGAACAGTGGATTGGCGGCCAACTGCTCGGTTCGACCCGGATTCGCGTCGATCCACTTCGAACACACGAACAGCAGCGCCGGGACGCCGTTGCGTTGGAGGGTGTCCAGCAACCCGTCGTCACACGCCCGGTCGCAGGCGTCGAAGGTCAGGGCGAGCTGGCGCCCGGTCGGACTGAACGTCGTCACGATCCCCGGCAGGGACATCCCCCACTGCGTCGGTTGACGGGCGAGATCCGCCACAGGCACCGCGCTGGGGCCCATGCCCGACGCAGCGGCCGCCGCGGGCATATGGACGCCCGTCCCCACCACGACAGCCGCGCCCGTCAGCGTCGTCAGGAACGTCCTGCGGGTGACCATGGGCGAACCGTAGGCGGGCAGCCTGAGCCCTCTATGCCAGCGAGGTGGCAAACCCCTGGACGACCGTTGTCGACCATCCGGCCAATTTGCTCGGCGCCGTCGGACTCGCCGCGGCGACCGTCGCAGTCACGCCTCCTGGCGCAGGGTTCACGTGCGCTTTGCGACGGTGACACGCCTGGCTATCCACAGGACACGCCCTGCGGGAATGCGATCACGTAACCCCTTGCCCTAGACTGCCCTTCGATCAGATAGGAGTCTCCGGGTGCAGGGTTATGCAGCGCCCAGCACCCAAGCGTTGCGGGGCTGGCAACGTCGGGCCATGGTGAAGTATCTGACGGCAGCGCCTCGGGACTTCCTCGCGGTGGCGACCCCTGGCGCGGGTAAGACGACCTTTGCGCTGCGCATTGCCGGGGAACTGCTCGGCGACGGCACCGTCGAACGCATCACGATCGTGGTGCCCACCGAACACCTCAAGATTCAGTGGGCGAAGTCGGCCGCCACGCTCGGCATCAACTTGGACCCCAAGTTCAGCAACAGCTCGGCCCACAACTCCGACGAGTACCACGGCGTCGTCGTCACCTATGCACAGGTGGCCAGCCACCCGGGACGTCACCGGGTGCGCACCGAGAACCGCAAGACCCTGGTCGTGTTCGACGAAATCCACCACGGCGGCGACGCCAAGAGTTGGGGCGAGGCGATTCGCGAGGCGTTCGACGACGCGACGCGCAGGCTGTCGCTGACCGGTACACCGTTCCGCAGCGACGACAGCCCCATCCCGTTCGTCAACTACGAGCGGGGGCCCGACGGTCTCGAACGTTCGCAGGCCGACCACGTCTACGGCTACGCCGACGCGCTGGCCGACGGAGTGGTGCGGCCGGTCGTCTTCCTGGCCTATTCGGGTGAATCTCGGTGGCGCGACAGCGCAGGCGAAGAACACGCCGCCCGCCTCGGCGAACCGCTCAACGCCGAACAGACCGCCCGCGCGTGGCGCACGGTGCTCAACCCGGCGGGTGAGTGGATGCCCGCCGTGATCGCCGCAGCCGACAAACGACTGCAGCAGAAGCGCCAGCACGTCCCGGACGCCGGCGGCATGATCATCGCCTCGGACCAGACGGCGGCCAGGGCCTACGCCGGCCTGCTCACCACCATCACCGGCGAGGCGCCGACGGTCGTGCTGTCCGACGACCCCGGGTCCTCGGATCGCATCACCGCGTACTCCCAGGGCACCAGCCGCTGGCTCGTCGCGGTACGCATGGTGTCCGAAGGCGTCGACGTGCCCCGGCTGACGGTGGGCGTCTACGCGACCAGCGCGTCGACCCCGTTGTTCTTCGCCCAGGCCATCGGCCGCTACGTGCGCTCCCGCCGCCCCGGCGAGACCGCGAGCATCTTCTTGCCGTCGGTGCCCAACTTGTTGCAGCTGGCCAGCGAGATGGAGGCGCAGCGCAACCACGTGCTCGGAAAGCCGCATCGCGAGTCCCAAGGCGACGAGTGGGACGAGGAGTACGAAGAGAAGCAGAAGAACGAGCCGAGCGAGCTGGACAACGGCTTCGAGATGCTCGGCGCGGAAGCCGAATTGGATCAGGTCATCTTCGACGGCTCGTCATTCGGCACGGCGACGCCGTCGGGCAGCGACGAGGAGGCCGACTACCTCGGCATCCCCGGCCTCCTGGACTCAACGCAGATGCGAGATCTGTTGCGGCGCAGGCAGGAAGAGCAGCTCGACAAGCGGACGGCCGCAGGCGGCACGGTTCCGGTGCGGTCAACCACCCATGGTCAGCTGCGCGATCTGCGTCGTGAACTCAACGCTCTGGTGACCCTCGCGCATCATCGCACCGGCAAGCCGCACGGCTGGATTCACAACGAGCTGCGCCGGATCTGCGGCGGGCCGGTGTTGGCGGCGGCCAACTCCGACCAGATCACGGCGCGCATCGAGGCGGTCCGCTCGCTGCGGGCCTAGAGCCCCAACAGCTCCGGCAGGTCTGCAACCGAGTCGATGACGTAGTTGGGCTGCATGGCGAATTCGTCTGCCGCCCAACGATCCAACGTGTCCTGCCGAAACTTCCCGGTGCGCACCAGCACGCCGGCCATGCCAACCACCTGCCCGGCGAGGACGTCGTTGTTGAGGTCGTCGCCGACGACGTACATCTCCTCCGGGTCGACGCCGAGCCTGCCCGCCGCGGCGAGGAAGCCCTCCGGCGCGGGCTTGCCGACGGCGGTGACCTTGCGACCCGACGTCTGCTCCATGCCGATGAGGTACATGCCGGTGTCGACGCGCAGCCCCTCGGTGGTGTTCCACGCCGTGCTGCGGTGCATCGCCACGACCGGAACTCCCCGCGCCATCCAGTCGTAGACCCGACTCAGCGTGACGTGGTCGTACTCCGATCCGGCGCCGCCAAGCAGGACGACGTCGGGGGTGTCCGGGTTGGCACCGGTCACCTGGTGGGGGTAGACGACGTCGACGCCGTGCATGTCCTCGGCGATCTGGCCGCTGTTGACCAGAAAGCACTTGGCTCCTGGATAGCGGTCTCTGACGTAGTTGGCGGTCAGCACGGCCGCGGTGATCACCTCGTCCGCGGCGACCTCCATCCCGGCTTCGGTCAACAGTTCGGCGATCTGAGCGCGGGTCTTGGTGGTGGTGTTGGTCAGGTACGTCCTTGCGATCTGGTGGTCGGCGAGGACCCGCAGCGTGTCCGCCGCACCTTCGATGGGCTTCCACGACGTCACCAGGACGCCATCGATGTCGAACAGCACTCCACCGATAGCCATGGTGCCGAGGTTAAACGGCATACGTGTCAGCGCAACTCGGGCCCCGTCGATCGCGGGCCCAGTCGTTGTCGTAGAGCCATGGTGACGCCGACGCCGCCACCGACCACGCCAGCTCCGCGGGAACGTCGAGCACCCGGTATCCCTTCACGCCCGCTGCGGTCGCCGCCACCAAGGTCGCAACGCCCGCGCGCCGCTGAAAGTACGTCTGACGCACCGTCCAGCCGATGATGCCCGCCGTGGCGATGCAGTCGCGGCGGCGCTCCAGGCTCCCGGCCCTCGCCACCAACCAACCACCGCCGCTGCGGTGACCAAGCGCACGCGCACGATCGGCGGCCAGAAACGCGGCGACGACCGTCACCACCGCCCACGCCACCCAGGCGATAGGCGGTATCGCGACGACGAACGTGGCCCCGGCCATGGCGACCCCCAGCAGCAGGGGAATGGACAGCGCTCGCGTCCACCGCCGACGGGTCGCGACGCGACCGTGCCCGAGCAGGTCACCGCCGACGACGTCGGGTCGTCCGATCAGCTCGGTCAGCACGCCCACAACCGTGTCCGCCGGGCACGGCGGCAACAGCAGCGACGCCTCACCCGATCCGTTGACCCCGGTCATCACCGCGTCCAGTCGGGCGCCGCCGAACATTCGCACCAGCAGCGGCTCCCGAATGGTGCCGCCGCGCAGCCTGCGCATGTCGAAGGTGTGCTCGCGGGCTCGCAGCAAGCCGTGCTCGAGGTGCAGGACGCCCGCGCCGCCGTGGTCGTCGCGCCGTGACAGCACCAGATTGCCGAACGTCACCAGGGACCTGCCGACCGACAGCACGACCGAGAGCACCAGCACCACGACGACGGCGACCGCCACGGTGACCACGATCCCGACGCGCTCGGCGGCGTCGACCCCCTCCCGGGCCAGCGTCGAATCCTGCAGTGCCACAGCCGCTCCCGTCTGATACACCAGCCCGATTGCGGCGGCGATCATCGCGAGACCGGTGAAGCTCAAGGGGCTGTAGCGCAGCCACGACGGCTGCCACCTGGCGATCACCCGGTCCAGCGGCGGCCCCGCTGGGGAGTCCGCCGCCAGCGAGTCGGCCAGCAGGATCGCCCGCAGCTCCGGCACGTCGCTCGTCCGAACGGCGTCGAGGGCGAATTCCGCGTCACCCCTGACCTCCTGGCCGGTGCTGACCTTGACGACGGTCAACCCCAGGAGCCGGTGCAGCAGCCGGGCGTCGGTCGACACCGATCGAATCCTGTTGCGCGGCAACGACGACACCGTGCGCTGCAGCACTCCCTCGCGGCGCTGGATCTGCTCGCCGTCGATGCGATAGGTGGTGGTGAACCAGCGCGCAACGCCGAACACGATCAGCAGCACCAGCACGGCAACCGACCACATCTGGTTGCCCGTCGCCGACCCGAGCACCACCGAGCCGATCAGCAGGGGCAGTTGACCCAGCAGTTCGTGCACCGGGTGGACCAGCAGCATGCGGGGGCTGAGCCTGCGCCACTGCACGTCGGGCGAGGTCACGTGGCGTCCCGGTCGCCGATCGCGGCGACGTCGGTCAACTGCGCGACGATCCGATCGGCGACGTCGACGTCCAGTGCGACGATGCGCACCGCCCCCGCCGACGACGCGGTCGTCACGGTGACGTTGGCCAGTCCGAAGACGCGGTCCAGCGGGCCACGGTGGGTGTCGACGGTCTGGACCCGGGAGATCGGCGCGATGCGGCGTTCCTGTACCAGCCAGCCGGTCCTGGTGAAGACCGCGGGCGTCGGCACGTCGACGCAGACGTCCCAGCGGTGCACCCGGTATCGCCACAGCGGCGCGACCACCACGAAGGTCACGATGCCGAACACGGTGACGACGGCCGCGAGCGCGTGCCACCACCCGCGGCTGCCGTCGAACACCAGCCACGCCGCTTGGGCCACCGACAGCACGGCCCATGGGATCGCCGCGGCCAGTGCCCACACCATCGGCGCCTTGCGGCTCGGTGGGTTGGCGGGGTCGACGAGTGTCACCATCACCCTGAGTATGGTCGTGCCCATGAGCGCCAACACCAAGTGGACGGCCGCCGACGTACCCGATCAGACCGGCCGCGTCGCCATCGTCACCGGCTCCAACACCGGCCTGGGCTACGAGACGGCGCTGGTTCTCGCGACCCGTGGCGCGCACGTCGTCATGGCGGTCCGCGACGTCGACAAGGGCAAGGCCGCGGCGGCCAGGATCCAGGGTCGGGTACCGCGGGCCGACGTCACGGTGCAGTCGCTCGACGTGGGGTCGCTGCAGTCCGTGCGGGCGGCCGCCGACGAGCTCAAGAGCGCCTACCCGCGAGTCGATCTGCTCATCAACAACGCCGGCGTGATGTATCCGCCGAAGCAGCTGACCGCGGACGGTTTCGAGCTCCAGTTCGGCACCAACCACCTCGGCGCGTTCGCCCTGACCGGCCTGCTGCTGGAGAATCTGCTGCCCGTCGAGGGCTCGCGCGTCGTCGCCGTCGCCAGCATCGCGCACACCATCCAGGCCGCCATCCACTTCGACGATTTGCAGTGGGAACGCAAGTACAACCGCGTCGCCGCATACGGCCAGTCGAAGCTGTCCAACCTGATGTTCACCTACGAACTCAACCGCAGGCTGGCCGCACGCGACGCGGCCACCATCGCCGTGGCGGCGCACCCCGGCATCTCCAACACCGAACTGATGCGCCACGTCCCCGGTTCCAGCCTGCCCGGCTTCAGCGCACTTGCCAGCCTGGTCACCAACAGCGCGGAGGTGGGTGCGCTGGCCACCTTGAGGGCGGCCACCGACCCGGGCGTGCGGGGCGCCGAGTACTACGGGCCCGACGGCATCCGCGAACTGCGCGGCCACCCGAAGCGGGTCCAGTCGAGCAAGCAGTCCCACGACCAGGACGTCCAGGCACGCCTGTGGACGGTGTCCGAAGAACTCACCGGCGTCACCTTTCCGCTATGAGATCCGTCGACGAGCACCAGCGGGCAGTCGCGGGCCTGATCACGGCGCGCGCGCCGGTCGACGTCGCCATTGGTGACGCGCTCGGCCTCGTTCTCGCCGCCGACGTCGTTGCGCCGCTTGCACTTCCCGGTTTCGACAACTCGGCGATGGACGGGTACGCCGTCGTCGCCGAGGACATCGCGGACGCCACCGAAGAACGCCCGGTGAAACTGCCGGTGGCAGAAGACATTCCGGCCGGCCGCACCGATCCGCTGGTCCTGGAACCGGGCACCGCGCACCGGATCATGACCGGCGCGCCGCTGCCCGCCGGGGCGACGGCGGTCATTCCGGTGGAGGCCACCGACGGCTCGACGGAGATCGTGTCGATCCGCGCCAGTGTGGTGCCGGGCCAACACGTGCGACGCGCAGGCGAGGACGTCACCCCGGGCACCACGGTGCTGCACGCCGGCCAGGTGCTCACCCCCGCGGCGCTTGGGCTCGCCGCCGCGCTTGGCCTCGGCTCGTTGAGAGTCGTTCCACGGCTACGTGTTCTGGTGATGTCGACGGGGTCGGAGCTGGTGGCTCCCGGTACGCCGCTGCAGCCGGGACAGATCTACGAGTCCAACGCCGTCATGCTCGCCGCGGCGGTGCGCGACGCCGGTGCCGACGTGGTGACGTCGTCGACGACCGAGGACGACGTCGACCTGTTCAGGGCCGAGCTGCAGAAGCACGCCGGCGACGCCGACCTGGTGATCACCACCGGCGGGGTCAGCGCGGGAGCCTACGAGGTGGTCAAGGATTCCCTCGCCGACGAGGTCGAATTCGTGAAGGTCGCGATGCAGCCGGGCATGCCGCAGGGTTCGGGTGTCGTGTGGGGGACGCCGATCGTCACCCTCCCCGGGAATCCCGTCAGCGCCCTCGTGTCGTTCGAGGTGTTCATCCGAGCCCCCTTGCGGGCGGCGATGGGGCTGCCGCACCCCGGCCGACCCCGTCGTCCGGCGACGCTGCTCGAGGATCTGACGTCACCGCGCGGACGGCGACAGTTTCGCCGCGGGGTCGTCGACCACGACGGCGGGACGGTCACCAGCTACGGACCGCCCGCGTCGCATCATCTGCGCTGGTTGGCGTCGGCGGATTGCCTGCTGGAAATCGGCGAGGACGTCACGGAACTGGCGGCCGGATCACCCGTGCAGGTTTGGGACCTGAGCTGAACCCGTAGAATCGGAACCCCATGGCCAGACCCGCGCGACCCGCCGATGCCGCCAACGAGTCCGAGTTCTCCCGTTTCGTTGAGTTGGTCCGTTCCACCGTTCCGCCCGTTCATTCCGCTGGCCTGCCGTTCATCGCAGGTGGGCTGGGAGTCGCCGCCGCCGGTCGCAAGCACCGTTGGCTGCGCAATGCGGGCCTGACTGCTGCCGGGGCCTGTGCCCTGTTCTTCCGGCACCCGCCGCGGGTGCCGCCGACCAGGCCTGGCATCGTCGTCGCCCCGGCCGACGGACTCGTCACCCTGATCGAACAGGTCCGCCCGCCCGCCGAGCTGAGCATGCCCGACGTGCCGATGACCAGGGTCAGCATCTTCCTGTCGATCTTCGACGCCCACGTGCAGCGCGCGCCCGTCGGCGGTGACGTGCTCACCGTCAAGTACCGGCCCGGCCAGTTCCAGTCGGCGGACAAGGACAGTGCGAGCGAGGTCAACGAGTGCAACGCGGTGTGGTTCCGCACCCCCGAGGGAGTCGACGTGGCGGCCGTCCAGATCGCCGGGCTGATCGCCCGCCGCATCGTCTGCTCCGTCAGCGCCGGGGACAGGGTCGGCCTCGGTGAGACCTACGGGCTGATCCGCTTCGGGTCGCGCCTGGACACCTACTTTCCGCAGGACTCCCGGGTGATGGTCGAGCTGGGCCAGCGCGCCATCGGCGGCGAAACGGTTCTCGCGGAGCTCTCGTGAGCCGTCCCAAGGGCCAACCCGCCCGTGGTCTACGCATCCTGCCGAGCGCGACGACCGTTCTCGCGATCTGCGCGGGGCTGACGTCGATCAAGTTCGCCCTCGACGAGAAGCCGTGGATTTCGCTGGCCCTCATCGGGGCCGCCGCCATCCTCGACGGCATCGACGGCGGCATCGCCCGTGCCCTCAACGCCCAGTCGCGGATGGGCGCCGAGATCGACTCGCTGGCCGACGCGGTGAACTTTGGCGTGGCACCGGCACTGGTCGTGTACCTGACGTTGCTCCCGAATTCTCAGCTCGGCTGGATCTTCGTGCTGCTGTACGCGGTCTGCGTGGTGCTGCGGCTGGCCCGGTTCAACGCACTGCTCGACGACGACACTCGCCCCGCGTACACGCGCGAGTTCTTCACCGGCATGCCCGCTCCGTGCGGCGCCGTCGGGGCGATTGGCCCGCTGGTCGCCTACATGCAATTCGGGCACGGTTGGTGGACGTCGCACTGGTTCGTGTGCGCATGGCTGGCCGCGAACGCGGCGCTGCTGGTGAGCCGGGTGCCGACGCTGGCGCTGAAGGCAATCTCGGTGCCCGAGAACGCCGCGCCGATCCTGCTGATCCTGGTGGCGGCGGGGGCGGCGGGTCTGCTGCTGTTCCCGTACATCCTGATGCTGCTGATCATCGCCGGATACGTCGCCATCATGCCGTTCACGATCCGCAGCCAGCGCTGGGTGGCCGCGCGCCCCGAGGCCTGGGATACCAAACCGCAGCAGCGCCGGGCGGTTCGCAGGGCCGCGCGGCGGGCAGCGCCCAACCGGCGCTCGGTGGCGCGCCTCGGCCTGCGCAAGCCCGGCTCGCGGGGCTAGGCGTGACCGACCTAGTGTCCGATGCCTTCGACGAGCCTCCACGTGGTCGCCTCCCGCTGACGGCCCGACTGAACACCTCGGCGACGGATTCCCGGCGCGGGGTGGTGCGGCTCCATCCCGAGGCGCTGGCCGCGCTGGGCATCCGGGAGTGGGATGCGGTGTCGCTGACGGGGTCGCGCACCACCTCCGCCGTCGTCGGAGTCGCGAGTCCCGAGACACCGGCGGGCACGGCGCTGCTCGACGACGTCACGCTGTCCAACGCCGGGCTGCGCGAGAACACCACCGTGTTGGTCGCGCCCGCGACGGTGTACGGCGCGCGGTCGGTGACCGTCAGCGGCTCCAAGCTGGCCACCCAGTCCATCTCGTCGGCGACCCTGCGGCTGGCGCTGCTCGGCAAGGTGATGACGGTCGGCGACACGGTGTCGCTGCTGCCGCGTGACCTCGGGCCCGGCACCTCGACGTCGCAGGCGTCCTCGGCGCTGACGTCGTCGGTGGGCATCACCTGGACCTCGGAGCTGCTGACGGTGACGGGCGTCGATCCCGCCGGTCCGGTGAGCGTGCAGCCAAATTCAGTGGTGGCCTGGGGTGACGGCACTGCGCTTTCCGACGCTGGCTCCGGTGCGCACACGATCTCAGAGCCCCGCCCGCAGCCGTCCGCAGGACCCCCGGTGTCGTTCGACGACCTTCGCGGCGCCCACACCCAGGCAGGCCGCCTGGCGGAGTGGTTGAAGCTCGCCATCGACCAGCCCGAGCTCCTCGAAACGCTCGGCGCGAAACCCCGTCTCGGCGTTCTGGTCTCCGGTCCTGCGGGCGTCGGCAAGGCCACGCTGGTGCGCACCGTGTGCGCGGAGCGACGCCTCGTCGAACTCGACGGGCCCGAGGTGGGCTCGTTGCGCGCCGAGGACCGACTGGCCAGGGTGGCGTCGGCGGTGGCGACCGTTCGCGACGGCGGAGGCGTTCTGCTCATCACCGACGTCGACGCCCTGTTGCCTGGTTCGACCGAACCCGTCGCGACCCTGATCCTCACCGAATTGCGCACAGCGGTGGACACGCCAGGGGTGGCGTTCGTCGCGACGTCTGCGGTGCCCGACGCGATCGATGCCAGGCTGCGGGCACCCGACCTGTGTGACCGTGAGCTCGGGCTGAGCCTTCCCGACGGGGCGACGCGCAAGGCGCTTCTCGAGGTTTTGCTGCGCGGCGTACCCGCCAAGGATCTGACCCTAGGCGAAATCGGCGATCGGACACCGGGTTTCGTCGTCGCCGATCTTGCCGCGGTGGTTCGGGAGGCTGCCCTGCGGGCCGCCGGCCGTGCCAGTTCGGACGGTCAGACACCAGCCTTGACGCAGGACGACCTCACCGGCGCGCTGTCGGTGATCCGCCCGCTGTCGCGATCGGCCACCGAAGAGGTCGCAGTCGGGTCGATCACGCTCGACGACGTCGGCGACATGGTCGAGACGAAGCAGGCGCTCACCGAGGCGGTGCTGTGGCCCCTTCAGCATCCCGACACCTTCGAACGACTCGGCGTCGAACCGCCGCGTGGCGTCCTGCTCTACGGTCCGCCGGGATGCGGAAAGACGTTCGTCGTCCGTGCGCTGGCCAGCAGCGGGCGACTGTCGGTGCACGCCGTCAAGGGCGCCGAACTGATGGACAAGTGGGTGGGCTCCTCGGAGAAGGCGGTGCGCGAGTTGTTCCGCCGCGCAAGGGATTCCGCGCCGTCGCTGGTTTTCCTCGACGAGATCGACGCACTCGCACCGCGGCGCGGTCAGAGCTTCGACTCCGGCGTGACCGATCGCGTCGTGGCCGCCCTGCTGACCGAGCTCGACGGCATCAACCCGCTGCGCGACGTCGTCGTGCTCGGTGCGACCAACCGACCCGACCTCATCGACCCGGCCCTGCTGCGGCCGGGACGACTGGAGAAGTCGGTGTTCGTCGAGCCACCCGACGCCGACGCGCGCCGCGAGATTCTGCGCACCGCAGGGAAGAACATTCCGCTGAGCGCCGACGTGAACCTCGACGAACTCGCCGACACCCTCGACGGCTACAGCGCCGCCGATTGCGTTGCGCTGCTCAGGGAATCGGCGCTGACGGCGATGCGGCGCTCGATCGACACCGCGGACGTCACCGCCGCCGACGTCGCGAAGGCCAGGGCGACAGTGCGCCCCTCACTCGATCCGGCACAGGTCGACGCGCTCCGCGCATTCGCCGCTGGCCGATAGGTTCGGGCTCTCGAGTCCCCTTTGGCGCAGCCAGGATTCAATCTGCACGTGCCGTCTGCGCTACCTCGTCGAAGCTGCAAACCTGGCTTTCTCCCCGCCGAGAATCGTCATCGGCGTAGTCACCTCTTGGGTGTCGATCAGATTGCCAATCACCGTGTCGAACCGTCGTCCGGGTGGTCTGCGGTGGCGATGGCGTCGAGCCATTGCAGCATGAGACCGGCCTCCGCGTCCGTCAACGGTGTGCCAGTGCGTCGAATGAGGGCCGCCAACTGCAGCGCAACAGGCTTCACCTGGGGCATTCGCTTCGTGGTGGGTTTCGTTGCGGCTCCGACCACCACTTCGTGAAGGACCGCGTCCCGAACCCGCGCCGACAAGCCGGGGTCGTCGTAGATGGCGGGTTGCGACAGGACGTTCAGCGCGACGCCGGAGCAGGCGGCCATGATGGCCTGGGCGGCCTCGTCCGGAGTGACTTTCAGCGTGCCGGCTTCCGCGCAGCGGATCAGCCGGTCGTAAAGCAGCTGCCGTGCCTCTTCGGCGGCCGCCGGCACCTCCGTCAGCGATGGGGCGTACACCAGCCGGTACACGGTGGGGTTGTCCACCGCGAACGCGACGTGGTTGTCCCAGGCCGTGTAGAGGTCGTCTACCGGATCGTCGGACGGCGGCTCGGCACGCTTCGCGCTGAGATACCGCTCGAATGCGTGGTCGATGACCGCGGTCAGCAAGCCGCTCTTGTCTCCAAACAGCCGGTAGAGCACCGGAGATCCGACGCCGACCGCGTCACACACCTCACGCGTTGAGATGTCGCCGTGCGGTGACGCGGCGAGCTGGGCCTCAGCCGCTTTCAACATGCGGATCCGGATGTCCATCCGAGTGATGTTATCAGCGATATCACAGGAGCGTGACACTGATACGTTGAGCGTATCCTCGATACTGGAATGGCATATCACCGCTACGAAAGGTTCGGTTGTGAACACCCCCACGTACAACGACACAACGGCGGATTTCGAGCTAGCCGAACGGGTTCGGACCAACCAGAAACGATTGACCGCCGATTTGATGCCTCAATACGACTTCATCGTTTGCGGGGCCGGCTCGTCAGGTTCGGTGGTCGCTCGCCGCCTCGCTGAGAACCCCGATGCCAGTGTGCTCCTGCTGGAGGCCGGCGGCAGCGACGACCTCCCGAGCGTGTGGTCGGCGGACCAATGGCCCACCAATCTGGGCAGCCCTCGGGACTGGGGATTCCAAAGCGCTCCTGACCCCAACCTGTACGGCCGCACTCTGCCATTGTCGATGGGCAAGGTGCTCGGCGGCGGCTCCAGCATCAACGTGATGATCTGGGCGCGCGGACACCGCAGCGACTGGGACTTCTTCGCCGCCGAAAGCGGCGAGCCAGCCTGGAACTACGAATCGGTGTTGAACATCTATCGCCGAATCGAGGACTGGCGTGGCGAACCTGATCCGCGCTATCGAGGCACCTCCGGTCCGGTGTTCATCCAGCCGGCGCCCAATCGCCACCCACTTGCCGCAGCGGTGGTCGACGCGGCGGGCTCACTGGGCATCCCCACCTTCGCGAGCGCGAACGGCTCGATGATGGAAGCCAAGGCCGGCGCATCCATTACCGATCTGCGGGTGCACGACGACGGCTCACGGGAATCGGTGTTCCGCTCATACACCTATCCCTACATGGACCGCCCAAACCTGACGGTCCTCACGCACGCGATGGTGAAACAGCTTGCCTGGGAGGGCAACCGGGTCACCGGCGTAGAGGTGTCCCACGGCGGGCAGACCCGTCACTTCACGGCGGGCACCGAGGTGGTGCTCTCACTCGGTGCCATCCACACCCCCAAGCTGTTGATGCAATCGGGCGTGGGCGACGAGACGGAATTGCGCCGTGTCGGGGTGCCCGTGCGCCAACACCTGCCCGGTGTCGGACAGAACTACCAGGACCACATCGGTTTCGACTGCATGTGGGAGTTCAAGGAGCCGCCACCACCAAACTTCAGGGCTGAGGCGACGATGACGTGGACGAGTAAGCCTGAACTCGACGCCCCGGACCTATTCGCGTGCGCGGGCGCCATTGTCAAGACGACGCCGGAGAACGCCGCGCGATACGGGATCCCCGACGCCGGTTGGATCTTGTTCGGCGCGCTGTCGCGTCCACAGAGCCGCGGGCGAATTCGATTGACCGGCGCCGACCCAGACGACCCAATCGAGATCAACGTGAACGCACTGTCGCATCCGGACGATCTACGGGCCGCCACCGCCTGCGTCGAGTTCATCCGTGAAGTCGGCAATGCTGCGCCGGTCCGGCCACACGTCAAACGAGAAGTCATGCCGGGCTGCCTGAAAGGCGGGGCGCTGGAGGATTTCATCCGCAACGCGGCCACTACGTACTGGCATCAGGTTGGAACAGCCAAAATGGGACGCGACGCGATGTCGGTGGTCGACGGCAGCCTCAAGGTCTACGGCGTGGAGAAACTCCGAATCGCCGACGGCTCGATCATGCCCCGTATTACCACGGCGAACACCATGGCGCCCTGCGTCGTGATAGGAGAGCGAGCGGCCGAGTCCATCAAAGCCGAGCATGGACTCTGAAGTCGCCGACGGAGCGTTCCGCGCGTCCGCCGACAAGCGCTGACCTCACACCCGTCCGGCGACCGCGGCAAGACGCCTCAGCGACGACATCAGCGCGTCCTCGCCGGTGGCGCGGGCTCGCACCATCCGCTTCTCGTCGGTCAGCTGCGTCCAGTCGTAGGTGTGGGTGACGCGGGTGTGCGCGTCGTCGACGGGTGTCAGCTCCCACCGCCAGAGATGCCCGGGTGGTGGCGAGCCCTGCTCAGAGGGCCGCCAGGCGATGAGCCGCCCCTCCTCGAACTCGACGACGTGGTTCTCCCGAACGCCGCCTTGGCTAAGCGTCGTCAGGAAGACGTCCCCGACTCCGCGCACGCGTTGACCCGTGGCCGCCTCGGCGAGGTTGTCGTTGCCGTCCCAGCTCGGTTGCTCGGCCGGGTCGGCGATGAGCTCGAAGATCCGGTCGGCCGGTGCGTCTATCTCGAGGGTCGCGCTGGCCACCTTGCCGTCCTGTCCCATGGCCCCATTGAACCGTCTACCGTCTCGACGTCCAACTCAGGGCCGGGCCTCGAGCACGAGGTTGAACGGCGTCTCGGCAGCCCTGCGGAACCGCGTGAAGCCGCCTCCGTCGACGACGACGCTCCGCAGCCGCGCCTCACCTGCCTGAGCGCCGAGCGCAGGCCCGTTACGGGCGAGCGAAACGGGAACGCAGATCTGCGTCGACGCGCCGTACAGCACCCGGCCCACCGGGTTCAGGTTGTCCTGCACCTCATCGTTCGCGAAGGGTTCCACGATCATCGCCGTGCCGTCGTCCTTGATCGCTTGGCGGGCGTGCCTGGACACGCCGGTGGGATCACCCATGTCGTGGAGGCAGTCGAAGAACGCGATCAGGTCGAACCCGTCGCCCTCGTAGCTGCTCGCGTCCGCCACCTCGAAGAGAGCGTTGGCCGCCCCCGCCGCCGCGGCCTTCTCGGTGGCGACGCGGACCGACTCCGCGTGGTAGTCGTAGCCGATGAACTCCGAGTTCGGGTAGGTCTTCGCCATCAAGATGGTGCTGGCACCGTGGCCGCAGCCCACGTCGGCCACCTTCGCGCCGCTCTGCAGCTTGTCGACGACGCCGTCCAGCGCAGGTAGCCACGATTCGATCAGGTGGGCGTTGTAGCCGGCACGGAAGAACCGCTCGGTCCCCTCGAACAGGCAGGGATGGTGCTCGCCCCACTCCGTGCCGCTTCCGGACGTGAAGTTCTCGAGCGTGCGCCCGAGTGCGTGGAATGTCGCTTCGACGATGTTGTAGGCGCCGGGCATGTCGACCGGGCCGTTCGGGTCGGTCAGGCACAGCGCCTGCTCTGGGCTCAGCGACCACTGCCCGGATGTGGCGTCGAACTGCACGTATCCGCCGCCACCCTGGTTGCCGAGCCATTCTCGGACGTAGCGCTCGTTGGTGCCGGTGCGCTCCGCCAGCTCGGCCGGAGTCAGCCCGCCCTTTGCCAGCTCGCGGTACAAGCCAAGGCGGTCGCCGACGAGGATCAGGGTCGCGCTGATCGCCGCGCCGAGATCACCCACCGCCTTGCCGAGGAAGTCGTTCAGCTTGCCTTCGTCAACGGTCATGATCATGCCTCGTCCCGACATAGCGGTATTCCTGCTGTTCTCAGCATGATCACCAGGTCGGTCGGGCGTTGAACTTTTGCACGATCAATCGAGGTTTCCGTCGGACGGGTTACGCGACATTTCTCTTAGCACGTCCGCCCGCGGTCACTGCACGCGAACACCGGGGCGAGCGGGATGACCGCCCACGTAAACTAGGCGAAGACATAGCCTTAGACGGCTGACACCCCACTTGTCGGATGCGCTCGTTGGCGCCCGCCAGAACCGGAGTGCCATGCTCGCCATTCTCTACGCCCACGCGGTGGCCGCCCTCGTGGCGCCCGTTCTCGTGCAGCGTTGGGGACGACACGCCTTCTACGGTCTGGCGCTGGTGCCGCTCGGGTCACTGCCGTGGGTCGCGATGAACTGGCCGGGCCGCGGCGAGCAGACCGTCCACCTCCAGTGGGTCCCCGAGCTCTCCATGGACATCACGTTCCGCTTCGACGCGCTTGCCGCGATCATGAGCGTGCTCGTCCTCGCCGTCGGCGCACTGGTCCTCTTCTACTGCGCCGAATACTTCCACCACCACGACGGCCACACCGAACGCAGGCTGCCCAGCTTCGCCGCCGAACTCGTCGCGTTCTCCGGCGCCATGTTCGGGCTCGTCATCAGCGACAACATGCTGATGCTGTACCTGTTCTGGGAGCTGACGACGGTGTTGTCGTTCCTGCTGGTCGGTCACTACGCCGAACGCGCCACCAGCCGTCGGGCCGCCACGCAAGCCCTGCTGGTCACCACCGCCGGCGGCTTGGCCATGCTCGTCGGCATCATCATGCTCGGCGAGCTTTCGGGCACCTACCGGCTCTCCGAACTCGTCGAGGCGCCGCCCACCGGCCTGACCGCGAGCGTCGCCGTCGTCCTGGTCCTGATCGGCGCGGTGTCGAAGTCCGCCCTGGTGCCGTTCCACTTCTGGCTACCCGGCGCCATGGCCGCGCCGACACCGGTCAGCGCGTATCTGCACGCCGCAGCGATGGTCAAGGCGGGCGTCTACCTCGTCGCGAGGTTGGCCCCCGGCTTCGCCGACTCGCCCGCCTGGCGGCCGATCATCGTGACGCTCGGCCTTGGGACCATGCTGCTTGCCGGGTGGCGGGCCGTGCGGGAGTACGACCTGAAGCTGATCCTCGCGTTCGGCACCGTCAGCCAGCTCGGGCTCATCACCCTGATGGTCGGCGTCGGCGGTCGCGACGTGATGCTCGCCGGCCTCGCCATGCTCTGTGCTCACGCGATGTTCAAGGCGGCCCTGTTCATGGTGGTCGGCATCGTCGACCACGCCACCGGTACGCGCGACATCCGCCGCCTGGCCTGGCTCGGCGACCGCCATCGGCCACTGCTGATCGTGGCCGTCTGCGCGACGGCGAGCATGGCCGCACTACCTCCGTTCCTGGGGTTCGTCGCGAAGGAAGCCGACCTCGCGACGTTGGCCGAGAGTGCGGCGCTGGGCGTCTCCGCCTACTGGGTCGTTGGCGGCGTGGTGTTCGGGTCGGTGTTCACCACCATCTACAGCCTGCGCTTCATCTACGGCGCGTTCGCACGCAAGGGTCGGACCGAGCCAAGTCAGCGCGTCGCCGAAATGCACCGTCCGCCAATCACATTCCTCGTACCGCCGGCGATCCTGGCGCTGGCGGGGCTGGTGTTCGGGGTCTGGCCGAGCGGGCTCGACGACGTGCTCGACGACTACTCGGGCACGCTGCCCGGCGACGGCGACTACCACCTCGCACTGTGGCACGGCGTGAACGTGCCACTGCTGCTGTCGATCCTGGTGCTGGCCGCGGGCGTCGTCGCGTTCTTCGCCAGGAACCGGTTGCGGCGCGCACGGTTGGGATACCTCCCCCTTGGCAACGCCGACCGGATCTACGACTCCGTAATCCGAGGCACCGACGTCTTCGCGGTCCGGCTCACCGCGCTCACGCAGCGCGGCTCGATCCCCGCCACCCAGGCCGTCATCCTGTCGACGTTGGTGCTGCTGCCGACCGTCATGCTGGTGCTCGGCGCGCGGAATCGTCCTGAACTCAAGTTGTGGGACTCGCCACTGCAGGCGGTCGTCGGCCTCATCATCCTGGCCGCGGCGATCAGCGCGACGGTGTTGCGCAACCGGCTCGCCGCCGTACTGGTCGTGGGCGTGACGGGTTACGGCTGCGGCGCGATCTTCGTCTTCCACGGCGCACCCGACCTCGCCCTGACCCAGTTCCTGGTTGAGACGCTGACCTTGGTGATCTTCGTCCTGGTGCTGCGAACGCTTCCCGCGGAAGCCGACCAGGGCAACATCAACCGGCATCGGCTGCCACGCCTGGCGCTGTCGCTCGCGGTCGGCGCCGCGGTGAGCACGCTCGCCGTGTTCGCGATGGCGGCGCGCACCACCCGTCCGATCGCCGACCTCCTTCCCGATGCCGCCTACTACCGCGGCCAGGGCTCGAACACCGTCAACGTGCTGCTGGTCGACATCCGCGCCTGGGACACAATGGGCGAGATCTCGGTACTCCTGGTGGCGGCAACCGGTGTGGCGTCAATGGTGTTCCGCAACAGGCGGTTCGGTAGTGCGCCGCGAGTGCCGAGGGACCTTCGAGATGCTGGCCAACCCGACATCGGCCGCATCCCGGTGCTGCCGACCAGCCCCGCCGTCGGCGACATCACCTGGCTGCGCGGCAGCGAGCTTCGCGACCCCCGGTACCGGTCACTGGTGCTCGAGGTGGCGACGCGAATCATCTTCCCCCTCATCATGGTGCTGTCGTTCTACTTCTTCTTCGCAGGCCACAACACCCCCGGCGGCGGTTTCGCCGGAGGGTTGACCGCGGGCTTGGCGCTGGTGCTGCGCTATCTGGCCGGTGGTCGATTCGAGCTCGGCGAGGCGCTCCCCGTCGACGCGGGCAAGGTGCTCGGGGTTGGCCTGGCCCTGTCGGCGGGTACGGCCGTCACGTCGCTGTTCTTGGGTGCGCCGGTGTTGTCTTCTGCGGTCTTCGAATTCGACGTCCCCGTGCTCGGCCACATCAAGCTCGTCACGGCACTCTTCTTCGACCTTGGGGTGTATCTGATCGTCGTCGGCCTGGTTCTGGACGTCCTGCGCAGCCTCGGCGCGCGGGTCGACGTGGAGATGGCGCAGCAGAATCAGGCGGCCCGCCGATGACCGCCATCGTGCCGCTGATCCTCATCGGCGGGCTCACCACGGCAGGGGTGTACCTCCTACTCGAGCGCAACCTCACGCGAATGCTGTTGGGGCTGCTGCTCGTCGGCAACGCCGTGAACATCCTGATCCTGACCGTCGGTGGGCCAGCCGGCAATCCGCCCATCCGCGGCAGAGTCTCCGACGGACAGACTGCCACCGCGGACCCGTTGGCGCAGGGCATGATCCTCACCGCCATCGTCATCACGATGGGCATCGCCGCGTTCGTCCTGGCCCTGACCTACCGCTCGTATCGGCTGTCGCGTGACGAGGACGTCGCCGACGACCCAGAGGACACCAGAGTTTCCGAGCTGTCCGACAAGTCGGCCGTCGCCATCGACGAAGACCTCGTCACCCACGATCCGCACCGCGACACCGACGCGCCCGACGAACTGGACGCGTTGCCCGGACACGAGGGCTCCCGATGACGAGTCTGTCCGCGGTACTCACCCCGCTTCCCGTCCTGATTCCCACCCTCGCCGCGGCGGTCACGCTGTTCGCGGGCCGCACGCCACGGCTGCAACGCTCGATCGCGGTGGCGGCGTTGTCCGCGGTCGTCGCGGTCTGCGCGGCGCTGGTCTATCTGGCCGACCGCGACGGCACCATCGCGCTCCACGTCGGCGGGTGGGGTCAGTCGGTTCCCGGCATGGGACCGCTGGGCATCACCCTGGTGGTGGACCGGCTCTCGTCGCTGATGCTGCTGGTGTCGGCCATCGTGCTGCTGGCCGTCGTGTTCTATGCCATCGGCCAGGGCATCCGCGACGGCGACGAGCGGCAACCGGTGTCGATCTTCCTGCCGACCTACCTGGTGCTGTCCGCGGGCGTGTGCACGGCGTTCCTCGCCGGTGACCTGTTCAACCTGTTCGTCGGCTTCGAAGTGCTGTTGTCGGCGAGCTTCGTGCTGCTGACCATCGGCGCCAGCACCGACAGGGTCAGGGCCGGCATCGCGTACGTAATGGTGTCGATGGTGTCGTCGCTGATCTTCCTGATCGGCCTCGCCATGATCTACGCGGCAACCGGCACCCTGAACATGGCCGAGCTCTCCCTGCGACTGGAGGACATCCCGTCCGGCACCCGCAACGCGATGTTCGCCGTCCTCATGGTCGCGTTCGGCATCAAGGCCGCGGTGTTCCCGCTGTCGACCTGGCTCCCCGACTCCTACCCCACCGCGCCCGCGCCGGTCACCGCCGTCTTCGCGGGCTTGCTCACGAAGGTCGGCGTCTACGCGATCATCCGGGCCCACTCGCTGCTGTTCCCCGGCGGCGCGCTCGACAACGTGCTGATGGTCGCGGCGTTGGTGACGATGTTGGTCGGCATCTTCGGCGCGATCGCCCAGAGCGACATCAAACGGCTGCTGTCGTTCACGTTGGTCAGCCACATCGGGTACATGGTGTTCGGCATCGCGCTGGGAAGTGCGCTCGGCATGTCCGGTGCGATCTACTACGTCGCGCACCACATCGTCGTGCAGACGACGCTGTTCCTCGTCGTCGGCCTGATCGAGCGGCAGGCGGGGGCGTCGACGCTGCAGCGTCTCGGCGGTTTGGCGGCAGCCAGCCCGCTGCTGGCCCTGGTGTTCTTCATACCCGCGCTCAACCTTGGTGGCATCCCCCCGTTCTCGGGTTTCATCGGCAAGGTCGCCCTGCTCGAGGCAGGCACCCAGGACGCCTCGGTGCTCGCGTGGATCCTGGTGGGGGGCAGCGTCGTGACGAGCCTGCTGACGCTCTACGTGATGGCAAGGGTGTGGACCAAGGCGTTCTGGCGGGCCCGCGCCGACGCCCCAGAGGGCGATCTCGCTGACGTGTCTCCGTCGTCCCTGATCGACGACTCCGAGGTTGACATCGCCCACGCCGATCGCGACGACGTCGGGCGCATGCCGGTCGGCATGCTGGTGCCGACCGCGGCGCTCATCGCCGTCGGCTTGGCGCTGACGGTGTTCGCCGGTCCGATCTTCGCCTTCAGCGAGCGGGCGGCGGCCGAGGTGGTCGACCGTGGTCAGTACGTATCGGCGGTGTTGAAGCCGTGATGCGAACCGTACTGCTGCGGGCCTGGGTGGTGTGCTGGCTGACGCTGGTGTGGGTCCTGTTGTGGGGCAACGTGTCTGCGGCCAACGTGCTGGGTGGCGTTGCCGTCGCGTTGGTGATCACGCTGCTGTTGCCGCTGCCGCAGGTGCCCGTCGAGGGCAAGCTGCATCCACTGTCACTGGTCCGGTTGGTCGTGCTGATCGCCTACTACCTGGTGCTGTCGTCGGTTCAGGTGGCCTGGCTCGCGATCAAGCCGGGGCCGCCACCGCACAGCGCCGTGCTGCGTGCGCACGTGGCGATCAAGTCCGACCTGGTGCTGGCGTTGACGGTGAGCGTGCTGAACCTCATTCCCGGTGGCATCGTCCTGGAGATCGATCAGACGCGACGGATGATCTACGTGCACGTGATCGACGCGGGTACCGACAAGGCCGTTGGACGCTTCTACCGTCAGGTCGCCGACATCGAGCGCTTGATGATTGCGGCTTTCGAGAAGGACGCCGACTGGCGGCCGAGCGCGGAGAGGGAGGCGGGCGCCGAATGAACACCGTGTGGACCATCTCGGCGGTGATGTTGATCGCCGCCATCGCCATCACCATGTTCCGACTGCTCGCCGGCCCTGGAACCCTGGACCGCCTCGTCGCGCTGGACACCTTCGTCGCGGTCACGATGTGCTCGATCGGCACGTGGGCGGCCTACAGCCTGGACACCACCGTGACCTACAGCCTGACGGCGCTGGCGTTGATCAGCTTCGTGGGCTCGGTCAGCGTCGCCCGCTTCCGCGTTCGGGACACCGACCGGGCGGACGGTGAGCCCCAATGAGCGGCATCCTCGACGTACTGGCCGGTGTGCTGGTGCTGGCCGGTTCGACGTTGGCCTTGACCGCGGCGATCGGTGTGGTGCGGTTCCCCGACACCCTGTCGCGTATGCACGCCGCCACCAAGCCGCAGGTCCTCGGGCTCTTGCTGGTGCTCATGGGTGCCGCACTGCGCCTGCGCGGCCATCCGGACGTCGGAATGCTGATCCTGGCCGGCCTCTTCACCCTCATCACCGCTCCGGTTGTTGCCAACCGGGTTGGGCAACTCGCGTATCGGGAGCAGAGCTTCCGTGACGACCTGCTGACCAAGGACGACATGGCGGAGCGCACCGAAGACTAAGGCTTGTCAGTGGTCGAATGTATGTTCGAACCATGTCCGGAGTGGCCGTGCGAGAGGCGTTGGCGGCGTTGCGCGTCGCCTACGACGCGCTGGCGGCTTGCGACGTAGACCTGCTCACCCGCCAAGAGCTGTTGGAGACCCTCGACGAGCTCGAGACGCTGACCTGCCAGCTGCCCACCCAATCGCACCGATTGCTGGCCCGGCTCCAGCTGGAGACCACGGCGAAGGAACTCGGCGCCAAGTCCTGGCGGGACGTGCTCAGGATCCGGTGGCGCATCTCGAGCGCCGAGGCCGGTCGTCGACTGAGCGATGCCGCGCTGCTTGGACCGCGGGGCGCACTCAGCGGCGAGCCGCTCGAGCCGGTGCTCCCCGCGACCGCCAAGGGGCAGGCGCTGGGACTTCTCAACTCCGAGCACGTCGAGGTAATCCGCAAGGCAATGGCGCGCATGCCAGGCTTCGTCGACCCGCAAACTCGCGGACAGATCGAAGTGGACCTGGTTCGTACGGCAACCAGTGTGGGCCCCAAGGAACTGAAGGACTCCGCCGACCTGACACTCTTCCTGCTCGACCAGGACGGTCCCCCACCCGACGAGACCGAGCGCGACCGCAAGCGCGGGATGTCGAAGGGTAAACAGCGTCACGACGGAATGACGCCGATCTCCGCCAACCTCACCCCCGAGGCGTGGGCCGTCTGGGAGGTGATCTTCGCGAAGTACGCCGCACCAGGGATGTGCAATCCCGCCGATGCCGAACCCTGCACCTCCGGGACACCGTCACAGGAGCAGATCGACAACGACCACCGCAGTCTCGCCCAACGTCAGCACGATGCGATGGTCGCCGTCGGCCGCATCGCCTTGATGAGCGGCAATCTTGGTCGGCTCAACGGGCTGCCGGTGTCGGTGATCATCCGAACGACGTTGCAAGACTTGGAGTCCCGCGCCGGGGTGGGGGTGACGGGCGGTGGCACGGTCGTGCCGGTCGGCGACGTCGTCCGGCTCGCCGGCCATGCCAACCACTACCTGGCGGTGTTCGACGGCGCCACCGGATCGGCTCTGGATCTGTTTCGCACCCGCCGGGTGGCGTCAGCGGCGCAGCGGATCATGCTGATCGCCCGCGACGGCGGCTGCACCAAACCGTGCTGCACGGTCGGAGCGTATGGCTCGCAGATCCATCACGCCCGGCGCGACTGGGCTGCGGGTGGACTCACCAACGTCGACGATCTGGCACTGGCCTGCGGGCCCGACAACCGCCTGGTCGACGCCAAGGGCGGCTGGACAACCACCGTCAACGCCCGTGGCGACGTCGAGTGGGCGCCGCCGCCACAGCTGGACACCGGTCAGGCGCGGATCAACCACTACCATCGCCCTGAACGGCTGCTGTATCCGACAGACGATGCAGAAGCGCTGTGGCACAACGACGATCCCGATCAACCTGGTGGACCGGCACCGCCCGCCGACCAGGTGGCGTGAGTGCACACGCACCGTCAGACGACGGCTGACGAGCGACCGTGAAGGATCCCCTCGATCCGATCCAAGAGCTCGTCAGGGTTGTCGCCGGTGGCGTCCTTCCACGCGACGAGCGCGTCGAGAAGGTTGCTTGGCTGCACGGTCAGTTGCAAACCCAGCAGAACCGTCTTGGTGTCGGGGTTCGAATCCGATGTCTCGTAGACGATCTCGACTTGCAAGGACTCGCCGCTGACCCCGTTGGGGACGATCTTTGGCGTGATGGTCCGGACGCGGTGGCGCGGAACCTCGGTCAGCAAGTCCTTGGGCGCGGCCGTGCGAATCGTCAACGCCGACGGGGAGAAGACAAGAATGCACCGCCGCCACATGCTGACGACGCTGAACATGATCACCGGCGTGACGATCAGCAACGCCAAGCCGACGTAGCGCACCCACGTTGGATTGTCGGGAGCGTTCCCCGCTGCGAGAGCAGAGATTCCAATCAGTGGGAGCAACACGAAACCGAACAATGCGTTCGACTCGAACCAGGGAATGTATCGGCAGACGAGTTCGTCCGGCCTTCGGGTGACACCTGCGCGGAAGATCCGCCGCCTGCCCAACATGATGACGATCGCCGCGCTGAACACGATCGCAGACCAGTACCACTGGATCCCGGTGGCCGTTGCCACCACCGCGAGCAGACCCGTGACACCACCGACGGCGAATCGTGCCACCCGTCTCATACGGCCCTTCGACTTGCTACCCGACATCGCTGACCTCGCGCACGCGATCCGGCGGAACGCCAGTTCGGACCGTCAGCCAGACGCCGTCCCGCTCCATTGGTGAACGGCGAAGGGCGGTCACCGTGAGCTGCGCGATGAGCGTCTCCTCTCCAGCCGTGACGATCCGCGATCGCGACGAGCCGTCGATCACGCCTCGCTCGTGGACGATCTCCATGTCGAGCGAACCAATGACGCCGGGGCCCTCGGTCGCCGCCACCAGTCCGCGCTGCACCTCTCGACATCCTGGCACTCCCTGCACCTGCTGGTCGACCAGCATGCCGAACACCTCACCCGCATCCAATACCGCCTCGACGCGATGCATCGTCAGCACCGCGTTGGCGCAGAACTCGTCGAAGCACGGATCGGTACGGCAAATCCAGACCCGGAACCCGACAGCCGAGTTCAACAGTGTCCAGCCCGGTTGCGCTCCAACGTCGACGACCAAACCGGGGAGCACGTCCGCCGGGTGCACGCCGACGCCGGACTCCTGCATGAACTCGTCGAATCGCATCGGCCCGCGCCTAGCCGGACCCGAACAGTGATTCCACGCCGTGGACGGCGCTGCCCACGGCGTCCGAGACAGGGTTCCAGGCCCACTCGACCGCCTTGGACGCACCCAAGGCCGTCGCCGCCCCGACCCCGGCGCCCACGACCAAACCAACCGCTGTTCCAGCCCCCGGGATCACCGATCCGATTGCCCCACCCGCGACGAGATCCGCCACGAAGCCACCGCCCACCGCACCCGCGTATAAGCCCGCGGCGGTCCCGGCACCCTCCCGCGTCACAGCCTCTGGCACCGAGTTGCCGTCGTGGACGTCGGACAAGACGGCGGGCACGGCGCTGGCCGCGGCGGTCAGCCCGCCGACGCGCGAGAAGCCCTTCAGCTCGACGCCGCCGATCTTCGGATCCTCCAGCCACTTCAGCAATCCCGGGTCGGCTTTGCCGGGCCCTGTTCCTGGCGATTGGTCGATCAGCCGCAGTGTCGTCTGACGTACGCCGTCTGCGGTGCCTCCTGCCACTGCACCCGCGGCCGTGATCGCTACGTCTCCCTTCGTCACCGTCGGAGGCTTGCCCTCCTCAGACGGTTTGCCTGCGTCCGGCTCGCCACCTGGCGCGGCGGCCGGCGCTTGACCCGTCACGGCGTTCATCGCCGCCTCGGCCGAAGCCATCGTGCCCACATAGGTGTTGCGAATGCCTTGCACGGAGCCCAGAGTCGTCCGCACCGCGGCGACCGCAGTGTCGTGCAAATGCTGGGGGTCCTGCTTATCGGCCTTCGCGCGGCTGATTGCGTCGTCGATTCCGTGCAGCAGGTTGTCCAGCCCGGCGATGTCACCGTCGGAGGTCCGCTGCGCCGTCGCCAACGCCGCCGCGACATCCTCCAAGTCGACTGCGATCTTCGCCAGTTGCGGCTTCTGCAGGTTCATGGTTGCGGCAGCCTGGGTTGCCTCGGGGGAGTCGTTGATCGGATGTTCGGTCCCGTTGCGCCGCCACCCTTTCTCGAAACGTTGTTTGGCAGAGACGAAATCGTCTTCGACCTCCGCGACACAACCTGCGGCGGCGTGATAGGCGTCGGCCTGGGCGTTGATCGCATCTGCGTCACCGGCTTGAAGTTCGTCGTTCACCTGCCACGGATCACCGCCAGCCGCACTGGTCAATTCACCGGCGGAGAAGTTGACGAATCCCGTTGGCTGCGGCATCAGACCGAGTCAATACGAGCTTCGGTCGCCCGAAGGTACTCGGCTCCAGAGGCGTCCTGAGCCGTGAATTCATCTGCCGCAGAACGACTCTTGTCACTGATTCCGGTCAGCGACCGGTGGTGTTCTCGCAACCGCTCGACGTGCGACTGGTGAGCCGTCGCGAGTGCCCCGTGAAATGCATGGGCTGCGGGAAAGTCACCGAACATCCCCGCTGTCGGGCTCTTGGATTCGAGATTGCCGGCGCCGGACAACGCGATCCCGGCCGCATCGACGCACCGGTCTGCACCGGCATGCAGATGCGTCACGTCCACTTCCAGACTGTGCGCGACCATTGGCTTGCTCCTTCCCGCAGCAACCCAAAAAGCCTCTCACCTCGGGCCAGTCAATTTGCCGGGACGTTGCTGGCAATCAGCTGTCAGACCGACGGTGACGTGGGACTATTCACCTTCGGCGAGCTGAAACTCGATCATCGCGGCGACGGTTTCGACGGCGTCCCGCAATGCGTCCAACCGCTTGGCCGCAGAGGGTGCCGCGAGCACCGCATACCGGTCGGCTTGGCCCATCGGTACGCGGGACGACAACGCGTACAACCGCTTTCCGGCGTCGTCTCCGGGCTCCGGCTCGCCGAGCAGTTCGGAACGCGACGGAAGTGTCGCCTCCTGCGCGGCGGCGACCCGTTCGAAGATCGCCATCAGACGGTCCTCCACCGCGGCGATGTCGTCACCGGTGATCGTCGGACCCGGCTCGTCGGGCCACACCTCGACGTCGGCGCGCGGGTACGGGTCGTCGTCGAGCCACGACGTCACGCGGATCCGCTGGCGCATCTCGCATGCCAAGAGGTAACGGCCCTCACCAAGGTCCTGATAGTCCACGATGTGCGCCATCGAGCCCACGTCGCATCGGGCGTCCTCGCCGCCGACCTCACGCCCAGCGGCGATCAGGACGACGCCGAACTCACGTGCACCGTTCAGGCATTCGCGGACCAGCGCGCCATAGCGGGGCTCGAAGATGCGTAGCGGCAGATCTTCACCCGGCAGGCGCACGGACTCCAGCGGGAACATCGGGCTGATCGTCACAGGTGTCGGTTACCCGCCCGCGAAGCTACAGAACCAGCTCGGCGATGAGCGCGTCGACGACGGCCTTCAGATTGCCGTCGTTGTCATCGGCGACCTGCCGCTGGCGCTGATACGACGCGCCCGTCTGGTAGATGCTGGACACCTGCGCCAACTCGTCGGCGCAGCCCAAAGACCTCGCCACCGGTTCCAACTTGTTCAGCAGGTCGTCGAGATCCTCGGTGACCAGACGCTCGTTGCTGTCCTCGTCGAGAATGATGACCGCGTCGAGGCCGTATCGCGCGGCCCGCCACTTGTTCTCCTGCACGTGCCACGGCGGCATCGTCGGCAGGTGTTCGCCTGCGTCGAGGCGGCGGTCCAGGTCGACGATCAAGCAGTGGGTCAACGCCACCAACGCACCGAGTTCGGCGATGTTGGAGATTCCGTCGAAGATGCGCACCTCGATGGTGCCCAGATGAGGCGAAGGCCTTATGTCCCAACGGATTTCGTTCATGTGATCGATGATGCCGGTCTTCTTCTGATCATGAACGAACTGCTCGAACTGCGACCACTCCTGGAAGTGGAAGGGCAGGCCGGCGGTCGGCAACTGCTGGAACATCATCGCTCGGTTGCTGGCGTACCCGGTGTCGCCACCGTCCCAGTACGGCGACGAGGCCGAGAGCGCCAGCAGGTGCGGGTAGTGGTTCAGCAGCGAGGTGATGATCGGCATGACCTTGTGCGCAGAGGAAACCCCGACGTGCACGTGCACGCCCCAGATCAGCATCTGCCTGCCCCACCACTGAGTGCGCTTGATCAGCTCGGCGTAGCGCGGAGCGTCGGTCAACTGCTCGGCCGACCACTTGGCGAACGGATGGGTGCCCGCGCAAAACAGCTCCATCCCCCTGGCCCGCACGATCCGACGGGCCGGCGCGAGGGTCGCCCGCAGATCGTCCATCGCCTCATTCGCGTTGTCACAGATCCCCGTGACGACTTCGACGGTGTTGCGGAGCAATTCCTTGTGGACGTGCGGACTCTCGCCGATTTCGGCGATCACCGCCGCCGCTTCGTTGCTCAGCTCACGCGTCTCGCGGTCGACGAGCGCGAACTCCCACTCAACCCCGATGGTTGGCCGGGCCGACCCCTTGAAGTCGATCCGTTGGGGTCTCGGACCAACCGTCGACTCACTCGGGGGAAATGACACCGCACGCCACCCGCTTACCGGCGTCACCGGTGGCCATCGTCGTCTCGTCGGGGCCGGGCGTGCCGTTCACCTGCTGGTAGCGCTCCGGCGGGATGTTGGCGAAGTTGTCGGCCTTCTCGTGGATGATGATGGCCGTCTTGGTGCCGGCCTCCAGATCGGCTGCGGTGAAGGCGTCGGTGGTGGTCACCGACATCGCCGAACCGTCGGTGCGCACCTGCAACGACGAGAGATCGCCGCTGGCCGGATGCCCGGAGTGGCCGCCGACCTGGAAGTGCGCACCCGCGGAGTTGAAGTCGCCGGGCGCGCCGCCGGTCGGGGCGACCGAGGCCGGCTCGCACTTGCCCACCGAGTGGATGTGCATGCCGTGGAAACCGGGCGTCAGCTGGCCCGACGCGGTGGTCTTGACGGTGACCGTGGCGTACCCGCCGGAGAACACGAACTCCGCGGTTGCCACCGACGTGCCGTCCGCGGTCTTCAGGTCGGCGGTGAGCGTCTCGCCGGTCGTGGTCGTGGTGCCTTCGGCGCCCTCTCCTGCCTCGCCCGCGGCCGACGGGGGCGGCGAACCGGTCCACACCGGTGGAGTGGTTCCAGGCTGTGTGGCGACGGGCTCATACGGGGAGCACGCGGCCGCGATGGGAACGATGAGTGCCGCGGCGGCGAGAAGGCGGAGCGGGGCAGAGATCGGCATGCCGGAAAGCCTAACCGGTGACTGCCACGATCACGCCGGGCGGTTGTTCTGCGACCGCGGGTGTCCTGGGTTCAACGGCCGCGCCGAGTAGCGTGCCGATCTCGTCGGCGGCTTCCTTCTCCCCCGGCGCCTCGCCGAAGTACACGGTCGTCGCGGTGACGCCCTCCAGGGTGAGGTTCCCGGTCTCGGTGACGTTCCACTCCGCGTCGCGCAGTCGGGTGGCGGTCTGATCGGCCAGGCCGGCGATCTCGGAGGTGTTGAACACCCGGACGTCGGGCTTGGCGGCGGCCGGTTCGGAGGTCTCCGATGTCGGAGCCGTGGTGGTGGTCACGGTGGTGGTGGCACCCGACGAGCTGGCGTCGTCGTCGTCACCGGAGCCGAGGGCTTGGAAGCCAACCAACAGAAACACGACACCGAGAAACAGCAGCACCATGACCATGGCGCGCAGCGGCAACCCGGAGGAGTCTCGTTGATTCATCGCACTCACTGTATCGAGCCGCCCCCGAAGGGCGAAAACCGTTAGGTACCGATCACGTCACGTCGAAGCCGAGGCGGCGCGCGGCCCGGGCCTTTTGGCGACTGGCCCGCACGCGTCGGAGTCGCTTCACCAGCATGGGATCGACAGCGAGGGCTTCGGGACGGTCGACAAGTGCGTTGAGCACCTGGTAGTAGCGCGTCGCCGACATGGAGAAGAGTTCTTTGATCGCGTCTTCCTTGGAACCCGCGTACTTCCACCACTGCCGTTCGAACGCAAGGATGTCATGTTCGCGGCGGTTCAGGCCGTCGGCGAGAGCCTCGTCGTCCCCGGACTTTTCAGTCCGCGCAATGGCGCCGTCCATTTGCTCTGTGGACCCTTCCAAACACTCAAGACATTCCGGTGGTGACGGCCCACATTCAACCACGGCAGACCCGTTGGAGCCGTGACCCTTGCCCGCGAGTCGGCAGCCGAGAGCTCGCCCACTAATCTTCTCCGCATGGCCGTCGTACCCATCCGCATCGTGGGAGATCCCGTCCTGCACACTGCGACCAGTCCGATCCCCGTCGATGACGACGGGTCGTTGCCCGCAGAGCTGGCAGATCTCATCCAAGATCTATACGACACGATGGATGAAGCCAACGGTGTCGGGTTGGCCGCCAACCAGATCGGGGTCTCCAAGCGCGTGTTCGTCTACGACTGCGCCGACGAGCGCGGTCGCGCGACCCGCCGTCGTGGCGTGATCGTCAACCCGGTGCTCGAGACCTCCGAGGTGCCGGAGACGATGCCCGATCCCGACAACGACGACGAGGGTTGTCTGTCGGTTCCCGGCGAGTCGTTCCCGACGGGCCGGGCCAGTTGGGCGCGCGTGACGGGACTCGACGCCGACGGGACGCCCATCACGCTGGAGGGCAACGGCCTGTTTGCCCGGATGCTGCAGCACGAGACCGGACACCTCGACGGGTTCCTCTACGTCGACAAGTTGATCGGCAGGCACGCCCGTGCGGCGAAGCGGGCCGTGAAGTCCAACGGGTGGGGTGTGCCAGGGCTGTCGTGGACGCCGGGCGAGGATCCCGACCCGTTCGGACACTGATGTTCCACCGTGGTTGAGCTTCCGGAGGTCGGCACCAGGGTCAGCCTGCGCTACCGCCTGCCTGCGGGTTCGGTGCCGCCGATGAGCGACGCCGTCGGGCATCTGCGCGAGGTCGGACCGACGCTTCTGGTCGAGACCAAGGCCGGCGACGTGGTGACCGTCTCGACGGCCGACGTGGTGTCGATCAGGCCGCTGTCCACCGCGCCGGTACGCAATCGCGACATCCGCAACCTCGAACACGCAGCGGCGCTGGGCTGGCCCGGGGTCGAGCACGAGTGGCTCGACGGCTGGCTGCTGCGGTTCGGCCACGGCGTCACCAGGCGGGCGAACTCGGCGGTGCCGCTGCTGCCCACCCCCGGCGAGCACCTCGACGAGATCGCAAACTGGTACGCCGCCCGCGGAGCTCGGGCACTGCTCGCCGTGCCGGACCGGCTCTTCCGCCTCCCGACAGATAAGCCGACCGACGGCGAGAACGTGGTCATGGCACGGCAATTGACCGATGGCGCCGTCGGCGCATCACTGTGGGTGACGCCACGGCCGGACGACGCGTGGTTGCGCCTGCATCCCCGGCAGGTGCCAGTCGACGTGCTCACCGCGGTCGTCGACGGCGTCGTCGCGTTCGGGACCCTGGAGGACGCCGCGGTCGGTCGGGTGGCCGTCACCGCGGCGCCCGACGGCACCCGCTGGGCCGGGCTGTCATCGGTGCACGTCGCCGAGGATGCCCGCCGCCGGGGGCTCGCGCGAACGCTGTGCGACGGGCTGCTGGCATGGGCCTTCGAGCAGGGGGCGACCCGCGCCTACGTCCAAGTTTTGGCCGACAATGCCCCCGCGACCAGGCTCTACGAGTCGACGGGCTTCGGGGTGCACCACCGGTCCCGCTACGTGTCGCTAGGGTAACCGCGTGCGACTGGCCACCTGGAACGTCAACTCTATCCGCTCCCGAATCGATCGGGTCACCAGCTGGCTGGAGCGCGCCGACGTCGACGTGCTGGCCATGCAGGAAACCAAGTGCAAGGACGACCAGTTCCCGACGATGCCGTTCGCCGCGCTGGGCTACGAGGTGGCGCACGTCGGGCACAACCAGTGGAACGGCGTCGCGATCGCGTCGAGGGTCGGGCTCGACGACGTCGCGCTCGGCTTCGCGGGCCAGCCCGCGTTCAACGAGGCCGACGAGGCCAGGGCGATCGGCGCGACGTGCGGCGGAGTGCGGGTCTGGAGCCTGTACGTGCCCAACGGGCGCACGATCGAGGACCCGCACTATGCGTACAAGCTGGAATGGCTTGCCGCACTTGACGACACCGCCTCCGGCTGGCTGGCCGACGACCCGTCGACGCCGATCGCACTGGTCGGAGACTGGAACATCGCGCCGACCGACGACGACGTGTGGGACGTCGAGGTGTTCAAGGGCAGCACCCACGTCACCGAACAAGAGCGGGCGGCGTTCCGCTCCATCGAGAGTCGGTTCACCGACGTGGTCCGGCCGTTCACGCCGCCGCCGGGCAACTTCACCTACTGGGACTACACGCAGCTGAGATTCCCCAAGCGCCAAGGCATGCGCATCGACTTCATCCTCGGTTCGGCGGCGCTGGCCGCCCAGGTGAGCCACGCCGAGATCGCGCGCGACGAACGCAAGCCCGGCAAGAAGGGCACCCCCGCGCCGAGTGATCACGCACCGGTGTGGGTGGATCTCTCCGGATAGGTCACGCCGCGTTGTCGGCGCCCGCCTCCGAGCCGTAGCGGCCCGGGTTGAACAGCGACGCCGCCGCGCCGAGCAGCATCATCACCGCGGCGGCGATGAACACCACGCTCAGCCCGGAGTGGAACGGTTCGGTGATGAGCTGCGGGAAGAACGTCTTTCCGGTCAGCACGTCGGCGTTGACGCCTGGCTGGGTCAGCGCGCCCGACGGCCCGAGCAACTCACCCATCGGGTTGTAGCCGAGGAATGCCGCGAACAGGCTGCCGACCGGCGGGAGACTCGCCACGTCGTTGGCGACGGAGGACGAAACCCCTTGCGCCTGAAGCCCATTGCTCATCGCCGACGGCAAGGTGTTGGCCAGGCCGACGACCATCAGGGAGAAGAACACGCCGATCGACAGTGACGAGCCCGCGTTGAAGAACGTCGCACGCACGCCGGACGCCGCACCGCGCTGGGCGGCGGGCACGCTCGACATGATCGCCGCGGTGTTGGGGGCGGTGAAGATGCCGCCGCCAAGACCGTTGAGGAAGACCAACACCGCAAAGACCCAGTAGTCGAAGTTGACGGGGATCAGCACCAGCGCGATGAACGTCGCGGCCATCAGCAGCATGCCGCCGACGGTGAACGGCCGGGCGCCGAAGCGGTCCGACAGCGAGCCCGCGATGGGCCCGGCCACCAGGAAGCCGACGGTGATGGGCAGCAGATAGATGCCCGCCCACAGCGGGGTGGATTCGAAGCTGTAGCCGTGCAACGGAAGCCAGATGCCCTGCAGCCAGATGATGAGCATGAACTGCAGGCCGCCGCGACCCATCGACGACATCAAGCCGGCGAGGTTGCCCATGCCGAACGAGGCGGACTTGAACAGCCGGATGTCGACCATCGGCGAGTCCACGTGCAGCTCGATGAAGCAGAATGCCACCAGCAACAGCAGGCCAATTCCGATGGCGCCGAGCACCATTGGGTTGGTCCAGCCGGTGGTGTTGTCACCGTAGGGCTGGATGCCGTAAGTGATGCCTGCCAGCAGCACCGTCAGTCCGAGCCCGAAGGTCAGCGTGCCCGGCCAGTCCAACTTTCCTGGCGTGCGGGCACCGAGCTCGCGCAGCGACCGGATGCTCCAGATGGTGCCGAGGATGCCGATCGGCACGCCAACCCAGAAGATGGCCTTCCAGTGCCATTCGGACAGGAATCCGCCGATCAGCAGGCCGAGGAACGAGCCGGCGACGGCCGAGACCATGTTGACGCCGAGGGCCATGCCGCGCTGGTTGGCGGGGAACGCGTCGGTGAGGATCGCCGACGACGACGCCATCAGCATCGCGCCTCCGACGCCTTGCACCACGCGCCAGGCGATCAGCCACAGGGCGCCACCGCCGAGGTGGAACGGGTCGAACGACAGCGCGACCGCGGCGACGGTGAACACCACGAAGCCCCAGTTGTAGATCTTCACCCGGCCCAACATGTCGCCGAGCCGACCGAAGGGGACCACCAGCACCGCGGTGACCACCAGGTACCCCATCAGCATCCACAGCAAGTAGCTGACATTGCCGGGCGCCAGGGGGTTGAGCCCGATGCCGCGGAAGATCGCGGGCAGCGAGATCAGCACGATGGACGCGTTGATGGTCGCCAGCAGCGTGCCAAGTGTCGTGTTGGACAGCACAACCCACTTGTAGTGCGGGTGGTCGTGATCCATCCGACGCCGTCGGGTGGCGGTCTGGGCGAGCGCTTCGTCGGTCTTCGTCATCTCGATCTCAGTCGTCATCAGTTCGCTTCACGTATCGACAAATCGGTGCACGGAGCCGCCCCGGCGGCGACATCCGCTCCAGCGGGCCACATTGCCCAAAACACATATGTTAGCTATACAAAACATCTCGTGGCAATTCCTATTCCCACTCCCCTCGCGCACCGGCCAGATCCTGAGGTACGTTGACTTCCGTCCGCGCGGGAGCGCACGCAAGTGCGCTGAGAGGACGGCTAGGAACAAGCGCCGTCGACCGTATGAACCTGACCGGGTAATGCCGGCGTAGGGAGTGTCTGCGATGAATTCTGTTTCCGACCCCGTTTCCGTCACCTCCGGTGTCATCACCGGAAGCACGAAGGTCTACCGAGAATTGCCCGACGGGGGCCGAGTGCCCCTTCGCCGGGTCAACCTGACCAACGGCGAGCACCTCGACCTCTACGACACGTCCGGCCCGTACACCGACCCGACGGCCGTGATCGACCTGTCGGCCGGCCTGCCGGGGCGGCCCGGAGTGGTCGCCGACCGTGGCACCCAGCTGCAGCGGGCCCGCGCCGGCGAGGTCACCGCCGAAATGGCCTTCATCGCCGAACGCGAGGGCGTCCCGGCCGAGTTGGTCCGCGCCGAGGTGGCCGCAGGCCGAGCCGTGATCCCCGCCAACCACAACCACCCCGAGAGCGAGCCGATGATCATCGGCAAGGCCTTCGGGGTCAAGGTCAACGCCAACATCGGCAACTCGGCGGTGACGTCGTCCATCGCCGAAGAGGTCGAGAAGATGGTGTGGGCCACCCGCTGGGGTGCCGACACCATCATGGATCTGTCCACCGGCAGCGACATCCACGCGACCCGCGAGTGGATTCTGCGCAACTCGCCGGTTCCCGTCGGGACCGTTCCGCTGTACCAAGCCCTGGAGAAGGTCAACGGCGACCCGACCGCGCTGACGTGGGAAGCCTACCGCGACACCGTAATCGAGCAGTGCGAGCAGGGCGTCGACTACATGACCGTGCACGCGGGGGTGCTGCTGCGGCACATCCCGCTCACGGTGAACCGGGTGACGGGCATCGTCAGCCGAGGCGGGTCGATCATGGCGGCGTGGATGCTCGCCCGGCACACCGAGTCGTTCCTCTACACCCACTTCGCCGACCTCTGCGAGATCCTCGCCCGCTACGACGTGACGTTCTCCCTCGGTGACGGTTTGCGTCCCGGGTCGATCGCCGACGCCAACGACGAGGCGCAGTTCGCGGAGTTGCAGACCCTCGGCGAGCTGACCAAGATCGCGAAGTGCCATGGGGTCCAGGTGATGATCGAGGGTCCTGGCCACGTGCCGATGCAGAAGATCGTCGAGAACGTCCGGCTCGAGGAGGAGCTGTGCGAGGAGGCGCCGTTCTACACGCTCGGCCCGCTCACCACCGACATCGCGCCCGCCTACGACCACATCACCTCGGCGATCGGTGCGGCCGTCATCGCCCAGGCCGGCACGGCGATGCTCTGCTACGTCACCCCGAAGGAACACCTCGGGCTGCCCGACCGCAAGGACGTCAAGGACGGCGTCATCGCGTACCGAATTGCCGCTCACGCAGCCGATTTGGCCAAGGGACATCCCCGCGCCCAGCAGCGTGACGACGCCCTGTCGAAGGCGCGCTTCGAATTCCGCTGGCATGACCAGTTCGCCCTGTCGCTGGACCCGGACACCGCCCGTGAGTTCCACGACGAGACACTGCCCGCCGCGCCGGCGAAGACCGCGCACTTCTGCTCGATGTGCGGTCCCAAGTTCTGCTCGATGCGGATCAGCCACGACGTGCGGGACGCCCTAGATGCCCGAGAGAAGGGCATGGCTGCCAAATCCCAGGAGTTCGCCGACCACGGCAACCGCATCTATCTACCCTTGAGCACGTGAACTTCCTTCCGCTGACCCCGCCGGGGCAGGCCCCGCTGCGTGTGATGACCATCGCCGGATCCGATTCCGGTGGTGGCGCGGGCATTCAGGCCGACATGCGCACGTTCGCCCTGCTCGGCGTGCACGGCTGCGTGTCGGTCGCCGCCGTCACGGTGCAGAACTCGGTGGGCGTCAAGGCCTTTCACGAGATCCCCGTCGACGTGGTGGCCGGGCAGATCAGGGCCGTGGCCGAGGACATCGGCTTCCAGGCCGCCAAGACGGGCATGCTGGCGTCCTCGGAGATCATCGGCGCCGTCGCCGAGACGTGGGGCGACCTGTCCGCCGAGGGCTTGGCGCCACCGCTGGTCGTGGACCCGGTCTGCGCCTCGATGCACGGCGACCCGCTGCTGCATCCCTCGGCGCTGGACGCGATGCGCAACGAGCTCTTCCCGTTGGCCACGCTGGTCACCCCGAACCTCGACGAGGTGCTCCTCATCACCGGAATCGAGGTCGTGGACGCCACCACCCAGCGCGACGCGGCCAAGGCCCTTCATGCCCTCGGGCCGAAGTGGGCGCTGGTCAAGGGCGGGCACCTTCGGTCGTCGTCGCACAGCCCCGATCTTCTGTTCGACGGCACCGACTTTCACGAATTCGACGCCGAGCGCATCGACACCCCCCACGATCACGGCGCGGGTGACACGCTGGCCGCCGCAACGGCCACGGCGCTGGCCCACGGCTACTCGGTGCCAGATGCGGTGGCCTTCGGCAAGCGCTGGATCACCGAATGTCTGCGCGCCGCATACCCGTTGGGGCATGGGCACGGCCCGGTGTCGGCACTCTTCCGGCTCACCACGTGAGCTTCGAGGCCATCGCGGGCGTCACCCACGCACCGGCGGGTGAGGCCACCGGCATCGTCCTGCTTACCCACGGCGCGGGCGGCAATCGCGAGTCACCGATGCTCGTCAGGCTGTGCGACGAGTGGGCGACGCGCGGCTGGCTGGCGGTGCGCTACGACCTCCCGTTCCGTCGGCGTCGCCCCAAAGGTCCGCCGTCGGGCTCGGCGGCCTCCGATCAGGCCGGTGTCGGTGAGGCGGTTGCGTTGGCCCGCTCGCTGACCACGGGACCCGTGCTCGTCGGTGGCCATTCCTACGGTGGCCGGATGACCTCGATGGCAGTCGCCGACGGGCTGGCGGTCGACGTGCTGACGCTGTTCTCTTATCCGCTGCATCCGCCAGGCAAGCCCGAACGCGCACGCACCGAACACCTTCCCCGCATCACCGTTCCGACGGTGTTCACCCACGGCACCTCCGACCCGTTCGGCGCGATCGACGAAATTCGGTCGGCCGCGGCCCTTGTCGCGGGTCCCACCGAGGTCGTCGAGGTGACGGGTGCCCGCCACGACCTCGGCTCCAAGACGCTGAACGTCCCGGCGTTGGCCGTCGACGCCGCACTCCGGTCATTGCAGCCCTGATCCTGCTATCTTCCGGGGATGACCTGGCCGTCGGGAGACCCGAATCAGCCGCCTGCGTATCAGCACCCCGGTCCGCAGTACCCGCCGCCGCCACCTCTGCCCTATCAGCAGAATCCCTACGGTCCGCCGCCGGGGCAGTACGGCCAACCGCAGCCCGGTTACCCCTATGCCCCACCACCGAAGAAGTCGCGCAAGGGCCTCATCATCGGGCTGTCGGTGGCCGCCTTCCTGCTCGCCGCCTGCGTGGCGGGAGCCGCGGTGTTCTTCATCGTCGCCACCAAGGACAAGGTCATCGCCACCGATCTGGCCGTCGGCGATTGCCTCACCGAGATCCCGGACGCCTCGCTGGTCCAGTTGGTGCCCAAGACCGACTGCAGCAAGCCGCACGCCGGTGAGGCATACGCGGTCCTGACCATGCCCGACGGCGCCTACCCCGGTGAAGCGGTCATCACGGACTGGCAGAACAAGTGCCCCGCCGAACTCGAGTCGTACTCCCCGTCCGCCATGGAGGACTCGTCGGTCGGCGTGTTCGTGCTCTACCCCACCGCCGAGACCTGGGGTCAGGGCGACCGGGCCATCGTCTGCATCGCCACCACCGAGGACAAGCGCACCGGATCCATCAAGGGCTGAGTCCATAGTCGACATTTCGACATGGGAGGGCGGCGCCTGTGATGCTGCCCGTGACGCCATGACACGTTCGGTGACCAAATTCGAAAAATCCGGCTTACAGGCGCTGGCCTTGGCGGCCGGCGCCAATGAGGCACATCAGGAAGCGTTGCGCATAGCACGGATGATCGATGAACTTTCCGCGGACGCCCACGCGTCCGATGGGGGTGAGCCGGCTATGGACATCGATATGAGCACTAACTCTGTTGTCGCCGCCGATACCGGATACATGACCGACGACGCTGCTGCAAAGGCAGCCCAGGCCACCACTGGTTGACAATCCAGCACTTCTCACTTTTCCCGAACGCGGTATCGGCGATCTGCAATTGCCCTACGCGTTCAACAACGTGCTCCCCGCTGTTCCCGGGATGAGCGAGCCGGCCGGCATACCCGACATTCCACGCGGTCCGGTCGCCTCCGGAGGCATGCCGCCTTTGGTCATATCGCCTCTAGGAACGACGGCCCTTGGCCCCTTGGGGAGCGCGCCGACCATCCCCGTCACAGATCCAATCATCCTCCCCCGAAAGTAGGCTGCCGGAATGACGCATAGAGATTGGATAGTGAGCATCTATGCGGGCGCGGCGTTTGGCGGCGCCTTCTGGGCGGGTCTGCCGATCATGACGTCATTGTGGGAATCCGATCCACCACCCCACGCCACCCTCGCCACTGTCGTCACATCGCTCGTCGTTGGCCTTGCAGGAATAGCGCTGTTTCGTTTACCCCGCAGCACCAGTGCCCGACGGGTCGGCCTCGCAGTCAGCATCGGCGCGTTGATCGGGCTTCCGGTCCTGGGCTGGTTTGCGCTGTGGTGAACGAGCAGCGTGTCCCGGTACAACAACTACTCGGTTTAATTCTGGGAGCGATCTCCGCCGTTATCTACCCAGGGCTGTACACATTCTTGTTCTTGACGTGGATCATCCCCGGGGTGATCGCTCTCGTGCTGCAGATTAGCCCTCGTAGCCGTTCCCTCTCGGTGGGATTCGCCGCCGCGAGCCTGGGCTGGCTCTGCTATTACGTAGCGTTTTACGTCTATGTATTGGCGGCGGCCGCGCTGCGATGAATCTCGTCGACGAGTGGCTCCTTACATCGCCACCACCGAGGACAAGCGCACCGGATCGATCAAGGGCTGACGGCCGAACTGGCGTCGGCGGTACCTGAGGTACCGTCTTGCCATGACTTCGGAGCACTTTGACGCAGTCATCGTCGGAGCAGGGTTCGCGGGAATCGGCGCAGCCATTCAGCTCAAGCGCAACGGCGTCGACGACTTCGTCATCCTGGACCGCGAGGACGACCTCGGCGGCACCTGGTACGTCAACCACTATCCCGGCCTCGCCGTGGACGTGCCGACCACGACGTACTCGTACTTCTTCGAGCCCAACCCGAACTGGTCCCGCCTGTTCACCCCGGGCCCGGAGATCAAGCAGTACGCCGACGACGTCGCCGACAAGTACGACGTCCGCAAGCACATGCGCTTCAACACCACCGTCGAGGGTGCGCGCTGGGACGAGGACGCCAGCCACTGGCGGATCGCCCTGGCCGGCGGCACGACGCTGACCGCCCGCTACCTCGTCACCGCCACGGGATTCCTGTCCCAGCCCGCCATGCCCGACATTCCGGGCATCGCCGACTTCGCGGGCAAGGTCGTCCACACCGCCAAGTGGGAGGACGGCTTCGACCCCGAGGGACGCCGCATCGCGGTGATCGGCACCGGGGCCACCGCCGTGCAGTTGATCCCCGAACTCGCCAAGCAGGCCGCAGACGTCACGGTCTACCAGCGCACCCCCATCTGGGTGGTGCCGAAGATCGACGTGCGCTTCAGCGAGCGGACCAAGCGGATGTTCGCGCGAATCCCGTTGACTCAGCGCGTCCTTCGTTGGCTGACCGATTCGATCTACGAGGTGATGGTCTCCGTCGGAGTGCGGCACTACCGCACCTTCCGCGGCCGGTTCAACATCTCGGCCGCCGACCTGTCCCGACTGCATCGCTTCGCGGTGATCCGCGATCCCGACCTGCGTCGCAGGCTGACGCCGGATTACGACTTCGGCTGCAAGCGCCCGACCTTCTCCAACGGGTACTACCGCGCGTTCACCAAACCCCATGTGCACCTGCAGGACGCGGGCATCGACCACATCGTCGCCGACGGCATCGTCGGCAAGGACGGTACGAAGAACGTCGTCGACACCCTGGTGCTGGCGACCGGATTCGACCTGTGGGAGGCCAACTTCCCCGCCATCGAGATCATCGGCCGCGAGGGTCGGGATCTGGGAAAGTGGTGGCGCGACACCAGGTTCCAGGCCTACCAGGGTGTGTCGATGCCGTACTTCCCGAACTACCTGAGCCTGGCGAGCCCGTACGCATTCCTCGGACTGAACTTCTTCAACACGATGGAATACCAGATGCGGCTGATGGGCCGGCTGCTGACCGAGGTGAAGCGGCGCGGTGCGACGACGTTCGAGGTGACCGAGGAAGCCAACGCCGCGTTCCTCGACCGGATGACCGAGCTGCTCGGCGACTCCCTGTTCACCAACGGCAACTGCGGCAGCGCTCATTCGTACTACTTCAACCCGGCGGGTGAACCGACCCTGCTGCGTCCGTCGTCCACCGAGACGGCGATCAAGGAAGCATCCGAATTTCCGTTGACCGACTACCAGATTGCCTGACGAGAGGATCCATTCGTGCCGCAGGAGAAGAGTTCGAAGTCAGCCACGTTCGCCGGATTGGCCTTGGCCGGAACCGGCGTGGCGCACTTCGTCCGGCCGGAGCTCTTCGAGGGCATCACGAAGGCGGCGTTCCCCAACGACACCGCACGCTTCCTCAAGATCAACGGCGGCCTCGAGACGGCATTGGGTCTCGGCGTGGCGCTGCCGCAGACCAGGAAGCTGGCCGTGGTCGGACTGCTCGGGTACGGCGGCTACCTGGCAGTCAACGTCATCCGCAATCGCTGACGCGCACCCACTAGTTCCGGCACTCAGCTAACTGTCAGCCCAGCGTCCCGGGCTATCGGTCGCGCGGCAGTTACCCTGCTGGACGTGCCCGATGTGACCAGAGTGACGGAAGGGACCATGCTGTCCCGCCGCAACGTGCTCATGGGCGTCGTCGCATCAGCAGCTGGCATTGCCCTCGTCCGCTGCGGCGCGGGAGGGGCGAGCCACGCCGCACCGGCAGCCGTCCCCCCGGCACCGGTCGGGCTGCCGCAACCACCGCCCTGGCCCGAGCTGCTCCCCGCTCCGCCACCGCAGACGCGGATCGCACTTCCCGGCGGTGGGGTGCTCAGCGCGCTGCCCGGTCCCGGCGATCTGTTGTCGCTGACCCTCGACGACGGCGTCGACTCCGGGGTGGTGCGGGCGTACGCCCAGCTGGCCAAGGACACCGGCATCCGCCTGACGATGTTCGTCACCGGCGTGTACGCGTCGTGGACCGACAACCGCGACCTGTTGCTACCCCTGGTGGAATCCGGTCAGATCCAGCTGGGCAACCACACCTGGATCCATCCCGATCTGACGAAGCTGACCGGCAGCCGGATCGCCGACGAGCTGCGCCACACCGACCAATTCATCAGGGACACCTTCGGCGTGGACGCCACGCCCTACTACCGACCGCCCTACGGCGCGTACAACGATCTGGTCCAGTCGGTGGCCGCCGACTTCGGCTACACCCAGACCGCGCTGTGGGACGGCAACATCGGCGACGACCAGATCCTGGCGCCGCGAGACATCGTCGCCAACGCCGACAAGTACTACGTGCCGCAGAAGATCGTGATCGGCCACCTCAACCACCCGCCGGTCACTGGCGTGTACCGCGAACTGGTCGACATCATCCACGACCGGCGCCTGCGCACGGTCACGCTCAACGACGTCTTCTCCAAGCCGGAGGCCAGCCGCCTCACGTCGGCCTACCCAACCTGAGGCTCTACGCTCTCACCCGTGGCCGTGCCAGAACCGCCTGCCCTGCGACGCACCCTAGGCACGACGGACGCCGTCACCGTCGGTCTCGGCTCGATGCTCGGCGCGGGCGTCTTCGTCGCACTCGCACCCGCCGCGGCCGCCGCGCGCTCGGCGCTGCTGATCGGACTGGCCGTCGCCGCGGTCGTGGCGTACTGCAACGCCACCTCGTCGGCCCGCCTCGCCGCGCTCTACCCACAGTCCGGCGGCACGTATGTCTACGGTCGGGAGCGGCTCGGCCCGTTCTGGGGTTACCTCGCCGGGTGGAGCTTCGTCGTCGGCAAGACCGCGTCGTGTGCCGCCATGGCGCTCACGGTCGGCGTCTACGCCTGGCCCGCCCACGCGCACGCCGTCGCGGTCGGCGCGGTGGTGGCGCTGACGGCGGTCAACACCGTCGGGGTGCAGAAGTCGGCGTGGCTCACCAGGATCATCGTCGCCGTCGTGCTCGCGGCGTTGGCGACGGTCGTCGTCGCGATCGCCACCTCGGGTGGCGCTGACGCCTCGCATCTGTCGTTTCACGACGCGAGCGCGCTCGGGGTGCTGCAGGCGGCCGGACTGTGCTTCTTCGCGTTCGCCGGATACGCGCGCATCGCCACGCTGGCCGAGGAGGTGCGGGATCCGGCGACGACGATCCCGCGCGCGATCCGTATCTCGCTGGGTCTCGTCCTGGTGGTCTACGCGGCGGTCGCGATCGCAGTACTGGCCCAATTGGGTAGTGCCGAAATGGCTTCCGCGACGGCGCCCTTGGCCGACGCGGTGACCGCCGCGGGTTACCCGGGGCTGACGCCGGTCGTGCGGGTGGGCGCGACGATCGCGGCGCTCGGTTCACTGCTCGCGCTAATCCTCGGGGTGTCGCGCACCGCGCTGGCCATGGCGCGCGATCGCCATCTGCCGCAGGCCCTGGCCGCCGTGCATCCGCGGTTCGCGACTCCGTACCGCGCGGAACTCGTCGTCGGAGCCGTCGTCGCCGTGCTCGCGGGCGTACTCGACCTGCGGGGCGCCATCGGGTTCTCGTCGTTCGCCGTGCTGGTCTACTACGCGATCGCCAACGCCTCGGCAATCACGTTGGGCGCCAAGCTCATTCCGGTTGCAGGACTCGTCGGGTGCCTCGTGCTGGCGTTCACCCTGCCTGCCGCGTCGGTGCTCACCGGGATGGCGGTTTTGCTGGTCGGAGCGGCGCTCTACGCCGCCGTGGGTCGTCGAGTCTGACTGCGATTCCTCGAGTCCGCTACTCAGGTGTCGGGATGGTCCGGTATCCGGCGATGTGCCCTAGTGCCATGTTGAGGGCCAGTTCGAGGGGACGGACGCTGCGCGTGGTCTGCGCCATGAGCAGTCCGCCCTGCAGTGCGCTCATCATCGTCAACGCGAGTTCGTCCGGGTCGGCGTCGGGGACGAGTTCGCCGTTGTCTCGCATGACTGCGAAGCCAGTGGACAGATAGGACTGCCATTCGGCGAACGACCGCGCGAGCTCGAGGCGCGCGGAGTCGGATCGGTCGGCGAGCTCGCTCACCAGGGAGCCGAGGGGGCAACCGCCGATTCCCTGTGTCGTGCGCGTCGTGGCGACAAGGTGGTGGCACCAACGCTGCAGACCGGTCCAGGACGTCACCTCGGTTAGGCGTGGCTCCTGTGCGGCGATGACCCGCCCGAGTTGAGTCTTGATCACCTCGCCGATGAGGGCGTCCTTGTCGGCGAAGTAGTGATAGAGCTGCGATCTGCTGGTGTCACTGGCATTCATCACCGCGTCGAGGCTCGTGCCCGCAACGCCGCGCTCACGGACCAGAGACGTGGCTTCAGCCACGATGCGAGCCTTGGTGACCGCCCCGCGGGCCGTCAGCCGCGGCACAGAACCACGTTCCCTTGTCGCCACGGCCGGACAGTATCCGAATTGGAATTGTCAGTCCACTTTTCCCTCAGCATGATCCATCACGTGTGGTCACCGAACCACGATGAAAGGACCCCTCTGTGCCGAGCCTCAAGAACGGTCAGCCGTTCCCCCCGATCGACGTTCCCGCCGTGGGAGGCGGCACGATCAGCCTGCCGGGCGACCTCGCCGGCTCATACGGCGTCATCTTGATCTATCGCGGCTCCTGGTGCCCCTACTGCAACGCGCAACTCGGCTCGTTCTCGCGCGCACTCGACACTCTGAGCGAGCTCAACGTCAAGGTCGTCGCCCTCTCGGTCGACGACGAGGACACCTCGACAGGACTAGTCGCCAAGCGAAAGTTGCGCTTCCCCGTCGGATACGGCGCCGACGCCGACCAGGTCGCCGACGCGATCGGTGCCTACGTCAACGACGACCCGCACTATCTGCAGTCGACCGGAGTCATCTTGGCACCGGATGGGACGGTATGCCTGGCCGTGTATTCGAGTGGGGCAATCGGACGGCTCGTTCCCGACGACGTGGCCGGCTTCGTCAAGTACGTGTCCGCACGTCCGGACGCACAGTGACACACCACCAAGACGATCTCTTCAGCCCGACTCTCATCGGCGACGTAGGACTGGACAACCGCATCGCCCTGGCGCCGATGACCCGCGTAAGCGCGGCAGCCGATGGTGCACCCACCGATCGAATCGGTTCGTATTACCGGGTTTTCGCCGACGGTGGCTTCGGCTTGTTGATCACCGAAGGCCTCTACATCGATGACCAGGCCAGCCAGGGGTACTTCTTTCAACCCGGCATCGCCAATCCCTCCCACTCCGCGGCTTGGACTCGAGTCGTCGACGGTGTCCACGCCTCTGGGGCGAAGTTCTTCGCCCAGTTGATGCATGCCGGCAGCCAGTCACAAGGCAACCCGCACACCACCACCTGGGGGCCCTCAGCAGTGCGACCCAAAGGCGAGCAGCTGGCGATGTACCGCGGGTCCGGCCCGTATCAGATTCCCAAAGCGATGACCGCTGAACACATCGCGCAGGTCCGTGCCGCGTTCGTCAACGCCGCCCGCATGGCCCGCGACGCCGGGTTCGACGGTGTGGAGATCCACGGCGCCAACGGATACCTGATCGACGCATTCCTCACCGACTACCTCAACACCCGCACCGATGGCTACGGCGGTAGCGTCGCCAACCGCGTCCGGCTGGCGACCGAGGTCTGCGGTGACGTCGCAGCGGCTGTCGGAGCGGACATCGCCGTCGGTATCCGGATTTCTCAGGGCAAGGTCTCCGACAACGAACATCGTTGGGCCGGAGGCGAAGACGACGCCGCCGAAATCTTCACCGCTCTGGCCGACACCGGGATCGACTACATTCACACCACCGAATACCGCGCGTTGGCACCGGCTTTCGACAACACCGTCAAGCCATTGGCGAAGCTGGCCAAGCAGTACAGCCGCCTGTCGATCATCGCCAACGGCCACCTCGACGACCCCCACGACGCCGCCGCCATGATCGACTCCGGTGCCGCCGACGTCGTCGCCCTGGCCAAACCCGCTCTGGCCAACCGGAACTGGCCACATCGCGTGCGTACGGGACAGCCGCTTTCGGCGGACCTGCCCGCCGACCTGTTCGGGCCGCTGGCGACCGTCAAGGACTGGGAAGTCACCGATGTGAAGGGTACGACCCGCGATGAATGACACCGCAATATTCTGGCTGCAGCTACTTTTGAGTTGCGTCGTCTGCGCCCTCGTCGCCAAGTGGTATGTATGGCCGAGACTGACGAAGCTCTCCCTGAATTCTGCTCTCGTCCCACCGATCTTCGTGCACGTCTTCCGCTATGTGGGAATGGTCTTGCTGGTTACGGGCATGGTCGATCCGAAGCTGCCCAGAGAGGCACTTTCCGCTGCTGCATACGGTGATCTCTTGGCGGCGGCGCTGGCCCTGGCTTCCATCTTCGCGCTGCGCGGCGGGTGGCGTTTCGCCATACCGCTGGTGTGGGTGTTCAGCATCTGGGGATTCGTCGATCTGCTCAACACATTGCGCGGTGTCGTGCAGACGAATCTGCCCAGTTTCAACCTCGGTCCCGCCTATTTCATCTATACGTTTTACGCTCCCACGGTCGTTGTCGCACATCTGATGATCTTCTGGATATTGCTCAGATCCAAGTTGTGGAATAACGGAGTCGCAGAAGGTCCAGGCAGCGTGGCCGAAGCGAAAGCCAAAGGGTAGCTGGGCCTTTGGGCCGTTAGTTCGTGAGATGTGCCTGATTGCTGAAGAGATCGCGGTGTGCCTCCACCCACCGGGCGTACGGTGTGGCCGGCCGGCCCAAGATCTCCTCGACGTCTCCGGTGACGGCCGCGGGTTGTTTCGCGGCGGCAGCCTGCAGGGCGACGTAGGCGTCGGCGAACTCCGGTGCCACCCCGGAGTCGACGAGGCGGCTCCGCACCAGGGCGGGGTCGACTTGCTGATACCGCATCCGACGGCCCAAGACGTCGCCGATGACGGCGACCTGTTCGGCGACGGTGAACGCCTGTGGCCCGGTCAGCGGAATTCGCCGACCATCGAGGTGCCCGCCGAGGAGAGCCTGGGCAGCGACGGCGGAGATGTCGGCATCCACGATTGGCGCGAACGACGCGTCGGCGAAGGGGCCGCTGACCACGTCACCGGCACGCAGCTGGGCCGACCACATGTCCGCAGACGTCGAGGCGAACACCGCCGGCCGCACGCTCACCCACGCGAGCCCAGAATCGACCGCCAGCTGCTCGACTTCCTTGTTTCGGTCACCGCGAAAACGCGACGGCTGCCGTGCGACGTCGTCGTCGGCATTACCCGCCGACAGCGCGACGAGCCGAGTGACACTTCCTGCCTCCCGGGCGTCCGTGATCACCTGCTCCAGATCCGCGGCGAGCGCACGAGAATTGAGGAAGACCGCCGACGCTCCCCGCAGCGCCCCACGGACGGAATCGGTGACCTGCACGCCGCCGGGCAGATTGGCGCCCGCCGGATTGCGGGTGACGGCGCGAACCTCGACTCCGGCGTCGGCGAGGAGAGCCACCAAGGGGCGCCCGACGTTTCCGGTCGCACCAGTGACGACGATCGGCCCGCTCATGCCGCACCCGCATCGCGGCGGCTTGCGGGTAAGCGAGCGAACTCTGGCCTGGGTACCGTGTAATGGATCATGCAATCCACAATTCTGGAGCGAAAATGGATTATCAATACCAAAACGCTTCCGGGGTGACGCGGTGACGAGAACGACGAACGGGCCCGGCAGGTTGACCCCCAAGGGGCAACGGACGCGCGCACGCATCGTCGACGCGGCGGCTCGATTGATCTGGGAGCGCGGCATAACCGCCACCACGCTCGACGACGTCAAGCTCGCCGCAGAAGTGAGCAGCTCACAGCTCTACCACTACTTCGCCGACAAGGAGCAGCTGATCAACGCGGTCGTCGAGCACCAAGCCGACAAACTGGTGAACAACACCGCAAACGCCAACCTTGGGACTGCTGAAAGCCTCGCGGCGTGGCGCGATCTGGTCGTCGCACACGCCGATGCCATCCATGGCCAAGGCGGCTGCCCGCTGGGGGCCTTGGGAAGCCAGCTGGCCGAGTATGACCCCGAGGCCCGCGCACTGGTCGCCGCGGGATTCGGCCGCTGGGCCAACGCAATTCAGGAGGGATTGCGTTCCCTGAACGACCAGGGACGTCTGGCGGCCGGGGTCGATCCCGACGACCTTGCTGTCACCATGCTGGCAGCGCTGCAAGGCGGACTACTGCTCGCTCAAGTTCATCGCGACGTCCGCCCCTTGCGGACGACGCTGCACACGATCCTGACGATGGCCGGCGTGACCGACTCCGATGGCGAACCGATGCATTGAGCTCGCACTCAATCCCGTTGGGCAGCAACATGTTCGGGGACGGTGCGCCGCTAGGCAGCGCCGTCGACCAGCACCGACGCCGCGCCGGCCATGTGCGCGCGCACCGCGTCGGCCGCCGCAACACCGTCGCCCGACTCGATCGCGTCGACGATCTCCAGGTGCCGTTTGGCGTCCATGTTCTTCAGTGCCCGCTCGACGCCGGCGTACATGATCGACATCCGGATGCTGCCCTCCAGCGAAGACCACGAGTGCATCAGCGTCTCGTTGCCCGACAGCCGGCACAGCGTCCGGTGGAAGCGCAGGTCCGCCTCGATGCGGTCTTCGAGGTTGGAGGCCGCCCAGCGCTCCATGTCCTCGACGGCTCCGCGGAGTTCGGCGACGACGTCGGCCCGGTCGGGTCGTGACGCCAATTCGCTTGCAGCCAAGGCCTCCAACGCGGCGCGGACACCGAAGATGTCGCGGATCTCCTTGGTGTCGAGGTGCCGCACCGAGAGCCTGCCCCTGGCGCCCGCCGAGATCAGACCCTCCTGCTGCAGTTGGCGCATGGCCTCGCGCAGCGTGCCGCGGCTGATCTGCAGCGCCTCGGACAGTTCCGTTTCGACCAGATGCGTACCGGGCCGAATCTGTCCGGTGGTGATGGCCTTGCGCAGCGCCGAGAGCGCCTGTTCCCGCAGGCTGGTCTTCTCCAAGCGCAGGAATCCGGGTTCGGCCGTCATTCGTCGCCCCTCGAGTGTCAACACTTGAATGTCGACATCGATGCTACAGCCGGTCCAGTACCGAGGCGACGATCCGACGCGTCGACAGTCCGTATCGGTCGTGCAGGGTGGGCAGCGCACCCGCGGCGAGGAACTCGTCGGGCAGCGCGATGGGCGTGACCTGCTTGCCCAGCCCACGGCGCACCACGGCCGACGCCACCGTCTCGAACAAGCCGCCGACGACGGTGTGGTTCTCCAGCGTCACGGCGAGGCGGTCGGTGTCGATCTCGCGCAGCACCGTCTCCTCGTCGAAGGGCTTGATGGTCGGCGTGTGCACCACCGCGGCGTCGACGCGGTGGGCAGCGAGTTCCTCGGCGGCGAGCAGCGCCCGCATCGTCATCAGCCCGCTGGAGACGAAGACCACGTCGGTTCCCGGACGCACCACCTTGGCCTTGCCGAGTTCGAAGGTGTAGTCGTACTCGTCGAGCACCGTGGGCACGTGGCCGCGCAGCAGCCGCAGGTAGGTCGGCCCCGGGGTCTCCGCGAGCTGGGGCACTGCCTGCTCGATGTCCACCGAGTCGCAGGGGTCGACGATCGTCAGCCCAGGGATGCCGCGGAAGATCGCCATGTCCTCGGTGGCCTGGTGCGACGGCCCGTACCCCGTGGTGAGCCCAGGCAGGCCTCCAATCACGTTGACGTTCAGCCCTGGCTCGGCGATGTCGAGGCAGATGAAGTCGTACGCCCGTCGGGTGGCGAATACCGAGTAGGTCGACGCGAACGGAATCAGCCCCGTCTCCGCCATTCCCGCGGCAGCGCCGAACAGCAGTTGCTCGGCCATGCCCATCTGGAAGTAGCGGTCCGGCATCGCTTGGGCGAAGACGTGCATGTCGGTGTACTTGCCAAGGTCGGCCGTCATCCCGACGATGCGCTCGTCGGCGCGGGCCGCGGCGACCAGGGCATGCCCGAACGGCGCCGAGGTGGTGCGTTGGCCGGGGTCGGCAAACGAGGCGATCATCGCCGAGGTGCGCAGCGGCGCTTGAGCTGTCATGCGGGTACTCCTTCGTAGCCGAGGGTCAACTGCTCACGGCAGATCTGCCACTCGTCGGCGTCGATGCGCATGAAGTGCGCCTTCTCCCTGTCTTCCAGCAGCGGCACTCCGCGGCCAACCTTGGTGTCGCACACGATGACTGCGGGCTGGCCGATCGGCGCCGACCGTTCCGCGACCGCGTCGAAGGCGTCGAGCAGCGCCCCGACGTCGTTGCCGTCGACGCGTTGGGCGAACCACCCGCAGGCGGTCCACTTGTCGCCGATGGGTTCGGTACGCAGCACGCCGGCGGTGGGGCCGTCGGCCTGCAGCGCGTTGACGTCGACCATGGCGATCAGGTGGCCGAGTCGGTGATGGCTGGCGCCCATTGCCGCCTCCCACGTGGAGCCCTCGTCGAGCTCGCCGTCGGAGAGGAAGTTGACCACCCGCGACGTCGACCCCTGATGACGCAGTCCGAGGGCCATCCCGACCGCGACGGTGAGCCCGTGCCCGAGCGATCCGCCGGAGATCTCCATTCCCGGTGTGTAGCTTGCCATTCCGGACATCGGCAGCCTGGAGTCGTCACTGCCGTAGGTGTCGAGCTCGGCGACGCCGACGATGCCGGCCTCGGCGAGCGCGGCATACAGCCCGATCGCGTAGTGGCCGGTCGACAGCAGGAATCGGTCCCGCTCGGCCCAGTGCGGGTCGTCGGCGCGGTACCGGAGCTGGTCGGCGTAGACGCAGGCGAACATGTCGGCGGCGCCGAGGGCCTGCCCGACGTAACCCTGCCCCTGCGCCTCCCCCATGTCGAGGGCGTGATGCCTGGCCCGGTAGGCGGCCGCTTCGACGGTCTGACGGCGCATCAGGCGGCCAGCTCGTGCGACTCGTCGGTGGCCTTGTCGGCGAGCCGACGCTCGCGCGGACCCCACGTCTCCCGCGTCGTGACGGCCGCCACCAGCCCGATGGCCATGTAGCCGCTGAACAGCAGCGCCGGGCCCATCCAGCCGATCCACTCGAAGAGCAGGGTGGTGATGAACGGCGTGAAGCCGGAGACCATGGCCGAGATCTGGTATGCCAGTGAGGCTCCCGAGGCGCGGGTGTTGGCGTTGAACAGCTCTGGGAACCAGGCGCCCTGAGCGCCTGCCAGGGCGTTCTGGCACACCCCGTAGGCGATCACGAAGGTTGCGACGATCAGGATCATCAGGCCGGTGTTCACCAGCATGAACATGATGACTCCGAACGGGATGCCAAAGGCGGTGACCCACAAGTAAACCGGCCGCCTGCCGATCTTGTCGGTGAGCCTGGCCCAGGCCATCGTCGCGACGATGCCGAGTGCGGAGGCAACGCACAGCGCCAGCAGCGTCTCGGTCTTGGTCGCCAGCTGCGCACCCTTGAGGTAGGAGATCATGTAGGTAATGGACACCGCGTAGCCGGCGGTCTCCGCGATGCGAAGGCCGATGCCGCGCACGATGTTTCGCCAGTCGGTCTTGACGACCTCGACGATCGGCGACTTCACGATGTCGCCCTTGTCCTTGACGTCTTCGAAGACGGGCGACTCGGGCACCTTGGCCCGGATGATCAGGCCGACGATGACCAGGAAGATGCTGGACAGGAACGGCACCCGCCACGCCCAGTCGCCGTCGAGGTGGACGCTGACGAGGAAGACCAGGTTGGCCAGCAGCAGTCCGACGGGGAAGCCGGCCTGCACGATGCCGGTGTAGCGGCCCTTCTGCTTCCAGGGGGCGTGCTCGTAGCTCATGAGGATCGCGCCGCCCCACTCGGCGCCGAACGCCAAGCCCTGGATGATGCGGACGGTGACCAGCAGGATCGGTGCGACGATGCCGACCGATTCGTAGGTGGGCAGCAGACCGATGGCGAAGGTGGCCACACCCATCAGGATGAGCGACGCCACCAGAACCGGCTTGCGGCCGACCTTGTCGCCGAGGTGGCCGCCGATGATGCCGCCGAGCGGCCGCGCTGCGAAACCAACGCCGAGTGTGGCGAACGCCGCCAGGGTGCCCGCCACTGGGCTGGCGCCCGGGAAGAAGGCCGTGCCGAAGTACAGGGCGGCGGCGGTGCCGAACCCGATGAAGTCGTAGGTCTCGATGACGGCGCCGACGCCGGAACCGATCGCGACCCGTCTGGCGTCCTTGGTGCCGCGCACCGGACCCCGCATCTCCAGAGCGTCATCGCTCATGGGCTCATCCTTTCAAGTCAGTCCCACCAGGGCAATCACGGTCACTGTTGACGGTCAACAGTCCGTTGCGTCACCCAGTGTGACCGCGCGCACATTCATTGTCAACAGTCGACACAAATCACCGTTTAAGGGTTGACTGTTAACAGTTGACTGCCTAAAGTGGCTGCCATCACATCTCCGACCGTTCCGAGGTATGCCGTGCCGAACACCCGCTTCGCCGCCCGTCTGGGGTGCTCGACGATCAGCTTTCGGCACCAGCCACTGGCCAACGCGCTCGAGACGATCGCCTCGCTGGGCTTCGCCGAGATCGACCTCGGGGCGCTGCCCGGGGTGTGCGACCACGTTCCGTTCGTGCTCGACGCCGATGCGGTGGCCGACGTGGCCAGAACCGTGGTGGCGTCCGGCCTGCGCGTGCGCTCGGTCAACGGAGACGTCGGCGATCTGAACGCGCCCCTGAGGGGTGGGCGTCGTTCGGATCGCCGAGCGCACCTCGAGATGCTGTCGAGCCTGGCGGCGGCCATCGGTGCGCGGGCGCTGGTCCTCCCGTGCGGGGCGCTCGACCACACCCCGATCACGACGCTCGAAGCCGACGTCACCCTGGTGGCCGACGAGCTCTCCGCGGCGGCGGCCGTCGCGGCCGCCCACGGTGTCGAATTGTGGACGGAGTCACTGCATCTCCACCGGCTGTGCTGGAACACCGAGCGCGCACAGCTGCTCGCCGACCGCCTCGGTGACGACGTCGGCATCGTGATGGACTTCAGCCACGTCGTCGCCTCCGGCGGAGATCCGGTCGACTTCGTCGCCCGCTTCGGATCCCGCATCGCACACGTCCACATCCGCGACGCCACCCCCGGCAACATCAACGTCTCGGTCGGCAACGGCCACGTCGACTTCGCCCGCGGGATAAAGGAACTCACCACCGCCGGCTACGGCGGCCACTACGCACTCGAACTCGAGACCCGCGACATCACCGACGACCAACGACCCGAGGCCGCCGCCAAGGCCGGCGACGTCATCAGCAACCTCATCTAGATCGAAAGGCACTACCCATGGCAACCACCCGTACCGCCGTCGTCACCGGAGCGACCTCCGACCGCGGCATCGGCATGACCCTCGCCCAGCGGTACGCCCGCGAGGGCTGGGCCGTCGTCATCCTGGACCTGGACGGCGAGCAGTCCGCCAAGGTCGCCGCGGACATCGGCAACCAGTTCGCCGTGCCCGCCTTCGGACACGCCGTCGACGTCACCTCCGAGGAGTCGGTGACGACCGCCGAGGCCGCGGTCGCCGCGGAGGTCGCATCGGGCAACCTGCCACCCGTCGGCGCGCTCGCCAACATCGCAGGCATCACCAGCCCCGTACCGTTCCTCGAGACCACCCTCGACATCTGGAACAAGGTCATGGCGGTCAACGCCACCGGTACCTACCTGGTCACGAAGGCCTTCCTGCCCGCCATGATCGACAACGGCTGGGGACGCATCGTCAACATGTCGTCGGTGTCGGCACAGCGCGGCGGCGGCGTGTTCGGCAAGGTGCCCTACTCGTCGGCCAAGGCCGCCATCCTCGGCTTCACCAAGTCGCTGGCCCGCGAGATCGCCGACACCGGCGTCACCGTCAACGCCGTCACCCCCGGAGCGGTCGACACCAACATCCGGGTCGGCGCCACCGACGAATCCGAGGCGGCCCTGGCCGCAGGCATCCCGGTCGGCCGCACCGCCACCACCGAGGAGGTGGCCGCCGTGATCACCTTCCTGTCGAGCGAGGACGCCAGCTACCTGACCGGTACCACCGTGGACATCAACGGCGGCAGTCACATTCACTGAACCGCAGGTTCCGAGCGACTAGGCGGGCATCGGGTCGCCCGGCCGTCACGGTGCAGCGAAACCTGCGGCGCCGAGCACCTTTTGCCCCTCCGGCCCGGTTACCAGATCGATGAACTTCTGCGCGGTGGCGGTGTTCTTCGTGTCCTTCAGCAGAGCAATCGGGTAGGTGTTCACGGCGCCGCTCGACTCCGGAAACGGAACCGATGTGACCTTGTCCCCGGCTCCGGCGGCGTCGGTGACGTACACCAGTCCCGCGTCGGCTTGGCCGGAGGTGATCTTTCCAAGCACGTCGGTAACGGCGGATTCCTCACTGACCGGCGCCAGCGCTACCCCGGTCGCCTTCTCGACCTTCTCGGTCGCGGAACCGCACGGAACCTGCGGCGCACACAACACCACTTGAGTTCCCGGCTTGGCCAGGTCGGCAAAGGTTTTGATGCCCTTGGGGTTTCCCGGAGGCGTGACGATCGTCAGCGTATTGCTGGCGAAGTCGACCGGCCGGCCCGAGACGATGCCCGCATCCGTCGCCTTCGTCATGTTCTTCTGATCAGCGGACGCGAACACGTCCGCGGGAGCTCCCTGGGTCAACTGGGTGACGAGATCGGAGGAACCCGCGAAGCTGAACGCGACGTGCGTGCCACTGTTGTCCTTCTCGAACTGTTCCCCCAGCTCGGTGAACGTCGACTTCAGCGACGCCGCGGCGAACACCGTGATGTCCTTGGTCGACGACGCGGGGGTGTCGGTCTGCGACGACGCGCAGCCAGCGACCAGAGTCGCGGCGCTTAGTGCGGCCGCAGCGACGCCCAGAACCGATTTCACGAGGCTCCTCCTGCTGTTTCGACGATCACGGTTGTCGCCTTGACGACGGCCACCGCGACGACACCCGGCTCCAGGCCAAGTTCGGTAGCCGATGAACTGCTCATCAGCGAGACGACGGTGAACGGTCCGCACTGCATCTGCACCTCGGCCATCACGTGATCCACCGTCACCTTCGTGACCAAGCCGACGAACCGATTGCGGGCGGAACTCGATGCGCCGAGCGGATCAGGTGGAGGCGTTGCATGATCACGGGCGAACGCGGCCAGCACGTCACCGGCGATCACCTTGCGACCAGCGTCGTCCTTGTGGGCGGCGAGGCTGCCGCCGTCGATCCAGCGGCGCACCGTGTCGTCACTGACTCCGAGCAGGATGGCCGCATCTCTGATCCGAATCGCCTGCACGGCGCATCACCTCCATCCGTTAGATTCCGCGTATGCGGCTAAAATAGCCGAATAATTGCAATCTTGCGGACATAGCGCGTCAACGTCCCCGCAGCGGCGGCTCGCCGTCGATTAGAAACGTTCAGCCGTAGAAGAACGGCAGTTCGGTCACCACTGGTAGGGCAGGTACTTCCCGCTGAAGGTGACGACGACCCGATCACCCTGCGGATCTTCGTGTTTGGCGAAGTCTACGTTGAAGTTGATCGCACTCATGATGCCGTCGCCGAACTCTTCGTGGATCAGTTCCTTCAGGGCTTGCCCGTATACGTCGATCGCTTCGTGGAAGCGGTACACGGTGGGGTCGGTGGCCAATCCGGCGTCGGCGATCCGGTAGGGCTGGCGCTGAAGGGCAGCACTGACGTCGGGGGCGAGGTCGAGGGTCTCGGCGACGAGTTCGGCCGATTCTCGCGGGACCGGGTGCTTGCCGAGCAGAGCGGCAACCGTCCAGACGAGGGGTTTGTCGATGCGTTCTGCGATGTCACGCCAGCTCAGGCCCTTCGCCAAGCGTGCTTCGTCGACGATCCGTCCGGCGGCGACCTTGTCGATTCCGTTGCGAGACATGGGTACTCCTGGATCGGTGGGACGCACGGCGCACCCGGTCCGTCGCCGTCGACGAACCGGGCACGCAGCGTTCTGGTTGCTAGCTACTTACGGTGGCGGTGGCGGTGTAGGAGCGTGCCCCGGTGCCGGCCAGCGCGCCTCCGTCGACGATTAGATACTCGTCCCTGATGGGCGATCCCTCGAAGTAGCTCTCCAAGATCTCCCGGGTACCGGCGGCGTAGCGGGTCTGAGCCGACAACGACGAGCCCGAAATATGCGGTGTCATGCCGTGATACGGCATCGTGCGCCACGGGTGGTCTGCCGGCGCGGGCTGTGGATACCACACGTCGCCGGCGTATCCGGCGAGTTGCCCACTCTCCAAGGCGCGAACCACGGCGTCGCGGTCGACGATGAGAGCACGGGCGGTGTTGATCAGGTATGCGCCACGCTTCATCGTCGAGAGCAGGTCGTCGTCGAACAGTCCCCTCGTCTCCGGGTGCAGCGGCGCGTTGATCGTCACGACGTCGAGATGCGGCACCATCTCCTGAACCGACTCGTGATGCGTCAGGTTCAGTTCGGCCTCGACCTCTGACGGCAGGCGGTGCTTGTCGTAGTAGTGCAGACCCACGTCGAAGGGTGCGAGCCTGCGCATGACGGCCAGCCCGATGCGCCCGGCCGCCACCGTGCCGACCTGCATGCCCTCCAAGTCGTAGGAACGTTCCACGCAATCGGCGATGTTCCAGCCACCGTCGAGCACCTGCTGGTGCGACGGCAGGTAGTTGCGAACCTGCGACAGAATCATCATCACGACGTGCTCGGCCACGCTGATGCTGTTGCAGAAGGTCACCTCGGCGACCGTGACTCCCGCCTCGATCGCGGCGTCGAGATCAACGTGGTCCGAACCGATTCCAGCGGTGACGGCCAGTTTGAGGTTGGGCGCCTTGGCGATTCGTTCGGCGGTCAAGTACGCGGGAAAGAATGGCTGCGAGATGACGATCTCAGCATCGGGCAGGTGCTGGTCGAAGACCGATCCGTCGCCGTCCTTGTCGGAGGTGACTATCAATTCGTGGCCAAGGCCCTCCAGATACGTGCGCAATCCGAGCTCGCCGGAGACGCTGCCGAGCAACTCACCCGGGGTGAAGTCGATCGCCGACGGGGTGGGCAGGGTCTGCCCGTCGGGGTACCGCTCGAGTTTCGGCAGGCCGTCGCGTGCGTAGGTCTTCGGGTAGCCGGTCACGGGATCGTCGTAGAGAACGCACAGAATCTTGGCCATGGTGGTCTTCTTCTCTCATCGAGGCGGAGTTGGACATGTGCACCCGCATCTGATCAGGCTGCGGACGGTGCTGGTCGTCGACGAATTCGACCGTAGCGCCGTCGTCCGATGGCGGACAAGGGATTCTTCTTTGCGATCTGACATGCTTCGATAGTTCGAAACTATCGAGATGACGACGGGGGGTGTGGCCATGCACGGTGACGTGCTCATCCAGCAACTGGAATACCTGGTCGCCTTGGCAAGAGACAGACACTTCGGCCGCGCTGCCCTCTCGTGCAACGTCAGTCAGCCGACGTTGTCGGTGGCGATCAGGCGTTTGGAAAGCGAGCTGGGTGTCGTCATCGTCCGACGCGGACATCGGTTCGAGGGCTTCACCGAAGAGGGCAGCAGGGTCGTGACGTGGGCGCACCGAATCCTGGCTGAGCGTGACGAACTACTTGCCGACGTGGAACGCATGCAGGGACGATTGAGCGCCATGGCGCGGGTCGGTGCGGTTCCGACGTCGGTGCCCGCCAGTCCGCTCCTCACCGATCGCTTCCTCCACGACAACCCCGCGGCCTCGGTGCGCATCGAAGCGCTCTCGTCGCGGGAGATCGCAGTGCGCCTCGCGGAATTCGAGATCGACGCCGGACTCACCTATATTGACAGCGAAACACCGCCTGGCACAGAGCGTTTCGAACTTTACCGCGAACGATTCGTCCTGCTCGCGCCAGCCGACGACCCAATCATGGCACAGGACGAAGTGCGGTGGTCACAGGCCGCCAAGCTCCGGCTGTGCGCACTGACACCGGCCATGCGGAACCGTCGGATCATCGACGCCAACATGGCGGCCGACGGCGCACGCTTTCGTCCCACCGTCGAAGCCGACACGGTCGGAGCCTTGTTCGCCCACCTGGCTGGACGGCAACTCGCGACGGTGGCCTCTCACACCTGGCTGTACGCGTTCGGCGTGCCGCGCGGGCTGACGGTTCGCCCCATGGCGCGAACCGGGAACGGCCCCGCGGTCGGTCTGATCGTCCTCGACCGCGAACCCAAATCCATAGTGGCCCAAGCACTGGTGACGGCGGCGACCGGCGTGGACTTCGCCGGCGTTCTGCGGGACGCCCTCGACGGCTGGCTGCCAAGGTAGACAGTTTCAACTGTGCAGTTTAGGCTGTTGAAATGGAACGGGTCAGCGAGTCGGCAGTTGTGGCAGCGCAGGATCTGCGCGTGCTGTTCGGCAGGTTGCGCAGGCGACTGCTGGAAGTCGCGACGGCCGACGACCTCACCCCGTCCCAGACCGCGGTCCTGATCCGCCTCGTCAAGGACGGTCCCGCGTCGACCAGCCAGCTGGCCGGCGCGGAACGCGTGCGCCCGCAGTCCATGGCCACCACGCTCGCCGGCCTGGACCGCCACGGAATGATCGCGCGCACACCAGATCCCGAGGACGGGCGCCGTCAACTCGTCGACCTCACCGCCCTCGGGCGTAGGCACGGGGAGAACGACCGCAAGGTTCGCAACGAATGGCTGGTGCGTGCCTTGCAGGACCGCTACACCGAACCGGAACGCCGCGTCATCAATGAGGCGCTGACGCTTCTGTCCCGGCTCACCGACTAGCGGAGAGTACTGACACACAATGAAATTGGCCGTTCACTACATCGACTTCCTGCCCGGCGCACCCGAGCGGCTGGCACCCACACTCGCCGCGACCGTCACGGCCGCCGAGGATGGTGGAGTCGACACCTTCACCCTCGCCGACCACTTCTTCCAGATGGAGAACGTCGGTCGCGCCCAGGATCCCTTCCTCGAGGGCTACACGACCATGGGCTACCTCGCCGCGCTGACCGAACGCATCACGCTGGCGATGCTGGTCACCGGCGTCACCTACCGCCATCCGGGCGTGCTGGCCAAGACCATGACGACCCTGGACGTATTGAGCTCCGGCCGTTCGATGTTCGGCATCGGGGCGGCCTGGTACGAGCGCGAGCATCACGCGCTGGGCATCCCCTACCCGCCGCTCAAGGATCGGTTCGAGATGCTCGAGGAGACGCTGCAGATCGTCCAGCAGATGTGGAGCGACGACGACGGAGCCTACGAGGGCACGCACTACCAGCTGGCGGAGACCATCTGCCAACCGCAGCCGATCCGTCGGCCCCCGATCCTCATCGGCGGCTCCGGCGAGAAGAAGACACTGCGCATGGTCGCGCAGTACGCAGACGTGTGGAACGCGTCGTCGACGCTCGAGGAACTCCCCCACAAGCTCGACGTGCTGCGCGGGCACTGCGACGCGGTCGGGCGCGACATCGCCGAGATCCGGCTGACCGCCGGATTCTTCGAGGATCCGTTCTCCGACGTCGACGGCTATCTCCGCACGCTCGACCGGTACGCCGCCCTGGGCTTCCAGACGATGTGGACCGGACCGTTGCCCGGCAACCCCGACCCGGCGGGCTGGGTCAAGCGCCTTGGAGACGAGGTCATCCCTCGACTGCCCGGTTGAGGAGTCCCGGGGAAGAGTCGCGCGATGGGCTGCAATGGTGTGTAGTCGGGAACCGTGATGTCAGCCAGAGAGAAGATGTCCTGGAAACCCGTTCCCGCCGACGCACACGTCGTCGCCCCGGACGAGCGACTGAGCTGGCCGCGCACCATCGGCATCGGCGCCCAGCACGTCGTCGCGATGTTCGGCGCGACGTTCCTGGTGCCCGTGCTGACGGGCTTCCCGCCGGCCACCACGCTGCTGTTCTCCGGTATCGGCACGGTGCTCTTCCTGCTGATCACCGGCAATCGACTCCCCAGCTATCTTGGCTCGAGCTTCTCGGTCATCGCCCCCGTCACCGCGGCGGTGGCGTCCAACGGCACCGGAAGTGCGCTCGGCGGCCTGATCGCGGTGGGCCTGCTGCTGATCCTCATCGGCGCGATCGTGCACGTCGTCGGCACCGGCTGGCTCGACGCGACGCTCCCCCCGGTGGTGACGGGCGCCATCGTGGCGCTGATCGGCTTCAACCTCGCCCCCGCAGCCAAGGCGAACTTCGAGAAGGGCCCGGTCGTCGGGATCGTCACCCTCGTCCTGCTCGTCGCGATCCTGGCGTTCTTCCGCGGCATCATCGGCCGACTCGCGATCTTCCTGGCGGTCGTCATCGGCTACCTCTTGGCGCTCGCGCTCGGCGACGTCGACACCTCCGCGATCGCGGCCGCACCCTGGATCGGGCTTCCCGAGTTCCAGTCGCCATCGTTCAGCCTCTCGGTGCTACCGCTGTTCCTGCCCGCGGTGATCGCGCTGGTCGCCGAGAACATCGGCCACGTCAAGTCGGTCGGCCAGATGACGGGCACCGACACCGACCCGGTCATGGGTCGGGCCATCGCGGCCGACGGCGTGGCCACGACACTCGCGGGCTTCGGCGGCGGATCGGCCACTACGACCTACGCCGAGAACATCGGCGTGATGGCTGCGACCAGGGTCTATTCGACGGCGGCCTACTGGGTCGCCGCCGCGGTCGCCATCGTGCTGGCCATGTGCCCCAAGGTCGGTGCGGCCATCTCGGCGATCCCACCCGGCGTGCTGGGCGGCGCGACAATCGTGCTCTACGGGCTGGTCGGGATTCTCGGCGTCCGCATCTGGCTGACCAACCACGTCGACTTCAGCCTGCCCGTCAACCAGATGACGGCCGCGATCCCGCTGGTCATCGGCATTGCCGACTTCACCTGGCAGGCAGGCTCGTTGATCTTCACCGGCATCTCGCTTGGCTCCATCGCCGCGCTGGTGATTTATCACGGCATGCGGCTGCTGGGCTTCCGGTCGGCCGCACGGGAAGGCGACCTGGCCAAGAGTGATCTTGATGACGGAAACGGCGAATCCCCGACCTCTGGCGTTGACGTGGGCGACAATGACGGCGAGTCGGCCAAATGAGGGGATGCACGACATGAAGAAGCTTGCAGCAGTGCTGTTGACGTCAGCGGCGATGGGGGCTCTGCCGTTCGCGATCGCGCCGGCGGCTCAGGCCGACATCTGCGCGGGCGCCGGTGGCCGGCACGTGGCGGTCGGTGGGTGCACCAACATCGCGGGCGACGTGACGCGGGTCGCGATCGCATCGCAGGCCACCCCGTACGTCTGGGGCGAGGTCCCCTGCTACACCGTCGAGGGAGTGCCGTACTACACGCCGCCTGGCGCCCCCTGCTGACGCCCCTCCAACACCGCTGACGGACCCCGGTTCATCAGCTGACGGGCCACGATGAGGCGCTGAATCTCACTGGCGCCCTCCCAGATCCGCTCGACGCGGAGCTCGCGGTACATCCGCTCGGCGACGTTCTCGCGCATGTAGCCACGGCCACCGAAGATTTGCACGCTGCGGTCGGCCACCCGGCCCGCCATCTCCGAGCAGTACAACTTCGCCATGGATGCCTGCGCATGCAACGTCTTTCGGTCGGCGCCGCCGTCGATCGAGCGGGCCACCTCGTAGAGCATCGTGCGCGCGGCGAAGAGCTCGGTGGCGCAGTCGGCCAGCATGCCCGCCACCAGTTGATGCTCGCCGAGCGGTTTGCCGTCGACCACTCGCTCCTTCGCGAACGCCGTCACGTCGTCGATTAGCCGCTGCGCCGCACCGACGCACCTCGCCGCGACCATCAGCCGTTCGAACCGAAACCAGTCCTGGGTGAAGGTCATCCCCTCCCCCTCGGCGCCGACGAGATTCGCCACCGGCACCCGTACACCGGTGAACGCGACGATCGGATGCTCGTCGGCAATGTGGTGCGAATAGTGCGGACTACGAACCACTTCCACACCCGGCCACGGTAGGTCCACCACCAGCAGCACGTGCTCGCCCTCGAACTCCCCTCCGACGAGCACCGCCTGCACGAAGCAGTAGTCGGCCAGGTTGTAGGACGTGACGTGCCACTTGACACCGTCGACCACGTACTCGTCGCCGTCCCGGCGTGCGGTGGTCGTCAGCGCGGAGACGTCCGAGCCGGCGAACTCCTCGGTGATGGCATAGGCCTCGTGCTTCTCGCCGCGCACGGCGGGCAGCAGCCACCTGTCCCGCTGGTAATCGGTGGCGACGTCGACCCACCACTGCGGCGGAGTCGCCATCACCCAGCCGAGCCCGTTGGTTGCCCGCCCGCACTGTTCCTGCACCAGCACCTGCTGCAGCGCGGAGCAGCCCCGACCGCCGACCGACGCCGGCATGTTGGTGGCGAAGAGGCCCAATTCGATTGCCCGGGAATGGTGTTCGGAAGTCACCTCCTTCGGGAGCAGGCCGCCGGCCAGCTCGGCTTCGAGCTCGAGTGGTATCAGCGAGTCGACGAATCCGCGCGCCGCGTCCTGGACGAGTCGATCAGCCTCGGATAGCCCGTACATCCATGCTCCTCGCGCTTGACTGAGCGTTCAGTCTATGTCAGCGTTCAGTGCTATGACTAGTTCCACTCGTGCCGACGTGGTGGTCGTCGGTGGCGGGACGGTCGGCGCCTGGACGGCGGTGCTTCTTGCCGAATCAGGCGTCGCCAACGTCGTCCTTCTCGAGGCGGCCACGCTCGGCGACGGAGCAAGCAGCCGCGCCGCGGGCATGGTCCGCGCCCAGGGCGGCACCGAACCCGCGATCAAGCTCGGCCTCCGCGCCCAGGAGTTCTACACCGCCAGCGGTGACCGCTTTCCGCTCGACTGCGGCTTCGTCGCGCAGGGCTACCTCATGCCGGCGTTCACCGAAGCCGAAGTGCAGCAGGCGCATTCCCGTATCGCGCTACAGCAGAGCCTCGGCCTCACCGTGGAATGGCTCGGCAGCGACGACCTCGACGCCCGCCCGACGGGCCTCGCACCCGGCGTGACGATGGGCGCGTCCTACGCCCCAGGAGACGGTTACATCGACGCGCCCCGCAACGTACTCGCCTACACCGCCGCCCTGGTCGCGCACGGCGTCGACGTCCGCGAGCACTGCGCGTTCACCGGTCTGCGCACCAAGGGAGGCCGGGTGGTCGGCGTCGACACGGCTGACGGCCCGATCGACACCGACCGCGTCGTGCTGACCGGCGGACCCAAGCTCGCCGCGGTCGGCACCACGGCGGGCGGCAGGATCCACGCCGGCGGCGCACGTCACCAGGTCGTCGTCACCGCCGCGCCGCCCGGCGTCGACGTGCACGAACTTCCGATGGTCTTCGACGTCACCTCTGGAATCTATTGGCGCCCAGGTGAAGCCGGCGGCGTCCTGTGGGGCATGAGCAACCCCGACGAGGCGCCGGGCACCGCGGTCGACTTCGACACGGCGTACTACCGCACGGCGCTGACGCGCATGGAACACCTCTTCCCCGCGGTCAGGGGCCTCGGGCTCAGGCGCTCGTGGGCGGCGACCATCGACTACACCCCCGACCACCTCCCAATCCTCGGCCCGCTGCTCACCGACGACGGCCCGGTCGACGGCACCGTCGTGGCCAGTGCGGCGGGCCACGGCATGATGTGGGGTCCCGCCGTCTCGCAGGTGGCGGCCGATCTGACGACCACGGGCCGCTGCGACTGGCTCGACCTCACCGACCTAGGCCTCGACCGCTTCGACGCCGACGGCAACAGTCGGGTTGCCCCCGAACCGATTTCACTACCGTTCCCCGAGAGGGCCTCCCGATGATCACCAGCATGCTGCCCAACGCCGCCGACGCCGAGCTCGAGGATTGGGGACCCCTCGACGAGGCCACCGGAGCTCCGATGGCCACCAGCGGACTCGAGGTCTGGGCGGACGGCGACTCGTCGGCGGGCATCTGGCAGTGCGCCCCCGGCCCGTCCCGGTGGACGCTGGCGACGCACGAGGTGATCTACCTGGTGGCAGGCCGGATGACGGTCACCCCGGACGGCGGCGAGGCCTCCGAGATCGGCGTCGGTGACGTCGCGGTGTTCCCGAAGGGCTGGACGGGCACGTGGGACATCCACGAGACCGTCCGAAAGGTCTACTCGATCTTCTGAGCGACCCCGGTCAACTCAGGCCCGTGGCCGACCGTCGGCGGCGTGAGATCGCGTCGACGCTGGCGGCGAGCAGCAGAACACCGCCGGTCACCAGGAAGTTGATGTAGGACGACTGGTTCAGCAGGCCAAGGCCGTTGGCGATGGTGGCGACCACCACGCCGCCGATCACTGCGTCAACCGCGCGACCCTTGCCACCGAAGAGGCTGGTGCCGCCGATGACGGCCGCACCGACGGCGTACAGCAGGACGTTGCCCGCGCCAGAGGACGCCGACACCTTGCCACCGTAGGACGCGGCGATGATGCCGCTGACGGCCGCGAGAGACGAGCCGATCACGAACACCGAAATCCGGATCCGGTCGACGTTGATGCCGGCCCGACGCGCCGCCTCGGCGCTGCCGCCGACGGCGTAGAGGTGTCGGCCGTAGCGGGTGCGCGTGAGCACGAACGTGAGGCCGATGAGCAGCACCACGACCAACGGCAGGACGTAGGGGATGCCGCGGATCTCGACTCGCGGGTTGACGCTGCGGTTGAGGCTCAGCAGGAAGGTCACGCCCAGCGTCACCGCGGCCACGCCGACGATGCGCGCGATCACGACTCCCAGTGGGGCGTGGTGCAATCCGGCCGCGACCTTGTTGCGGTGCTTGAGCAACTCGAAGCCGGCGAAGGCGACGACGATCAGCAGCGCGCAGGCCCATCCGATGGCCACCGGCAGATTGGCGATGGTGATGCCGCGGATGACCGGGTCGTCCACCCGGACCGAGCCGCCCTCACCGATCAGCTTGAGCGTGACGCCTTGCAACCCAAGGAAGAACGCCAGTGTCACCACGAACGACGGAATTCCCAGCTTGGCGCGGAGCAGCCCGATCAGTAGCCCGATGAACGCGCCGCAGAGCACGCCCCCCACCACGCCGGCCCACCACGGCCAGCCTTGCCCGGTCATCGTCAGCGCCATCACACAGGCCGACACACCGCCCGCCACCCCCGCCGACAGGTCGATGTCGCCGAGCAGCAGCACGAAGACCAGGCCCATGGCGAGCACGCAGATGGAGCCGGCCTGGGTCACCAGGTTGGCCAGGTTGAGAGCGGAGAGGAACCGGTCGTTGGCCAAACCGAACACGACGAAGAGCACGACTAGTCCGAGAATGGCGGGCAGCGAACCCATGTCGCCGCCGCGCACCCTGCGCAGGTAGCCGCGGGCCGCGTCGGCGAACGTGGCGTCCGAGTGACTGTCGGCCGCGAAGGCCGTGTCGTCGAGCTCGGCCTTGGCTGTCGGCGAGTTGGTGGTTGTCATGTCGCGTTCCTTCACGTCGACTGGGCGGCGTCGGCGGGGGCCAGCCCGAGGCTGCCGGAGTGCCCGGCGGTGATCAGCTCGACGACCTGCCCGCGGGTGACCTCGGCGGTCTTGACCTCGGCCGCCACCCGCCCCAGGTAGAGCGCGCAGATCCGGTCGGCCACCTCGAAGACGTCCATCATGTTGTGGGAAATCAGCACGACGCCGAGCCCCTGATCGGCAAGACGCCGCACCAGATCGATGACCTGACGTGTCTGCGCCACCCCAAGTGCTGCCGTCGGTTCGTCCAGCAGCACCACCTTCGAGTTCCACAGCACGCACTTGGCGATCGCGACGGTCTGGCGTTGGCCGCCGGACAGGCTGGAGACGGTCTGGCGCACGGATTTGACCGTCTTCACCGACAGCGACGCCAGCGCTTGGCGTGCCATCGTCTCCATCCGGGCCTCGTCGAGCATCCCCCGTTGCCGGATTTCGCGACCGAGGAACATGTTCGACACGATGTCCAAGTTCTCGCACAGGGCCAGATCCTGGTAGACCACCTCGACGCCAAGGGCGGCAACGTCATTGGGGCCATGCACCGTGACGCGCTCACCCTCGAACAGGTACTCGCCGCTGTCGATCGGATGGATTCCGGCGATCGCCTTCACCAACGTCGACTTGCCTGCGCCGTTGTCTCCGACGAGCGCCGTCACTTCGCCGGGCCGGACGGCGAAGTCGACGTCACGAAGCACGTGCACCATGCCGAAGCTCTTGTTGACTCCCCGCAGTTCGAGGATGGGCGCGGTCATCAGTCGATCAGAGCCCCGCTGCGCTGCACATCGCGGCGAACTGCCCGGCACAGACCTCGTCCTTGGACTGGCCGCCGTCGCTGATCACGACGTCGACGTTGTCCTTGGTGATCGCCTTCGGGGTCAGCAGCACGGAGGGAACTTCGCGATTTCCCTTGTCGTCGCGCGAGGTTCCCGATGCGGTGACCGACTCGCCCTTCGCCAGCGCGATGGCGGCCTTGGCCAGCGCGCCCGCTTCTTCCTTCGCGGACTTGTAGACCGTCATGCACTGGGTGCCGGCGAGCACGTTCTGCAGACCCTCGACGGTGGCGTCCTGACCGGTGACCGGCACCTGCCCCGCGCGACCGTTCTTCTCGAGGATCGAAATCACCGATCCGGCGAGGCCGTCGTTGGCTGCGTACACGCCGTCGATCCTGCCGTCGGCGGCGGTGTACATCTGCTCGAAGATGGTGACGGCCTTGTCGTTGTCCCAATCCGGCACCGACTGCTCGCCGACGATCTTGACGCTCGGGGTCTTGTCGACCACCGAGTGAGCTCCGGCGGTGAAGAGGGTCGCGTTGTTGTCGGTGGGAGAACCGTTGAGGAACACCACGTTCGACGGCTTGCCCGCCAGGCAGTCGACCAGACCCTGGCCCTGGAGTTGACCGACGGTGTTGTTGTCGAACGAGACGTAGACGTCGGCCGATCCGCCAAGGGTGAGCCGGTCGTAGTCGATGGTCTTGACGCCTTGGCTGGCCGCCTTCTGCTGGATCGCCGCACCGCTGTCGGAGTCGAGGTTCACGATTGCCAACACGGTGACACCGTCGGCGATCATGCCGTCGGCGATGGTGGCCATGCTGTCCGTCGACCCCTCGGCGTTCTGAATGGTGTACGGCACGCCAGCAGCCTTGAAGGCCTCCTCGAGGGCCGGCCGGTCCTTGGACTCCCACCGGACCGAGGACTTGGTGTCGGGCAGGATCACGCCGATCTTGCCCTCGGACTTGGCTTCACCGCCGCCGCCGCTTCCGCCGCTTCCGCTGCTGCTGCAGCCCGAAAGGGCCAGTCCGGCGACGGCGAGCACGGCACACACCATTGATGGCACTCGGTTCATGGATTGCTCCCCATTCTCGATTTGTTCTTGACGACAACATATAGCGTGACGTGCATCACGTCTAGGGATTGGCGTACGCCAGCCTCAGCGCGCGCCCAGCAGATGCTCGATGGCCAGTTGGTTGAGCCGGACGAAGCCGAATCCCTTTGCTCCGAAATATGATTCGGCGTCGAAGTCCTCCATTGCCGACCGGTCGGTCAGCAGGTCGCGGTAGGTTTCGCCGGCGTCGAGGGTGGGCCGCCGCAACTCGGCGACCTGAGCCAACTCCATGGCCTCGGCAACCTCCGGATCAGCCCGGAAGGCGGCGGCACGCTGCTTGAGCAACAGGTACATCCGCATGTTGGCCGCCGCCGAGAACCACACACCGTCCCCGTCCTCGGTACGGCTTGGCTTGTAGTCGAAGTGGCGCGGCCCGAGGTAGCTCGGGCCGCCGTCGGGGCCGCCGTTCTCCAGCAGGTCGACCAGGGCGAACGCGTTGGCCAGGTCGCCGTGGCCGAACACCAAGTCCTGGTCGAACTTGATGCCGCGCTGACCGTTGAGGTCGATGTGGAACAGCTTGCCGGCGTCCAGCGCCTGGCTGATGCCGTGGACGAAGTTCAGGCCGGCCATCTGTTCGTGACCGGTCTCGGGATTGACGCCGACGATCTCGGAGTGGTCCAGCGTCTCGATGAACGCCAGCGCGTGGCCAACCGTCGGCAGCAGGATGTCGCCCCTCGGCTCGTTGGGCTTGGGCTCGATCGCGAAGCGCAGCTGGTAGTCGTTGTCGAGGACGTACTCGCACAACAGGTTCAACGATTCGCGGTAGCGTTCGAAGGCGGCCTGAACGTCCTTGGCACTGTCGTACTCGCTGCCCTCGCGCCCACCCCAGATCACGAAGGTCTCGGCGCCCAGTTCGGCCGCCAGGTCGATGTTCCGAAGGACCTTGCGCAGCGCGAAGCGCCGCACCGAGCGGTCGTTGCTGGTGAAACCGCCATCCTTGAACACGGGCTGGGAGAATAGGTTCGTGGTCACCATCGGCACCACCATGCCGGTGGACTTCAGCGCCGACACCAGCCGGTCGATCGCCCGTCGACGCTCGCCGTCCGACGAGCCGAAGGGGAACAGGTCGTCGTCGTGAAAGGTAAGCCCGTAGGCGCCCAGCTCGGCGAGCCGCTCGACCGCCTCGACCGCGTCGACCGCGGGGCGGGTGTCGACGCCGAACGGATCGGATGCGGTCCACCCCACGGTCCACAATCCGAAGGAGAACTTGTCCGACGGCTGAGGCGTGACGCCGTCGGCGAGCGAGACACTGGACTGGGCTACGGACATCTCCGCCTCCTGGTTGAATCAGACTGTAGATTTGTTCAGTCGCCGAACTTATAGTGTGTTCCACGCCACTGTCAACGGGGAGATCGTCGAGGGGAGGAACGTCGTGAATCGCGCCGCAAGGATCGGGACCAGCACCGATGACGTACGCAGGCGCAACCTGTCCGGTGTGCTGACCTTGGTCCATCGCCACCGCGGAATGAGCCGAGCCGAGCTGACCCGCAGAACCGGGCTGTCCCGGTCGACGGTCAAGGACCTCGTCGAGGAACTGGCCGAACATCGCCTGATCGAGGAGACCCGACCCGCCGCCTCAACCCAAGTCGGCAGGCCAAGCCCCGTCGTGCGGCCACACCCGAGCATGCTGGCCATCGCCGTCAACCCGGAAGTCGACTCGCTGACCGTCGGCCTGGTCACCCTCGGCGGGAACGTCATCGAGGTGAACAAACGGGCCACCCCCGGCGTCCTCACCGCCGAGCAGACCGTCGACCTCGCGGCCGACATGATCGACCGGTTGCGGAGTCGGCTCGAGCCGGACTGCACCGTGACCGCCGTCGGCGTCGCGGTGCCCGGCCTGGTGCACGCGGCCGGATCCACCATCCGACTGGCCCCGCACCTCGACTGGCATGATGCTCGGATCGGCGAGATGATGTGCGCGGCAACGGGTCTGCCAACGTTCGCGGCCAACGACGCGAATCTTGGTGCCATCGCGGAGCACATCTTCGGCCAGCACGCCAACGCCGAACACATGGTGTACGTCAACGGAGGCGCGGGCGGCATCGGCGCCGGCGTCGTGGTCGCCGGGCAACTGTTCGACGGTGCGGCGGGCTACGCCGGCGAGCTCGGCCACACCTTCGTCGGCGGTGCGAAGCAATGTCATTGCGGGGCAACGGGATGTTTGGAGACCGAGGTCAGCCAGTCACAGACCTTCGAGAAGGATTCGAGCGTGCGGGCCAGCACGATCGAACGCCAGGCGCACTACCTCGGCATCGCACTCGGCAACGTCGTCAACCTGCTCAACCCCGGCCTGGTGGTGCTCGGCGGCTTCCTGCGAGTCTTCCCATCGGTGGCGGCCACCGCCCTCGACGAGGCCATCGCGCGACACAGTTTCCGCGCACCCGCGGAGATGCTGCGGATCGTTCCGGCAAGCCTCGACGCGGACACCCTGATGATCGGTGCCGCGGAGCTCGCCTTCGCGCCGCTACTGGCCAACCCCGCCGCGCTGTACCACCAACGCGTCGACGGCGACCACGCCGGAGTCCGAGGCGATCAGCGGGTTGGCCTCGACAGCCTCGAGTGAATCGCCGAGTTCGCTTGCCAGCTGCGAGAAGCCGACGATCGCTTCGGCCAATGCGTCGACGTCGGTTGCGGGTGCACCACGCCAGCCGTCCAGCAGGCGCCGGATGCGCAGCGCGTCCAACATCCGCAGCGCGCCACCGTGGGACACCGGCGGGCACGCCAACACGCGGTCGGCCAGAAGCTCCACCAGCGTGCCGCCTGCGGCGACCACGACTAGCGGGCCAAACGTGGCGTCCCGTACCACGCCCACCGACACCTCGACGCCGCCGGGCACCATCGGTTGCACCGTCACCGACGGGCCCAAACGCTGGGCCAGATCCGCGTATGCCGCCCGAACCGCGGTGGCGTCGACCAGGTTGAGCGCAACCCCGCCGACGTCGCTCTTGTGCTCGGCCGCAACGGTTTTCATGACGACGGGACAGCCGGTCGCCTCGGCGGCGGCGAGGGCCTGGTCGAGGGTGTTCGCGACGATCGGCCGGGCGACCGGTATGCCGTAGTCGGCGAGCAACTCGAATCCCAGCGCAGGGTCCCAGTGGTCCAGCCGCGCCTGCCATCGTCGCCGCCGGTCGCGGTCGACGGCCGCCGCACCGGACTCCAAGCGCAGCGGCCACCTGGCCAGGTGACCCAACGCCACCACCCCGCTGCGGAAACCCTCCAGCACGGGTATCCCGTTGTCGCGCAACCGGGTCGCCGCATCGCGGTCGACGGCGCCGGGCAGTGAGGTCAGCACGGCCAGCGGGGCGTCGGTCTCCGCTGCCACGTCGAGCACCGCATCCGGATAGGCCGTGTCGCCGTCGAATTCGGGAACCAGGTCGACGGCCAACGCGGTGACGGCGACCGCGGGATCCTGGGTCATGACGTGCAGACAAGCCCGGAACAGCGACCTGGTGTCGGCGCCGGTGCCCCACACGTCGAGCGGATTGGTGGCGATCAGCCCGTCGTCGAGGAGATCCGCGATGGCCGTCAGGGACTTCGGAGACAATTGGGCGAACTCGACGCCGACCTCGTGTGCGAGGTCGGCGATCATGGCTCGTTCGGCACCGGAGTCGTGCACGGTCGCCACCCGACCCCCGGACCTGGTCCGCCGACGCATGCTGAACATCTCGACGGTGTCGGCGAACTCGGCCATGTCCCGCACCCGGAGGGCTCCGACGTCGTCACAGAAGGCCTGCCAGGCAGCGTCACCACCGGCCAGCGCTCCCGAGTGGGCGGCGACCATCGCCTGACCGGTCGGGGAACCGCCGACCGGGAGCACCACGGTGGGGATGCCCCCGTCATGGGCGCGGCGCAAGGCCCGTCGTAGCCGGGGCACCTCGCGTGGGCTTTCGAGCAGCAGCGCAAGCACGTCGGTGCCAGGATCGTCCAACGCGTAGTCGACGTAATCTGCTGTGGTGGTGACGATTTCCTGACCCGAGGAGACGGCGAGCCGGAACCCGAACCCGCGACGGGCCCGCAACAGCGTCGAGAAGGCCGACCCGGAATGGGTGACGAGGCTGACCCCGCCCGCCGGTAGGTCCTCGGGTTCGAGGTATCCGAGCGCGCGAAGACCGATTGCGTTGTTGACGAAGCCCATGCATCCCGCACCGCACAGCGCCATCCCGGCCTGCGAGGCGACGGCCGCCACCTTGTCGCGGACCCCGAGCGCGGCGCCGAACACGACGGCGGACCGGGCACCCGCGTCCGCGGCGGCGGCCACCTGCTCGACCAGCGCACCGTCTGGCACGCCGAGCAACACCAGGTCGACGGGCTCGTCGAGCTCGGCAAGCGACGCCGCGCACGGCACGTCGCCGATCCGGTCGTAGCGGGGGTTGACCAGGTGCATCCGCGCCGAACTGCGCTGCGCCTCGACGATCATCCGGGCGCCGAAGCTGTCGGGGCGCGCACTGGCACCGACGATCGCGACCGATCGGGCCCCGAGCATGGCGGCCACCGCCGCGCGGCGCTGCTCCCCCACCGGATCGCAGACCTAGGACGAGCGACTCAGGACGGAGCGCAACCGGCCGTTGGCCCGCTTCTTGTCCGCCAGTGCGGCCTTGGCGGCTTGCCAGCCCGGGATGCCGCACACGCCGCCGCCGGCGTGCGTTGCCGAGCTGCCGTTGTAGAGCCCGGCGATGGGTGTGCGGTAGTCGGCGAAGCCAGGCGCGGGCCGCATGTGGAACAGCTGCTCGAGCGAGAGTTCGCCGTGGAAGATGTTGCCGCCGATCAACCCGTACTCCTGCTCCATCTCGTGCGGCCCGACGACGTCGCGATGCAGGATCGAGGACGCAAAACCGGGCGCCACCTGGTCGTACAGATCGATCATCCGGTCGGCGTAGGCGTCGAGTTCGTGCGCGTGCGGGGCGTCGGCCCACTCCGCGGGCACCCACTGGGTGAACAGCGACATGATGTGCGTGCCATCGGGATTGAGCGTCTTGTCCAAGGTCGTCGGGATGACGCCGTCGCTGAAGGGCGCCCATGCCGGCTTGCCGACGCGGGCGTCCTGGAAGGCCGCCTCGATGAACTCCATCGTCGGAGCCATCTCCACCGAGCCGGTGTGGTGCTCGGCGATGCCCGAGCTCGGGTCGGCGGTGAAGTTGGGCAGCTCGGCGAGGGCCAGGTTGATCTTCACGACGCCGCTGCGGGTCTTCCAGTGCTCGATGTCGCGGACGAAGTCGTCGGGCAGCTCGTGGCGCGGGATCTGGTCGAGGAAGGCGGTACGCGGGTGCAGCGTCGTCACGACCAGCGGCGCGGTGATCTCCTCGCCGTTCTCGAGGACGACTCCCTCGACCTTGCCGCCGCGCACCTTCAGCGTGGACACCCTTGCGTTGGTGCGGATCTCGGCCCCGAAGGCGCGCGCCGAGCGGGCGATGGCTTCCGACACCCCGCCCATGCCACCCTCGGGGTAGCCCCAGCTTCCGAGCTGCCCGTCACCGACGTCGCCGATCGAGTGGTGTGCCATCACGTACGCCGTGCCCGGCTCGTACGGGCCGGCCCAGGTGCCGATCACGCCGTTGACGGCGAGCGCTCCCTTGATCTGAGGGGACTCGAACCAGTCGTCGAGCAGGTCGGCGATGCTCATCGTCAGCAGCCGCGTGACGTCCGCGGTCATCCGGGTGGTGATGCCCTTCTGGCTCCACGCCAGCTTGGCGAGATCGAACAGGTCCGACGGCTTGTGGGAGCCGATGTTGGGTGGCACCTGGGTGAGCAGCGGCCCCATCACCTCGGCGATGCCCTCCAGCCACTCGTTCCATCGTGGCCATGCGTCGGCGTCCCGCTTGGAGAACTTGGCGATCTGCTCGTGGGTGCGCGCCGGATCGTCCTCGAAGATGGTCAGCGAGCCGCCCTCGGGGAACGCTTGGTAGTAGGGCCCCATGGGGTGCACCTTGTAGCCGTGCCGCTCAAGGCCGAGCTCGCGGACGATGGTCGGCGGCATCAGGCTCACCACGTAGGACAGCCGCGTGACCCGCAGGTGGGGGGCGTCCTTCCAGGGCGCCTCGGTGGTTGCGGCCCCACCGATGCTGCCGCGCGATTCCAGCACCAGGGTCCTCGCGCCGGAGCGGGCCAGATAGGCGGCCGAGACGAGACCGTTGTGCCCACCGCCGACGATGACGGCGTCATACGCATTGGTCACTGGAGACCTTCTTCCGTGTCGTGCGGCGGGAAGTCCTGACTGACTGTTCAATCTAATCGAGTGTTAGGCTTGCGGACAAGAGGCAGTGCCGCCACGCTGAGGGGGATTTGAAGGGTCATGGCCGAACCTGCGCCTGCGACGGAGAACAACGAGGGCCGTCGCGTCGAAATGCTCGACGCCGCAGCGAGCTTGATCTGCGAGCGCGGCTTCGGCGACACCCGCATCGCCGACGTGGCCAAGCGAGCCGGTGTCAGCTCAGCGCTCGTCATCTACTACTTCGGCACTCGCGACAGGCTTCTGGTCGACGCACTTCGCTACTCCGAGGAGTCGTTCTACGAGGCGGCCGAGAAGATGCTCGCCGAGGTCACCTCGATGCGCGAGAGGCTGTCGCTGCTGATCAAGTGGACGGTGATTCCGCAGGCGGACAACGAGATTCCTGGTGCCTGGGGGTTGTGGTTCGACCTGTGGGCGCAAGCGTTCCGACACGAGGAGGTCAAGGCGGGCCGGGTCGAGCTCGACGCCCGTTGGCGCCGGATGATCGTCGACGCCGTCAAGTCCGGGGAGGCCTCCGACGAGGTCGGGGGCAAGGTCGACGCCCGGATGTTCGCACTCGAGTTCGGCGCGTTGCTCGACGGTCTGTCGATTCAGGTCGCACTCGAAGATCCCGAGGTCGACTCCGAGGTGGCCTACGCCATCGCCATGCGCTTCTGCGAGCGCGAGCTGGACCTGCCCCCGGCGAAGAAGAAGATCAAGCCGAAGAAGGGCTGAGCGCCGCGCTGCGGTGCAACACGCGTACGGCGTCGTGTGAACAGACGCAGACCACCGCGGATCCGGGCGGATGCGTCACCGACGTCGGACCGGCGGCGTTGGGCACCTCGACCACCAATGTCGTTGCCGCGCCGACGTCCACGTGTACCTGCGTTTGGGCGCCGAGGTACACGATCTGCGCCACCGTGCCGTTGATCGCGTTGTGTCCCGCGGGCACCGGTTCGTCGCGGCCCTGAAGCGCGATGCGCTCGGGCCGAATCACGATGGCAGCCGCGCCCCGTGGCACCGAATGGTCGACCACCGCACCGAGTCGGGTGTCGATCGCCAGGCAGACTGCCGAGGTGTCGGAGACGTCGACCACGTCGGCGTCGAAGATGTTTGCAGCCCCGAGGAATCCGGCGACGAACGTGGTCGCGGGCGACGAGTAGATCTCCTGCGGCGGCCCGACCTGCTCGACCCTGCCGTCCGCCAGAACCGCGATCTGGTCGCTCATGGTGAGCGCTTCCTCTTGATCGTGGGTGACGTAGACGAACGTGATGCCGACCTCGCGCTGCACCGCGCGCAACTCGAGTTGTAACTGCCTGCGCAGCTTGGCATCCAGCGCCCCGAGCGGCTCGTCGAGCAGAAGCACCCGCGGCCGCAGCACCAACGCCCGAGCCAACGCCACCCGCTGCTGCTGCCCGCCCGACAACTGGGCGGGTCGCCGCTTGGCGAACCTGCCCATCTGCACCAGGTCGAGGGCTTCGTCGACGCGGCGCCTGGTCTCCTCCCGTGACGTCTTCAGGTACTTCAGGCCGAACGCCACGTTGTCTGCGACCGACATGAAGGGGAAGAGGGCATAGGTCTGGAAGACGGTATTCACGGGGCGGCGATGCGGCGGATCGCCCGCGACGTCGCGACCGTCGAGTTCGATCCGGCCGGAATCGGGTTTCTCGAAACCGGCAATCATCCGCAACGTCGTGGTCTTGCCACACCCCGACGCCCCCAGCAGCGAATAGAACTGTCCCGCAGGGATGTCGAGGTCGATCCCCGTCACGGCGGGAACACCGTCGAAGGACTTGGCCAGCTGGTGCAGCCCGATGTGACCGCCCGTCACGGCGCTACTGCCTCAGCCAAACGCGCGAAGTTCGTCGTGAACCGGTCGACGTCGGCCTCGTCGTGCTGAACGGACAGCAGCCACTGCTCCACCTTCCCCCACGGTGGCAGGAACACGCCGCCGTTGTGTTGCATGAGCCAGTGCAGATGGCCGAGACGCGCGTCCACCCGCAGGAAGTCGCGGAACTCCCGGACGGGGTCGGCGCAGAACGTCACGCACCCCTTGGCTCCGACCGACACGACGTACCAGTCGAAGCCGTACCGTGCGACGGTCGCCTCAAGCCCCCGACGCATGCGCGCGCCAAGCGCGTCGAGGTGGCGGTAGTTGTCGTCGGTGAGCACCTCCGACAGCGTGGCCCTGGTCGCGGCCATCGCCAACGGGTTGCCGTTGAAGGTGCCGACCTGTTCGTAGCGGCCGTCGGCGATCGCCGACATCACCTCGGTGGTACCGCCGATCGCCGCCACCGAGATGCCGCCGCCCAACGCCTTGGCCAGACACACCATGTCGGGTACGACCCCGGAGAGTGCGGTCACGCCGCCCGGCCCGGTGGTGAAGCCCGTCTTCACCTCGTCGAAGACGAGCAGGGCTCCGGCCTGGTGGACGAGGTCCCGAATCGCGGCGAGGTAGCCGTCGTCCGGGGTGATGATGCCGGCGTTCATCATGATGGGCTCGAGGATCATCGCGGCCACCCGGTCGCGGTGTTCGGACAGTGCCCTCGCGACCGCGTCGGCGTCGTTGAACGGCACGACGACCACCAGATCCCGAATTGCCGCCGGAATCCCCGAATTCCCTGGCACGCCGGTGGGATGATCGCGGGGACCGATCTCGTCGGCCTCCGGCAGCACCGACACCTGAACCGAATCGTGATGACCGTGATAGCAGCCCTCGACCTTGATGATGAGGTCACGCCCGGTCAGCGCGCGCGCCAGGTGGATCGCGTCCATGGTGGCCTCGGTGCCGGAGTTGGCGAACCGCCACAGCGGAAGGCCAAACCGGCGGGCCAACTCGCCGGCGATCCAGATCGCGTCCTCGGTCGGCTGGGCGAAGTGCGTGCCCCGCCGAACCCGATCGCTGACCGCGGCGACGATCGCCGGATGTGCATGTCCCGCAATCGAAGCGCCGTAACCGCCATGCATGTCGACGTAGGAGTTGCCGTCGACGTCGTAGACCTTCGAGCCCTCGCCGTGGCTCATCCAGACGGCCTGCGGTTCGGCGATCTGCCAGTTGGACGTGGCACCGCCGGCCAGGTGCTCGCGTGCCCTGACGATCATCTCGGAGCTGCGCGGCTGGCGGCGGAGGAAAACCTGCTCCTCGGCGGCGATGAGATCGTCGACCGCGTCGGACACCTTGCTCTGCACCACCGTCGAAGGCACGGCGCACCTCCACTTCGCTAGCGGTTGACTGAGTATTCAGTCTATGCGAGAGTCCTATCACCGACAAGACGCGAACTGCGGGAGGCCCGGATGCCAGCCGAGATGCCGATACCCGGTCGACCTGCTCCGAATCGTCGCCAATTCCTCCAGCGCGCTGCACTTTTCGCCGCCGCGGCGCCCACCCTCGGCGCCTTCCTGGCCGCCTGCTCCAAGTCCGCGCCACCCTCCTCTGGGCCAACGCTGACGATCGCCAAACCGGATAGCCCGGTCAAATGGGACATCGCGAGCGACAATCAACCCATCGCGGACGGGCTGGCGCCGGAAAAGGGCGCCACCCTCAAGATCTACAACTACGCCGACTACCTCAGCCCGCAGGCCATCAAGGCGTTCGAGGACGAACACGGCTGCACGGTCGAGGTCTCGACCTTCAACGACGGCGACGAGGCCATCACCAAACTCCGCAGCGGAGTCGACTTCGACATCTACAACGCCAACTACACCGAGATGAGCAGGCTGGTGACGGGTGGGTTGCTGCGCCCGCTGAACCACACCTATCTTCCCAACATCTCCAACGTGTGGCCGAGCTTCACCAACCCCTGGTACGACCAGGGGTGGCAGTACACCGTGCCGTACACGATCTACACCACCGGAATGGGTTGGCGCAGCGACCAAGTGCCCGCCGACATCGGTGGACTGAAGAATCCGTACGAATCACTCTGGGACCCCGCCTACAAGGACAAGACGGCCATCATCGACGACTGGCACACCGCCATGGCGATGGTGCTGTTGAAGCAAGGCATCACCGACGTCAACACGTCGTCGGCCGACGACCTGAAGATGGTCGGCGAACAGCTCAGCGCCTTGGTGAAGGCGACGTCGCCCAAGGTCACGATCACGATGTACAGCGACATGCCGTCCGGCCAGATCGGACTGTGCCAGATGTGGTCCGGTGACGTCATCAACGCACAGTCCTATCTGCCCGAGGGGGTCGGGACGGACGTCCTGCAGTACTGGTTCCCGCAGGATGGCAAGGGGCTCGTCGACAACGACATGCTGGTCACCCTCAAGGGTGGCAAGAACCCCGTGCTGGCGCATCTGTTCCTCAACCACATGCTGGATCCCGCCGTCGCGAAGGAGAACTTCTCCGCAATCGGTTACCAGCCGCCGCAGAACACCCTGACCGCCGACTCGTTGATCGCCGAGGAGTTCATCCCCGAGAATCTGCGGTCAGCCATCGTCAAACCCGAATACTTCGACACCGGCTACCGACTGCTCGAATTGGACGCGGACAATGACGCGGCGTGGCACAACGTCTGGAACGCGTTCAACGCCGGCGGGTCCTAGCAGCGGTGCTGCAGCGGTCCCGCGAACCCAACGCCCGACTGTGGGCCGCCTTGGCCGCCCCCGGCATCGGCTGGCTGCTGCTGTTCTTCCTTGCCCCGCTGTACGTGGTGCTGGCGATCGTCTTCGGTCGCGTCGACCCGCTGTTCCGCACCGCCGTTCCGGTCTGGAACCCGTTGCAGTGGAACCCCTCTCAGTTCACCTACGTGCTGTCGCGGATCAGCCCCGACGGGGTCTACTTCCCCGCACTGCTGCGCACCGTCGGATACGTCGGCGCCGCAAGCGTCCTGTGCCTGGCGATCGCCTTCCCGGTGGCCTACTTCGTCGCCCGCCTGGCCGGCAAGCACAAGGGCATGTTGATCGCCTTGCTGATCGCGCCCTTCTGGATCAGCTACATGATGCGAATGTTGGCGTGGGTCAACCTCCTTCAGAACGACGGCCTGGTCAACCGGCTGCTGGGCGTCGGCGGGCTCTTCGACGTCACCGTGGACTGGCTCACCGGCCAGCCCGTCGTGGTGATTCTCGGCCTGGCCTACGGCTACGTCCCCTACATGATCCTGCCGCTCTACGCCGGGCTCGACCGGCTGTCGCAGCCGATGCTGGAGGCCTCCCGCGACCTCGGCGCGAGCCGTGTCTCGTCGTTCCTGCGGGTGACACTGCCGCTGTGCCGGCCGACGATCCTGGCCGCGGTACTGCTGACCTGCCTGCCCATGCTCGGTGACTACTTCACCAACGACTTGTTGTCCGCCTCGCCGAAGACCGCCATGGTCGGCAACCTCATCAACGACAGTGTGCAGGCGCCCGGCCAGACCGGTCAGGCCGGTGCCTTCGTGATGCTGGTGCTGCTTGCCACGGTCTTGCCGATGTTCTACTACGTCCGAGTCACGTTGCGCGGGGACGAGGTTCGGACGTGAGGGGCCCGGTCAGCTGGTTTCGCGATCCCTGGCGCCGCCCCCGCATTCTCGCCGCCATCACCGTCTTCTACCTGGTGTGGTCGCTGCTCCCGGTGCTGATCGCCGTGATGTTCTCCTTCAACGACGGCAGGTCGCGGACCAACTGGCAGGGGTTCTCGTTCCGGTGGTACTGGGGCGACCCGACCCGGTCGGTCTGGCACGACGCCAGCCTGCACACGGCACTGCTGCAGACGTTGAAGCTCGGCGTGATCGCCACCCTCGTCACCGTTCCGCTCGGCGTTCTCTTCGCGATCGGCGTCGACCGCTGGCGCGGCAGGCTGCCGTCCGGGGCGAACGTGCTGATGCTGATCTCCTTCGTCATCCCCGAGGTGCTGCTGGCCGTCGCGCTGCTGTTCGTGATGACGAACCTGGCGCTGCCGATCGGCCTCGGCACCTCGGCACAGGTGGTCGGCCTGGTGACCTATCAGGTGGCCTATCCCGCGGTCCTGGTGCGGGCCCGCCTGGCGACCATCGGCAAGCAATACGAAGAGGCGGCAACGGATCTCGGCGCCTCCCCGCTCGGGTCACTGTGGCGGGTCACGATGCCGATGCTGATGCCGGCCATCTTCGCGAGCACCGTGCTGGTCTTCGCCGACGTCATCGACGACTTCGTGCTGGTGCGCTATCTGTCGGCGGGATCCTCGACCGAACCGGTCTCGGTGAAGATCTACAACACCGCGCGAGCCGCTCCGACGCCTGCGCTCAACGCGCTGGCCACCCTGCTGCTCCTTGCCGCGCTGGCCGCCGTCGTCGTCGGGTATCTGGTGTACCGCCGGATGACGCGCGGCGACGCCACGGGAGCCGACCGGGGTCTCGCCGCGTTCGCCGGCGAGGCCTGAGCCCGGCCCCTCGCGCGGGGGGCGTCCACGGACTATCCTGACTGTATGTTCAAACAGCACTTGAGCAATTCTTCCTCCTCGCGTCCGGACCCGGCACCCGTTCCGGCCGACGATCTCGCCGCGAGCCTGGCCCCGTTCGGCGCCTCCCGCATGCTGCCCCGCGAGGCGTACGTCGACCCGGCGGTCTTCGAGTGGGAGCAGCGCAACGTCTTCTCCGGCTGGAAGTGCGTCGGCCACGCCGCCGACATGGCGGGCACGGGTTCGCAGCGGGCCATCGGCTCCGGTGCCGACGGAATGCTGTTGGTAAGCGGCGACGACGGCGTGATCCGCGCCTTCGCCAACACGTGCCGCCACCGCGGCCACGAGCTACTCGCGTGCGGCACCACTGCGAAGCGGCGCGGCATCGTGTGCCCCTACCACTCCTGGTCGTACCGACTCGACGGGAGTCTGCGCAGCGCACCGGGATTCGACGACAGCTTCAACCACGGCGAGTTCGGCCTGACCGAACTGCGGCTGGTCGACTGGCACGGCTGGTTGTTCGTCGACGCCAGCGGTACCGACGTCGAATTCACCGACCACGTCGCCGGCCTCGAAGACGTGGTGAGCGGCTACCGGCCCGAGGATCTGGTGATCGTCGCCCGCCACTCCTACGAGCTGGCCACCAACTGGAAGGTCATCGCCGAGAACTACCAGGAGTGCTACCACTGCTCGACCATTCACCCCGAGCTCTCCAAGATCAGCCCGCCCACCAGCGGGGAGAACCTGCACTTCGAGGGTTCGTGGATGGGCGGCTGGATGTCGATGATCGAAGGCGCCGAGACGATGTCGTTCACCGGCAAGAGCGGTGGCGTGGCGATCAAGGGGCTGTCCGAACACGAGCTGAGCACCGTGATGTACCTGGTCGGCTTCCCGAACCTCCTCGTCAGCCTGCACCCCGACTACGTCATGACGCACCTGATGACCCCACTCGCGGCCGACCGCACCCACGTCGAATGCGCGTGGGCCTTCCCGAAGGACGTTGCGGCCCAAGAGGGTTTCGATCCGTCCTATGCCGTGGACTTCTGGGATCTGACCAACCGACAGGACTGGGCGGCATGCGAGTCCGTCCAACGCGGTCTGAGCTCACCGCATGCCAGGCCGGGCCCGCTGGCTCCCGACGAGGACGGCGTCTACCAGTTCGTCACCCGTGTTGCCCGTTCGTACCAGGGCCGAAGTCACGCTGCTGACGCGTCGGCGTGACCGTCACCGTCTGAGTCGAGGTTTGAGTCGAGGTCTGGGTGTCGGTCTCGACGGACGTGCTCACCGTCGGGGTCACCGTCTGGGTGTCGGTCTCGGTGTTGGTCACCGTGGCGGGGGCTTGAGCGCCGCCACCACCGTCGTTGCTACCGCTCGACGAATGTTGTCGATGTGTCGTGCTGGTGGTAGTCGGGGTGGTGCTGGTCGTGGTGGTTGCGGTGGTCGACGGAGAGGTGGTGCCGGTGGACCCGCAGGCCACGGTCAGCGCACCCATGGCGACCGCAGCCGCCAGTCCAACCGTCGCGCTCAGGCGTCGAGAAGTTTTGGTCACGAACGACATTCCTACGCACGCCAGCTGTGAGATCCGCTGAGACACGGTTGGGGATGGGCGTACCGTCTGCTGTCAACCTCGGGGCGGGACTCCGTTCGGGCCCTCGGTCGACTGCGCGTAGGTACCGACGGCGAAGGCCACCGCGGGACCGGTGATGGTCAGGGTGGCCCTGTCGACGTTGGCAATGGTGTCGCTGCGCCGTTGATAGTTGGGGTCGAAGGCTACCCCGGCGCGGCCACCCCACAGCCTGGCTTGCGTCGCGGTCTTGCGCTGCGATGAGCCGGTGGTGATGCCGCCGATGGGTATTCCGGCGCGCAGGAACGCGCTGTAGTCGCTGGCCAGACCCAGCGGGAGATCGGCTGGCCGCACCCCGGCGAGGTTGAGGTATCCGGCCAGCGTCCGTTCGACCCCGGCCGATCCGGCGGGCACCCGCGCGGCCGGGACGTCGGGGTTGGGTTGGCCCGACTGGTCGCCGTCGAGGGTGAAGTAGCCCGCATTGGTGGAACCGAGCAGGTCGAAGTCGAGATACATTGCGACGTCGTTCAACCCGGCGTCGCCAAGGCCCGCCACGTACTTGGTCGAACCCTGAAGTCCGGTTTGCTGGGCGCCCCAGAAGACGAACCGCACGGCGTTGGTGACCGTCGGCGAACCACCCAGTTGCACTGCGGTTTCCAGTACCGCGGCGACACCAGACCCGTTGTCGTTGAGGCCCGGACTGTCCAGCGCCGAGTCGAGATGCGCTCCCGCCACGACGACGTTGTGCGGATCACCGGTCTTGGTCTGCGCCACCACGCTTCGCGACTTCACGACCGCGTTCTTGGCGTTGAGGGTGAGCCGAACGTCCGCGGTGGTGCGGCGCAGCGCCGCGTCGGCGGTCTCGTCGATCACCGCGACCGGCGACGTGAGCTGCTGGTAGTACCCCGGCGTGAACAAGCCTGCCGGACTGCCATTTTCGTCGGGATCGCTCACGACGAGCACGCCGACCGCTCCCCGGCCAACGGCCGCGTTCTGCTTGTCGACCACCGAGCAGTCCTTGTCGTCGACGATCGCGAGTGCACCGCGAACGTTGACCGACCCGTATGCGGCAGCGGTACAGCCGGACGACTTCTCCGGCCGCAGGGTGACGGCACTGAGTCCGCCCGGCGCAGTGGTCACCAACGGCGACGCCTGGGTTACCGAGAAGCTACGGCCCGAGACGACGAGGGACGGCCGCCCCGGTGACGACATCGCGAGCCGGTCGAACTCCGGCGTTTCGACGTCGAAACCCTTGTCGCGCAGCATCTTGGCAACGTAGTCGACGCTCGCGTCGAAGCCGGGCGTCCCGTCGGCCCTGCTGTTGCCGTTGGCGGCGGCGATGTCCGACAGCTTCTCGAGGTGTGCGTACATGCCGTCGGCGGTCACCTTGTCAGCGAGCTCGCGGGCGGAGAGAGCCGCGGGTGCAGGGGGTGATGTCTGCGACGAGCAGCCGGCCACCAACATCAGGCATGCCGCGATCAGTACCGACTTCACGACTCCGACACCACGTGACGGGTGCGGTCGTCGCGGGCGGGGACGCCGTTGCGCCCGCCGTCGTCCTTGGCGTAGACGCCGATGGCGTATGCGACGCCCTTGCCCTGAATGTCGAGCGCGGTGCGGTCGAGATGGGCGTAGGTGTCCGAACTCTCGTGATAGTTCGGGTCGAACGGTTGATCGGCCGCACCGCCCCAGAGCTTTGCTTCGTCGGCAGTCATCTTGTCCTCCGCGCCGGAGAACAGCCCACCCGCCGGGATGCCCGCCTGCGTGAAGCCGTCGTAGTCGGAGCGCCCGTCGAAGCTGGTGTCGCGCGGTTCCTTACCCGCGTCATTCAGATAGGCGGACAACAGGCGTTCGATGCCCGCCGATCCCTCGGGGACCCGCGGCACGTCGGGAGTGGGTGGCGCCGACTGATCGCCGTCGTAGGTGAAGTATCCGGGGTTCGGTGAGGCCAGCATGTCGAAGTTGAGGTAGAGCGCGATGTCCTTGAGCGCCTCGACGTCGAGGGTCTTGACGTACTCGGTGGACCCGACCAGGCCCTCCTCCTCGGCCGCCCAGAACCCGAATCGCACGGCGTTCTTGATGTCGGGCGAACTACCAAGTTGCACAGCGGTTTCCAGTACGGCGGCCACACCGGACCCGTTGTCGTTGATGCCGGGCCCCTCTCGCACGCTGTCGAGATGGGCGCCCGCCATGACGACGTTGTCGGTCGCCCCTGTCTTGGTCTGCGCGATCACGTTGCGGGTGTGGTCGACGCGAACGCCCGCGTTGACGGCGATCGTCGTCTCGGCGGGTTCGTCGCGCAGGCGCGCTCCGTCATCCTTGGAGATGCTGACGGCGGGGATCTTCACCTCGGTGCCCTCCCCCAGGGTGCCGCCACCGATGTCGTCTCCGCCCTCGTTGTTCGCCACGATTACGGCGACCGCGCCACGTTCGGCGGCGACGACCTGTTTGTCACCGAACGGACACGCGCCGCGGTCGACGAGGACGACGGCACCCGCGACGTCGAGCCCGTCATAGTCCGACGCCTTGCATCCCGGCCGTGGCCCGGTGCGGGCGGGCACCAGGCGTCCCGCGACCCCGCCCTTCGGCGTGCCGGCCGTGTACATGAGTGGTGCGGCCTTGATCCGTTGTCCGCCGACGGTCACGACGGGTTCGTCGGCGAACGGAATGCGGACCTCGAAGTCATCGGTCTGCACGTCGAAGCCCTTGTCCCGCAACGTCTGGACGACGTAGTCGACGCTGGCGTCGTAACCGGGTGAGCCGAGCGCCCGGTTCCCGCCGTTGGCATCGGCGATGTCCTGCAGCTTCTTGAGGTGCGCCATCATCGCGTCGGTCGAGACGCGGTCCTTCAGTGCGATCGCGAAGTCAGACGGCGAGGTCGCCGCCGGCTCGGCGGCCTCCTTGCCACATCCGGCGACACCCGCCGCCAACACCGCCGCCGTCAAGGCAGCCCCTACCGTCCGTGATCTCCGCCGCATCGCCCCAACGTTAGTCACGCTTGGCGGAATACCTCCGACGCCATGCCAGTTGATTGACATGTCACGCAAATGCGCGCACCCTCGAACCTACACCGAGGCACCCCAGGAGGAGCAGACATGGGATCAATGGACGGGAAGAACGCCCTCGTCACCGGCGGCACCGCAGGCATCGGCCTCGCGTCCGCAGTTGCGCTGGCCGAGGCGGGAGCACATGTCTTCCTGACCGGTCGCAATCAAGACACCATCGACGCGGCGGTGGCGTCGATCGGGTCGTCGGCAACCGGCATCCGCAGCGACGTCAGCGACCCGGCCCAGCTGGACGCCATCGTCGACGCGATCACCGCCCACGGCGGCGGTCTCGACGCGGTGTTCACCAACGCGGGCGGCGGCGAGTTCGCCACCCTCGAAGAGGTGACCGTCGAGCACTACCTCGACACCTTCAACCGCAACGTCGCCGGCACGATGTTCACCGTGCAGAAGGTGCTGCCCCTGCTGAACGACGGCGCCTCGGTCATCCTGTCGGGCTCGACGTCGGCGTCACGGGGCATCCCCTCCTTCGGCGTCTACGCCGCGTCCAAGGCCGCCGTCCGCTCGTTCGGTCGCACCTGGGCCGCCGAGCTGGCACCGCGCGGCATCCGGGTCAACACCCTGGTGCCCGGTCCGGTGGAGACCCCGGGACTCGTCGGCCTCGCCCCGGCCGGCGGCGAGAAGGAACTGCTGAAGAATCTGACCGCCGACGTGACGCTCGGACGCATCGGGCAGCCCAACGAGATCGGCGCGGCGGTGGTGTTCCTCGCCTCGCCTGCCAGCAGCTTCATGACGGGCAGCGAGATGTTCGTCGACGGCGGCGAGGTGCAGACCTAAGTCGTCCAGACGCGAGTCACTCAGGCGCGGGGGGCCACTCGGGCGTCGGCAGCGTGCCTTCGCGCAGGATCGTTCGATAGACCAGGTCGAGGAGATCACCCATCTCCTCGACCTGGTCGTCGTGGAGGTCGGAGAAGAACAACGTGCGCACCCAGGCGACGTGCTTTGGCGCCGCCACCCGCAACGTCTTGAGCCCGGCGTCGGTCAGCACGGCGTCGGTCGCCCGGCCGTCGGTTTCGGACTGCACCCGGTCGACCAGGCCGCGGCTCGCCATCCGCTGCAGGTGATGCGACAGCCGGCTGCGCTCCCAGCCGATGGTGATTGCCAACTGGGAGAGCCTCGTCCGGCGCCCCTGCGCGGCGGAGAGCGCGTTCATCACCGTGTAGTCGGCGAGCGAGAGTCCGCACTCGGCCTGCAGGTGCCGGTTCATCTCGTATTCCAACCGGTGGTAGACGCTCATGTAGTTCAACCACGTTCGCCCTTGCGACGGCGACAACCACACGGTCATCCCGCCATCATCACGATCGGTGATACTTCACGCAAATCAGATCGGCCACCGCGCGCATTCCGGCGGCGTTGGGGTGCAGCGGAGCCGCCCGCCCCGGCAGCGGAACCCCGAACCTCGTCGTCCACGGATCGGCCGACCACGGGTGATGGTCACGGCTCGCGGCGGCTGCCCGCACCAGTTCGCAGCCCGTCGCCGCGGCGGCCTCCGCGGTGAGGCGCTCCAGAGCGTCGGCGATTCGACGACCCGTCTCGGCGTCTTCCTCTGACAGCGGAGGTGCGGGAATCCCCTTCGGCGGCAACAGAGTCAGGTAGTCGACGAACAGAACCCGAGCCGACGGTGCACGGCGCCGCACCTCCGCGCCGACGGCCGTCAGCGAGTTCCCGACCGCGGCCAGCGCCGCATCACGCGCGCCGCCGTCTAGTTGACCGCGGACGATCCGACCCAGAACAGGAAGAGACCGGGTCCAGCGCGGTAGGCCCGCGGCGTAGAGCAGGGGGACGTAACCTGCGTCGTTGCCGCCGATGGTGATGGTCACCAGACTCTCGGTGCCGTCGAGCGCCTCGATCTGCGGCGGCGCGCCGCGTTGACGCTCGGAAAGCACATTGGCCGTGGTGGCGCCCGAGAACGTCACGTCGACGAGATCGTAGGACAGCCGCGCCGCGACGAGGTGCGGGTAGTTGACCGCCGACCGGCCCGAACCCATGGGCGCGCCCGCCGCCTTCGGCTTGATCCCCGGGCCCGCCGCCATCGACGACCCGAGCGCCACGTAGCGGTTGCCCACCGGCATCAGTTGGCGGGGCTCGACGCTTGCGCCCAGAACCGCTTCGGTATTCGACCGGCCTGGCGCGCGAGCCGGCCCGCCGTGACCGCAGACGCCATCGCCGCCGCCATCATGGGTGGGTCGGCGGCCCTGGTGACGGCGGTCGCCAAAAGCACCGCGTCGCATCCGAGTTCCATCGCCTGCGCGGCGTCGCTTGCGGTGCCGATCCCCGCGTCGAGGACGACGGGCACGTTCGCCCGCTCGACGATCATCTCGATGTTGTGGGGATTCGCGATGCCGAGGCCCGTCCCGATCGGCGACCCCAGCGGCATCACCGCCGCACACCCGATGTCTTCGAGCCGTCGCGCCAGCACCGGGTCGTCATTGGTGTAGGCCAGCACTACGAAGCCGTCGTCGACCAGTTGCTCTGCGGCCCTGACCAATTCGATGCCGTCGGGCAGCAGTGTCCGCTCGTCGGCGATGACCTCGAGCTTGACCCACTCGGTGCCAAGCGCTTCGCGGGCCAGCTGGGCCGTCAACACCGCTTCGGCCGCCCCTCGACAACCGGCGGTGTTGGGCAACGGGGTGATGCCCAACCGGTTCAGCAGGTCGAGCACCCCGGTGCCCCCTTCGGCGTCCACCCGGCGCATCGCCACCGTTGTCAGCTCGGTCCCAGAGGCGACGAGCGCATCCTCGAGCACTGCGAGGTTGGCGGCCCCGCCAGTGCCGAGAATCAGCCGCGAGCCGAAGCTACGGCCCGCGATGGTCAGCTTGGATTCCGCCACCAGCTTCGACTCAACCACCCTGCACCGCCGTCACCACTTTCACCTTCGCACCGTCGGCGAGTCCGCGGCTCCAGTCCGACCGCGGAACCACCGTCCAGTCGACCGCGACCGCGATGCCCTTCTCAGGAATGCCAAGCGTCGCCAACAGATCGGCGACACTCATCCCGTCGTCGACGTCGACGAATTCGTCGTTGACCTCAATCTTCATGCGGGCACACCAACTTTCAACTCGGCCGCGATCGTGGCGGCGGTCCACGGAGCCAGCAGGAAACCAGAGCGGCCGTGGCCCGCGGCGACGAGCGTGCGGTCGTCCAGCCTGGCGACCAACGGCAGGTTGTCGGGGGTCATCGGGCGCAAGCCGGCCGCACACTCGGCCAGCTCGTACTCGCCAAGCGCCGGCATGACCTCGCACGCGTCGTCCAGGAGTTCGCGGACGCCGGCCACCGTGGGTGCGGTGTCCCTGCCGTGCTCGTACTGCGTCGCCCCCACCACAACGCCGTCGGCGCGCGGCACCAGGTACACCTGCCTACCGTGCACCCTGGCTCGAATAACTCTCTGCGGCAACGGCATACAACCACGTCGCCACCGAAGTCGCAGAACCTCGCCCTTGACCGGTCGGATCGGCAGACCGGGCCACAACGACGGCGCGTCGACGCCATTGGCGATCACCGCGACGTCGGCGTCACGCACTTCGTCCAACGACTGCGCCGGACCCGCCCACGTCACCCCGAGAGTTTCGCACTGTTCCGCCAACGCGGTCAGCAGCGCCCGGTTGTCCACCGCCAGTTCGGTGTCGGCGACGAACCCGTGCCGGATGCCCGACGCCAAAAGCGGTTCGAGATCACGCGCGGATCTGGTCGTCGTCACCGGATGCCCTTGGGCGCCAAGCCATTCCCCGATCGTGGCCAAATCCGCCGCATCGGCGCGGTCGACGGCGACCACCAGCGACTGCCTGGCGGTGACGACGTCGGAGGGCAGCCCGTCCAGGAAGTCGTCGTGCCACATCGCCAACGAGGCGAGCCCGATCTGCAGTAGCCGCTCTTCACCAGGCCAGCCCTCGCCGAGTGGGGCGATCATGCCGCCGCCCACCCAGGAGGCGCCGCGCACGTCGTCCCGGTGCACCCGCACGGTCCAACCGTCGAGGGCCGCGCGGCGGGCAACCGACAATCCGATGACGCCGCCACCGATGACGGCCAATGAGTGCCTACGCACGGTTCCATCCTTCCTACGCCGGCATGACCCGGATCAGGTGTGACGGTAAGGGTGAACGCACCCACTCTCAGCCCCCGATCTCGGGACTCCCGCGTCGCGTGTTCAAGGGTACCCACCAATCGCTAACGTTCGCGGTATGTCCTTCGATCGTCGTCAGCGACTCGCGACCGCCCGGCTCTATCTGTGCACCGACGCCAGGCGGGAGCGCGGCGATCTCGCCGAGTTCGCCGACGCCGCTCTTGCGGGTGGCGTCGACGTCATCCAGCTCCGCGACAAGGGCTCGGCGGGTGAGAAACAGTTCGGCCCGCTGGAGGCGCGCGGCGAGCTCGCCGCCCTCGAGGTGCTCGCCGATGCGGCGCGCCGCCACGGCGCGCTGTTCTCCGTCAACGACCGAGCCGACGTCGCACGCGCCGCCGGGGCCGACATCCTGCACCTCGGCCAGGACGACCTGCCGCTCTCCGTCGCCAGGGACGTCATCGGTCCGGAGCCACTGATCGGGCGGTCCACCCATGACGCCGAGCAGGCCGGCGCCGCCACCAGGGAGGCCGTCGACTACTTCTGCGTCGGCCCCTGCTGGCCGACCCCGACCAAACCAGGACGCACGGCACCAGGACTCGACCTGGTACGGACGGCCGCCGCACTGGACGGTGAGATGCCGTGGTTCGCCATCGGCGGGATCGACCTGGACCGGGTGCCCGAGGTGCTCGCCGCGGGAGCCCGTCGGATCGTGGTGGTGCGCGCCATCACCGCCGCCGATGATCCCGCCGCGGCGGCCAGAACCTTGCTCAACGCTCTGGGGTGACCTCGAACGGGAGCGACGCCGACTCGGTGCGCAGCCGCTCCCAGCTGGCGGCGAAGCCGGGATGCAGCGGCATGTCGGCAACTTCGTCCTCCGGGACCCAGCGCAGCTCCGAGCTCTCCCGGTTGGGCACCGTATGCAACGGCTCTGGCGCGTCGGCGATGACCGTCGTGTAGGTCCAGGACACGCCCTCCGGCTCGAACGTCACGACCTCGAGCCGCACCACCAGCTGGTCTGGTGACAGGCCGGCCTCCTCATGCGCTTCGCGGACGGCGGCCTGCTCGACGGTCTCGTGGCTGTCGCGGGCTCCGCCCGGCAAGCCCCACGTTCCGCCCTGATGGCTCCACGGCGCACGATGCTGGAGCAGTACGGCGGCGCGCCCGTCGGGGCGTGGCGCCCGCAGCAGCAGTCCGGCCGCGCCGTGCAGGCCCCAGAAGTGCGCGCCATCCGTCGAACTGACCCAACCGTCCCCGTCACCACGCACGCCACCCAGGATAGGGAAGGGACGACGAACATGGGTGTCGGCGATTGTCCCGCGCGTCCCGCCCCCTCCTCTTAGAATTCCTTTACAGTTGTGGAGTCGGGAAAGCAGACCGAAAGCAGAGGTCCACGCACAGGTGACCGTGGAGTTGGCGCACCCTTCCACCGAGCCCCTTGCGTCGCGCTCGCAAACCAGACCAGCGCACCCACGCTGGTGGTTCCTCTGGACCACCCCCGGCCGCATCCTCACGATCGGATTCGTCCTCGCCGCGATGGTCATCGCGTGCGCCTTCGCGACGTCGACCACCATCAACAACCGCCAGCAGGCGCTGACCAACGTGCTCGACCACACCGAGCCGCTGTCGTTCGCGGCAGGTCAGCTCTACACGACACTGTCCGTCGCCGACGCCGCCGCCGCGACCGCCTTCATCTCGGGAGCCGAACCCCGAGCCGTCCGGCAGCGATACGAACAGGCCATCACCGACGCGTCCGTCGCGGTGACGCGCGCGTCGAGCGGCCTCACCGACGACGAGATGGTACGGCTGCTCGGCCGCGTCAACGCCCAACTCGCCGTCTACACCGGCCTCGTCGAGACCGCCCGCACGAACAACCGCGCCGGCAACCCGGTCGGCTCGTCGTACCTGTCGGAGGCCTCGTCGCTCATGCAGACGCAGATCCTCCCCAACGCCCAGCGGTTGTACGAGGAGACCAGCAAGCAGGTCGACACCGAGACGACCGCCTCGACCAGGATCCCCGCCCCGGTCATCTTGGTGGTTCTTGCGACCCTGATGTTCGGTGCGTTCGCGAACCGGTGGCTGGCAAGGCGCACCCGCAGACGCGTCAACGTCGGCTTCGTCGCCGGGGGTCTTGCCGTGCTGATCATGATCGTGTGGGTCGGCACGGCGCTGACGATCTCGACCGCCGACAGTCGCAGCGCCAAGAGCACCGCGGCCGAATCCCTCAAGACCGTCACCACCATGGCCATCACCGCGCAGCAGGCGCGCGCGGACGAGACGCTGTCCTTGATCCGCCGCGGCGACGAGGGCGTCCGCAAGCAGTCCTACTACCAGCGCATCGACACGATGCAGCAACAGCTCGCCGGATACCTGGGGCGCGACGACGCCATCGACAAGGCCGACCTTGCCGACGCCGAACAACTGCTGAGACGCTGGCGGGCCGCCGACGACCGGATCAACGCCTACATCGCGGTCGGCAACTACCAGGCCGCCACGCAGGTGGCCCTCGGCACGGGCGAGGACGACTCGACGCCGGCCTTCGACAAGCTCGACGCCGCACTGACCAAGGGCATCGGCGAGAGTCGCCAGCAGCTGCGCAACGACATCGTCAACGCCCGCCGGGTGCTGTCCGGCGCGACGGTCGGCGCGGCGGTGCTGAGCATCATCGCGGCGATCGCGGTGGCGCTGGGGCTGTGGCCGAGGTTGAGTGAGTACCGATGAAGGTTTTGACGAAGGCCTTGGCGGTGCTCGCGGCGGTGACGACCGTCGCCGGGTGCAGCCAGACCGCGCCCGTCGTCAGCGTGCCGAGCGTGACGTTGGCCCCTCCGACGCCCGCTGGCATGACGGAAGCCGCGCCGGAGCCCGCATTGCCTCCCGACCCCGACGACGACGGCGACAACTGCACGGCGAGCCTGCGTCCGTTCACCTCCAAGGCCGATGCCGACGACGCCGTCACCAACATCCGCAATCGGGGCAGGCTCATCGTCGGCCTCGACATCGGGAGCAACCTGTTCAGCTTCCGCGACCCCATCACCGGTGAGATCACCGGCTTCGACGTCGACGTCGCTGGCGAAGTGGCCAGGGACATCTTCGGCACGCCGTCGCAGGTCGAGTACCGCATCCTGTCGTCAGCCGATCGCATCGCGGCGCTGCAGAACAATCAGGTCGACATCGTCGTCAAGACCATGAGCATCACGTGTGCGCGCAAGGAACTGGTCAACTTCTCCACCGAGTACCTGGCGGCCACCCAGCGCATCCTGGCGCCCCGCGACTCGCCGATCAGCCAAGCCTCAGATCTTGCCGGCAAGCGGGTGTGCGCGGTGTCGGGGACCACGTCGCTCGATCGCGTCCGGCAGGTCAGCCCGCCGCCGGTCATCGTCGAGGTGGTGACGTGGGCCGACTGCCTGGTTGCACTTCAGCAGCGTCAGGTCGACGCCGTCAGCACGGATGACTCCATTCTCGCCGGGTTGGTGAGCCAGGACCCGTACCTGCACATCGTCGGACCGTCGATGGCCAAGGAGCCCTACGGAATCGGGATCAACAAGGAGAACACCGGCCTGGTGCGGTTCGTCAACGGAACCCTCGAGCGAATCCGCCGCGATGGGACGTGGAACACGTTGTACCGCAAGTGGTTGACGGTGCTCGGCCCGGCACCCGCGCCACCCTCGCCGAGGTACGAGTCCCAATGACCGCGCCAGACGAGGACGAGGCCTACCCGGGTACTCAGCCTGCCGACGCCATGGCCTACGACTCGCTGGCGACGCTGCGGCCGATGGCCACCCAGGCCGTCTTCCGGCCGAACTTCGACGATTCCGACAGCTTCTCGGTGGGCACCGTCGAGACCGATCCACACGAACAGATGACCATGATGACGCGGCAGTGGTCCCCGATCCGGCGGCTCGGTGGCGGTCTGGTGGAGGTGCCGCGGGTACCTGAACGCGATCCGCTGGAAGCGTTGATGACCGACCCGGTCGTCGCCGAGGTCAAGCGGTTCTGCTGGAACTGTGGCAAGCCGGTGGGTCGCTCGACCTCCGACGGCGAGGCGCTCTCCGAGGGCTGGTGCCCGCACTGTGGCAGCCCGTACTCCTTTCTGCCACAGCTGAGTCCGGGCGACATGGTGGTCGACCAGTACGAGATCAAGGGATGCATCGCGCACGGCGGTCTCGGCTGGATCTACCTTGCGTTCGACAAGAACGTCAACGACCGGCCGGTCGTTCTCAAGGGCCTGGTCCACTCGGGTGACGCCGAAGCGCAGTCGATCGCGATGGCCGAGCGCCAGTTCCTCGCCGAGGTCACCCATCCCGGGATCGTGAAGATCTTCAACTTCGTCGAGCACGACGACAAGAACGGCGACCCCGTCGGATACATCGTGATGGAGTACGTCGGCGGGACGTCGCTCAAACAGGCCAAGGGACACAAGCTTCCGGTCGCCCAAGCGATTGCCTACATGCTCGAGATCCTGCCCGCCCTTGGTTACCTGCACTCCGTCGGCCTGGTCTACAACGACCTCAAGCCCGAGAACATCATGGTCACCGAGGAACAGCTCAAGCTGATCGACCTCGGCGCGGTGTCGCGGTTGAACTCGTACGGATTCCTCTACGGCACACCGGGATACCAGGCTCCCGAAATCGTCAAGACGGGGCCGACGATGGCCACCGACATCTACACCGTCGGCCGCACCCTGGCCGCCCTGACATTGGACTTGCGCACTCGCAACGGTCGATACGACGACGGCTTGCCCGAGGGCGATCCCGTTCTGCTGAAATATGATTCGTTCGGTCGACTGTTGCAGCGGGCCATCGACCCGGACCCTCGCCGGCGGTTCGCCAGCGCGGAGGAGATGTCCGGCCAGCTGATCGGCGTGCTGCGAGAAGTGGTCGCCCAAGACTCTGGGATGCCGCGGCCGGGCCTGTCGGCCGTGTTCAGCCCGTCGCGTTCGACGTTCGGCGTCGACCTCCTCGTCGCCCACACCGACGTGTACCTCGACGGTCAGGTGCATTCGGAGAAGCTCACCGCGCAGGAAATCGTCAGGGCACTGCAGGTTCCACTCGTTGACCCCGCCGACGTCGGGGCGGCGGTGTTGTCGGCGACGGTGCTCAGCCAACCCGTCCAAACTCTTGACTCGCTACGTGCGGCGCGCTATGGATCGCTGGATTCCGATGGCGGAGTTGATCTTTCAGAGTCCGTCGAGCTTCCACTCATGGAGGTGCGGGCACTCCTCGACCTTGGCGACGTGGCAAAGGCCAACCGCAAACTCGAAGATCTCGGCGAACGGACGGGTTGGCAATGGCGCCTGGTGTGGTTCCGCGCCGTGGCCGAGTTGCTTTCCGCGGACTATGAAAACGCCACCAAGCACTTCACCGAGGTCCTCGACACCCTGCCTGGCGAACTCGCGCCGAAGTTGGCGCTGGCCGCAACAGCGGAACTGAGCGGGACGTCCGACGAGCGACGGTTCTACAAGACCGTGTGGAACACCGACAACGGCATCATCTCGGCGGGCTTCGGCCTGGCCCGCACGCAGTCCGCCGCCGGCGAACGCGACGACGCCGTCACGACACTCGACCAGGTACCGCCCACCTCGAGGCACTTCACCACGGCTCGGCTCACCAGTGCCGTCACGCTGTTGTCCGGCCGCTCGGGCAGCGAGATCACCGAGCAGCAGATCCGCGACGCGGCACGGCGGGTGGAAGTGCTGCCAGACACCGAGCCTCGGGTGCTGCAGATTCGCGCCCTGGTACTCGGCACGGCGATGGACTGGTTGGCCGACAACGAGGCGAGCACCAATCACATCCTGGGCTTCCCCTTCACCGAGCACGGCCTCCGCCTCGGCGTCGAGGCGTCGCTACGCGGCCTGTCGCGCGTCGCGCCGACGCAGGAACACCGTTACGCGCTGGTGGATCTCGCCAACAGCGTGCGCCCTATGAGCACGTTCTAACCTCTCCGGAAGCGTTGATTCAGCTGCGGGTCGGCTTCCCACCAGAGGGCGGGTTCGGGTTCGGCTAGGTCTTCGATTTCGGCGTCGACTTCGCGCGCACGCCGCTTCTCGTGCGTGGACAGCCCCTTGAAGAGGACGGCCAGGAACGGAACGCCGAGGATGTCGCCGACGACCCAGAGGACGCCCGCGCCGACGGACTGGTCGGTCCTCGCGCTCGGACCCCAATTGCGTTGCAGACCAGCGTAGTAAGACTGCGCGATCAGCGGACCGAGCCACAGCACCAGGCCCAGCAGGCCGTCGCCGAGCGATTCGACGACGCTGATGCCGACGGAGAGCAGTGGCGGATAACGCCTCGGCACGGGGTCACTCTGCACCCTGGCGTAGAAATAGCCGAAGCCGATCACCACCAACAGGATTCGCGTCGCCGAGCCGGTCGCTCCCCCCATCGACGCCACGTACCACGGTGTCAGGTACAGCAGCCACGGCAGGCCGAGCATCGCCGCCGACGTGCACAGCGGCGAGGCGGCGACCCGGCACGCCCTTGACGCCAGCACGTGGTCGACCCGCCGGCGACCCGACTCCGGGAGGACGTTCCGAAGCGTGGTCACCGGCCTGCCGAGGGCGAGCAGGAAGGGGACGACGAACAACAGCGTCAGCACCTGCAGCGCCCGCATCCAGAACAGCACGGGCGCGTAGACCGCGATCGCACTGGACGTGGCGAGTCCCCAGGTGACGAGGCCGGCGGTAAAGCAGTACACGGGCGCACGTTCGGCGGGCGCGGTGCGCCGACACCAGGCATAGCCGAGGCCGAGGGCCACGATGAGCAGCAGTGCGGCGGGGTCCAGCTGCCACGCCTCGACCGCCACCCGAAGGGTCAGCGGAGTCTGGGCGGGCGACGGCACCAGCCGAAGCTATGTGTCCAACCTGGGAACTAACCGGTGGCGCTGAATTGTTCACAGCAGCAGATTCATCCGGCACCAACTAGCACGCGCCACCGACATTCCGCGCGGTTAGCGGGCGGGTTGTCCACAGGTTGCCATTCATCCACAGGGCCGCCGCTCCGGCCTGGTTTTAGTAGCTCGTCGCACATATTATCGAATGCATGTTCGATTGGCTGACGGGCTCGGCGACCGGCACTTCCGGTGCCGATGCTGTCGAGTCGTGGTCGCGGGTGGAGTCCGCCGCGTGCGCCCGTCGCGTCGCGGCGATGGCCGGCATGTTCGCGACCGCCTCCGCCGCCGACGGGTCCGGTGAGCGCGACCTGTGGTGCACCGACACCTG